>JAKAXL010000059.1 GCA_021816585.1 Pseudomonadota bacterium | reverse complement strand
GACGCTGGTGGCGGCGAGGCCGCTTTCCCAGAAAGCCTGCAAGGCCTGTTCGACGGCGAGTGCGGGATCGAACTCGCGAGGTCTTCCCATATTCGTGTCGCAGGTTGGATTGAAAACAATCGGTTCAATATATCACGAGATATGCAGATTCATTCGCGGGGAATGAATACCTCGGGCTCCTCACTGAAAAACCGCGTGGAAAACGACGCCCCATTGCGAAACTGCGGGCTCGTTGCGAGAATTGTGGACTGGACGATTCGCAAATGGCGAGGAGTCTTCGTATCGCGAAAAACGCATATAACGAAAATCGCAGATGCTGCCCGTCCGGTACCTTTTGCCCCGGCGCGCGCGGCTCGAAATCCCCGGTGAAATGGTCGTCCGCTGAGTTTCGGCATTTTCAGGATCCACTCGCTCCCATGAGCCGACGGCACCGGGGGCGCCAGCGCCATCGCATATTCACGAGGCTTTCCGATGAATCCGTCGAATCCCGCGCCCGCGGCGCGCTCGCCTCTGCTGGGAATGGCAGACGCCAGTTTTGCCTTCCAGATGCAGTTGCGCCAGCGCCTGCGCGAAATCGATCGCAAGGCCCTGAATGCGCAACTGCTGGTCAAGCGCCATGGCCGGGGGCTTGCCGGCTACGGCGTGGTGGCGCAATCCTTTCGCGACGGCGCGCAGCAACTGCAGCATGCCGCGGCCCGGGTGCGCGAGGCGATCCAGCCGCTGATCGTGGCGTTCATGCAGAGCCTGCGCGATGGCGCGCAGTTCGACAAGCTGAGGCGGTTGCCCGAGGCCGTGCACCGCCGCCTGCCGCAGCTCGAGGCCATGCAGCGCGAGCGTGGCGCGTCGCACGACGCGCAGCGCCGGCGCGCCTGCGCGCGCCTGCGGCGAGCCCTGTCGCAGCTGGAGGGGGTGGTCGGCGAACTCGAGTACGTCGCGGTCAACGCCGGCATCGAGGCGGCGCTGCATGGCGCGATGCAGGCGCAACTGGCGCAGGTTTCCCAGGACATGCGCCGGGCCGTCGTCCAGTTGCGCGAGCAGCTCGGGCGCTACCTGGAGCACATGCGCGGCGTGCTAGCCTGATTCGAGGTTCCCCGCACCCGTGGGAAGGGAACGGCCGGCGCACCGCGATGGTGCGGCGCGGCCCGGCTTGGCGCAGATCAATGCTGGCATGGATCTTGTATGCCAGGATGCATGCGCCGGCAGGCCACTTCAGGAGACAGCATGCACCCCCAGGTGCCCGAGGCACAGCGCGCGGCAGGCTTCACGCCCGCGGAGAGGCGTTCGCTGGCCGGCTACGGCGCGGCGATCGTCGCGCTGCACCTGCTCGGCTGGGGCCTGTGCCTGGGCGCCACGCGCGCGCACCCGGCGATGCTCGGGCTCGGGCTGTCGGCCTACCTGTTCGGGCTGCGCCATGCCTTCGACGCCGACCACATCGCGGCCGTCGACGACACGGTGCGCTTCCTGCTGCAAAAGGGCCGCGGCCCGCTGGGAGTCGGCTTCTTCTTCTCCCTCGGGCATTCCACCGTGGTGTTCGTGCTGGCGCTGCTGGCGGCGTTGCTGGCTACGCTGGTCGAGCACCGGCTGCCGGGATTGCAGGCGGCCGGGCAGCTGTTCGGCACGCTGGTGTCGGGCTTGTTCCTGTGGCTGGTCGGGCTGCTGAACCTGATGGTCCTGCTGGACATGCTGCAGTTGTGGCGCAGGCGCCATGCGGCGCACGACCATGCCCACCTCGAGCATCTGCTGCAGCGCCGGGGGCTGCTCAACCGGCTGTTCGGCCCGCGCCTGAGCCGGCTGATCGACCGCAGCTGGAAGATGTATCCGGTGGGGCTGCTGTTCGGGCTGGGCTTCGACACCGCGTCGGAAGTCGCGCTGCTGGCGCTGGCCGGCGGCGCCGCGGCCAGCCGCATCCCGGTGGGCGCGGTGCTTTCGCTGCCGATCCTGTTCACCGCCGGCATGTCGCTGATGGACACCGCCGACGGCGTGCTGATGACCCGCGCCTACGGCTGGGCCTTCTTCGACCCGGTGCGCCGGATTTTCTACAACCTGACCACGACCTCGTTGTCGGTGGCCGTGGCGCTGCTCGTCGGCACGATCGAGCTGGCGCAGGTGCTGGTGCGGCAACTCGGGCTGCACGGCGCGCTGGCCGACGCGCTCGCCGGACTGTCCTTCGGCACGCTGGGCTACCTGGTCGCCGGACTGTTCCTGCTGGCCTGGGCCGGCTCCTACGCGTTGTGGCGCCTGCGCTCGAGGGCCCCGGTCACACCGGAGCCGTCTCGTGCGAGTGCAGCGCCAGGGTCGATGCCAGCAGCGCGGTGATCACCGCGCACACCGCCAGCGGCGCGATGCCGCTGAGCGAGGAGCGGGTCCAGTCCCACAGCTGCCCGCTGAAGATCGACACCGCCATCGCCCAGCCGTAGCTGATGGTGAACATGCCCGCCGAGGTGCGCGGGACATCCTGCGGTGCGCACAGCAGCGACGGCAGCGCCAGCGCCAGCACCAGCGTGATGGCGTTCGAAAATCCCAGCACCGCGCACCACACGACGATGCCCTCGCCGCGCGACAGCAGGATGCCCACCACGCTGAGCAGGGACAGCGAGGCCGTCACCACGTAGGCGCCGCGCCGCGTCGCCAGGCGTCCGGCCAGCGCCAGCATGAGGAACGACGCCGGGATCTGGCTGAGGTTCAGCGCCGTCAGCGCGCTCTCGATCAGCTCGGGGTGCCCGGCGGAGGTGGCGAAATCGGGCAGGAAGGCATTGGCGACGAAATACATCGCATTGACCCCGCCCAGCAGGAAGCCCAGACGCCAGATCAGCGGGCTGCGCCAGTCGGGGATCCACAGCCGGGGCTGCGAGGCCGGGCGCGGCGCGGACGCCAGGTGCCTGCGCAGCAGCAGCAGCAGCGCCGCGGTGGCCAGCACCGGGACCGACCACACGACGAAACCCGACTGCCAGCTGTGGCCCACCAGCGGCAGCACCACGGGCGCGGTGAGCGAGGCGGCGAGCAGCTCGCCCATCAGAAGGCCGTTGGTGTAGACCGCGGTGGCGAATCCCACGCGCAGCGGGAAGCGCGCGCGCACCAGCGGCGGCAGCGCCGGCTGGCTGATCGACACGCCGGCCGCCATCAGCACCGTGGTCATGTACAGGAAGTCGACCTGCGGGACCGCGCCGCGTGCCGCCGAGGCCGCGGCGTTGAGCAGCAGGCCGGCGAGCAGCGTGGCGCCGATGCCGAAGCGCGCGACCAGGAAGGCGCCGGGAATGGCGGCCAGCGCGAACATCAGCGACGGCAGCGACGACAGCAGCCCGACCTGGCCCTCGTTCAGGCCCAGGCTCGCATGCAGCTGCGGAAGCATCGGCGGCACCGCGAGGATGGTCAGGCGCAGGCAGGCGCCGAGCAGCCACAGCAGCACGTAGGCGATGGTGTCGCTGGGCGCGCGATCGGAATGGGCGAGGTCGTTCAAGGTGTGCTCCGCGTCGTCAGGCCTGTGCCGCGAGCAGCGTCGCGCTGCAGCTGCCGAAGCCGATGCGCGCGGCGCCCGGGCGTTCGCACGCGCCCTTCAGCGTGATGCAGTCGCCGTCGAGCAGGAAGCTGCGCTGCTCGCCGTCGGGCAGCACGATCGGCTTGCGGCCTCCCTGGCCGAGTTCGAGCAGCGAGCCCGCCTGCTGCGGCTCGGGGCCGGACAGCGTGCCGGTGCCCAGCAGGTCCCCGGGGCGCAGCGCGCAGCCGCCGACGGTGTGGTGCGCCACCATCTGCGCAACCGTCCAGTAGGCGGCCTGCGCGAAACCGGAGCGGCTGATGCAGTGCGCGGGCTCGCCGCGCTCGCGCATCGCCGCCGTCTGCAGCCAGACCTCGAGCTGCACGTCGAAGGCGCCGTGCTCGCGGTTGCTGTCGCACTGCAGGTAGGGCAGGGGCTGCGGGTCGCCCGCGGGACGCGCGAAGGGCGCGCGAAACGGCGCCAGCGCCTCCAGCGTGACGATCCACGGCGAGATGGTGCTGGCGAAGTTCTTCGACAGGAACGGCCCCAGCGGCTGGTATTCCCAGGCCTGCACGTCGCGCGCGCTCCAGTCGTTGAACAGGGTCAGTCCGAACACATGCTCTTCGGCACGCTCGATCGGCACCGCCTCGCCGAGGCCGTTGCCCGGCCCGATCACCACGCCCATCTCCAGCTCGAAGTCCACGCGCTGCGAGGCACGCAGCTCCGGGACCTCGGAGTCGGGCGCCTTGATCTGTCCGTGCGGGCGCGCGAAGGCATGACCGTCGGGCAGGATGGTCGAGGCGCGGCCGTGGTAGCCGATGGGCACCCACTTGTAGTTGGGCAGCAGCGGGTTGTCGGGGCGGAACAGCTTGCCCACCGACGTGGCGTGGTGGATGCCGATGTAGAAGTCGGTGTAGTCGCCGATCTCGCAGGGCACGCCGAGTTCGACCTCGCGCTGCGCCACCAGGCAGCGCGCCAGCGCGGACTGCGTGGACGGCGCGGCCGAGGCGGCCAGCGCGCGCGACAGCTCGGCGCGCAGCCGGCGCCGCGCCGCGCCGCCCAGCGCCATGAAGGCATTGAGGTCGCCGGCGGCCAGCGGCTGCAGCAGCCCGCGCAGCTCCTCGCTCCAGGCGCCGTGCTCGGCGGCGAGCCGCAGGTCCAGCACCTCGTCGCCGACGGCCACGCCGATGCGCCAGTCCTGGCCGGTGCGCCGCAGGCGTCCGAACGGCAGGTTCTGGATCGGGAAATCACCGTGCGGCGAGTTGGCCGAGGCGACCCAGCTGCGCAGCGAGGGGTCGTGGGTGGGGTCGAGTTCGATCATCGTGCGAATCCATCGTTGAGCGCGGCCCAGCAGCCGGCGTAGTCGCGGTCGAGCGCGCCGCATTGCATGGCGAAGGCGGTCGGCCTGAAGCGCCAGCGGCTTTCGAACATGAAGGCCAGCGTGTGTTCCAGCTTGTGCGGGGCCAGCGCGGCCCGGCTGGCCTTGTCGAAGGCCTCGGCGTCGGGGCCGTGCGGGATCATGCAGTCGTGCAGGCTCATGCCGCCGGGCTTGAAGCCCTCGGGCTTGGCGTCGTACTGGCCGTGCACCAGGCCCATGAACTCGCTCATCAGGTTGCGGTGGTACCAGGGCGGACGGAAGGTGTCCTCGGCGACCAGCCAGCGCGGCGGGAAGATGACGAAGTCGCAGTTGGCGGTGCCCGGCGTGTCGCTGGGGCTGCTCAGCACCGTGAAGATGCTGGGGTCGGGGTGGTCGAAGCTGATCGAGCCGATCACCATGAAGTTCGCGGTGTCGTACTTGTACGGCACCAGGTTGCCGTGCCAGGCCACGACATCGAAGGGCGTGCGCGGCTGCGTGGTGCGCCACAGCCGGGCGCCGAATCTGCGCACGATCTCGTAGGGGCGTTGCTGCGGCTCTTCGAAGGCGGCCGTCGGGGCGAGGAAGTCGCGCGGGGCGGCCAGCCCGTTGCTGCCGATCGGACCCAGCTCCGGCAGGCGAAACGCCGCGCCGTGGTTCTCGCACACATAGGCGCGCGACGGGCCCTGCACGTTCACGCTGAAGGCGATTCCGCGCGGCAGCAGCGCCACCTCGCCGGGCCGCAGCTCCAGCACGCCGAGTTCGGTGACGATCTCCAGCTCGCCCTGCTGGGGAACGATCAGCATCTCGCCGTCGGCGTTGACCAGCGCGCGACCCTGCATCGAGCGGTTCATCAGCACCAGGTGGGCGGCCATGCCGGTTTGCGCGTCGGGGTCGCCGTTGAGCGCGATGGTGCGCAGGCCGTCGATGAAGTCCAGCGGCTCGTCGGGAATGGCCAGCGGGTGCCAGCGCAGCGGATCGGGCGCGACGGACTCGCCCTGCGAGGCGCCGCTTTTCCAGTAGGGTTGCTCGTAGGGCGCGTAGGCGCCGGTCACCACCGAGGGCTGGCGCCGGTACACCCAGGTGCGCTGGTTGTGGTGGCGCGGCGCGGTGAAGGCGCTGCCCGAGATCAACTCGGCGTACAGGCCCATGGGGGCGCGTTGCGGGCTGTTGCGCCCCTGGGGAAGCGCGCCGGCGACGGCCTCGCTGACGAACTGGTTGCCGAAGCCGGCGAGGTAGGGGCGTGGGGGCATCCGGCGGTCTCCTGGGTGTGCGGCCCCGCGGCACACGCATGGATCCGGCGTGCCGGACGGGGCAACGCGCAATGCTATTACGCCATGCGCGATCCGGCTCGCGGCCGGCCCGCCCGCCTCAGAACCCGTGCATCTGGCACAGCACGTTGGAGTACATGCCGCCATCCACCGGCACGTTGGTGCCGCGGATCCAGGCCGAATCGTCGGACAGCAGGAAGGCGACCACCGGAGCGATGTCCTGCGGGCGCCCGGGGCGGTCCATCGTGCGCATGTCCTCCTCGGCGCGGGCGCCCAGGGTCTCGAGGAAGTCCTTCAGGATCGGCGTCTGCACCGGGCCCGGGCTGACCGCGTTCATGCGGATGCCGCGCGCGCGCCAGGTCCAGCGGTTGCGCATGGTCCACACGATCAGCGCCTCCTTCGAGAAGAAGTAGCTGCGGGCACCCTCGATGCCATACTTCGCGCAGAAGGCCGCGACGTCGCCGAAGTCCAGTTCGGCGCTGGCGTCGATGGCGGCCTTGGCCGCCGGGTCGGCCCAGCCCAGGCCGGCCAGCGACGCGAGGTTGACGATCGACGCGCCGTCGGCGAGTTTCGGCACCAGCCGCGTGGTCAGGTACTTGAGCCCGACCAGATTGACCGCCACCACCGCCTGCGGCGGGCGCGTCGGCGGAAGTCCGGCGATGTTGGCCAGGCCGTGCAGCCCGGCGGGAAGCGTCTCGACCAGGCGGTCGATGGAGGCCTTGTCGGACAGATCGGCGCTCACCACGCGCCCGACCGGGCGCGGCGGCTGGTGGATGTCCACCGAGATGACCTCGGCTCCGCGCTCGGCCAGCAGTTCGGCGGTCTGCGCACCGATTCCCGAGGCGGCCCCGGTGACGACGATGGTCTTGCCCTTGAGCATGTTGTCTCCCTGGATCATGCGTGCACGGCGCCCGGGGCCCCCTGGGGTATTTCAACAGCCTGCTAGGCCCGGGCGGCCAGTGCGAAGCCGTAGCCCAGCAGCGCCCCGGCGACAGGCCCGATGAGCCAGCCGCGAAGCACCCCGAGCATCACCCGCGAATCGATGGTACGCCGGCCGCGCGCGAAGCCGGCGCCCGCCATCGCGCCGATCAGCGCCTGGTTCATCGACGTGAAATAGCCGAAACTCACGGCCGTCAGCACGACCAGCGCCTGCACCAGCTGCGCCGCGGTGGCCATCGGCAGGTCCATGCGGACCATGTCGAAGGCGACCCGCTCGAGCAGCGGCCTTCCCCAGGTCAGCACCCCGAGCGCCAGCCCGACTCCGCCGATCAGCCCGGCCGCCAGCGGGCCGCACAGTCCGGTGGACAGGAACACCCCGGTGGCGTTGGACACGTCGTTGGCCCCCATGGCCAGCGACGCGACGCCGCCCACCAGCACCAGCGCGCGCCCCACGTGCAGCGCCGCGCCCTGCGCCGGGGCCAGTCCCGGCACGGCGTCGAACAGCCTGGTGAAGCCAAAGCCCAGCACGAAGGCCACGCCGGGGGCGAGCACCCACAGCAGCGCCAGCCGGGCCACGGTGTCCCAGCGGATGCGCAGACCGAGTGCCGCGCCCGCGCCGACCACGCAGAACACCAGGATCTGGATGGTCGAGGTCGGGATGCGGCGTTGCGTGAACACCGTGGTCAGCACGAAGGCGGCACCGATCACCGCGATCGCCGCCGGGGTGTCGAGACTCCCGCCGGCGACGATGCCGTGCCCCACCGTGCGCAGCACCCCATGGCTGAGCAGGGCGGCGCCGAGCAGGCTCAGCGGCGCCATGGTCCACAGCGCGGCGCGCGCGCCGATGCTGCCGCTGGCGTAGGGCATGCCCATGCAGGCGCCGGTGTAGTGCGCCCCCATGCTCCACGCGAAAGCCAGTGCCAGCAGCACCAGCAGGATGTCGGGAAGGTTCATGCGCGGCGGGGTCCGGGGGAAGGCGGCGGGCTCCGCGGCATGCTAGCGTCGCCCGCCGCGGGCGGCTGCGGCGCGATCCCCCCGGGCGCGGCGGGAAGCCCGGATTGACGCAACAAATAAGTGCATGCGAATATGTAAAGCCCGTCTCCGCCGCCCATGTCCGCCGATCCCCTCCTGGAAACCCCGTCGCGGCAGGCCGCGGTGATCGAGCTGCGCGCCGTGCTGGCGCGGCGCATCGTCGGCCAGCAGGCCCTGCTCGACCGCATGGTGGTGGCGCTGCTGACCGGCGGGCACCTGCTGGTCGAAGGGCTGCCGGGCCTGGCCAAGACCACCGCGGTGAAGGCCCTGGCACGCGCCGTGCACGCCGGGTTCCAGCGCGTGCAGTTCACCCCGGACCTGCTTCCGGGCGACATCACCGGCGGCGACATCTTCCTGCCGGCCGAGGGGCGCAGCCGCTTCGTCGCGGGCCCGCTGTTCCACGACATCGTGCTGGCCGACGAGATCAACCGCGCCCCGGCGAAGGTGCAGTCGGCGCTGCTCGAGGCCATGCAGGAGCGTCAGGTCACGGTGGGCGGCGCCACCTACCCGCTGCCGCCGATGTTCCTGGTCATGGCCACGCAGAACCCGCTGGAGCAGTCGGGGACCTATCCGCTGCCCGAGGCGCAGCTCGACCGCTTCCTGCTGCACGTGCTGATCGACTACCCGAGCGCCGAGCAGGAGCGCGGCATCCTCGACAGGGATCTGGCCGCCGGCGAGCATGCGGGCGACGACGCCGAGGTCGAACCCCGCATCGACGCCGCCGTGGTGCTGCGCTCGCGCGAGGACGTGCGCCGGGTCTACCTGGCCGAGACGCTGCGCGACGCCATCGTCGAGCTGGTGCGCTGCACCCGCGCGCCGCAGCTGCGCGACCCGGCGCTGGAAGGCCTGGTCGACGCCGGCGCGTCGCCGCGCGCGATGCTGGCGCTGGCGCATTCGGCGCAGGCGCTGGCCTACCTGCGCGGGCGCGACTACGTGATCCCGGACGACATCGTCGAACTCGCCCCCGACGTGCTGCGCCATCGCATCGTGCTGAACCTGGAAGCCGAGCTGCGCGGAATCGACGCCGATGCGCTGGTGCGCCGACTGCTCGACGCCTCGCCCGCATGGGCGGGCGGCGCCCACCCCGGCCCCCGGGAGGCTTGAGCAGGCCCGACGCGCCCCGCGGCCTGCTCGCGCCCGCCATGTCCGACTGAACCCGCGAGCATGGCCGAGGCCGTCCACGCCGACCGGCTGCGCGCCGTTGCGCGAGCCTGGCGCCGCCTGCACGGCGCCGGCCGCGACGCGCCCGCCGGCCTGCTCGATGGCGTCGACCGCGAGGAGATCTCGCGCGCGCTGGCGGGGCGGCTGCCGGGCCCCGGCGCCGCGCTCGCGGCACGTCGGCGCGATCCCGGCGAGGGGCCTTCGGCGCTGCGCGGCCGCGGGCTCGACTACGCGCAAAGCCGGGCCTACCAGGCGGGCGACGACATGCGCGCGATGCACTGGTCGCTGCTGGCGCGCACCGGCCGCCCCTACGTGCGCGAGTTCGAGGAGGAGCACGCGACGCCGTGGCATGTGCTGGTGGACGCTCACGGCAGCATGCTGTTCGGCACCCGCCTGCGCACCAAGGCCGCGCAGGCGGCGCGCGTGGCGCTGCTGGCCGCCGGCTTGCAGGCGCGCATGTCGCCGCGTTCGCGGCTGTCGGCTTCGCTGTGGTCGGCCGACGGGCTGCGGGCGCACGAGTTCGGTTGCGGCGCGGCCGCGCTGGCGCGCATGGCCGACTGGCTGATGCGCCAGCGCATCGAGCCGCCGCGCCTGCCGCACGCGCCGGCATCGAAGTCGCTGCGCGAGTTGCAGGCGTGGGCGCGGCGCCTCGCGCTGCACCGCCCGGCGCCGACCCGCCTGGTGCTTTGCAGCGACTTCGCCTGGCTCGACGCCGCGGCCTGCGGCGCGCTGTGGCCGCTGGCCGCGCGGGCACGCCTGCTGGCGTTGCACATCGTCGACCCCGTGGAGCTCGAGCTGCCCGCGTTGCCGGCTTCGCCGTTCGTCGACGCGGCCGGCGCCGGCGAGGGATGGCTGGAGCCGGGCGCGGGAGCGCGCGAGCAGTTCCGGCGCGCCGGCGAACAGCGGCGCGAGCAGTTGCACGAACAGTTGCGCGGACTGCGAGCCGCACGGCTCCAGCTCGCGACCACGCAGGCGGCCGCGCCGCTGCGCGGGCGACTGCTGGAGCTGCTGCGATGATCGACCGCGTCGCCGCGCTGGCCGACATCGTGGCGCCGCGCGCCGTCGCGCGCCCCGCAGGGCTAACGGCCTGGCCGACCCCCGCGGCCGGCTGGCTGGGCGCCGCGCTGCTGCTGTTGGCCGGCATCGTGCTGCTGCTGTGGGCGCGCAGGTTGCGGCGCACGCTGGCGCGCCGGCGCCTGCGCCGGCTGGCCGCACGGCTGCGCCGCGACGCCGGGTCCGTCGAGTTCCAGCGCGTGCTGCCCGGCGTGTGGGCGGACCTGCGACGCGCCGGCTTCGAAGGGCACGCCTTGCCGCAGGCGGCGCGCGCACAGCGCGAGCGCCTGCTGTATGCGCGTCGGCCGTCGCTCGATGCGCTGCTGGCCCTGCTGGAGGCCTTGCCGTCGTGAGCCTCGTGGCGCTGCACCCATGGCTGGGCGCGCTCGCGTGGGGGCGGCCGTGGGCCTTCGTGCTGCTGCCGCTGGCGCTGTGGATCGCCTGGCAGGGCCTGCGGCGCGAGCAGGCCTTCGCAGCGGGCGATCCCAGGCTGGTGCACCCCGACCTGCACGGGCTGCTGCACGAGGCCGCCGGGCGGCGCCGCCCGGCGGCCGCCAGCCTGCTGGCCGCCGCGGCCTTCGCCTGCTGGGTCGTGGCGCTCGCCGAGCCGCAGTGGCTGGGGCAGTGGGTGCAGCCGCCCGCGCAGGGACGCGACGTGGTGGTGCTGCTCGACACCACGCTGTCGATGACCCTGCGGGACCTGCGATGGAACGGCCGCCCGGCGCAGCGCCTGGCGGTGGTCAAGCAGGTGTTCGCGCGCTTCGTGCGCAACAGCCCCGGGGATCGCTTCGGGGTCATCGCCTATGGCGCGCACGCCGCGACCCTGCTGCCGCCGACCTTCGACCGCCGGCTGGCGGTGCAGATGCTGATGCGCGCGCACGCCGACCTGCTCGGCGACGGCGGCTGCCTGGGCGACGCGATCAGCCTCGCGCTGCGCCAGGTGCGCACCCGCGAGCACCTCGAGCCGGTGCTGGTCGTGTACTCGGACGACGGTGCCAGCCAGGGCGGGCATGTCAGCCCGGCGCAGGCCGTCGCGCTGGCGCGCGCACTCGGCGTGCGGGTGTACACGGTGCAGGTCGGCGGCACGCCGGCCGACGGCGGCACCTACAAGGTGCCGGCCTTCGCCGCGCCGCAGCCCGACCTGCGCGCCATCGCGCGCCTGACCCACGGGCGCTACTTCTACGCCGCCGATGCCGGCGCCCAGCAGCGCGCGGCCGCGGCCATCGCACGCCTGGCGCCGACGCTGCGCCCGCCGCCGCGGCGCCGCAGCGCGCTGCCGCTGTACGGCTGGCCGCTGGGCGCCGGGGTGCTGCTGCTCGTGCTGGCCAGGGCCCGGCCGCGGCGGGGAGCGCGGCGATGAACGGGCGCCTGCCGGATCTGTACTGGGCGCATCCGTGGGCCTGGCTGCTGCCCGCGGTTGCGCTGCTGCTGGGGGCGCTGCGGGCTCGCAGGAGACGGACACGCGAATGGTCGGACTACGCCGACCCGTCGATGCGCCGCTGGGCCGTGCGGGACGTCGGCGGCGCCGGTCGCGGCGGCGTCCCGCGCCTGCTGCTCGAGGCCCTGCTGTGGCTGCTGCTGGCGGCGGCGCTGGCCGGGCCGCGCCAGCTGCTCACGCTGGACTCCGCCGGGGCGGCGCGCGTGGAGCATCGCGTGGACCTGATGGTGCTGCTGCAACTGCCCGCCGCCGACGCCGCCGGCAGGCTGCCGCTGGAGCGCCAGCGCATCGCGCTGCTGGACCTGCAGTCGCGCCTGCGCGGCGAGCGCCTGGGCCTGATGGTGTACGACGCCGCGTCCGGGCTGCTGCTGCCCTGCACCAGCGACCGCGGCTTGTTCGACGCCTACCTGAACCATGCCCAGCCCGCGCTGTTGCGCGGCCGCCCGGGTCCCGGGCTGGCGGGCGCGCTGGCGCTGGCGCGCCACGAGCTGCTGCGCGAGCCGGGGCCCTCGCGCGCCCTGCTGCTGCTGGCCGGTCCGTCCGCCGAGAACGCAGCGCACGCGCAGGCGGGCGCGGCGTTGCCGCGCCAGGCGCGGGCGCTGCGTGCCGCGCAGATCCCCGTCTACCTGGCGTGGAGCGGCCGGTCCGAGGCGTCACGGCGCCTGCGCGCGCTGGTGTCGCGCACCGGCGGCGCGCAGGCGCGGCTGGATCGGCCCGGCGTGTGGACCCTGCTGTACCGTCACGGCATCGCCACGCTGCCGTCGAATCCGCCGCGCGACGCGAGCCGGAGCGCCTGGCGCGAGCTCTACGGCATCCCGCTGCTGGGCGCGATGCTGGTGCTGCTGGTGCTGCAGTCGCCGCGGCCGCGCCGCCGCGGGCAGGCGCGGCCGGTCCTGCCGCTGCTGGTCCTGGGCCTGGGACTCGGCTGGGGCGCGCTGCAGGCGCCCGCGGCGCACGCGGGCGACAGCGTGCAACGCCGCCAGGCCTGGAAGGCCTGGACTGCCTGGAAGGGCGCCGACTACGCCGCCTGCGCCAGGCTGTACCGCGCGCTGCCCGGCTTCGACGCGCGGCTCGGCGAGGGCGACTGCGAGTACCGCGCCGGGCACTTCGATCGGGCCGTCGCCGCGTTCCGCGGCGCCATGCTGCGCGCCGGCGACGACCGCGACCGTGCGGTCGCGCTGTACAACCTGGGCAACGCGGCCTTCCACGTGCCGGGTCGGCTGCGCGAGGCGCTGGACGCGTATCGCGCCAGCCTGGTGCTGATGCCGCGCGACCCGGCCGCGCTTCGCAACCTGCGCCTGGCGCAGGCGCGCTGGGCGCAGCAGCACCCGGAGTACGAGATCGCCGGGTTGCGCAAGCGCGGCGCGCCGCAGGCCGCGGCGCGCTTCGGCGACACCTCGAACCCGAACCCGAGCCAGCTTCGCCACCGCGGCAAGCGGCCGCCGAGCATCTACCAGAACCAGCGACTGCAACGCGGCGGAAGGCTCGAGGCCGCGGGCGGGCAGGCGGCCCCGGCGAGTCCGGGGCCGCGCCTGTCGGCCGCCGACATCGCGGCGGCGCGCCTGGGCATGCGCCTGCTGCACGACCACCGCTCGATGCTGCTGGACGGGCTGATCCGGCACGACACCGGCGTGGCCGCCGACCTCGCGAGGGCGCGCTGATGCGCGGCTTGCGCTCGCTGCTCGCCGCCGCGGCCTGCTGCGTGCCGGGCATCCCGGCATGCGCTGCGGCGTCGCTGCAATGCACGCTGCAGCCGCCGCGTCCCGTGCTCGGGCACGCGGTGCATTGGGAAATCCGCGCCCGCGACCTGCCGCCGATCCCGATGCTGTCGGCGCCGCGTCTCGGCGGCGACTGGCTGCTGCAGCGCCAGGGCAGCGAGCGTTCGGGGGATGCCGCGGGCCACAGTACACAGACCCTGCGCCTGGTGCTCTACCCGCTGGCCTCCGGAGCGCTGAGCCTGCCCGCGGTGCGCGCGGGCAGCCTCGGCTGCCCGCAGCGCCGCGTGCGCATCGCCGACTCCGAGCCGGGGCAGGCCCCGCTCTACCTCGCCGCGCACGCGCTGGCCGCGCGGCCGGTGGTGGGACAGGCCCTGCGCGTCGACCTGGACATCGGCGCCGGTGGCGCGCTGGACTGGCGGCCCGTGCGTACCGGCAGCGACGACGGCGTGCTGCGTGCGGTCTCCACGGTCTCCACCGAGGTGCAGGTCGGCGGCAGGCGCATCGCCGTGCAGCGCCAGAGCTGGAGCTACACGCCGACGCGCGCCGGGACCGCGACCATCCGCTTCGGCCTGCTGCGCGCGACGCCCTTCGGCAAGCTGCGGGTGTACCGGGTCGCGCCGCTGCGCATGCAGGTGGCCGGGCTGCCCGCCTACTGGCCCGCCGACGCCGCGGTGGGCCAGGCCAGGCTGCGCATCGAGCCGGCGCCGCGGCGCCTCGACGTGGGCGCCGCCGGGGTGCTGCGAGCCAGCTTGTCCGGAGCCCAGATCGGGCGCGCCGAGTTGCTGCGCCTGCTCGCGCGGTCTGCGCGCCGCGTCGATCCCGCGTTGCGCATGGACCCGCCGCGGGTGAGCCTGGATCCCGCGTCCGCGCATGCGCTGGCCGCGGTGTGGGACATCGAATGGCCGTTTCGCGTGCTGCGCGGCGGGGCTGCGCGCTACCCGCGACTGCGCGTGCCCTACTACGACCCGCTGCGCGGCGCGCCGCAGCTTGCCGTGGCCGACTGGGGGGCGCTGCGGGTGCACGACCCGCGGCCGCTGCGCCTGCTCGAGGCCTGCGCCCTGGTGGGAGGCGCGGTGCTGCTGCTGGCGCTGCTGCGCGCGGGAGTGCTCGCGGCGCGCGCCGGACTCGTGCGCGCGCGCTGGCATCGCATCGCCCGGCGCGGCGATGCGCGGGCC
>JAKAXL010000001.1 GCA_021816585.1 Pseudomonadota bacterium | reverse complement strand
TCCAGCATTCCCCGCAAAAACCTACACAATGCCTACATGCGCGACCGATCGATCGCTGAAAAGCAAAACGGCCCTGGCGCCGAAGCGCCTAGGCCGTTGATTTCGTTGGGGTGGCTGATGGGACTCGAACCCACGACAACAGGAATCACAATCCTGGACTCTACCAACTGAGCTACAGCCACCACCGGAAACCGGCCATTATAGGCACAACGCGGCACGACGCGGAAGCGGCGTGCCGCGCGCTCAGCCCGCCTGCTTGTTCGGGTTGTACAGGATCTTCACGCCGTACTGCTGCTTCAGCGAGTCGATGTAGGCCTGCACGTAGGCCTCGCCGAGGATCTGGTCCAGCGTGCCCTGCTGGATCTGCAGCTCGCCGCCGTTGGGCTTGACCTGGCTGACGGCGTCCACCGACACCAGCGCGTAGCCCTGGCCGGGCAGCTTCACGCCGAGCAGTTGCGGCAGCTTGTCGGCGTTGGCGCGGAACACCGCGTCGAGCACCTGCTGCGCCACCGGGCTGGCTGCGGACTTCGCCAGCGACAGCTGCTGCGGCGGGCCCCACTTGGGTTGCGCCTTGCCGGCGCGCGCCTGCGCCAGCGCCTGTTCGCCCGCCTTCTCGGCGCGCTGCGCGGCCAGTTGCTGCACCAGCAGCTTGCGCACGCGATCGCGTGCCTGCGCGAAGCTCAGCGAGGTGGCCGGTTGCAGGCTGACGATGCGACCGGAGGCCAGCGTCGACGGGGCCACCGTCACGGCCGCGATGTTGCGCCGGTCGCGCAGGCTGACCTTGCCGAACAGCGCCTGCAGGAAGGCCGGGCTGGCCAGCGGATCGAACTTGGGATCGCCCTCCTGCGGCTGCGACGTGACGTCGTCGGCCGTGTGCACGTTCAGGTGCAGTTCCTGCGCCACCTTGTCGAAGTTGCGGCTGTTCTCGTAGACCATCGAACTGAACTTCTCGGACAGCCGGCCGTAGCGCTTGCGCGCTTCCTGGTCGCGCAGCGCGGCGTCGATCTGCGCCTTCGCCTGCGCCAGGGTCTTGTGCTGCGCCGGGTGGATGCCGGTCAGCTCGATGACGTGGAAGCCGTACTGGGAACGCACGGGCCCCGCGATCTCGCCGACCTTGCTCAGCGCGAACACGGCCTGCGCCACCGGCTTGACCATCGCGTCGGGCGTGAACCAGCCGAGGTCGCCGCCCTGCGCGGCGGTGCCGGGGTCCTGCGAGTCCTTGCGCGCCAGCGCGGCGAAGTCGGCCGGGTCCTTGCGCACCTGCGCGGCGATGGCGTCGGCCCTGGCCTTCGCGGCGGCGACCTGCGCCGGGGTCGGCTTGGGCGGCAGCGCGATCAGGATGTGGCTGGCGCGGCGCTGCTCGGGTAGATAGAACTCGCCCTTGTGCGCGTCGTAGTAGGCCTGTTCCTGCTGCGGCGTGATCTGCACGCCGTTGCGCAGGTCGTCGAGCCCGAACACCACGTATTGCACGGTGGCCTTCGCCGGCACGCGGAACTCGTCCTGGTGCTGCTTGTAGTAGGCCTGCAGCTGCGCGTCGTCGGGGTCGATGCCCTGCTCGAAGGTGGAAGCGTCGAAGGGCGCGATGCGCACGGTGCGCGTCTGCTGGCGCCATTGCAGCAGCTGGCGCGCGACGGCGCTGCTGCCGATCGCGGTGTCGCCGATGCCGCCCAGCGCCTGCTGCTGCAGCAGCTGCTCGCGCACCGAGGCCTCGAACTGCGCGGTGGTCATGCCCTGTTCCTCGATCAGCCGGCGGTACGCGGCGACGTCGAAGGCACCGGTCTTCGTGCGCAGCGCGGCGATCTGCGGGATCTGCAGGATGGCCTGCTGCAGCTGCGCGTCACCCACCTGCAGCCGCTGCTTGCCGACCGCCACCTGCAGCAGCACCTCGCGCACCAGCGAGTCCAGCGTGCGCATGCGCAGCTGCGGCGTGTCCAGCGACTGCGCGTCGGCGTTCGGACCCATCGTCTGCTGCAGACGGGCCACCTGCTGGCGCTGCGCCTGGTCGAGCTGCTGCAGCGTGATCGGCACGCCGTCGACCTTCGCCGCCAGGTTGGCGTCCCCGGAGAAGTGGTTGTAGCCCTGGATGCCGAACAGCACGAAGGACGGGAAGATCAGCAGGAACAGCACGACCTGCAGAATCTTGTTGTGCTTGCGGACGAACTCGAACATGGCGGCGGATGGCAACGCCGGCGGTGCCGCCGGTCGCGTGGGTGCGGAAAACAAGGGGCCGGAAAAAACAAAAGGCGAACCGAGGTTCGCCTTCATGTGCCCCAGCGTGGGGCGCGGTCTGCAGGTGGTGGGTGCTGAGGGGTTCGAACCCCCGACCTACGCCTTGTAAGGGCGCCGCTCTACCAGCTGAGCTAAGCACCCGTGCATGCTCCGGCAAACCGCGCGAGCCTGGATCGCGAGTTTAGTTCAGCGCGTCCTTCAGGCCCTTGCCCGCACGGAACTTGGGCACCTTGGCAGCCTTGATCTTGATCGTCGCGCCGGTGCGGGGGTTGCGGCCGGTGCGCGCGGGGCGCTTGGTCACCGCGAAGGTGCCGAAGCCGATCAGGGTCACGCTGCCGCCCTTCTTCAGGGTCACCTTGACGCCTTCGATCATCGAATCCAGGGCGCGCGCGGCGGCAGCCTTGGAGATATCGCTCTTCTTCGCGATGTGTTCGATCAGTTCTGTTTTATTCACTCTGGCCCCCTGCATGAGGATGGTGTGGTTGAACGACAAGTTGACGACGCGCCGTCACGTTGCCTGCTGCTGCCCGCGGAACGATCGCGATGTCTCCTGGAAACTGCGCACGCGCCCCGAGCCTGCGTACTGGTACTGGTCCGGGTACGGGGCGGGACCTTCCCGCCAAGCCGTCGACTGCGCCGATCGCCGCGGATTTCAAGGCTTGCGGCACCAGCCAACGCATTAGAGCGAGCACCGCTGCGCGTGTCAATCAAGGGAACCGCGACCGCGCGCGCGACGTGGCGCGAACGCCGCGGCCCGCGCGGCATGCCGCGGCTCAGCGACGCGAAACCTGCGCCGCGATGGCCTGGCCGAGGTCGCGCGTGCCGGCGTCGCCGCCGAGGTCGGGCGTGCGCGGGGCCTGCGCAGCGGGGTCGAGCGCGGCCTCGATGGCGCCGACGATGGCGTCGTGCGCGTCGCGATGCCCGAGGAAATCGAGCATCATCGCGGCGCTCCAGATCTGCCCGATCGGGTTGGCCACGCCCTTGCCGGCGATGTCGGGCGCCGAGCCGTGCACCGGCTCGAACAGCGACGGCGCGCTGCGTTGCGGGTTCAGGTTGGCCGACGGCGCGATGCCCAGCGTGCCGCACAGCGCGGGCGCGAGGTCGCTGAGAATGTCGCCGAACAGGTTGGATCCGACGATCACGTCGAAGTCCTGCGGGCGCTGCACCAGGCGCGCGCACAGCGCGTCGATGTGGCACTGGTTCCAGCGCACCTGGGGATGCGCGGCGCCGACCGCGCGCACGCGCTCGTCCCAGAACGGCATGGTGATCGACAGCCCGTTGGACTTGGTGGCCGAGGTGAGCAGCCGGCGCTCGCGCCGCGCCGCCTGCTCGAAGGCATGGTGCAGCACGCGGTCGACCCCGGCACGGGTCATCACGGTGTCCTGCACGACCATTTCACGGTCGGTGCCGGCGAACATGCGCCCGCCGCAGTCGGAATACTCGCCCTCGGTGTTCTCGCGCACGATCAACAGATCGATGTCGCCCGGCGAACGCCCGGCCAACGGCGAACGCACACCCGGCATCAGGCGCGCCGGACGCAGGTTGACGTACTGGTCGAACACGCGGCGGAACTGCAGCAGCGAGCCCCACAGCGAAATGTGGTCGGGCACCTTCTCGGGCCAGCCGACGGCGCCGAAGAAGATGGCGTCGAAATCCCCGAGCTGCTGCTCCCAGTTCTGCGGCAGCATGCTGCCGTGGCGCAGGTAGTAGTCGCAGGACGCGAAGTCGAACTCCTCCAGCTGCAGCGCGATGCCGAAGCGCGCGGCCGCGGCCTCGAGCACGCGCACGCCTTCGGGCATCACTTCCTGGCCGATGCCGTCGCCCGGGATGACGGCGATGCGCCACGGGCGGGTCTGCGATGCGGAACGTTGCGCGGAGGCGGCCGGGGAAGGCGCGGAAGTGCTCATGGGAATTCAGTCGCTCAGTTGGATGCCCGCGAGCGCGAGCTTGAAGTAGTACAGCATGGACCACAGGGTCAGCGCGGCAGCCACGTCGAGCAGCCAGCCGCCCCACCATGCCGACGAGATCAGGCCGAACAGCCGGCCGTCGTACAGCAGCAGCGGGATGGCCACCATCTGCGTGGCCGTCTTGACCTTGCCCAGCCAGTTCACCGCGACCGCGCGCGAGCGCCCGATGCGGGCCATCCACTCGCGCAGCGCCGAGATCGCGATCTCGCGCCCGATGATGATCAGCGCCACCAGCGAGTCGATGCGTCCGAGCTGCAGCAGCACCAGCAGCGCGGCGGACACCATCAGCTTGTCGGCCACCGGGTCGAGGAAGGCCCCGAAGGCCGAGACCTGGTTCCAGCGTCGGGCCAGGAAGCCGTCGAACCAGTCGGTCAGCCCGGCCAGCACGAACAGCAGCGCCGCCGCCAGGTTGCGTTCGGCGGGGCCCAGCCAGTGCGCCGGCAGCGCGTACACGCCGAGGACCAGCGGAATGGCCGCCACGCGCAGCCAGGTCAGGAGAGTCGGCACGGTCATGGTGCGCAGCATTATTCCATCGCCGGCGCCGCGATGGCCATGCGTGGCGCCCCGGGGGCGGCGCGCCGCCCCCGTCAGTGCAGCGCGCCGTAGATGGCCTGCGCCAGCTCGCGCGAGATCCCGTCCACCGTCATCAGGTCCTCCACGCTGGCCTGCGCGACCCCGCGCAGGCCGCCGAAACGCGCCAGCAGGCGCGCGCGGCGCTTGGGCCCGATGCCGGCGATGTCCTCCAGCCGCGAGCCGCCGGTGCGCGCCTTGGCGCGGCGCGCGCGCATGCCGGTGATGGCGAAGCGGTGCGCCTCGTCGCGGATCTGCGCCACCAGCAGCAGCGCCGGGCTGTCGGGCGGCAGCGCCAGCTTCGGTCGGCCGTCGGCGAACACCAGTTCCTCGAGCCCGACCTTGCGCCCCTCGCCCTTCTCGACCCCGACCAGGCGCGCGATGTCCAGCCCGAGTTCCTCGAACACGCCGCGCGCCGCCGCCACCTGGCCGCGCCCGCCGTCGATCAGCACCACGTCGGGCAGGCCCTCGCCGCTGTTCTCGGCCACGCGGGAATAGCGCCGCGTCAGCACCTGGCGCATCGCGGCGTAGTCGTCGCCGGGGGTGATGCCCTCGATGGTGTAGCGCCGGTAACGCGACGGTTGCATGGCGTGCTGCTGGAACACCACGCACGAGGCCTGCGTGGCCTCGCCCGCGGTGTGGCTGATGTCGAAGCACTCGACGCACAGGGCCGCCGCGTCCTCGGGCTGCAGCCCCAGCGCCTGCACCAGCGCATCGGTGCGCCGGTGCTGCGCGCCCTCGTCGGCGAGCAGGCGCGCCAGCGCCAGGCTCGCGCCCTGCTCGGCCAGTTCGAGCCAGCGCCGGCGCGTGCCGCGCGGGCTGCTGACGACGTGGCAATGCTGCCCGCGGTGCTGCTCCAGCGCCTGCATCAGCTCGGCCGACGGCACGCGCGCGCTCACCAGCACCGGCGGCAACTCCAGTTCCAGGTAATGCTGGGCGACGAAGGCCTCGAGCACCGCCTGCGCCGGATCGAGTTCCTCCGGCGCCTCGTCCAGCGCGGCGAGCTGGCTGGGGAAATAGGCGCGGTCGCCGAGATGGCGCCCGCCGCGCACCATCGCCAGGTTGACGCAGGCGCGCGATCCCTGCACGGCCACGGCGATGATGTCGGCGTCCTGGTCGGCGTCGACTTCCATGCTCTGCTGGTGCAGCACCCGGGACAAGGCGCCGATCTGGTCGCGCAGCACCGCGGCCTCCTCGAAGCGCAGCTGCTCGGACAGCGCCTGCATGCGCTGCTGCAGTTCGCCCAGCACGCTGTCGTGCTCGCCGCGCAGGAAGCGCGTCGCGGCGTCGACGTCGGCGGCGTAGTCCTCGCGCGAGATCAGGCCCACGCAGGGCGCCGAGCAGCGCTGGATCTGGTGCAGCAGGCAGGGACGGCTGCGGTTGGAGAACACCGTGTCCTCGCAGGTGCGCAGCCTGAACACCTTCTGCAGCACGGTGATGCTCTCCTTCACCGCCCAGGCGCTGGGGTACGGCCCGAAATACCGGTTGCGCCGGTCCACCGCGCCGCGGAAGTAGGACATGCGCGCGAACTCGTGGCTGGTTCCCAGCTTCAGGTACGGATAGGACTTGTCGTCGCGGAACAGGATGTTGAAGCGCGGGTTCTGCGTCTTGATCAGGTTGTTCTCGAGCAGCAGCGCCTCGGCTTCGGAGCCGGTGACCGTGGTCTCCAGGCGCACGATGCGCGACACCATGTGCCCGATGCGCGTGCCCGCGTGGTCCTTCTGGAAGTAGCTGGAGACGCGCTTCTTCAGGTCGCGCGCCTTGCCGACGTACAGCAGCGTGCCGTCGGCGGCGAAGTAGCGGTACACCCCGGGCAGATGGGGCAGCGCCGCGACCGCGCGCGCCAGCGCGTCGCGCTCGGCCTGCTGCGCGGCCGCCGGCGCGCTAGCGGCATCGCGCTCGTCGGACGCGTCGCTCACGGCATCCCGCCCTGCGCGGCGGCTCGCCGCCCGGCGTCGGCCTCGGCGGCGGCGCGCGCGAACACCTCGTGGAACATGGCGGCCGTCAGGCGCCCGGTGTTCTGGTTGTAGCGGCTGCAGTGGTAGCTGTCGTAGAGCACCCGTTCGCCCAGCTCGTGGCGCGCGCCGTGCGCGAAACGCGCCGCCGCCGCCTTGAGCCCCAGCGCCTGCAGCACCGCGCCGTGCGCCACCGTGCCCAGCGCCACCACCACCGCCAGCTCGGGCATCGCCGCCAGTTCGGCGCGCAGGTAGGCGTTGCAGGTGCGCACTTCGACCGGCTGCGGCTTGTTGTCGGGGGGCAGGCATTTGACGCAGTTGCTGATGCGGCAGTCGAGCATGCGCATGCCGTCGCCGGCCGTGATGCTCGCCGGCGCATCGTCGATGCGCACCTGCGGCTCGCGGCTGCTCAGCCCCAGAGCGGCCAGCGTGCCGTACAGCAGCGGGCCCGCGCCGTCGCCGGTGAACGGGCGGTTGCTGGCGTTGGCGCCGTGCAGTCCGGGCGCCAGCCCGACCACCAGCAGGCGCGCCGACGCCGGGCCGAAGGACGGCACCGGCAGGCACGCGTACCGCGGATGGCGTTCGCGCACCTGGTCGCGGAATTCCGCCAGCCTCGGACAGCGGCGACAATCCGGGTCGTACACCGCCTGCCCGTTTACCTCGTCCCGATCCATGCCGACAATCCTGCTCGTGCCGTCCTGCCCATGCCGTCGATGAGCCATCCCCTGAACTGTGATGTGTTTTGCCATGTCGTGGACAACTTCGGCGACATCGGGGTCGCCTGGCGCCTGGCGCGCCAGCTCGCCCACGAGCACGGCTGCGCGGTGCGCCTGTTCGTCGACGATTTGAACACCTTTGCCGCGATCTGCCCGCAGATCCAGCCGCGCATGGGGCAGCAGAGCGTCGACTCGGTGAACATTCTCCCCTGGTCGCGGCAGCAGCAGCTCGACCCGGCAGACGTGGTGGTCGAGATGTTCGGCTGCCACCTGATGCCCGGCTATGTCGAGCGCATCCAGCGTCTGGGCGCCCGACGCGTGCGCTGGGTGAACCTGGAGCACCTCAGCGCCGAGCCCTGGGTGGAGGGCACGCACCTGCGTCCGTCGCCGCAGCCGGGAGGAATCGACAAACTGTTCTTCTTCCCCGGCTTCACCTCCGGCACCGGCGGACTGCTGCGCGAATCCGACCTGCTGGCGCGCCGCGCCGCCTGGGAGCGGCTTCCCAGCGCACGGCGCATCGCGCTGCGCTCGCTGGGCCTGCCGCCGCCGCCCGAGCACGCGCTGACGGTGCTGCTGTTCAGCTACGCGCGCGGCGGCATCGCGCCGTGGCTGCAGGCGATGGCCGGCGCCAGCCGGCCGACCACGCTGTGGATCTTCCCGGGGCCGATGCGCGGCGAGGTCGACGAGTGGCTGAACATGCAGCTGTCCACCGGCCAGAGCACGGTGCGCGGAAGCCTGACCCTGTGCGCGCTGCCCTTCGTGCCGCAGCAGCGCTTCGACGAGCTGCTGTGGGCCGCCGACGTGTGCATCGTGCGCGGCGAGGACTCCTTCGTGCGCGCGCAATGGGCGGCGCGACCGATGGTCTGGCACGCCTATCCGCAGCACGACCAGGCGCACTTCGCGAAGATCGAGGCCTTCCTGCAGCGTTACCTGCGCGACGCCGAGCCGGGCGTGCGCGACGCCGTCACGGCCTTGTGGGAAGCCTGGAACGGCGGCGGCGAGCTGGTCCCGGCGTGGCTGCAGTTCAGCGCGTGGCTGCCGCAGATCCGACGCCATGCGCAGGCCTGGTGCGAACATCTGGCGGCCGCACCTGATCTGGCCTCGCAATTGCTGCAGGCACTGGGGGTCGATCGGCCCGACCGGGAGCCCGCCGCCGCGACGGCGCCGGACCGGTTAAAATAATCGATTGACTTTTCCCAGCACTTTTTCAGAGTCTATGAAACTCGCTCAAGAAATCCGCGCCGGCAACGTGATCATGGTCGGCAAGGATCCGATGGTCGTGCAGAGGACCGAGTACAGCCGGGGCGGCCGCAACGCCGCCACGGTGAAGATGAAGCTCAAGAACCTGCTGACCAGCGGGGGCACCGAGCTCGTCTACAAGGCCGACGACAAGCTCGATCCGATCGTGCTCGACCGCAAGGAGTGCACCTACTCCTATTTCGCCGATCCCATGTACGTGTTCATGGACACCGAGTACAACCAGTACGAGGTGGAGAAGGACAACCTCGGCGACACGCTGCTGTACCTCGAGGACGGCATGCCGGTGGAAGTGGTCTTCTACGACGGCAAGGCGATCTCGGTCGAGATGCCCACCACGGTCGTGCGCGAAGTGATCTACACCGAGCCGGCCGTCAAGGGCGACACCTCGGGCAAGGTGCTCAAGCCGGCGAAGATCTCCACCGGCGCCGAGATCCCGGTGCCCATCTTCGTGGCCATCGGCGACAAGATCGAGATCGACACCCGTACCGGCGAGTACAAGGGCCGCGTCTGATCGGCCGGCGGCCCGGGCGCGGCCCGGGCGTCAATACTTGAGCGACGGGCGCAGGCGGCGGGTGCCGCCGCCGCGCCGGTTGGCCCGCACCTGCGGCTCGGTGCTGCGCCCGAGTTCGTCGGCGCGCTCGGTCAGCATGCGCAGCGCCCGGTCGAGCGCCAGCACCAGTTCGTCGTCGATGGCCTCCAGCAGGCGCGTGTTGAGCCGGGCGATCTGCGGAAACACCTCGTCGAACAGCTTGCGGCCGGTGGGGGTCAGCGAGACCCGCGCGCGGCGCGCGTCGTCGGCGATCACCACGCGTTGCGCCAGGTCCTTCGCCACCAGGCTGGCGATCGCGCGCGAGGTGCGCGGGCGGTCCAGGTGCGCCTGCTCGGCCAGCGTCGACGGCGAGGCCTGTCCGACCGCGGCCAGCACGGCGAGCAGGCGCCATTCACGACGCGAGATTCCCCACTTGCCTTCCATCAGGCGGGTGATCGGCGACGTGCTCGACGCATACAGCCTGAACAGGCGGTAGTTCAGCAGATCGTCGAGGCTTTCGGGGTGCCGCAGGCGGCAGATCGGGGATGGCATCGCGCGATGGGGGTGGCCTGCCCCCTATTTCAGCACGACTGGGCCGCCACCGGCAGGGCCGCCGGACCCCGGGCAGACCCGGATGCGGCGCGTCGCCAACGCCCCGGGACGACATGGGGCCATTGGACATGTGGCCGACATGTGGCCATTTGCAAGATTGATTAAAACAACCCCGGTGCGCTCCCTAGAATCGGCCCCACACCACGGTCGGCGCCCCGCGATGCCGGCCGCACCCAGGAGGAGACACCCGATGAAACCCCTCATGCGCATGCGCCACCTGCTCGGCGCCTCGCTTCTCACCCTCGGCGCGGCCTGCTGCGGCGCGCACGCGGCGCAACCGATCGTCGCCGGCAGCATCACCAACAGCCCGCCGATGATCGCCTACGCCAGCGACGGCACCACCTTGCAGGGTGTGATCGTCGACCTCGCGAAGGCCATGAGCGCACACCTGCCGGCGCCCATCGTGTTCAAGCCGGAGGCCTTCCCGAACCTGTTCCCGGCGATGAAGTCGGGCCAGATCGACGTCGCGTTCACGCTGATGAACGACACGCCGCAGCGCGAGAAGCTGGTCGACTTCGTCGACTTCTTCAACCTCGGCACCCGGCTGCTGGTGCGCAAGGGCAACCCCGAGCACGTGCAGGACTTGCACAGCCTGTGCGGCAAGACGGTGTCCACGGTGCAGGGCTCGACCCAGATCGAGCTCGTCGCGCAGACCAGCGACTGGTGCGCGGCGCGCCGCAAGCCGCCGTTGACCGACATGCAGTTCGCGCAGCCGGCCGATGCCCGGATGCAGGTGCAGATCGGGCGCGTCGCCGCCTTCCTCGGCAATTCGCCGGTGATGGTGTACATCGCCAAGACCGCCGGTCACGGCAAGGTGTTCGAGGTCGTCGGCCCCGAGTACCAGCCGGTGCCGCTGGGAATCGCGGTGCCGAAGGGCAAGCCGGCGCTGCGCGCCGAACTGCAGAAGGCGCTGCAGGCGGTGATCGACGACGGCAGCTACGCGAAGATCCTGCGCCGCTACGGCGTGGAGTCGGGCGCGGTGAAGGCGGCCATCATCAACGGCGGCGCCTCGGCGCAGTCCTGAGGCCTCGAGGCTGCCGGTTCCCCTTGCCCGCGCACGCGCTTGCGCGCGTGCGCGGGGCCACGCTGCCGCCGCCCCCATGGAAAGCATCGACGTCGCCCGCATGCCGGTGGTCGCGCAGCGCCGCCCCGGGCTGTGGACCGCCAGTGCGGTCGCCGCGGGGGTGTTCGTGCTGCTGGCCGTCTCGGTCTGGCGCAATCCGAACATCGACCATGCCGCGATCGCGCAGTACCAGTTCGCACCGGCCATCCTCGCCGGGCTGCGCACCACGCTGCTGCTGGCGCTGGCCGCCGAGCTGATCGGGGTCGCGCTGGGTACGGTGCTGGCGGTGGCGCTGCTGTCGGACAGCCTGGTGCTGCGCTGGGGCAGCCGCCTGTACGTGTGGCTGCTGCGCGGCACGCCGCTGCTGGTGCAGATCATCGTCTGGGGCAACCTGGCGCTGCTGTTCCCGCACCTCGGGCCGTTCTCCACGAACGCGGTGCTGACCCCCTTCGTCGCATCGGTGGTCGCGCTCGGGCTCAACGAGGCGGCCTACATGGCCGAGGTGGTGCGCGCCGGGCTGCTGTCGGTGGACCGCGGCCAGTACGAGGCCTCGATGGCCCTGGGCATGCGCCGCGGCCTGGCGCTGCGCCGCGTGATCCTGCCGCAGGCGCTGCGCGTGATCGTGCCGCCGGCGGGCAACCAGTTCATCTCGCTGCTCAAGGCCACGTCGCTGGTATCGGTGATCTCCGGCGGCGACCTGCTCACCGCGGCCGAGAACATCTCGTCGGCCAACCTGCACACCATCGAGCTGATGCTGGTGGCCACGTTCTGGTACCTGCTGGTCACCAGCGTGTGCAGCGCCGGCCAGCATCTGCTGGAGCGCCGCCTCGGGCGCGCGCACAGGATGACGCATGAACCGTCCTGACTCCGCGGCACAGCCGGCCGCCGCCGCGCCGCCCCCGGTGCCCCCGACGGTGCCTCCGGTGGTGCCTCCGGTGGTGCCTCCGATGGTGCAGGCGCTGGGCGTGCGCAAGGCCTTCGGCCGGCTGCCGGTGCTCAAGGGCATCGACCTCGAGGTGGCGCGCGGCGAGGTGGTGTGCCTGATCGGACCGTCGGGCTCCGGCAAGAGCACGCTGCTGCGCTGCATCAACCGGCTCGAGACCATCCAGGGCGGCATGATCCGCGTCGACGGCGAGCTGATCGGTCTGCGCGCCCGCGACGGCCGGCTGCACGAGATGCCCGAGCACGAGGTGTGCCGCCAGCGCGCCGACATCGGCATGGTGTTCCAGCGCTTCAACCTGTTCCCGCACATGACGGCGCTGCAGAACATCGTCGAGGCGCCCGTCCGCGTGCGCGGGCAGTCGCCCGCGCAGGCCCGCGAACGCGCGCTGCAGTTGCTCGAACGCGTGGGCCTGTCGTCGAAGGCCGACGCCTATCCCGGGCAGCTGTCGGGGGGGCAGCAGCAGCGCATCGCGATCGCCCGCGCGCTGGCCATGCAGCCCAAGGTGATGCTGTTCGACGAGCCGACCTCGGCGCTCGACCCGGAACTGGTCGACGAGGTGCTGCGGGTCATGCGCGACCTCGCGGCCGACGGCATGACCATGGTCGTCGTCACCCACGAGATCCATTTCGCGCGCGACGTCGGCCAGCGCGTCGTGTTCATGGACGGCGGCGTGGTCGTCGAGCAGGGCTGCCCGCACGACATCCTCGTGCGCCCGGCGCACGAGCGCACGCGCAGCTTCCTGGCCCGCGTGCTGGGCACGCAGGGCCGCTGAGCCTGCCTCCCCTTTCGTCCGGATTCACCGTCGGAGCCCGCATCTTGGTTCGCAACGTGCTTTTCATCATGGCCGACCAGCTGCGCCGGGACCACCTGGCCTGCTACGGACATCCCTACCTGCGCACGCCCAACATCGACGCGCTGGCGCGCCGCGGCGTGCGCTTCGAGCAGGCCTACGTGAACTCCGGCGTATGCGGCCCGTCCCGCATGAGCTACTACACCGGGCGCTACGCGGCCAGCCACGGCGCGACCTGGAACCGGGTGCCGCTGTCGATCGGCGAGGTCACGCTGGGCGAATACCTGCGCGACGCCGGGCTGGAGCTGGCGCTGGCCGGCAAGACCCACGTCATGCCCGACCACGACGGGCTGCGCCGGCTGCACCTGGACGGCGGCAGCGAACTCGGCCGGCTGCTGGCCGGCGGCGGCTTTCGCGAACTCGACCGCTACGACGGCCACCATGCTCCGGGCGACGAGTCCGGCTACCCCGCCTTCCTGCGCACGCACGGCTACGACAGCGCCGACCCGTGGACCGACTACGTGATCTCCGGGGTCGACGCGCAGGGCCGCGTGCAGTCGGGCTGGCACATGCGCAACGTGCACCTGCCGGCGCGGGTTCGCGAGGAGCACTCGGAAACCGCCTACATGACCGACCAGGCCATGCGCTTCATCGGCGACATGGCCGAGCGCCCGTGGGTGCTGCACCTGAGCTACGTCAAGCCGCACTGGCCGTACATGGCGCCGGCCCCGTACCACGCCGCCTACACGGCGGACCAATGCCTGCCGGTGCTGCGCAGCCGCGAGGAACTGCGCGACGCGCACCCGGTGCTGCAGGCCTACCGCGCCAGCGAGGAAAGCCGCAGCTTCTCGATGGACGAATGCGTGCGCGTGGTGCGCCCGGCCTACCAGGGGCTGATCGAGCAGCTCGACACCCACCTGGGGCGGCTGTTCGAGCACATGGACCGGCTCGGCGTGCTGCGCGACACGCTGGTGATCCTGTGCTCGGACCATGGGGACTTCCTCGGCGACCACTGGCTGGGGGAGAAGGAACTGTTCTACGACATGATCCAGCGCGTGCCGCTGATCGTCGCCGACCCGTCGGCAGCGGCCGACTCCAGCCGCGGTGGGGTCGAGCAGCGCATGGTGGAAAGCGTCGACATCGTGCCGACCATCCTGGAGTCGCTGGGGCTGGCGGCGCCGGCCCACCGCGTCGAGGGGCGCAGCCTGCTGCCGCTGCTGCACGGATCCGCGCAGGCGCCGCAGGACTGGCGCGACACGGTGTTTTCCGAGCTGGACTACAGTTTCAAGGACGCGCGGCGCAGGCTGGGCAAGTCCACGCAGAATGCGCGGGCCTATTCCTGCCGCGACGCGCGCTGGCGCTACGTGTACTGGCTCGACGAGCCCGAGCAGCTCTACGACCTGCAGGCCGACCCGCAGGAAATGTGCGACCTCGGGCGCGAGCCCTCGACCGAGGCCGTGCGCCAGCGCATGCGCGAGCGCCTGCTGGACTGGCTGGCGCGGCGCAAGCGCCGCACCACCATCGACGAGGACATGGTCGAGCGCGGAACCGCGGCGCACAAGCGGGCGGGAGTGTTTTTCGGGCAGTGGTAGCCTGTACGCCGACATGAGCATCCAGGTCCTGATCATCGGCATTCATCTGGCGCGCAGCGTGCGCGGGCGCCCCGGCGCGCCGCCGGCGCCGCGCCCGGCCTTGCGCCGGCGCGGCCGCGCCGGCGTCCGATGAACCCACCGATTCACGCAGGAACCCGACATGCCTGACCTCTACGACAATCCGATGGGATTGTGCGGATTCGAATTCGTCGAATTCGCCTCCCCGATCCCCGACGTCCTCGAACCCCTGTTCGAGAAAATGGGCTTCACGCTGGTCGCCCGGCACCGCAGCAAGGACGTGCAGCTGTGGCGCCAGGGGGACATCAATTTCATCGTCAACCGCGAGCCGCGCAGCCTGGCGGCGTACTTCGCCGCCGAGCACGGACCCAGCGCCTGCGGGCTGGCGTTTCGCGTGCACGACGCGCACGCCGCCTACGCGCGCGCGCTGGAGCTGGGCGCGCAGCCGATCGACATCCCGACCGGGCCGATGGAGCTGCGCCTGCCGGCGATCAAGGGCATCGGCGGCGCCCCGCTGTACCTGATCGACCGCTTCGACGACGGCAGGAGCATCTACGACATCGACTTCGAATGGGTCGAGGGCGTCGAGCGCCACCCGCGCGGCCACGGCCTGAAGTACATCGACCACCTGACCCACAACGTGTATCGCGGGCGCATCGGGTTCTGGGCGGGCTTCTACGAGAAGATCTTCAACTTCCGCGAGATCCGCTACTTCGACATCAAGGGCGAATACACCGGCCTGACCAGTCGCGCGATGTCGGCCCCCGACGGACTCATCCGCATTCCGCTGAACGAGGAAGCCGCCGGCGGCAGCGGCCAGATCGAGGAATTCCTGATGCAGTTCAACGGCGAGGGGATCCAGCACGTCGCGCTGCTGAGCGACGACCTGATGGCCACCGTCGATGCGCTGCGCGCGGCCGGCATCGAACTGATGACCGCGCCCAACGACATCTACTACGAGATGCTCGAGGAACGCCTGCCCGGGCACGGCGAGCCGGTGGACCGCCTGCGCGCGCGCGGCATCCTACTCGACGGCTCGACCCGCGGCGGCGACAAGCGCCTGCTGCTGCAGATCTTCTCGCGCACCCTGCTCGGCCCGGTGTTCTTCGAGTTCATCCAGCGCAAGGCCGACGAAGGCTTCGGCGAGGGCAACTTCAAGGCGCTGTTCGAGTCGATGGAGCGCGACCAGATCCGCCGCGGCGTGATCCAGGGCGCCGGCTGAGCCGGCAGCCGGCGCCGGCGCGCGGCGTCTACCCGCGATCCGGGTCGCGGCGCGCGGCCCCGCAGTTCCAGCATTGCGCGAACTGCGGGCCGTGGCGCTCGCCGCAGTCGGCGCAGGCCCACCCCGGTCCGCGCGGCGGACGGCGCAGTTCCAGCAGCAGCGCGCGGGCGCGGTCGAGGTCGTCGTCGTCGAGCACCCAGATCGTCGGCTGCGCCTCGCTGGGAGGAATCTCCCCGGCAATGCTCGACAGGTAGCGCGAGAACACGCGCGCCTCGATGCCCACCGCACTCAACGCATCGGCCCACAGCGTGGCCAGGGCCAGGTTCGGGGCGGAGTCGACGCGGCGCATGCGCCAAGCATAACCGCCCCGCCCCCTCCGGGGAGCGGGGCGGCAGCCGCGCACGCAGTGCGCGCGGCCCGCTCCATCATCAAGGTTTGCGTGTCTCCGGCGTGTAGTGCTGCTGCAGGTACTCGACGATCTCCTGCTCCGCGGCCGGCTGGATCGGCGCCCCCATGACGGCGATCATCTTGTGCACCTCGGCCTTCCACGTCGCGGCGGGCAACGGCGGCTGCATCGTGATGTAGGTCACGCTGTGGCACATGCTGCAGTTGCCCACCACCGTGTCGCGCCCCTTGCCGGGCGCCAGATCGGCGGTGTAGGTGGGCCATTTGCCCACCTGGTACACGCTGCCGGGTTGCGGCGCCACGCGCGCCGGTTGCTGCGCCATGCCCAGCGTGCCTTCGGCGTAGTCGCCCGCGGACAGCAGTCCGGGGCGTTCCTGCGCCGTCGCCGCGGCACAGCAAAGCAGCGCGGCAAGCAGCGCGGAGGCGCTCAGGGCCTTGCGTCGGATGTTCATCGCGGCTCCTTTCGTTCAGGCGCGCAGGACGGTGACGTCCTGGCGTTCGATGCGATTCCACAGATAGCCCCCGGGGTTCCACACCCCGTGGTCGGTCTGCACGTTGCCGGCCTTGTCGGTGGCGCGCACCGCCAGCGTGTAGCGTCCGGCGGCCTGCGGGGTCCACGCGTGCTCGTAGGTACGGAACGAGTACGGGCCGTGGTTCGCGCCGAGCCTGGCGCGACTCCAGGTCTTGCCCGCGTCGGTCGACACCTCGACCTTCACCACCGCACCGTGACCGCTGAAGGCCACGCCGCGGATCAGCGACGGCATGCCCTGCACCAGCGGAGCGCTGCCGTCCGGGTCGACGATGAACGAGCGCACCGGCATGTCCACGGTGCCGATGGGAACGCTCTTGACCTTGCCCGACGCGATGTCCTGCGGGGTCGTGTCTCCGTTGGGAGTGTCGGGGATGCGGTAGGCCGGCTTCATCCAGAAGTTTTCGTCCTCGTGGGTCAGCGCGCGGATGAAGCTCAGGTGCTTGGTCCAGTAGGTGGCGAACTTGCCCGGCACCACCATGCGCACCGGGAAGCCGTTGAGCATCGGCAGCGGCTCTCCGTTCATCAGGAAGGCGATCACCGCGCGGTCCAGTGCCGGGTCGTGCGCCGGCAGCGACTTCATGAAGCGCCCGGAGGGCTTGTCCGCCGGCCCCACGCCATGGTCCAGTCCTTCGAACTGGATCCAGCTCACGTCGCGCCCGATCCCTGCGCGCTCCAGCAGGTCACGCAGGCGCACGCCGGTCCACATCGCGTTGCCCATCGCGCCGTTGCCCCACTGTCCGCCGGGCACGCGCGGCTGGAACCGGCTGCGCGAATTGCCCGAGCACTGGTTCACGGCGGCGACGTTCACCGGCTTGAACTCGCGCACCAGCTGCTGCAGCGAGAACTCCACCGGACGCTTGAAGGCCCCCTCCAGGCGCAGTCGCCAGGTCGCCAGATCGATCGCGTTCGGAGTCGACGACAGGTGGTAGCGCACGAAAAAGGCGGCATTCGGCGTGAACGCCTCGCGGAAATACTGGCGCGGCGTCTCGAGCTGGATCGAGCGGTCGGTGAGCCGCTGCAGCGGCAGCTTCTGCGGATAGCTGACGTAGGGCCCGACCCCGTTCCAGTACGGGTTGGGCCCCGGACCGGTGAAGGCGTCCTGGGCCGTCCCGGCCTGGGTCGACACGACGGCCAGAGCCGGGCTCGCGGTCCACGCCGCGGCACCGGCTCCGATCATCCCCAGCACTCTTCTTCGGTGCATCGAATCGTGCATGACAAGTCCCCTCCTTGGCACTGCCGCGAAATGCGGGGGGTGCACGGACGCGGCGAGCCTCGCGAACCCCGATACGGTTGGTATCGGGGCGTAACGTATCGTTGCCGGGGGTCGATGTAACGCGTGGATTCCCTATGGAGGCGTGGATTCCCTATGGAGGATTACCAGCGGGCCTTGCGACGGGGGTGCGGGCCGGAGCTAGAATTTCAGGGTTTCCCCGGTGCGCCAGCGCCGTCATGGCAGCCGCACGCAGCGCCGCTCGAACCCAAGGAGCCCCATGCCGAAAGAGGAACTGATCGAAATGCGCGGAGTCGTCAACGAGGTCCTGCCCGACTCGCGTTACCGCGTGACGCTGGAGAACGGGCACGAACTCGTCGCCTACAGCGCGGGCAAGATGCGCAAGCACCACATCCGCATCCTGGCGGGCGACAACGTGTCGCTGGAACTGTCGCCCTACGACCTCAGCAAGGGGCGCATCGTGTTCCGCCACCTGGAGCGGCGCACCGCGACCTCGTAGCGCGCAGCCGCCGCCCGCGGCTGCCCGCCACGGCAGCGGCCACGTCAGGGCTCAGTGCAGCACGCCCTTCAGGAACACCTGCAGGCTGGCGAGCATCATTTCCATCGCGATCGCGGCCAGCACCATGCCCATCAGCCGCTTGGTGATCGCGGTCACCTTCGCCGACAGATGGTGGCCGATCGCGGGAGCGGCGAACAGGCTCGAGCCGAGCAGCACGAGAAATCCGGCCACGCCGACCACCAGGCTGGGGATCCTCCCCTGCGCGGCCGCGGTCTGCCCGAACACGATCAGCGTGGCGATGGTGCCCGGCCCGACCAGCAACGGAATGGTCAGCGGATACACCGCCACATCCGCCGCCGGGTCCGGATCGGCGAGTTCGGTCTGCCCGGGATGGTGCTGCGCGCTGGTCGAGCCGTGCAGCATGTCCAGCGCGATCAGCAGCACCAGCAAGCCGCCGGCGAGCCGGAAGTCGTTGATGGTGATTCCGAACATGCGCAGGATCGCCGCCCCCGCGACCAGCGCGATCACGCAGCCGATGCTCACGCCGAACAGCGCGACCGCCGCGGTGCGCCGCTTGGCGGAGTCGCTGCTGCCCTCCGTCAGCGACAGGAACACCGGGATGTTGGCGATCGGATTCATGATCGCGAACAGCGCCGCGAACACCTTCAATGCAAATGCCGCATCGAACATCGCTACCTCCTGTCGTGTCGCAGGGGCGCACGCGGCATCGCGCAGCCCGTGCGGTTGGACCACAAGCGGTTGGACCACAAGCGGTTGGACCACAAGCGCTTGGTCCACAAGCTGTCGCGGTTCATTGTCGCAGGCATCGCCCCGCTGGGCATGGCCACGCGTTGCGCGGCCATGCGGGGGTCGGGGTCTCGCACGGCGCGCCGGAGCCGCCGGCTTCGCGGGCGTGGCGCCGCGAACTCGTCGACACGCTCGGTGGGCAGCTAGCTGCCAGCCCCCCTGGAGCCGGCCAGCGAGTCCCAGTCGGCGATCCCCAGCAGCACCTCGCACAGCGCCTGCGCCGCGGTGGACAGGCGGCGGTCCTCGCGCATCAGCAGGCCGATGCGCCGCTCGATCACGGGTTGCGCCAGCGGCCTGCAGCAGGCGCCGAGCTCGGTCATCTGCGGCACGCAGAATCCCGGCACCGCGCTGGCTCCGAGCCCCTGCGCGACCATGCGCCCGACGGTTGCGAGCTGGTGGCACTCGAAGGCCACCGGCAGTTCGAGCCGCATGCCCGCCAGCGCGTCCTCCAGCAGCACGCGCACCGCCGACGGGCGCTGCAGCGTGATGAAGCGTTCGCCGAGCAGCTGTTGCCAGTCGATCCTCGCCCGCGCGGCCAGGCGGCTGTCCGGCGGCACCGCGGCGACGAAGCGGTCGGTGTAGAAAGGACTGAAACGCAGGCGTTCCAGGTGGTAGGGTTCGAAGGCGATTCCGAGCTCGACCCGCCCGCCCCGCACCATGTCCAGCACGTGTTCGTTGATGACGTCGTGGATGGCCACGTCGATGCGCGGATGGCGCTCGACGAAGCGCGCCAGCGCGCGCGGCAGCAGGTTGCCGGCGAAGGACGGGATCGCCGCGATGGTCACGCGGCCGATGTCCAGCGCGAAATGCTGGCGCATCGAGTCGCGCGCGTTGTCCCAGTCGGCCAGCAGTTGCGGGGCCATCGCCAGCAGCGCCTCGCCCTCCGGGGTCAGTTGCACGCTGCGGCTGCTGCGCACGAACAGCGCGCCGCCCAGCGAGCCCTCCAGCGCCTTGATGGCCAGGCTCAGCGCGGGCTGCGACAGGTGCAGGCGCTCGCAGGCCTGCACGAAGCTCAGGGTCTGCGCGACGGCGAGAAACGCTCGTAACTGCTTGATGGTCATCGTGTATTTAGAAAGTAAATCAATTATAATAAAAATTCAATTTAACAAATTCGCCATTCCCGGCGACCATCGTCATGCTTGGCTGCTTCCCACAGGAGACACAATGAGCGGACTCGACAAGCGCGTACAGAGCTACGCGCAGGCCCTGGAGGGCCTCAGCGACGGCATGACCGTCATCGCCGGCGGCTTCGGGCTGTGCGGCATCCCGGAGAACCTGATCGCCGAGATCCGGCGCCGAGGCACGCACGGCCTGACCGTGGTGTCGAACAACTGCGGAGTCGACGGCTTCGGGCTCGGCGTGCTGCTCGAGCAACGCCAGATCCGCAAGGTCATCGCTTCCTACGTGGGCGAGAACGCGCTGTTCGAGAAGCAGCTGCTGGCCGGCGACATCGAGGTCGAGCTGACCCCGCAGGGCACGCTGGCGGAGAAGCTGCGCGCCGGCGGCGCCGGCATCCCGGCCTTCTTCACCGCCACCGGCTACGGCACCCCGGTGGCCGAGGGCAAGGAAGTGCGCCGCTTCGGGGACCGCAACTACATCCTCGAGAACTCGATCACCGGCGACTTCGCCATCGTCAAGGGCTGGAAGGCGGACCACTTCGGCAACGTCGTCTATCGCCACACCGCGCGCAACTTCAACCCGCTGGCGGCGTCCGCGGGGCGCATCACCGTGGTCGAGGTCGAGGAGATCGTCGAGCCCGGCGAGCTCGACCCCGCCCAGATCCACACCCCCGGCATCTACGTGGACCGCGTGATCCAGGGGAGCTTCGAAAAACGCATCGAGCAGCGCACGGTGCGCGCCGCCGCCTGAAGGGGACCCCGCGATGAGCCTGACACGTGAACAAATGGCGCAACGCGTCGCACGCGAGCTGCGCGACGGCTACTACGTCAACCTGGGCATCGGCATTCCGACGCTGGTGGCCAACTACGTCCCGCCGGGCATCGACGTCATGCTGCAGTCCGAGAACGGACTGCTCGGCATGGGCCCGTTCCCGACCGACGACGAGGTCGACGCCGACATGATCAACGCCGGCAAGCAGACCGTCACGGCGCGGCGCGGCGCGGCGATCTTCGACTCGGCCGATTCCTTCGCGATGATCCGCGGCGGGCATGTCGACCTGACCGTGCTGGGCGCCTTCGAGGTCGACGTCGAAGGCAACATCGCGTCGTGGATGATCCCCGGCAAGCTGGTCAAGGGCATGGGCGGCGCGATGGACCTGGTGGCCGGTGCCGCCAACATCATCGTCGTCATGACCCACGCGTCGAAGAACGGCGAATCCAAGCTGCTGCCGCGCTGCTCGCTGCCGCTGACCGGCGCCGGCTGCATCCGCCGCGTGCTGACCGACCTGGCCTACCTGGAGATCGACAACGGCGCCTTCGTGCTGAAGGAACGCGCTCCCGGCGTGCCGGTGGAGGAGATCGTGGCGAAGACCGCCGGCCGCCTCGTGGTGCCGGACAACGTGCCCGAGATGCAGTTCTGAAGGGCAGGAGGCCGGGCCGCGCCCGGCCCTCCCCGATGCCCGCGGCCTGCTCAGCCGGGCTGCAGCTGCGGCAGCGCGAGGTCCGCGCCGCGCAGCCGCTCCCAATGCGAAAGCACGCCCGGCAGCAGCCATTGCAGGCCGTAGCGCATGCGCAGCAACCGGGCGTCGGCCCATGCCGGGTCGGCGTCGCGCACGCGCGTGGCAGCGCGCGCCGAGGCCGCGAAGGCCCAGGCCTCGAGCAGCCCCCACAAGCCGTCCATCGCGTGCTGCGCAAGCGCCAGCCGCTGCTCCGCGTCCTGCCGCGCCAGCAGCGCGCCCACCCCCGCCTGCGCGGCATCGCAATGCGCGCCCAGTGCCTCCGCGAAGTCCCGCAGCTCCGGTTGCGCCGCGCAGGCCCGCGCCTCGGCGCGCAACTCGTCCAGCAAGGCGTGCCAGGCGGCGTCTTCGGCGGGCAGCTTGCGCTGCACGAGGTCGATCGCCTGGATCTCGTTGCTGCCCTCGTAGATCATCGCCACGCGGGCGTCGCGCAGGCTCTGCTCGATGCCGCAGTCGCGCGTGTAGCCGAAGCCGCCGAACACCTGCAGCGCGGCGCTGGCGCCGTCGAAACCCAGCGCGCTGAGCCGGGATTTCAGCAGCGGCGTCAGCAACGCCGCGAGCGCCTGCTGCGCGTCGCGCGTGGCCTGAAGCGGGTGATGCTGCGCGAGGTCCAGCGCCAGCGCGGCGCGCGCGGCGATCACGCGGCCGGCCTCGACGCGTGCCTGCAGCCCCAGCAGGGCATGCCGGATCGCCGGGTGCATCGCGATCGGGTCGGCCTGCTCGCCGGGCTGGCGCGCCTGCCGCGGCGCGCGCGACTGGCGCCGTTCGTTGGCGTAGCGAAGCGCGTTCTGCGCCGCCATCTCGGCATGGCCCAGCCCCTGCAGCGCGACGTGCAGGCGGGCTGAGTTCATCATCACGAACATCGCCGCCAGGCCGCGGCCGGGCTCGCCGACCAGCCAGCCGGTGGCGCCCTCGTAGCGCATCGCGCAGGTGGCGCTGCCGTGGATGCCCATCTTGTGCTCCAGGCCGATGCAGCGCATCGCGTTGCGGCCGCCGTCGGGCAGCACGCTGGGCACCAGCGCCAGCGACAGACCGCGCGAACCGTCGGGCGCGCCGGGCAGGCGGCACAGCACCAGGTGCACGATGTTGTCGGCGAGGTCGTGCTCGCCTCCGGAAATGAAGATCTTGTCTCCGCGGACCCGCAGGCTGCCGTCGGGCTGCGGCTCGGCGCGCGTGCGCAGCAGGCCCAGGTCGCTGCCGGCCTGCGGTTCGGTCAGCGCCATCGCCGCCAGCCACTCGCCGCTGACCAGCCTGGGCAGGTAGCGCGCCTTGAGCTCGTCGCCGCCATGGGCGGACAGGGTCTGCACCGCGCCGTGCAGCAGGTCCGGGTACATGTTCCACGCATGGTTGCAGGCGTCTAGCATCTCGCGCAGCAAGGCGTCGAGCAGCAGCGGCAGGCCCTGCCCGCCCCATCGAGGCTCGGCCGCCAGTGCGGGCCAGCCGGCGGCCACGAAGTCCCGGTAGGCCTCCCGGAAACCCGCGGGGGTCCGCACCCGGCCGTCCGCGTCGAGGTGGCAACCCTCGAGGTCGCCGGGGGCATTGAGCACCAGCAGACGCTCCGAGGCGAAGCGCGCGCCCTGTTCCAGCACCGCGCAGGCCGTGTCGAGATCCAGATCCGCGTGCTGCGGGCACTCGGCCCACGCCGCGGCAGCGTCGAGCACATGCTCGAGCACGAAACGCATTTCGCGAAGCGGAGCGTCGTAGCTCCACACCGAATGGCTCATGGGCGGCCCTCCTCGACCGAGACATCGCGCCGGCCGCCAGGCGCAGCCACCCCGAATTTCATACGCAGTTGCATGGATCCGGACGAATGCTAGACGCGCGGCCCGCGTCGCGCCAGCGCGCATGGCTGCCGCGGCTCGCGGCCGGCATCGGATACATTGGCGGGCCATCGACATTGCGGACTCTGCGATCGCTCCATGACCCCCCACTGCCTGCTGCTGCCCGGCCTGCTGTGCGACGAGACCGTGTGGACCCCGCAGCTCGCCCAGCTGCGCGGGTTCTGCTGCCAGGTCGCGGACTACGGCGCACTGGATTCGATCGAGTCCATGGCGCGCGGCGTGCTGGACTCGACGCCCGAGCCGCGTCTGGCCGTCGTCGGGCATTCGATGGGAGGCCGGGTCGCGCTGGAGATGGCGCGCCAGGCACCCGAGCGGGTGGTACGCCTGGCCTTGCTGGACACCGGAATCGAGCCCTTGCCCGACGGCGACGCGGGCGCGCGCGAACGCGCCGGGCGCATGGCCCTGCTGCAACTGGCGCGCGAGCACGGCATGCGCGCGATGGGGCGTCGATGGGCCCGCGGCATGGTGCACCCGTCGCGACTGGACACGCCGCTGTTCGAGACCATGCTCGACATGATCGAGCGCAAGACCCCGCGGATCTTCGAGGCACAGATCGGTGCGCTGCTGGCGCGCCCCGACGCCCGCGAGACGTTCATGCGGCTGCGCTGCCCGGTGCTGCTGGGCTGCGGCCGGCAGGACGCATGGAGCCCGCTGGCGCGCCACGAGCAGATGCAGGCCCTGCTGCCGGGATCCCGGCTCGTGGCCTTCGAGGACTGCGGCCACATGAGCACACTGGAGCAGCCCGAGGCCGTCTCGGACGCGCTGCGGGACTGGCTGCGCGCCTGAGGCCCGGGCCCGGCGCTCAGGCGGCTTCTTCCTGGTACTCGGTGTTGTGCCGGGGGAACCAGACGTGGCCCTTGAGCATGTAGTACCAGTACATGGTCGGCAGGCCGGTGCACTTGATCCACCAGTTGATCCAGCGTTCCTTCGACGGGGTCAGCGGCAGCGTGGGCGTGACCTTGCCGCCGTAGACGAACTCGGCCAGGATGGTCTTGCCCATCGAGGTGGTCAACGGGCACGAGGCATAGCCGTCGTAATGCCCCGGCACGAGTTGCCCGGCCACCGCGCTGATGATCGCGCCGGCCACCACCGGCGCCTGCTTGCGCACCGCGGCCGCGGTCTTGCTGTTGGGCGTGGACGCGACGTCGCCGAGCGAATAGACGTTGGGGAACCGCACGTGCTGCAGGGTGTTCTGGTGCACCTCCACCCAGCCGGCGGCATTCGCCAGCGGCGACGTCCTGATGACCTCGGGCGGGCTTTGCGGCGGCGACACGTGCAGCACGTCGAAGTGCACCGTCTCGCGCTCGCCCTTGCGCGCCTCGCCGACGAACTCGAAGGTGGCGGTGCGCGACGCGCCGTCCACCGCCACCAGTTGCTGCTGCTTGTGCACGCCGATGCCGTAGCCGGCCGCCACCTTGTCCAGCGCGCGCGCGAAATACGGCACCCCGAAGATCGCCGGCGCGTGGGTGTAGAAGTCCACCTGGGACTTGTCGAGGATGCCGCGGCTGCGCAGCTGGTCGGCGATCAGGTAGGCGATCTTCTGCGGCGCGCCGGGGCACTTGAAGGGCATCGGCGGCTGGGTGCAGACGATCTTGTCCCCCTCCTTGAGCCCCTGCACGCACTCCCAGGTATAGCCGACGCTGTTCGGCGAGTAGTTGCTGCACACGCCGTTGCGGCCCAGGGTCTCGGTCAGGCCCTCGATCTTGTCCCAGTCCAGCTTGACCCCGGTGCAGACCACCAGATAGTCGTAGCTCAGCGTCTGCCCGCTTTGCAGGGTCACGCGGTTGCTCTCGGGCTCGAAGCTGCGGGCCGCGTCGCGGATCCAGGTCACTCCCGGCGGAATGAGGCTTTGCTGCGGGCGGTGGGTCTTCGCCAGCGGATAGACCCCGGCGCCGACCAGCGTGAAGGCCGGCTGGTAGTAATGCTGCTCGGCCGGCTCGACGATCGCCACCTCGATCTGCGGGGCGCGGCGGCGCAGGATCGCCGCCACCGTGATCCCGGCCGCACCGCCGCCGATCAGCACAACCTGATGATGCCCGTTTGCCATCCGTTTCTCCTTGTAAGTGTCTCAGGCCCGCGCTCAGGCAGCCACGGCTTGCACCACTATAGGAAAAAGCTGGCACCAGTATGTTCGGCACAAACCCGGCCCCGCTGCCGCGGGGTTCAGGTCCCGGGATAGTGCCCGGCCTCGATGTCCTGCAGCAGCGTCGGATGCTCCGGTTTCCAGTCCAGCAGGCCGCGCGTGATGGCGCTGGAGGCCGGGGCATCGGCGCCGTAGAAGCCGGCGAGCCAGTCGAAGTGCCCGGCCGCGCGATCGGGCGCGATGCTTCGCACCGGAAGGCCGTGGAAGCGTCCGAGGGCCTGCGCGATGTCGCGCGTGGCGATGCCCTCCTCGGCCACCGCGTGCAGCACCGCGCCGGGCTCCGCGCGCTCCACCGCGAGCCGCACCAGGCGCGCCGCATCCAGCCGATGCACGGCGGGCCAGCGATTCGAGCCGTCGCCGACGTAGCCGCTGAACCCGCTCTGGCGCGCGATGCGCGACAGCACCGCGACGAAACCGTGGTCCCCGCCGGCGCCGTGCACCGTCGGGGCGAAGCGCACGACGATGCCGCGCACTCCACGCTGCGCGAGGCCCTGCGTGTACGCGGCGTTGGCCACGCGGGGATGGACTGCGGGATCGGCCCTGTCGTGCTCGGTGCCCACGCGCCCCGGCGCCAGCCCCAGCGTCCCCGACGCGATCAGCAGCGGGCCGCCGCTGCCGGCGAGCACCTCGGCGAAGGTCTCGATGGCCGCGCGATCGGTCCGCGCCGCGGCCTCCATGCGGGAGAAGTCGTGGATGTAGCCGAGGTGGACGACACCCTCCGCGCGGCTTGCCGCGGCGCGCAGGCCCGGCAGATCCTCGAGGCTCCCGCGCACGACCTCGGCCCCCAGTGCGGCGATCTTCGACGCGGCGGCGTCGGTGCGGGCCAGACCCAGCACGCGATGGCCGGCGGCCAGCAGTTCCATGGCGCTGGCCGAGCCGATCCAGCCCGAAGCGCCCGTGAGCAGAATTCGCATGGCAATCCTTTCGGCAAGTGATGACATTGAATGACATCATTCTAGACCTATGATGTCACGCTGTGTCAACACTCGAATGCCAACCCGGAAGGAAACGATGGGACGCTGGGAACCCGACGCGGTGGGTCGCCTGCGCGCCGCGGCGCTCGAACTGTTCGCGGAGCACGGCTATGAACAGACGACGGTGGCGGACATCGCCGAGCGCGCCGGGCTGACCGCGCGCACCTTCTTCCGCCATTTCCCGGACAAGAAGGAGGTCCTGTTCCAGGGTTCGGACGGTCTGCAGCAGGCGATGGTCGACGCGCTGCTGGCGGCGCCTGCCGGCGCCGGTGCGATGCAGGCGATGGCCGAGGCGCTGCGGGCGGCGGCCGCGTACTTCGGGGACATCCGCGAGTTCGCACGCCGGCGGCGCGACGTCATCGCCGCCAACGCCGTGCTGCGCGAACGCGAACTGAGCAAGCTGGCCGCGCTGGCGCGAGCCCTCGAGCAAGGGCTGCGCGAGCGCGGCATCGACCCCACCGACGCGCTGCTCGTCGCGGAAGCGGGGACCATGGTGTTTCGCGTGGCCTTCGAGCAGTGGGTGGCGCGTCGCGAGCGCCGCGGCTTCGATGCGATCGCGCAGGACTTGCTGTGGCGGCTCGGCGGGCTGTCGCGCGAGCGCTAGTGCGCCAGCATGTGCGACGGCAGGAACAGGGTCAGCGACGGGAAGAAATACAGCAGGTAGACCATTACCAGCTCGATGGCGATGAAAGGCAGGATGCCCGACATCATCCGGGTGATGGGGATTCCCGAGACCGACGACACCGTCACCAGGTTCAGCCCCGCAGGCGGGTGGATCTGAGCGATTTCCATGTTCACCGCGATCATCACCCCGAACTGCACCGGGTCGATGCCGATGGCACGCGCGATGGGGAAGAAGATCGGGATCGTCAGGATGGTCATCGCGCCCGATTCCAGCACCGTTCCGAGCAGCAGATCGGCGAACACCATCGCAGTGAACACCGCCAGCGGCCCGCCGGGCATGCCCGCCACCGCGGCCGCGATGTGCTGCGGCAGTTGCAGGATTGCGCTGAAGCGCGCGAACACCGATCCGGTCCCGAAGATCAGCAGCAGCATCGATGAAGTCAATGCCGCGCCGCGCCCTGCACGCAGGATTTTGGGCAGGTCGAGGCGCTGGCGCAGCAGCCCCAGCGCCAGCACGTAGGCGCAGGCCACGGCCCCCGTCTCAGTCGGCGTGACCAGGCCGAAATAGATGGAGCCGATGATGAAGACCGGCAGCACCGCCACCGGCAATCCACGGCGCAGCACCTGCATGCGCTCCTCTCGCGTGTAATGCGGGGCGCGCACCTTCGGGCGTGCCACGACGACCACGTAGATCGAGAACATCGCCGCCAGCAGCAGCCCCGGGATCACGGTGGCCATGAACAGGCTGCCGATGGAGGTCTGCGTGAGCACCCCGTAGATGATCAGCGGCAGGCTTGGCGGAAGCAGGATTCCCAGCGTGCCGCCCGCCGCCACCAGCACGCCTCGCAGGCGGTCGCTGTAGCCTTCGCGGGCGAGTACCGGAAGGGCGATCAATCCCACAGTGACCGCGGTGACCGGACTCGACCCCGTGATGCCGGCGAAGATCGCGCAGGTCAGGATCACCGCTACTCCGAGCCCGTTCGGGAGACCGCCGATGCAGGCCTTGGCGAAGTCGAACAACTCGTCGCCGACCTTCGCTTCCTGGATGAGCATGGCCGCCAGCACGAACAGCGGAATGGTCACCAGCTCGAAGGTGTTCAGGCTCTGCCACAGGAAGGAGGTGAAATCGGCCATCCCCTGCGTGGGGCCGAAGATCAATGCCAACCCGGTGAAGGCGGCCAGTCCGATGGACACGAAGATCGGGATTCCCAGCGCCATCAGGCCGAACATGCCCAGCGCGACCAGCAGCATCGTGGTGTCGGAGAGCATGGATCAGGCGTGATCGAGGAACCGGTTGGATGCCTCGTCCCAATGCGGCGGCATCAGCAGATGGGACAGGCCCTGGAGCAGTATCACCACGCCCCCGATGGGCAGCGCCAACTGCGGCCAGAACTGCGGCACCGCCAGCAGGGTGTCCGAACGCAGGCCTTGTACCCAGGAGGTATGGGCCATGTTCCAGCCGGCGATCGCCAGCATCAGGCCGAAGGCCGCCTCCAGCAATCCGGACAGCAGTGCCAGCGGAAGAGCCAGGCGAGGGAACTTCTGCGACAACAGGGCGACCCGGAAGTGATGTCCGGTGTTCAGCCCGTAGCCCGAGGCGGTGAAGGCGATCATCAAGATCGCATATCCCGTCATCTCGAACACCCATACCGGAGGGTTGCCGAGCTGGTCCATGACCACCTCGTAGAGCACCGGCAACGGCAGGATCAGCGCCAGCAGCCCGGACGCCAGACACGACAGTCGGGTCAGCCGGGTCAACCAGGCGGCCGTCCTGACCCGCAGCCCGGTCCCAGGATGCGCCGACGGCGCCTCAGCGCTGGGCATCGAGGATCTGCTTGACCAGCGCGGCCGGGAACTTGGATTCCTGCTTGCGCGCAAGCGGCGCCAGAGCCGTCTTGAAGGCCTCGTAGGGCGCAGTCCCCGGCTGCAATTGCGTGACGGTCATGCCATGCTGGTGCATCTGCCGCAGTTCCTCGCCGTAGGCGACGACCATGGCTTGCGAGGCCTTGCGCCCGGCCCGGTAGGCGGCGTCGAGCACGACCTTCTGCAACCCCTGCGGCAAGGCGTCGAGCGAGGCCTTGTTCATCACGTAGCCTGTCATGAGGATGCCGAACAGGCCGTTGGTCGCCAGCAGGTCCTTGCCGACCTCGTATTCCTTCAGGCCGATCGCGCCCTCGAGTCCCCCGATGGCGGCCTTCACCGTGCCGCGCTGCAACGCCGGGTAGACATCGGCCACGCCGATGGTCGACGGCGCGCCGCCCAGGGTCTGCACGATCTGCGCGGTCAGGCGGTCGAACACGCGGACCGTCTTGCCCCGGAACGCCGCCGGCATTCCCATCGGGAAATTCGACACCACCACCACCGGGCCGTTGTACAGCGCGGCCAGCAGGCGTACGCCGTGGTTGGCCATGTCCGCGTCGAAGGCCCGGAACAAGGGCGTGCCGGGGCCGATGACCTTGTCGAAGCGCTCCCCCGTGGGAGAGAAGAACACCGTGTTCAGGGCCCCGGCGGTCGGCACGATCGACGCCCAACTGCCCATGGTGGTCAGCGCGATGTCGACCACCCGCGACTGGATCGCCGAGGGCACCGCGCGCTCGTCGACCAGAGACCCGGCCGGAAAGCTCTGCACCTGGACGCTGCCGTGCGACTCCTGGCGGACGAGCTTCTGGAACTCGTCGACGAAATCCGCCACCTGCGGCGCGCTCGGCGAGCCCCAGGTCGCTAGGCGCAGGGTGTAGCGCGCGGCCGCGGCGGCCAAGCGAGGCGCCCCCAGCAACGCGGCTGCCCCGACCGCCCCCTCCAGCAACCTGCGACGATCCGCGACAATGCGCGTGGACGATTCACCAGCCGTCCACGCCGCGCCCTTGATTGCACTGTGCTTGCCACTCATGCTTGTCTCCTTGGCGGCGGTTGCCGCGACGCAGACACCCCGCGGCGATTCTTCTGGTTTGAGAAGATGTTATGATACAAGTTAGTATCATGCAATACCTAACTAACCCTGAGCAGGATCAGATTCCGGACATGGCCGATGAAGTCGGGGGGAGCGCTGCGCGCACGGTCGGGGGCGACCGCATGGGCGCCGGGGAACGCGAGCCGGACCTGTTGCGACAGAGCCCGCGCGCGCTGCATGAACAACTCACGGACCGGCTGCGGGCGGAACTCGCCAGCGTCTACCGTCCCGGCGACCGCATCCCCACCGAAGGGGACATCATGCGCGCCCATCGATTGAGCCGGGTCACGGTGCGGCGCGCGCTGCAGACCCTGGTCGACGAGGGCCTGCTGGTGCGCAGACAGGGCAAGGGCACCTTCCTCGCCAGCCACCGCCCACGGGTGGCGCACCGCATCGACCGCTTCGGCCCCTTTCTCGACGCCTTCCGCGCCTCCGGCGTGGAGGTCGAGGTCACGCTGCTGGATTTCCGCTGGGAGCTTGCCGGAGAGCTTCCGCCCGCCTTCGGCACCAGCAAGGCCAAGGCGCTGGTCTACGACCGCCTGTATTCCACCGACGGATTCGCGCACGCGCTCAATCGAATCACCCTGCCCGGCGAACTCGGCGAGGCCGTGACCCCGCGCCATGCCGAGGCCATGGGGGTCTACCAGGTGTTGCACGAGGTGCTGGGAATCGTCCCGGCACGGGCCGAATTCGAAGTCATCAGCGAACTGCCGGACGTCGCGCTCGCGCGCGCCCTGAGAATCTCCCCCAGCACTCCGCTGCTGATCCTCGATCGCACCAGCTTCGACGCCAGCGGGCGCCCGGTCGAGAACACCCGGCATCACCTGCTGCCCGAGGTCTACAGCCTGAACTTCGGCATCCAGGCGGCCGCCCCGGCCGGCGGCACCAGGCCCACGGCTCGCGCGCCTCGCGCACGCTGAGCTCGAAACGCCCCGGGAACCGTGCCGCGCCGCCCCAACGCGCGCGCGGCCGATCGGGTGGGCCAGCGGCAGCACGGCAGCGCCCCGGACTCAGCCGGCCGCGCGCCGGAGCACTTCGATGGTCTTGCGCTGCGGGTCGACGCGCACCCAGTCGCCGCTGCGCACCACCTCGGCGGGGTCGCGGGACCAGCCTTCGGTGATGGTGATTCCGGCGAACACGGCCCCCTGCACCATGACCGGGTTGGTGACTCCGAACACGAAGGCCTTCGGAGCGATCTGCTTGTGGCGAATGTCATAGAAGGCCCATCCCGCCGCGATGCCCCCCTTGGCCGTCGGGAAGAAGCAGATCTTGTCGCGGATGTTGACGCCCTCCAGCTTGTGCCCGGGCTTGGTGATCTCGCCGCTCCAGCGGTCGAGGTCGTAGCGCGGCGAGAAACCTTCCCGGGACACCACCGCCTCGCCTTCCACCACGGGTCCGAAGGCGCGCTCGACGCGGATCGTCGGCATGGAATCGCTCATCGTCATGTCTCCTCGGTGGCTCAGGCCAGCTGCCCGCTGCAGGCGATGTCCACGCACTGCTGGGTGGTGCGCAGGATGGTGTTGAAGCGATGCGCCCCGATGATGTTGACGATCTTCGCCGAGTTGGAAACCATGTTGGTCCAGCCGTTGCGCCGCCGCATCTCCGACAGGTTCTCGAGAATGTAGAAGCACACCCCCTCGAGCACCGTGACCCCGGCCTGCTCCAGGGTCTGCAGGTAGCCGAGGTTGCTGGCCGAGGCCTTCACCGAGGTCGCGGTCGTGACGAACACCTGCGTTCCCTCGTGCACCTTGCGCCCGGCGAAGCGCGCAGCCAGGTCCTTGATCTCGAACAGCGAGAGTTGCGGCCCCGAGAAGACCACGAGGTTGGCGCTTGCGTCGCCCAGGCCGTAACCCTGATAGACGCGGCGCAGATCCTCGTTGGTGATGCTCCAGGCGGGCGGCAGTTGCTGCGTGCCGAAGGCCGCCTGCAGGTTCGGTGCCTCGGGGGTGACGCCGACCATGTGGAACATGGCCATCGAGCCGTAACTGGCCAGCGCGCAACCCAGATGCTTGAGCTGGTCGGCATTGGGGGTCCTGCGCAGCCCGTCGAACACGGGGACCGCGTAATAGTTCTGATGGCGCTCGCCGACGATCTTGCCGATGGCGCCCCAGTCGGCGAGGTCCTCTAGATCGCAGTCGAGGCGCACATGCAGCGTGCCCCGGCGGTGGCGCTCCAGGTGGAAGCCGTATTCGGGCGTGCGCCCGGTCACGGCGGCCGCCAGCGCCGAGGGACCGCCCTCGAAATTGCTGCGCGCGCCGAACACCGAGTTGGCATAGATCACCGTGCCGGTGTCGCCCCACGCGACGTGCTCGCCCAGATGCGGCTGATAGATCGTCTGGTAATTGATGCAGGTATCGGCGGTGCATACATCCATCTGCTTCAGCGCAGCGATGATCCTGCGCTCCTTCACCGCCTCCTCGGCATGCTGGCCGAGGCGCTCGACATGCGCGAAATCCATGCAGCGCGCATTCGTCGTGATCGGCACCGAACACCGGGTATGGTTGGCGCAGGCGTGCTCCATGTAGCGCAGCCCGGCATCCCCCATGACCTCGATGTCGCCCATCATGTGGGCGTTCGTGATGGGAACGAAGCGCTCGGCGCCCCAGAACTTGCCGACTTCGATCTGGTAGGCGATGGCCTCGCGCACCGCCTCCCCATGCTCTCCGGCGAGCATGCGCTGTTCTTCCGGGCTCAGCTGCATCAACGGGTCTCCTGGCTACGAAATCGGGATGGCGGCGCCGCGCTTGCCGCGTCGAGCCTTCGGTCGCAGCGGGCCTTTCCGTCCAATGATCTTCTTTGTATGCATACAATAGAAGACCTTTACGGGCGTGTCAAGGCGGCACGAAGCAGCTCGCGGCGGCTCGCCCGGGAAGACTCGCGACGAACATGCCCGTGGAGGGCACGGGCCCGACCCTGCGACGACCGCGGTGGCCCGCAGGCGCCGCGGCCGCAGCGGCCGCGACGCCCTCGCGGGGATCAGAACAACTTGCGGATGCCCACCGCCACGCCCGTCGAGCTCTGGCCGTCGACGCCGGAGAAGCTGTCGGTGTTCGACTGGTTCGCGAAGGATGTCCCTGCGTCGTTGCTGACATGGCCGTACGACGCGTACAGGTTGGTCGTCCTCGACAGGGCATAGGTGTAGCCCAGCGCATACTGCTTCGCGGTCCCGACCTGCTCCGTGAACACTCCGTTCGGGTCGATCTTCGCCTCGTCGTACGAAGCCATGATGGTGCCGCGCCCGACCGGCACGGTCACGCCGAGCATCCAGAATCTCTGCCCGCCTCCGGCCAGCCCGCTGGTCGTGCCATACGCGTAGTCCCCACTGGCCTTCTCGTACAGGCCGCGCAGTTTCGCCACCCCGAAGTCATAGGCGCCGAAGGCCTGCCACACCTTGATGCTGCCGCTGTTGACTCCGCCGGCCGCAAGACCCAGCATGCTGTTCGTCAGTTCCAGATAGGTCCCGCCCACCGTCACGGGTCCGCTGGCGTACTTCGCCTCGGCGCTCCACGAGCGCATCACGTTCGAGCCCTTGCCGGACGCCGTCGGCACCGTACCCTCGGCCAGCGGAGCGAAGCTGTAATTGAGGGTGCCGGTGAATCCGGAAAGCTTCGGCGTCGTGTAGTTGATCGCCTGGTTCGCGCGGATCAGCAGGCCGTTCGACTGCTTGCCGACGATCGACAGATTGTTGATGTCGCCCGTCAGGCCGTAGCCGAAGGGATCCATCGCCGCCTCGTTCTTGAAGATCGGCGTGTACATGCGACCGGCGGTCAACACCCCGAAGTGTCCGCGCACGCCCACGAAGGCCTGGCGCTGCATGAAGCCGCCGCCACTGCAGTAGCCGCCGCCGGGGTTGCCGCCGACGCCGGCCTTCTGGTCCTGACTCAGGCCCGCGGCACAGAATCCGGTCTCGGCTGCGAACACGACCTTCATGCCGCCACCGAGATCCTCGCTCCCCTTGATGCCGATCCGCGAGCCCGATTGCGCTCCCGAACTCAGCCCGGTCGAGCTGACTGTCGGGCTCCCGGCGGCCGATGAGCCGCTCGCCAGGCCGGTGAAGTGGGTCACGCCGAGGTCGATCAGCCCGTACAACTTGACATGGGCCCCCCCGGCGAAAGCTGCCACCGAAAAGCTGCCGAGGATGGCCGCGGCGAGTAGTTTCTTCTTCATGGGAAATCGTCTCCTCTTGGATTTGCGCACAGGCGCAGCGCTCGCCGGCCAAGGCGCGTCGTCCGACAAAGTCCCCACGGCTTGCGCGGATTCCGAGGTCCTGTTTCCCTGGCCTCTTCTGATTGAATCAAATGCCGGGAGCGCGCGCAATGATTTGCATGCGCCTGACTCAATAATCGGGATTCACGTTGCGGGGATCGAACGCGCGGCGCACGGGCGATGCGCTTGCGCGGGGCCCTCGAATTCACCCATGAAAACCCCTACAAACTGATCATGCACGCCTTTGCGCATCCACTTGTTCCTTTCTTTTCAACACCTTGCCGACTATCATCGCAGCGCGAAAGAGGCCGCGGCGGCATCGTCTGCATATTCTTGTAACCATTTCCACGGTTCATCAATACCAGGCATAGACGACATCTATTCCTCACGAATCCTGCCGGCCGAAGATGATGACTGGCGGCGGCTCTGCTTCTCCGGCATCATTACCCGGCGCCGCACCCGGAACGCCATCCAATACCATGATTCGCGGCCGCATATTTCAAAAACCGTACAGGAGCTGTCGATGAACAACCCGATGCTCACGCTGCCGCAGGCCCGTGACCTGCTGGCCGAGGCCTTCGCGCAGTCTCGTCGGGACGGGCTGCGACCGATGGCCATCGCGGTGCTCGACGCGGCGGCGCAACCGCTGCTGCTGGCGCGCGAGGAACTGGCCCCGGCGCTGCGACTCGACATCGCCTGGGGCAAGGCCGCCGCCGCCGTCGGAATGGGCACGAATACGCGCGCCCTGGTGCAGCGGGCCGCGGCGAATCCGCCCTTCTTCGCCGCGATCGCCGCGCTGCCGGGGCTGCGCTTCGTCCCGCAGACCGGCGGCGTGCTGGTGCGCGATGCGGCCGGCTCGGTGCTGGGCGCGATCGGCGCCAGCGGTGCATCCGGCGACGAAGACGAGGCGGTGTGCCTCGCAGCGATCCAGGCCGTCGGGCTGTGCGCCGGCTGATGCAGCGGCTCAGTCGCGGTCGAGCTGGTAGGCGCTGCGGATCATCTCGGCCATCTTCGCGGCCGGTGCGCTCAGCTGGGTCTGGCGTCGCCAGAGCAGCGCGACCCAGCGCTCGGGAGTCGGGTCCTTCAGGTGCACGATCGAAAGCCCCGACGACTTGCTGATCGACCCCGCGGGCAGCACCGTGGCCAGTGGAATCTTGCGGATCACCGCGAAGATCTGGTCGATTTCGTTCATCTCCAGCGCAATGTCCAACGGCAATCCGACGCGGCGGAAGTGGCAGTCGATGTACTGGCGCGATGCGAAGTCGGTGGTCAGCAACACCAGGCGGTGCTGCGGCAGCGCATCCATCGGCAGGCTGCGCCGGCCCGCCAGCGGGTGCTCGCGCGACACCACCAGCACCAGCTCCTCGCGGTAGAGGTGCTCGGCCACGATGTGCTCGGTATCCGACGGCGTATAGGCCACGGCCAGGTCGAGGCGCCCCTCGACCAGGTCGCATTCCATCTGCGACTTCGGCAGCAGTCTCGCGACCACCCGCACGTTGTCGAAGCGGGTGACGAAATCGGAGATCACGCTGGAAATCAGCGAACGCGGGAGCGAATGGAAGATTCCCATGCGCAGGTCGCCGCTGAGCAGGCCCCGCAGCTGCGACAGGGCCTGCACCGCCGCGCTTTCCTCCTGCAGCATGCGCTCGCAGTACGGCAGCAGCATGTGCCCGCTCATCGTCAACTCGATCCGCCGCGGGAAGCGATCGAACAGGGCCACCCCGAGTTCGCCTTCGAACTGCTTGATCTGGTGGGAAAGCGTCGGCTGGGTGATGCGCAGGCTCTCCGCCGCACGCGAGAAGCTCTTCAGCCGGGCCAGCACCGTGAAATAGCGGATGTGTCGCAGTTCCATCGCCTGCCCCGAAGCCTTCGCCGCGCTCAGTAGCCGCCGCCGGACGCCGCCGGCGCGGCGCCCGCCTGCTGCAGTTCGGCACGGGCCGCGCGCTGCAGCAGGCCGAGGTCGCTGCCGATGGCGACGAAGTCGAAGCTCGCAGCGGGGTAGCGCGCGAGGTCGGCATGACTTCCCACCAGGGTCCCGACCATGCGCCCGGCGGCGCGGCTACGCTGCGCGATCGAATCGACCAGCGCCAGCACCTGCGGATGCTGGAGCTGGCCGAGCAGCCCCATGGAAGCGGACAGGTCGGCCGGGCCGACGAACACGCCGGCGATTCCCTCCACCGCAAGGATCTCGTCGAGGTTGTCGACTCCGCGCAGGGATTCGATCTGCACGAAGGCGGCGCAGCGCGAATCGGCCGTGCGAAGCGCGTCGGGCAGCGCGCCGAAGCGGGTTGCGCGGGTGTTCCCGGCCACGCCGCGGATCCCGTGCGGTGGATAGCGCAGCGCCGCGACCACCTCGCGGGCCTGCTTCGCATCCTCCACGTAGGGCACCAGCAAGGTGGTCGCGCCGACGTCCAGCACGCGCTTGACGGTCACCGCGTCCAGCGCCGGGATTCGTACCATCGGCAGCATCGGGGTCGACGAGAGCGCCTGCAGCATCGCCAGCACCCCGCCCAGATCGAGCGTGCCGTGCTCCATGTCGAGCACGCACCACTCGAAGCCCTGGCAGCCGAGCGCCTCGGCCACCAGCGGGCTGCCCGACATGACGAAGGTGCCCAGAGCTGGCTTCGCGCGCCCCTCCCGGAGCCTGTGCAGGAATGGATTCATCGACGGTTTCCTCGCGGTGGGTTCGAAGGCGCTGCGCCCGGCGCCGGGCTCAGCCGGCGGCAAGCACCTTGCCGGGGTTCATCCGGTTGTCAGGGTCCAGTGCGGCCTTGAGCCGGCGCATCAACGCCATCTCGACGGCGCTCTTGTACTGCGCCAGCTCCGCGACCTTGGCCTGTCCGACCCCGTGCTCGGCGCTGAAGCTTCCGCCATGCTCGGCCACCAGATCGTAGAGGGCCTGCGACAGCGGATGCACCCACGACCTGTCCTCGTCCGCATCGACCACGTTGAAGTGCAGGTTGCCGTCGCCCAGGTGCCCGAAGCACAGCACGGTCCCCGTCGGGCGCATCCGCCCGACCGCGCCTTGCGCCTGCTCCACGAAATCGGCGACACGCGCGGCCGGCAGTGCGATGTCCGAACGCAGCACGGAGGCGAAACCGCGAACCGCCTCGGGAATCAGGTGGCGCATCGCCCACAGGCGCCCGGCGTCGGAAAGCGACTGCGCGATCACCGCGTCGACCACCAGCTCCTGCTCCAGGGCCTCGCCGAGCTGCTGCTCCAGCAGATCCTGCAATGCACCGTCCGGGCCGGCCCCGGCCAGTTCGAGCAACACGTACCACGGCGTTGCCTGCTCGAGCAGCGAACGGTACTGCGCGTCGTGCCGCGCCACGGCATCGACGCAGGCGCGGTCGATCAGTTCATAGGCGCTGACCCCGTTGCCGCTGCGTCGCTGCAGCCTGGCAAGCAGTTCGAGCGCCGCCGCGCAACTGGGCACGGCGACCACCGCCACCGCGCTTTGCGGGGTCTGCGGAAACAGCCTCAACACCGCCTCGGTGATCACACCCAGCGTTCCCTCGGACCCGATGAACAACTGCTTGAGGTCGTAGCCGCGATTGTCCTTGCGCAGGCTGCGAAGCCCATCCCAGACCTCGCCGTCGGGAAGCACCACCTTCAGTCCGAGCACCAGCTCGCGCGTATTGCCGTAGCGCAGGACGTTCATGCCGCCGGCGTTGGTCGCGATGTTGCCGCCGATCTGGCAGCTACCCTCGGCGCCCAGGCTCAGCGGGAACAATCTGCCGTGGTCGCGAGCCGCCCGCTGGATGTCGGCCAGCACCGCACCGGCCTCCACGGTCATGGCATGGCCCTCGGCGTCGACCTGGACGATACGGTTCATGCGACGCAGGTTCAGCAGCACTCCGTCGCGGGGGATGGCACCCGCGCACAGGCCGGTGTTCCCGCCCTGCGGGGTGACGCAGACCCCCGCCTGCGTGCATGCCGCCAGCACCGCCGAGACCTCGGCCGTGCTGGCCGGACAGACCATCGCCAGCGCGCTGCCGTGGTACTCGCGGCGCCAGTCGACGAGGTGCGGCTCGAGGGAGTGCGCGTCGGTGACCACCGCCGCGGATCCGACGATCGCGCCCAGTGCACCGAGCAGATCACTGCGGGTCATGTTCTCTCCGGATGGATGGGGGCGCATCAGCGGCGCGACAGCGCCATGCCCCACTTGACGATGGTGCGCCGCTCGACCAGCCGGATCAGGTAGCGATTGACGATCACTCCGAACAGGCCGATGGTGATGATGGCTCCGATCATCACCTTGGTGTCGAGGAACTCGTTGGCGTCGTAGATGCGGATTCCCAGTCCGTGCGTCGGATTGGCCAGCAGTTCGCCGCCGATCACCGCAACCCAGGCGCGGCCGAAGGCCAGGCGCAGACCCGCGAGCATGTAGGGAGCGACGCCGGGCAGCACCACCTTGCGCAGGATGGTGCGCCGGTCCGCACCCATCGCCTGGGCGGACTTGATCCACACCTGGTTGATCGAATCCACCCCCGCCTTGACGCTGTAGATCCACGGAAACGCCGACGCATAGGTCACGACGATGAGCACCGCGGCGTTGCCGATCCCGAACCACGTCACCAGCAGCGGCGCGATCGCCAGCGACGGGATCGGCATCAGGAAGCTGATCAGCGGTCCGCACATGCGATTGGCGACGCGGTACCGACCCATCATCACCGCCAGCGGAATCGAGATCACCGCCGACGCGGCGAGGCCGAACAGCACGCGGCCGAAGGTCGCCAGCACGTCGAGTTCCAGCGCGCCGTCGCGCAGCTTGTGCCACAGCGACGCGCCGATGGTGCCGAGCCCGGGAGTGACCCCTTGCGAGTACAGGCCGCTCGTGGCGAACCACTGCCACGCCACGGCCAGCGCGAGCAGACCCAGCAGCCCGCGCAGCGGGCCCCACTTGTTGGTCTTGGTGCTCATTTGCTCACCGCCATGCCCCAGCGGGCGATGGTGCGCCGCTCGATCGATCCGAACACGGCCAGTTCGATCGCCACGCCGATGACCCCGATCACCAGGATCGCCGCCAGCATGGTCGCCGAATCGAGGAACTGCTGCGAATTGAAGATCACCCAGCCGAGTCCCGCGCTCACCGAGGTGAGCATCTCGACGGCGATCAGCACGCGCCAGCCGTTGCCCAGCCCGATGCGCAGGCCGGCGAGGATGTAGGGCAGACTGGCCGGGAACATGACCCGCAGGATCGTGGTGGCGTCGCTCGCACCCATCACGCGCGCCGCGCGCAGCCAGATCTCGCGCACCGAATGCACGCCGCGCCAGGTATTGAGCAGCACCGGAAGGCTGGAGGTGAACGCGACGATGACGATGGCCGCGCGGTCTCCGACTCCGAACCACAGCACGAACAGCGGGGCGTAGGCGATCCCGGGGATCGAATAGAAGAAGTCGACCACCGGCATCAGGAAATCCTCGAGCCACGCGAAGCGGCCCATCAGCAGGCCGAGCGCCAGCCCCGGAGTCGCACCGAGCAGGAAGCCCGCGACCAGCCGCCCGAGGGTCGCCTTGGTGGCCTTCAGCAGCACCCCGTCATGGACGAGGTGCAGGAAGGCATCGCCGATGCTGCCCAGGGTCGGGAACAGGCGCGCCGGGAACCATCCGGCATGCGCCGCGAGGTCCCAGGCGATGCCCAGGACCACGAACACGCTCGCGCCGAGCAGCGCGTCCACCAGCAGGTCGCGGCTGCGCGCAGCCGCCGAGGAAGGGCCGGCCATCGCGGATCAGGCCTTGCGTGCCTGCGCCAGGATCGACGTGTCCAGCGCCGACTTCCAGTCCGGAACGTGGCTGATCTTGCCTTCGTGCACCAGGATCCCGGCCTGCTTGTTCAGGTAGGCGTCCAGCGTCGGGCGGTAGGCGGGATCGAGGTCCAGCTTCGACAGCATGCGCTGGATGATCGCCTGCTTGAAGGAGTAGCCCTGGGCCTTGAAGCGGTCCCAGATGATGCGCGAGGCCTGCTGCGGATCGTGCCGGATCATGGCCGAGGCCTCGAGCCAGCCGCGCATGAACTTGACGAGTTCGGGCTTGTCGCTCGCATAGGGCTTCGGATCCACGCCGACGAACACCGGCTGCATGTCGAACTGCTCGTAGTCGACCAGCTCGTGGCCGATGCCGTCGACGATTGCCACCGACGGATAGGGCTCGACGCCGGCGAAGGCGTCGGCCGACTTGCTGAGCAGCGCGGCGACCTGGTTCTGGAAGGTCACGTTGATGATGCGCACTTCCGACTTCTTCACGCCGTAGTGCGGAAGGATCACGTTCTGGAACACGTAATCGGTCGCCGACCCGACCTGCGACGCGACCACCTTGCCCTTCAGGTCGGCGATGCTCTTGATGCCGCTTCCATTGCGCGCCACCACCGCGTTCGTCGCTCCGGCGTACATGGCCACCGCCAGCGAGTGCATCTGCGCCTTCTCCACCCCGAGGATGAACGGGGTGACCCCGAGCACGCCGACATCGACGGCGCCGGAGATCATCGCGTTGCGCGTCGAGTTGCCGCTGTCGAACAGGTGCGGCTGCAGCGAGCAGCCCGCCTTCGCGAACAGCTTCTCCTGCAGCCCGATCATCATCACCGCGCCCCACGAGGTGTCCTGGTAGCCGACGTTCAGCGGGCTGGCGGCGAAAGCCCGCGTGGCCCATGTCGGCGCGGCGGCGCCGGCCACCGCCAGCCTGCCCATGGTGCCGACGAAACGTCGCCTGGCGTTGCTGTGGTTCATGTCTGTCTCCTGTTCGTATCGTTGTTTGCCCGAACCCTGCCTGCCGCGTGCCGGCTATTCGCCAAGTGCCGCGACGATCTCGCGGGCCTTGTGCACGAATGCATCCGACAACGGGTCGCGCGGCCTGGGCAAATCGACCGCGAAATCCCTCTTGATACGCCCCGGGTGCGCGCTGAGCACGATCACCCGCTGGCCCAGGAATGCCGCCTCGGTGGCGTTGTGGGTGATGTACAGCACCGTCTTGCGGGTCTTCTGCCAGATCTCGGCCAGCAGGTTCTGCATGACGTCGCGGGTCATGGCGTCGAGCGCGGCGAAGGGCTCGTCCATCAGCAGCACCGGCGGGTCGTAGGCCAGCGCCCTCGCGATGGCCGCGCGCTGCTGCATGCCCCCGGAGAGCTGGTGGGGATGCGATTGCGCGAACTTGCTCAGGCCGACGAGGTCGAGGATCTCCTCGGCCCGCTCGCGCCGGCGCGCCGCGTCCATGCCGCGGATCTCGAGCCCGAACTCGACGTTGCCCCGGATGGTGCGCCACGGAAACAGCTGGCTGAAGTCCTGGAACACGACGCCGCGGTCGCCGGCGCCCTCGCGGATCGGCTTGCCGTCGATGTCGACCGAACCCGAAGTCGGCTGCAGGAATCCGGCGACCAGATTCATCATCGTCGTCTTGCCGCAGCCGCTGGGCCCGAGCACGCAGCAGAACTGCGAGGCCGGGATCAGCAGGTCGACGTCCTGCAGCGCGAACATCTGCCCCCGGTGGGTCGGGTAGGCATAGGAAACGCCGCGCAGGGAAATTGGCTTGGTCATGGAGTCAACCCGGATGGAGATTCGGGGCGCGCCTCGGCGGCCAGGCGTGCCGAGCGGATCACGGCGTCGAGCTCGATCGCCGCGCCACGGCGGCGCGCCGATTCGATCGAGGCCTCGACCGCGGCCAGCGCGCGACATGCGGCGTCGGCGGTGATCGCATTGGCGTGTCTGCCGAGAACGACCCCGGCGAAGTGATCGAGTTCCTCGGTGAACATGTTGCCGGGCTCGACCGCATGCTCGGTGCATCCGGCGGATCCGGCTCCCGCGCGCTCGAGGCGCAGGCTGGCATTCTCGTGCAGGCGCGACGCGTCCGACCACAGGGTCTGGTCGATCTCATGGACGACGCTGCCGAGCATGCCGGTGGCGCGCACCGAATAGCGGCCGGGGCTGGTCCAGTTGACGGCCAGCGAGCCGAGCTTGCCGTCGACGAATTCGACGATCACCATCCATTGGTCATCGACCTCGGACGGCAGCGGCGAATGGTGGGCACAGCGCGCGCTGACCGCGCGGATCGGACCGCCCAGCGCTTCCAGCACGTCGAACTGGTGGATCCCGATCTGGCTCAGCGGACCGCCGGGCGCCCCCGCCTGGTACCAGCGCCAGTCGGTGGGCTGCAGGCGCAGTCCGCGGGAATTGCCGAACACCGCCTCGATCTGCGTCAGCTGGCCCAGCTCGCCGGCATCGATCATGCGCCGGATCGCGCGGTTTCCTCCCAGGAAGCGCGCGCAGTGGCCGACGGCGACATGCACGCCGTGGCGCCGCTCGATCGCGGCCACGCCCAGGCCCTCGGCGAGGGTCCCGGCGATCGGCTTCTCGATGAACACATGCTTGCCGCGGCGCGCCGCGAGTTCGGCGAATCGCCCGTGCTCGCTGTTCGGCAGCGCGATGACCACGGCGTCCAGCGCCGGGTCGGCGAGCAGCGACTCCAGGTCCCCGCGCGCCTGCAGTCTATGCCGCGCGGCGAAGCCTTGCAGCTTGTCCGGATCGCGTGCCCAGCACCAGCGCAGTTCCAGCGCCCCGCATCCCGACGACGCCGCGGCGAGCACGCCGGCCCATTGTCCGGCGCCCAGCATGGCTGCACGCACCCGATCGGCCATCGCCTATTCCCCTCCCGTCCCGGTCAGGCTCGTGCCGCCGCACACGAACAGCGACTGCCCCGTGATGTAGCCGCTGGCGGGGGCAAGCAGGAAGTCGACGGCGTTCGCGACATCGTCGGGCTCGCCGATGCGTCCGACCAGAATGTCCTGGATCACCCTCTTTCGCTGCTCGCTGCCGTGCGGGTGCCCGCGGTTGAAGTGCTCGGTGGCGACGGGCCCCGGAACCACCGCGTTGACCGTGATGCCGTCACGCCCCACCTCGATCGCCAGCGTGCGGGTCATTCCGATCAGTCCGGCCTTCACGCTGGAGTACACGGTGCGCCCCTTCTTGCCGAGCACCGCGCGCGACGAGATGTTGACGATGCGCCCGAAGCGCGCACGGCGCATCGCCGGCACGAAGGCCTGGCCCAGCACCAGCGCGGCGCCCAGCGTGATGTCGGTGACGTAGCGCAGCTCCTCGATGGTGGCGTCCTCGAACAGCGCGGGACAATTCGCCCCGGCGTTGTTGACCAGGTAGCCGACGGAGAACTCGGCCGCGATCGACTTCGCCACCTCGCGCGTGGCCTGCGGATCCGACAGGTCGACGCTGCGGTGGATCAGCCCGGGGTGCCGAAGCCTCGGCTCGCCGCGCTGCAGCGCGATCACGTTCAATCCGCGTTCCAGCAGGCGCCGCGCGACGGCTTCGCCGATTCCGGCACTGGCGCCGGTGACCACCGCATACTCCATCGGGCGCGCTCCGGTCACAGGTAGTCGACGATCTTCCAGCTTCCGGGCTCGGCGTTGACGACGCTCTTCGAGTGCCCGGGTCGGCGGTCGGCGTACACCTTGCCTTCCTTCATGACCAGCAGGATGTCCTTCTTCTGCTGCAGGCAGCGGATGTCCTGCAGAGGGTTTCCGTTGACCGCGACGATGTCGGCGGTCTTGCCCACTTCCAGCGTGCCCAGCTTGTCGCCGAGCTTGACCGCGCGCGCCGCGTTGATCGTCGCGGTCCGCAGCGCGTCGATCGGCTTCATGCCCAGCTCGACGTAGATCTCGAGCTCACGCGCGTTGGTCCCCATCTCGGGGTCGAAGCCCATGTCCGTGCCCATGGCGATATTGACCCCCGCCTTGTACATCTTCTGGAAAGTGTCGAAGCAGATCGGCTGCAGGCTCTTCATCTTGCGCAGCACGAACTGGGAGGTTCCCTGCTCGCGGCGCAGGTCGATCGCGTGATCGGTGCGATGCGACAGCGTCGGCGTGACGTAGGTTCCAGCCTCCTTGATCATGCCGATGACCTCGTCGTCGGAGAACACCATGTGCTCGATGGTGTCCGCGCCCGCCGCGAGGGCCATGCGGTGCGACTGCGGCGTGAAGCAGTGGACCGCGCACTGCTTGTGGAAGGCGTGCGCCTCGTCGACCAGCGCGTCGAGCTCCTCCTGGGTCATGTTGCGGATGTCCGGCTCCTCCTTGTCGGTGCCGCCGCCGCCCGACGCGCAGGTCTTGATGATGTCGCAGCCCTGGCGCAGGTTGGTGCGCGCCAGCTTGCGCAGTTCCCAGGGGCCGTCCGCGTTCTGGAATCCGGTGCGCAGCGCGGCACGCGGATGGATGAGATCGAGGTGGGAGCCGGTGATCGTGGTGAAGGCAGCCACGAGCATTCGCGGGCCCTCGACGATTCCCATGTCGATGGCGTCCCGAAGCGCGCAGGCCTCGGCCACCATCAGCCCGCGGCTCGACGCCAGCCCCATGTCGCGCAGCGTGGTGAAACCCATGTCGAAGCACAACTGGGCATGGAACAATCCGTACATCTGCTGCAGCTCGGGGGTGATCTCCCACTGCGCGACGCGGAAGTTGTGAAAGGTCAGGCAGTTGAACATCAGCGTGTGGATGTGGATGTCCAGCATCCCCGGGATCAGCGTCGCATCGCCGCAGTCGATCACCGAGGCTCCCGGAGGGATCGCGAGCTCCGACCTGGATCCGATTCGGGTGATGATGCCGTCGCTGACCTCGATCACGCGGTCCTCGACCGCGGCATCGCCGACGCAGTCGATCATTCGCTTGCCGACGATGTAGTGCACGTCGCCTTTGTGTCCCGGGTTGGCCTGCAGGGATTGCATCGCTAGTCCAGTCTGTGAGGAAAATGAGGGGATGCGCCGCCAGCCGCGGCGGCGCGGCGGCGCGAAGTCGCTCCGACGCTCAGGCGCCGGCCGGCAGCTGCAGCGAGCGAAAGCGGCTCAGCACGTCCTTGAACAACGCGTAGCGCGCGGGGTCGAGCCGGGAGCCGGCGGCTGCCGCCGGCTCGCCGCGAAAGCGCAGCACGTCCAGGCTCGCGCGCAGTTGCCGCTCATCGAGGCCGCGCACGATGAAGGTGAAGACCGATTCGCCGGGCGTGTAGCGCCCCGCGTCGAGTTCGACCGGCTCGCTGATCACCGACTGCACCGCATGCACCGCGTAGCCGCGCCCTTCGATGCAGGCGACACCCTTCATGCGCAGCAGTCCGCCGCCGAACTGGCCCGCGACCAGGTTCAGCCACAGCACGAATCCGTGCATGTCGATGTCGCCCCGGTGCACGACACTGAACGAGCGCACCGGAACCTCGGCGTCGCCGCGGCGCGCGTTCGCTGCCTGGGCCGCCGCATGCAGGCGCCCACGCGACGCGTCGTCGCGCTCGCCGGCGTAGGAACTGGCGCGCAGCAGGCGTGCGGGATCGATCTCTCCGTGGACGACGACATGCCGCAGGGCCTGGGGATTGCTCGCGGCCAGCGTGTCCTGCAGCGCCTGCATGGCGGTGTCGTCGGCGATGCGGTCGGCCTTGCTGATGACGATGGTGTCGGCCACCGCCAGCTGCTTGGTCGCCACCGTCTGCGTGTGCAGGGACTCGAGCCCGCGCACGCCGTCGACCACGGTGACCACCGTCTGCAGCTCGAAGAACTGCGACACCTTGCGGTCCGTCAGCAGGGTCTGGATGATGGGGACCGGGTCGGACAGCCCGGAGGGCTCGATGAACAGCGCCGGGATCTCGCCCTGCGAACCCTGGCTGCGCAGCAGTTCGAGCATCGAACTGGCGATCTCGTCATGCACCTCGCCGCACAGGCAGCCGTGGTCGATGACCCGCAACATGTCCGGACGCGCCGCGATCAAGGCGCGGTCGACCCGCACATCGCCGGCCTCGGCGACGATCACCGCGGCGCGCCGCAGGCGCGGATGCGCCAGCAGCCCGTTGATCAGCGTCGACTTTCCGCTGCCCAGGAAACCGCTGAACAGATGCACCGGGATACGCGTTCCGGCGCTTCCCGTTTGCGCGACTTGTGCCATCGCGTCGTCTCCTCATGATCTTGTTCGATGCCTCGCTGCGTCGCCCTTCGCGGCCCGTTGCAGCGGGTTTTGAGGCCAATGTAGCCCATGCCTGCTATGTCAATCAAATAGACAGAGCAGGTCATTTCCATCGATGGCATCTATGGATCGGACGGGAGAAAACTCAGCGCCCCGGGCGCGCGATCGAATACGGGGTCGGGTCGATGATCGGGGGCTTTCCAGTGACCGCGGCGGCCACCAGACGCGCGCTCGGCGGGCCTCCGGTCATGCCGAAGTGGCCGTGCCCCACGCACAGGAACAGCCCGGGATGGGCGGCGACCGCGCCGAGCAGCGGCAGGCTGTCGGGCGTGCTGGGGCGGCTGCCCATCCACAGGCGCGAGACCGCTCCGCCGGCGTCCGGAAAGGCCTGCCGCAGATGGTTCTCCAGGTAGCGCGCGCGGCGCTCGTCGGGCGGCGCGTCGTGGGCGTCGATCTCGACCGTGCCGCTGACCCGCAGGCCCCCGCCGTTCGGGCTCATCGCCACGCCGCGGCTCTTGAACACGATGGGGCGCTCGAGCTGCAGCCGCGCGTCGCACAGTGCGATGTGGTAGCCGCGCTCCGCCGCCAGCGGCAGGCGCAGGCGCAGCGGGCGCAGCAGGTCCGGCGCGGCGGCGCCGGTGGCGACGACGACGCTGTCCGCCGCGTGGTTGTCGACGTGGCTCAGCACCGTCCAGCGCCCGGACTCCGTGGGAACCAGCTTCAGCGCGCGCTCGGCGACGATGCGCCCGCCCGCGGCCCGCAACAGCTCGCCCAGGCGCTGCACGAGGCGACTCGAGTCGATCGTATGCCCGTTGTCAGGCAGCAGCAGGCCGCGCACCACGGAGTTCGCGATCCCGGGAAACATGCGGCGCAGCTGCTGCGCGTCCAGCACCTGGCTGCGCACGCCGTGGCGTTCGCGAAGCCGGCGCTCGGCCTGCTCCGCCGCCGACACGCGATGGCTCTCCCAGACATGGATCTGGCCCTGCCGGCGAATGAACTCGTCCATGCCCGACGGACCCAGCAACTCCGCCCAGCATGCGAAGCTATGCCGATGCAGTGCGGCCAGCGCGTCGGAAGTCCGGGTGGCGCGCGGCATGGTGCCGCAGCGGATCCAGCGCAGCAGCCATGGCAGCGCCCGCGGCAGGTGGCGCGTGTTCACACGCAGCGGCCCCATCGGGTCGAGCAGCCAGTGCGGAACCTTGCGCAGCATGCCCGGCAGGGCGATCGGCACGACGCTGTCCGGACTGATCATCCCGGCGTTGCCGAACGAGGCGCCGCTGCCTGCCGGCAGCGGATCCAGCACCGTCACCGAGAGGCCTTCGCGGCGCAGGTACAGCGCCGTACTCAGGCCGGCGACGCCGGCGCCCAGGACCACCACATGCTTGCCGGACATATCGCGCAGCGCCGGATCAGCGCGCACCCAGGCGCACGGGCCCGATGCTCGACAGCCGCTGCACCAGCGACGCGTACAGCGAGGGCGCCCTGCCCGCCTCCAGCGCGTCCTCGTAGGCCATCAGCCCCGAACGGAACAGGCGGCCGCCGAGATAGCGAAACGGCTCGCGGGGCCAGTCGGCTACGGCGCGCGTGTGAAAGGGCAGCCGGCTCCACTCGGCCGCGTCGCCGGTGACGAGCTCGGCAAGGATGCGCCCGCCGATCCAGGTCGCGTTCACGCCATGGCCCGAATAGCCGCAGCCATAGTGGATGCGGGTTCCCGGCAGCGTGCCGAAGAACGGCAGCCGGTCGGTGGACAGCTCGACCGCCCCCGCCCAGTCGCACGCGATGTCCGAGGCCGTGCATTGCGGGAACATCTGCAGGAAGTCCCCGAGCAGTTTGCGATAGGTGCCCGGGTGCTGCAGCAGCGCGCCGCTCGACGCTCCGTTGAAGCCGATGGGACCGCCGCCGGTGCCGAACACGATGCGCTGGTCCGGGGTCTTGCGAAACCAGTTGAGGAACATCTTGGCGGTCGAGAAGCCGATGTCCGAGTTCCAGCCCATCTGCCGCAGCTTGTCGGGAATCGGCCGCGTCGCCAGCACGTAGCTGGAGAAGTTTGTCAACTTGCGCCTGAGCAGCGGATGCGTGGCCAGGCTGGCGTTCGACGCCAGCACGACGTCGCCGGCCAGCACGCTGCCGGCCGTCGTTTGCACCACGTAGCCGTCCCGGGCCTCCTGCACGCCCCGCACCGGGCTGGCCTCGTGGATGCGCACTCCGCGCCGCAGCGCCTCGCGGCGCAAGGCGAGCACCAGCTGCGCCGGCTGCACGGTGGCGGTCTCGGCGAAATGAATCCCGCCGACGACGGACGGCAGCCTGCAGTAGCCGGCGATCTCGCGCGGATCGGCGGCGCGGATCCGGTCGCCGAGCCCGTAGACGCGCGCGATGCGGAAATACTCGTCGAAACGCTCGAGCTGGCGCGCGCTGCTCGCGAGCTTGACGCGGCCTCCGGCGCTGAACCGGGCCTGCGGCGCATGCTCGGAGCAGAAGCGCTCGATCTGCCGCTGCGCCTCGGAGCCCGCCTCGGCGATCGCCAGCGCGTCGGCCTCGCCGAAGTCCTGCAGCAGGCGCGGAAGCGCGTCCCAGTAGCCGTGCGAGAAGCCGCCGTTCATGCCGCTGGCTCCCGCTGCGCAGAACTGCGCCTCGAGCACGACGATGCGCGCCTGCGGCCGCCTCTGGCGCAGCGCCAGCGCGGCCCACAGCCCCGTGAATCCGCCGCCGACGATGGCCACGTCGGCCTGCTGCTGCCCGCTCAGCGGGGCCTGCGGGGTCCACCGCGGATCCTGCGCGAAGGCCTCGCCGACCCAGAAGGGAACCTTTCCCCTCGGCCACTTCTCCGACGCCGGTGTGGCGCTCGCCAGTTGGTCACCGCGACTCATGTTCTGTTCAGGCTCCTTGCTCTCGTGCTGCGCGCACCTCAGTTCTGCCACGACTTGTGCATGCGCGCGAGAAAGCGCTGCGTCGGCTCGTGCTTGGGGCGCGTGAAGAATTCCTCGGGGGTCTCGTCTTCGATGATGCTGCCGTTCTGCAGGAACAGCACGCGCGTCGCCACCTCCCGCGCGAAGCTCATCTCGTGGGTGGCCACCAGCATGGTCACGCCTTGCGTGGCCAGTTTGCGCATCGTGCCCAGGACCTCCCCGACCAGTTCGGGGTCGAGGGCCGACGTGGGTTCGTCGAACAGGATGATCTCCGGCTCCATCGCCAGCGCGCGGGCGATCGCCACGCGCTGCTGCTGCCCGCCGGAGAGCTGCTTCGGGTAGAGGCCGGCCTTCGCGTCCAGACCCACCAGCGCCAGCAGTTCGCGCGCCCGCGCCGCGGCGTTCGGCTTCGACAGTCCGAGCACTTTGCGCGGGGCGATGGCGACGTTGTCCAGCGCCGACAGGTGCGAGAACAGGTTGAAGCGCTGGAACACCATGCCGATGCGGGTGCGGTAGGCGGCGAAGTCCTTCTCGCAGAGCTCGCGGTAGTCCGGCTCGTCGCTGCCCAGCAGGGTGCGCGGCGACCGGCCCGAGAAACGGATGCGCCCGCGCTGGAAGTCGGCGAGTCCGTTGACACAGCGCAGCAGCGTGGTCTTGCCGCTGCCGCTGTGCCCGAGCAGGCAGATGACCTCCCCGGCCCGGACCTCGAATCCGATGTCGCGCAGCACCTGCACGGGGCCGAAGCTCTTGGACACGGAGCTCAGGCACAGCAGCTTGTCGGCGGGGTTCGCTTCATGCGCCATGGAGGGCTCTCCTTGCCGAGCGCCGGATCGCGTGGTCGATCGAGTAACGGTTCTCCACGGCCTTCACGACGAGGGTGACGACGCTGGACAGCAGCAGGTACAGGATGCTCATGGTCGCGATGACCTCGAAGTAGCGGAAGTTCTCGCTGTAGATGTTCATGCCGGTGGCGAAGATCTCGGGCACCGCGATCGCGAACAGCAGCGAGGTGTTCTTCAGCATGTTGATGACCTGGTTGCCGGTCGGGGGGATGATCAGGCGCATCGCCTGCGGCAGGGTGATCGTGAACAGGCGCATGCGCGCCGGCATGCCCACCGCCTTCGCGGCCTCGTGCTGCCCCTCGTCCACCGACAGGAAGCCGGCGCGGATGATCTCGGTCATGTAGGCGCCCTCGTTGACCCCCAGCGCCAGCACGCCGGCCCACAACGGCGACAGGTTGATCAGGCCGTGGGTCAGTTCCGGCAGCGCGTCGTACCAGAACACGATCTGCACCAGCGTCGGAATGCCCCGGAAGATCCAGGTGTAGATGCGGGTCGCGCCTCGCAGCGAGGACACCGGGCTGAGCGACCCGAGGGCGCCGAGCAGCCCGAACAGGCTGCCCAGCACCATCGAGGCCACCGTCGCGAACAAGGTGATCCCCAACGGGCGCAGAAAGTCGGTGGACCACAGCAGGTGGTAGAAGACGCGCCAGTCGAAGGATTCCATGTCGCGCTCCGATCACCCGGCCTTGTTCGACAGATACTTGTCGTAGGTGCGGATGTCACCCGACTTCAGGTTCCACTTGTGCAGAAGCTTCGTGTATTCACCCGACTTCTGCAGGTCTCCCAGGGCATGGCTCAGCGCCGTCTGCAGCGGGACCTCGTCCTTGCGCAGCAGGATGCCCTCGCGGTTCGGCGGGGTGTCGGGGCCCAGGCCCGAGACGATGGTGCTGACGGCCTTGAAGCGCCCCGGGAACTTCTGCAGGAAGTAGGCGGAGACCGGCCAGTCGATGTCGATCACCTGCACCGAACCCTTCGCGAGCTGCTCCAGGTCCTCGGCGAAGCTCGGGTAGACGGAGATGCGGATCTTCTTGCCGTCCGGGCACTTGGCGCTCCAGTGCGTCAGGTCGCCATACTCGACCGAGCCCTCGACGGTGGCCACGTGATAGCCGCACAGCCCCAGGTCGGTCTTGAAGGTGGTCGGGAAGGAGTTGGCCGCCATCATGCGCTGGCCGCCGATGATGTAGGGCACGTAGTCATAGACCTTCTCGCGCTCCGGGGTCACGCCGATTCCGGAGATCGCCGCGTCGACCTTGTGCGCGAGCAGCGCCGGGAAGATTCCGGCGAAGGCGAAGTTGACGAAGCGCGGCTTCAGGTCGAGCCTGGCGGCCAGGGCCTTGGCGAGGTCGACGTCGAAGCCCGAGGGCTTGCCGGACTTCAGGAAATCCTGCGGCGGATCGGCATAGGACACCGCGAAGGTCAGGTAGCCCGGGTGCACGAGCTGCAGTGCCTGGGGCGACGATGTCGCGGCGTCGGCCGGAACCGAGACCGCCGCCGCGGCGAGCATCAGGGCGGCGACGCAGCCGACGCATGTTTTCATGAACTCCTCCGTCTTCATCACGAACTCCATGGTTGGTCGGGAACCTACGGCGACTGCATCGTCGCCTGCACCAGTTCCACGAGTTGACGTTCCGCGCGCGTCAGGAAGGCACGCGTCGCGGACTCCGCGGCGCCTGCAGAGCGGGCCCTGCAGGCATCGAGCAGCGCCGGCTTGAGCTTTTGCAGCTCGTCCTTGCGATGGATCGCGGCGGACAGCCAGAGCATCTTGTACAGACGCAGGCGTCGATGGATGTCGTGGATCGTCGCCAGCAGGGTCTTGTTGTTCGCGAAGGAATGGAACACCGCGAAAAAGTCCACGTCGGCCTGGTAGGCGCCATGCACGTCGTCGGCATCCACGGCCTGCCGGAACACCTGCCAGATGGCCTCGAGGCGGGCAATGCCGTCGGCGTCGATGTTGCAGGCGGCGATGCGCGCGGCCGCCCCTTCGAGGATGCGACGCACTTCGTAGAGCTCGTGGATCTCCCCCACCGAAATGCGCGCCACGCGTGCGCCGCGGTGCGGGATGGTCTCGACCAGGCCGACCTGGTGCAGCCGCGAGATGGCCATGCGCACCGGCGTGGCGCTGACCCCGAAGCCTGCCGTGAGGTCGGCCACGACCAGACGCGCCCCGGGCAGCAGTTCGCCCCTGGCGATCATGGTCAACAGGCGGTCGAACACGTAGTCCTCGACGCGCTGAAGCGGCGACAAGGCCGGGTCGGCGCTCGGGATGGCGTCACGCAGCGATTGGGGCGTCGAGGTCATGGCGGCTTCGGAATTGATTTTTGATCAAATCCTAGATTGTCCAAAGCATCGTGCAAATACGATGTTTCCCTAGGTCGGCGCCGCGGCGCGGGCTCCATTGCAGTGCGGGCGCCGCGGCCGACGCCCAGCCCTGGTGCGTGCTCGGGCAGCGTCGCAAGCCCCATCCACCTCCGGGAGCCCGGGCACCGAACTTGCTGGCCTGATTGGCACGCAGTGCCCCGCTGCACAGGACCCGAGCCATGACGCGACCCAGCCCCCCAGCCTCCAGCGAGGACCAGGAACTCGCCGACAACGAACGCCTGCTGCTTCGCGAAAGCATCAATCTGCTCAGCCGCGGGCTGGATCCGCTGAAGGCGATCCGGGAGATCCTGCACCTGCTGTCCGAGCTGCTCGGGCTCAACCGCGGGCGCGTGGTCATGCCCGAGCCCGGAGGCGGCGAGCTGAGCGTGCGGGTCGCCTACGGGCTCACGCCGGCGCAGGCCCGGCGCGGACGCTACGCCCTCGGAGAGGGCATCACCGGGCGCGTCATGCAGACCGGCGAGACCGCCATCGTGCAGGACATCGACGCCGAGCCCGCCTATCTGGCCCGGGCCATCGAGCGTGCCCATCTTCCGCAGGGCACGGTCGCATTCATCGCGCTGCCGGTCCGCGTCGACCGCGGCATCGTCGGCGTACTGGCGGTGCACCGCCTGCGCTCGCGGCGCCGCCCGCTGCGTGCGGACATCCAGCTGCTCGAGACCATCGCCGAGCTGATGGGACAGTGCTTCAAGATCCACCGCCTGATCGAACAGCGCACGGCCGAACTGGCGGCGGAGAACCACTCGCTCAAGGCCGCCCTGCGCGTGCGCGCGCCGAAGCCGAGCTGGGGCATCGTCGGCGAGTCCGCGCAACTGCAGTCGGCGCTGACCCAGCTCGAGCAGGTCGCGGGCAGCGACGCCACGGTGCTGCTGCTGGGCGAATCCGGCACCGGCAAGGAGCTGTTCGCACGCGCGCTGCACCTGCAGAGCCCGCGCAGCGAGCGGCCCTTCGTGAAGGTGAATTGCGCGGCGATTCCGGAGACCCTGTTCGAGGCGGAACTGTTCGGCCACGAGCGCGGCGCCTACACCGGGGCCACGCAGGGGCGCGTCGGACGCTTCGAGCAGGCCGACGGCGGCACGCTGTTCCTCGACGAGATCGGCGACCTTCCGCTGCCCGTGCAGGTCAAGCTGCTGCGCGTGCTGCAGGAGCGGGTGATCGAGCGACTGGGCGCGCGCCGCGAGATCGCCGTCGACGTGCGCATCGTCGCGGCCACGCATCAGGATCTCGGCGCGCTGGTGCGCGCCCAGCGCTTCCGGCTGGACCTGTACTACCGCCTCAACGTGATCCCGATCCGCCTGCCCGCGCTGCGCGAGCGCCCTGGTGACATCAAGCTGCTGGTGCGCCACCTGCTGTCGCAGCTCAACCAGCGCCACCAGCGCAACGTCGTGTTCTCGCCGGCGGCGCTGTCGAGCCTGGTGAGCTACCCATGGCCCGGCAACATCCGCCAGCTGCTCAACGTGCTCGAGCGCATCGTGCTGCTGTCGCAATCCGACGAGGTCGACGAAGCCGCGGTCGACTACGTGCTGGTGCTGGAGGCGCAGGGGCAGAGCGTCGAGCCCGAAGCCGCGTTCGCCGCGACGTCCCTGCCGAAGCTTGCGCCGTCGGCGGTGCGCGACTACCAGCCGGTGCGGCAGGACGAGCGCGAACGCATCCGCTACGCGCTGCAGCAGCACGGGGGCAACAAGTCGCGTACGGCAAAGGCGCTGGACCTGACGCTGCGCCAGCTCAACTACCGCATCGAGCGCCTCGGCCTGGCCGGTGTCGGCCGCGGTGCATCCAAATTGTGAACATTGTGGGAACCATCGGTCGTGCCGCGTGCCCGTGCGGGGTGCGGCGCGCCGGCAGTACGCCTGACACCACGGCGAACGCACGCAGCTGGCACGGCGATTGCAGGTCGAGGGGCGACGGCGGCGACGCCGAGTCTTCATCCCTCAGGAGCCTTCCATGATCCCTTCCGCGCTGGTCGCGACCGCATCCGCCTCGACGCTGCGCGACCCCGGGGCCGATGCCGGCGAACACGACGATGCGCTCGACACCGTGCGCGAGCTGGTCGCCAAGGTGCTGGCCCCGAAGGTCCTCGACGTCGACCTGAAGGCCGAATACCCCGAAGCCTTCCTGCGCGAACTCGGCGCCCGGGGCGGCTTCCGCGGCGCGGCCTCGCCCGCGCACGGCGGCAACGGCCGTGGCCTGCACCATGTGATCCGGGTCATGGAGGAGGTCTCGCGGCACTGCGTGTCGACGGGGTTCTTGGTCTGGTGCCAGACGGCCTGCGCCCGCTACCTCGAACTCAGCGCGAACGAGGGCCTCAAGCGCAGCTACCTGCCGCGCATCGTGCGCGGCGAGCTGCTGGCCGGCAGCGGGCTGTCCAACACCATGAAGTCCTGCGACACCATCGAGGAGTACCGCCTGTCGGCGCGCCGCGTCGACGGCGGCTATCGCATCCAGGGCGTGCTGCCCTGGGTCTCCAACCTCGGCGCCGACCACGTGTTCACCACCGGATGCCCGGTCCGCGACGAGCAGGGGCAAAGCCTGGGGCTGGGCTTTTTCCTGATCGACTGCGCCCACGAGGGCATCAAGCTGGTCGACTGCGCGCACTTCATCGGACTCGACGGCACGCGCACCCTGGCCTGCCACTTCAAGGACTACTTCGTGCCCGACGCCATGGTGCTGGCCCATGTCAGCCAGTCGGCCGATTACCTGGCCCGCATCAAGCCCGGCATGATCCACGCCCAGATGGGCATGGGCCTGGGCCTGATCGAGGCCTGCACCGACCTGATGGCGCAGGCCAACCGCACGCATTCGCATGTCAACCGGCTGCTCGACGACCAGGTCGACGACATCGCGACGGCCTTGCGCGAGGCCCGCGACGCCAGCTACGCGCTGGCCGACGCGCTGGACGATCCGGGGCGCCCTGCACCCATCCTGGACGTGCTGCGGCTGCGCCTGGCCGGCGGCGAGCTCGGTCTGCGCGCGGCCGGCGCGGCCATGCTGCACCAGGGAGCCAAGGGCTACCTCGTGCGCAACGCCGCGCAGCGCCGCCTGCGCGAGGCCTGGTTCATCGCCATCGTCACCCCCGCGACCAAGCACCTGCGCTGGGAGATCGCGCGCCTGGAAGCGCCGGCCCGCACCTGAACCGCCCCGGAGACCGCCATGCAAGCCGCAAGCCCCGAAGTCCTGCAGACACAGTGGATCTGCACCGTGTGCAACTGGATCTACGACGTCGAGACCGGCGCGCCCGAGCACGGGATCGCCCCGGGCACCGCGTTCGCCGACATCCCCGACGACTGGTACTGCCCCGAATGCGGCGTGACCAAGGCCGACTTCGAACCCCTGGTGTTCTGAATCCCCCGCTACCACCGCCCGCCCTACCGGAGCCCGCCATGAGCCAGCCTGTCGACCCCTTCGATCCCGAGGTCCGCCTCGGCACCTGCAGTTGCGGACGCCACGCCGACCAGGCCGAGCACGTCGCCTGCACGCGGCAGGCCGGGGAGCCCGCCGACGACACCCGCCGCATGCTGCAGACCGCGGTGATGCGCGCGATGTTCCCCCGTGACAGCCAGCGCCGCGCCTTCCTGCGCGCGGTCGGCCGCAGCGCGGCGATGGGCGCCGTGGCCGAGTGCATCCCCTTCGGCATGCTCGAGGCGCTGGCCGCCGAGCCCGCCGGGGCACTCGAGAAGACCCGCCTGAAAATCGGCTACCTGCCGATCACCTGCGCCAGCCCGATCCTGATCGCCCAGGAGAACGGCTACTTCGAGCAATCCGGGCTGAACGTCGAAGTGCTGAAGACGCCGGGCTGGGCGCTGGTGCGCGACAAGACGGTGAACCGCGACTTCGACGCCGCGCAGATGCTCGCGCCGATGCCCCTGGCCATCAGTCTGGGCGCCGGCTCGACGGCCTCGCCGACGATGGCCGCGCTGATGGACAACGTCGGCGGCAGCGCCATCACGCTGGCCATGCGCCACAAGGAACGCCGCGATCCCTCGCAGTGGAAGGGCTTCCGGCTGGCCATTCCCTTCGACTATTCGATCCACAACTTCCTGCTGCGCGAGTACCTGGCCGCGCATGGGCTGGACCCCGACCGCGACGTGCAGCTTCGCGTGATGGCGCCACCCGACATGCTGGCCAACCTGGCGGGCGACAACCTCGACGGATTCATCGTCGCCGAGCCCTTCAACCAGCGCGCGGTCTACGAAGGCATCGGCTTCATCCAGACCCTGAGCGTCGACCTCTGGAAGGGCCACCCCTGCTGCACCTTCGCCATGCCGGAGTCTTTCGCGCACGAGAATCCGAACACCTACGCCGCGCTGCTGCGCGCCATGCTGCGCTCGGCGCAGTACCTCAACGTGCCGGCCAACCGCGACGCCATCGTCGACACGCTGGCGCAGCCCAAGTACCTCAACCAGCCGAAGATCGTCGTCAAGCAGGTGCTCACCGGCACCTTCGCCGACGGGCTGGGCCATGTGCGCACCGTGCCCGATCGCATCGGCTTCCAGCCCTTCCCGTGGCCGTCGATGGCGATGTGGATCCTGGTCGAGATGCGGCGCTGGGGCTATCTGCACCGCGACTCCGGCTACCGCAGCATCGCCGAGCGGGTGTTCCGCGCCACCGACGCGCGCAACGCGATGCGCCGCCTGGGAATGCCCGCGCCCGCACGGGACATGCAGTCCTACGAGATCCTCGGCCGGCATTTCGACCCCGACCATCCCGAGGCCTACGTCAAGGCGCTCGGCGCCAGGCCCTGAGGAGCCGCGCCATGAAAACCCGCACGCTTTCCCCCCGCCTGCGCTCCGCCGCGCTGAGCGTGATCCTCGCCGCCATCGTGCTCGCCGTGTGGCAGCTCGCCACGCTGCCCAAGGCGCGCAGCCTGCCCCCCGGAGTGAGCGCGCAGTACGCCGAACTGATGGGCATGAAGGGCGCCGACTCCCCGGCGCAGACGGGGTTCCCCACCCCGGCGCAGGTCGCCCGCAGTTTCGCGCGGCAATTGCGCGATCCGTTCTACGACCACGGCCCCAACGACAAGGGCATCGGACTGCAGCTGGGCTATTCGCTGGCGCGGGTCGCCATGGGCTTCGGCCTGGCCGTGCTGGTGGCCCTGCCGCTGGGCTTCCTGATCGGACTGTTCCCCGTGTTGCGCGCCGCGCTGGACCCGTTCATCCAGGTGCTCAAGCCGATCTCCCCGCTGGCCTGGATGCCCATCGCGCTGTACACGCTGAAGGACGCCAACGTCAGCGCGGTGTTCGTGATCTTCATCTGCTCGGTCTGGCCCATGCTGATCAACACCGCGTTCGGGGTGGCCGGGGTGCGCCGCGAATGGGTGCAGGTGGCGCGAACCCTGCAGGTGGCGCCGATGCGCAAGGCCGTGCTGGTGATCCTGCCGGCCGCCGCGCCGACCATCCTCACCGGCATGCGCATCTCGATGGGAATCGCCTGGCTGGTCATCGTCGCCGCCGAGATGCTCGTCGGCGGCACCGGCATCGGCTACTTCGTCTGGAACGAGTGGAACAACCTCGCGCTGCCCGCCATGCTGTTCGCCATCGCGCTCATCGGCCTGGTCGGCATGGCCCTGGACCTGATGTTCGCACGCCTGCAGCGCGCCATGACCTACGCGGAGTGAGACCATGCCCGAATCCGTCATCGTGAAGGTCGAAGCCCTGGCCAAGGCCTACGCGGACACGCGCGGCCGCGTCGCGCCCCCCGTGTTCGAGAACCTCCACTTCGAGCTGCAGCGCGGAGAGGTGGTCGCGCTGATCGGCCACTCCGGCTGCGGCAAGACCACCATCCTCAACATCCTGGCCGGACTCGAGGCGCCCAGCGCCGGCGCCGTGTTCATGGACGGCAAGGAACTCGCCGGCCCGTCGCTGGACCGCGGCGTGGTGTTCCAGGGCCATGCGCTGATGCCCTGGCGCAGCGTGCTGGGCAACGTGGCCTTCGCGGTGAAGTCGCGCTGGCCCGGGTGGAGCCGCGAACAGGTGCGAAGGCACAGCCTGCAGCATCTGGAGATGGTCGGCATGTCGGCGGCCGCCGACAAGAAGCCCCACCAGCTTTCCGGGGGCATGAAGCAGCGCGTGGGCATCGCGCGCGCCTTCTCCATCGCGCCCAGGATGCTGCTGCTCGACGAACCCTTCGGCGCGCTCGACGCGCTGACCCGCGGCAGCATCCAGGACGAGTTGCTGCGCATCGTGCGCGCCACGCGGCAGACGGTGTTCATGATCACCCACGATGTCGACGAGGCGATCTTGCTGGCCGACCGCATCCTGCTGATGAGCAACGGCCCGCTGGCGCGCATCGCCGAGATCGTCGAGATCACGATGCCGCGCGAGCGCACCCGGGCCGACATGCACCACGACCCGCAGTACTACCGCATCCGCAACCACCTGCTCGACTTCCTGGTCAACCGCTCGGTGCACTACGCGGCCGCGGCACCGGCGGTGCCGCTGCACGACCCGGTGCACCCCCCGGTGGTGCGCCCCGGTCTGGTCGAGCCCGAGTCTCCCGGCGACGCGCCTCGTCCACGCGCGCTGCGCCAGGTCGTCAACCATTGATCCACCACCCTTCAGGAGAAGCACCATGAATCGCCACGACGTCACCGAACGGATCGTCGCCACGAAGATCAGCAAGGGCCTGCGCTGGGCCGACGTGGCCGCGCGCCTGGGCCTGTCCAAGGAATGGGTCACGGCCGGATGCCTGGGGCAGATGACCTTCAGCGCCGAGCAGGCGGCGACCCTGGGCGAGATCTTCGATCTCCCCGCCGAGGCGGTCGCGCTGCTGCAGGTCGTCCCGTACAAGGGCTCGCTGCCCACCGCGATCGCCACCGACCCGCTGATCTACCGCTTCCAGGAGCTGATCGCGGTCTACGGCACCACGCTCAAGGAACTGATCCACGAGGAATTCGGCGACGGGATCATGTCGGCCATCGACTTCCGCATGGACCTGCAGCGCGAGCCCAACGACGCCGGCGACCGCGTGCAGATCCTGCTCTCGGGCAAGTTCCTGCCCTACAAGACCTATTGACCCCGTCGGGCCCGGCCCGGGCCCTGCCCCGCACAGCCCCCTGGAGCACACCATGACCACAGCTACCGCAAGTACCACCACCCGTCATCTGCGTCCCATCGACCGCGACGGCCTGCTCGACTTCGCCCGCGCCGGCCGGGAGAACCCGGAGCGCCGCGGGACCAACAAGGTCCATACCGTGATGCAGGGCCAGTTCCGGTCCTGGAGCTTCGTCGGCATCCACAACCCCGTGGTGGTCGACGAACCGCTGCACCTGTTCGGCGAGAACACCGCGCCGGCCCCCGGGGAGATCGTGCTGTCCGCCCTCGGCGGCTGCCTCGGAGTGGGCATCACCGCGGTGGCCACCGAGCGCCAGATCAAGCTGTCGCGCCTGGAGATCTTCCTCGAGGCCGACATCGGCAACACCGCCGCGTGGGGAGCCGGCGGTGCCCGGCGCGAGCCGGCGCAGATGGGCTTCCAGAGCATTCGCGTGAAGGTCCTCGTCGAGGGCGACGCCTCGCGCGAGGAACTCGACGAAATCGTCAAGACCGCCAACTACTACTCGCCGGTGGCCAACACGATGCGCAACCCCATCGCCTTCTCGATCGGCACCATCGAGGCCGACTGAGCCGCTCCCGGACTCGTTGCGACGCGCGCCGACCATGCACCACGCCATCGTGATCATCGGCAGCGGCCTGGCCGGCGTGACCCTGGCTCGCGAGATCCGCAGAATCGACCGCGAAATCGACGTGGCCATCGTCACCGCGTCGGCGGGCGAGCATTACGCCAAGCCGGCGTTGTCCAACGCGCTGGCCGCCGGGCGCGGCGTCGAGCAACTGCGCCTGGCGGACGCCGCCCGACTCGCCGCCGATCTGCGCATCGCGATCCACCCGCGCGTGACGGTCCGCAGCCTCGACCTCGAAGCGCGCCGCCTCGACACCAGCGACGGAGCGATCGGCTTCGACCAGCTGGTGCTGGCCGTCGGCGCGCGGCAGCGGCGACCGGATCTCGCGGGCAACGGGGCCGACCAGGTGATGTCGATCAACGACCTCGACGACTACGCGGCGATGCGCCGGCGCCTGGCGGCCGCGTCACGCGTGGCCATCGTCGGCGCCGGCCTGATCGGCTGCGAATTCGCCAACGACCTGCGCCTCGGCGGCTTCGGCGTCGAGCTGTACGACGTCGCCCCGGCGCCGCTGGCGCGGCTGCTTCCCGCCATGGCTTCGCAGCGCATGCGCCGCGGCCTCGAGGACATCGGCGTGGGAATGCACCTGGGCTCGGCCATCCTGGGCATCGAGCGCGGTACGGCGCACACCCTGGAACTCGTCGCCGAGGGTGGCGCAGGCGGGCGCTACGACCTCGTGCTGTCGGCGACCGGCCTGCAACCGGAGCTGCGCCTCGCACGCGAGGCCGGCCTGCTCACCGGCGCGGGGATCCGCACCGATGCTGCCCTGGCGACCTCGCACCCCGGGGTGTTCGCGCTCGGCGATTGCGCCGAAGTCCACGGCAGGCTGCTGCCCTATGTGATGCCGATCCTGCAGGGAGCGCGAGCCCTCGCCAGGACCCTGACCGGAACCACCACGCCGGTGGACTACCCGCCGGTGCAGATCGTGGTCAAGACACCGGCCTGTCCCACCGTGATCTTCCCTCCCGCGCGCGAGCGCGGCGACTGGTCGGTGCTGCATGACGCCCCGGACTCGCTGCAGCTCGAGCACCGCGAGGCGCCCGACGGCCGGCTGACCGGTGTGGTGCTGCAGGGCGATGCGGTGCGCGAGCGCAGCCGCCTGGCGGCGCGCCTGGCCGAATTCGCGAGTTGCCGCGCGGCCGCGTGAGCCCCGCGCCATCCGCTCCCGGCGGCCTCGCCGGCGCTTCGCAAGGGCGCTGCACCGCACAATCCCAGCCCCCAAGGAACGGCGCGGCCGTCAAAGCACGGTTCTCCCCCGGCCGCGCGGGGCCGCGCGGGCCTGCGCGAGCCGATCGGGAGCATAGGGCGCGAGCTGCTCCACGAGCCAGTCGACGAACACCCGCACACGCAACGCAAGGTGGCGCTGGCGCGGGTACATCACCCAGACCGGGCCGGGCGGTGGCGCCCACTGCGGGAACACCTCCACCAAGCTGCCGTCGCGCAGCGGTTCCTCGAGTCGCAGGCGCGCCGTCTGGATGAAGCCCAGGCCGTGCAGCGCGCACGCGTTGTAGGCCTCCGCGCTGGTCACGCTGACCGCCCCCTCGAGGGTCACGCTGCGCGGCTTGCCGCCCACGACGAACTGGAAGGGCATCGGCCTGCCGGTGGCCGACGAGACATAGTTCACCGCTCGATGCCGCGCGAACTGCTCCAGCGTGCGCGGCACGCCATGGCGATCGAGGTATTCGCGACTCGCCACGGTGACCATCGGCAGCGCCGCGACGCGCCGGCCCACCAGCCCCGGCTCGCGCGGCTCGCCTCCCCGCAGCACGCAGTCGACACCTTCGCGAACCATGTCGACAAGCCGGTCGCCGGTGCCCACCACGAGTTCGATCCCCGGATGGCGCGCGCAGAACTCCGCCAGGCGCGGAAACACGAACTCCGACGCCAGGCTCGGCTGCAGGTCGACGCGCAGCCGGCCCTGCGCCCGGGTGGAGGCGACACCCAGCTGCGATTGCGCCTCGTCGATGTCCGCGAGGACCTGTCGGCAGCGCAGATTCCACACCTGCCCTTCGGGCGTCGTCGCGACGTGGCGGGTGGAGCGCACGAGCAGACGCACACCCAGGCGCTTCTCCATCTGCTGGACCGCATAGGTGGCCGTGGCGCGCGGGATGCCGCTCTCCTCCGCGGCAGCGGTGAAGCTGCCGAGGTCGACGATGCGGGTGTACAGGCGCATGGTGTCGAGGCGGTCCATGGCAGGGGCATTGTCGGATCGGATGGAACAATGTAATCCATTGGCGGGGATTTATCGAAACGAGGGGCCGCGCGAACATCCGGGGATGGATCTGCGCCTTGAAAGGACCCCCTCGTGAATACCGAATCGAACGCACCCATTGCCCTCGTGACCGGCGCCAGCCGCGGCCTGGGACGCAGCGCCGCGCTGCACCTGGCACGCAGCGGGCATGACCTCGTCATCACCTATCGCGAACGCGCCGACGAGGCCGAGACCGCGCGGCGCGAGATCGAGTCGCTCGGGCGGCGCGCCGCCGTGCTCCAGCTGGACGCGGCCGAGGTCGAGTCCTTCCCCGGCTTCGGTGAACGCCTGGACGCGCTGCTTCGGCAGCAATGGCGGCGATCGTCCTTCGACTACCTGGTCAACAATGCCGGAACCAGCGGCCACATGAAGCTGGGGGAGACCACGCTCGAGGGCTTCGACGCCCTGGTGGCCATTCATCTGCGCGGCATGTACTTCCTGACCCAGCAACTGCTGCCGAGAATCGCCGACGGCGGCGGCATCGTCTGCCTGTCGACGGCCATGACCCGCTCCGCGATGCCGGCCGGCGGCCCCTACTCCGCGGTGAAGGCGGCGGTCGAGATGCTGGTGCCGGTGTGGGCGAAGGAGCTCGGGCCGCGTCGAATCCGTGTGAACGCCGTGGCGCCGGGCGCCGTCCCCACGGACTTCAGCAGGGCCGTGTGGGAGTCGCGCCCGCAGATCCGCGAGCAGCTGATCGCCGTGACGGCGCTGGGTCGCATCGCGGAGCCCGACGACATCGGGCCGGTCGTCGCCTTCCTCTGCTCCGATGCCGCGCGCTGGGTCAATGCCCAGCGCATCGAGGCCAGCGGCGGACAGGGGCTGTGAGTCCCACCGGCGCCGGCTGTGGCGATGAAAGCCATGGTGCATCCAACGGTCGCTGAGGTCTTGGCAGGCTGTTAGCGGCTTCGTCCACCGCGGGCCAAGTGCCGGTTGCGACCATCGGCTGTCCGTGATGGCCGACTCGAACCGCGCGTCGGATGCGATGACAACATTGCCGCTCGGGTTTCCTCCGAGCCCTGTGGACACGCCGCGCTGGACGCCTTACAGTAAGCTTATTTGTAAGGAAGCATCATGGCAGAATCCACGATAACGGCCAAAGGGCAGACCACCGTACCGGCAGACATCCGGGCAGTGATGCATGCCAGGCCGGGGACGCGATTGGTGTGGTCGGCCATGCCCGACGGAACCGTCATCGTGCGCGCCAAGACCCAATCCATCCGTGACATGGCCGGCATGCTCAAGGCACCCAAGGGCAAGCGCATCACCATCGACGATATGAACCCCTGGCGCTGATGCCCGCGCTCGACACCAATGTTCTGGTCCGCTACCTCGTCCAGGACGACCCAGCGCAATTCGCTGCGGCGAAGCGACTCATCGGTCGCTGCCTGGACGAAGGCTTGTCGCTGTTCGTCCCCGTGACGGTCGTTCTGGAGCTTGAGTGGGTGTTGCGGTCCAACTTCGGATTCGCCAAGGGCGAGGTCTTGCGGGCGCTTTCGGGCTTGTTTTCGGCATCCGAGCTGACCTTGGAATCGGAACGTGCTCTCGAGGTCGCACTCCAGCTGTTTCGTGAAGGCACGGCGGACTTTGCCGACTGCCTGCACATCGCACTGGCGACGCAGGCGGGCGAGCAGCCGTTGTGGACCTTCGACAAAGGTGCCGCCAAGGTCAGCGGCGCTCGGCTTCTGGCCAAAGCCTGAACAGGCGATGGGTGATCGCCACCGTGACCCAGCCACGTGCGGTCGGTTGTCGGGTTCCGCGCATCCAATCCAGCACTGCGAGGATCCGCTCCGGGTCGCCACCGGCATCCGGCCAGCCTTGGACGAAGCCGCTCAGCCGCAGCTGCCGATGTACCCGCAGTTGTCGCAACGGTCGCAGCCGTCGACCTTGCGCAGGTAGGGGCCGCCGCATTCCGGGCAGATGCGCGCGCCGGCCAGCAGTTGCGGCAGCGCGTCGACCTTGTCGAGGTCGATGTGCAGGGCCTGCGGCTGCGACTGGCGCTGCGCCAGAACGGCCAGCGGCTGCTCGCGGCCGTCCTCGCGCAAGAAGCCGCGGCGCTTGAGCATTTCCTGCAGCGCGAAGGCGATCGCGGCGACCTCCGACTGGTGGAAGCGCGGCGCGCGGCTGCCGTCGGACTTGATCAGTTCGCCGCAGCGCACGGGGCCCTTGTCCCAGACCACCTCGCGCATGTTCTGCAGCGACTTGGCGATCGAGCCTCCCGAGCGCGCCACCAGCGACAGCAGGCGCATGTTGGAGGCGATCCACTGCTGCCCCTCGTCGCGCTGCCCGGCCGGCATGAAGAACTCGATCGGGCGCTCGATGCGCGCCGGCTTGCCGTCGACGATGCCCTCGACCTCGGCGAAGGAGATCGACAGGTAGACGGTCTTGCCGCCATCCGAGGTCATGTAGCTGACCTTGCTGGTGACGGCCTGCAGGTCGCCTCCGGGGCGCCCCTCGATGCGCCGGGTCAGCGGGTCGACGTCGGGCAGGCTGGGCGCCGGCTCGGCCGCGGCCGGCGCGGCGGCGGCCTGCAGCACCGCGCCCAGCACGGTGTTCGGGCGGTAGGTCGCCAGGCCCTTGAGCCCCGCCTGCCAGGCCTCGAAGTACAGGTCCTGGAAATCCTCGAAGGGGTAGTCCTCGGCGACGTTGACGGTCTTCGAGATGCCGGTGTCGATGAAGGGCTGCACCGCGCTCAGCATCTGCATGTGCTCGTGCGCGGGCATTTCCAGCGCGGTGACGAAGGCCGGCGGCAGTTTCGCGGTGTCGCCGCCGCGCTGGCGCCACAGGCGCCAGGCGTGGTCGGCCACCTCGTATTCGCGGGTGCTGTCGTCGGGCATGCGCTTCTTGCGCGTGTACACCCAGGAGAACGCCGGCTCGATGCCGTTGCTGGCGTTGTCGGCGAAGGCCAGGCTGATGGTGCCGGTGGGTGCCACCGCCAGCAGGTGCGAATTGCGCAGGCCTTCGCGGCGGATGCGCTCGCGCAGCTGCTGCGGCAGCCGGCTGGCGAAACCCCCGGCGAGGTAGCGCTCGGCGTCGAACAGCGGGAAGGCGCCCTTCTCCCGCGCGAGCTCGATCGAGGCCTCGTAGGCGGCGTCGCGCAGGTTGCGCGCCATCTCGGCGGCGAAGGCGCGCGCCTGCGCGCTGTCGTAGCGCAGCCCGAGCTCGATGCAGGCATCGCCCAACCCCAGGAAGCCCAGCCCCACGCGGCGCTTGTTGCGCGCCTCGGAGGCCTGCTGCGACAGCGGCCAGTAGGTGATGTCGAGCACGTTGTCGAGCATGCGCACGGCGGTGCGCGCGACCTCGCGCAGCCCGTCCATGTCGAAGCGCGCGCCCGGCTCGAAGGGGTCGAGCACGAAGCGGGTCAGGTCCAGCGAGCCCAGGCAGCAGCAGCCGTAGTCGGGCAGGAACTCCTCCGCGCAGGGGTTCGTGGCCTCGAACACCTCGCAGTACCCCAGGTTGTTGTCGCGGTTGGCGGCGTCGAGGAACAGGATGCCCGGTTCGGCGTGGTCGTAGGTGCAGTGCATGATCTGCTCCCACAGCGAACGCGCGCGCACGCGGCGGTACACCCACTGCCCGTCGTCGCGCTGGCGCGCGCCCTGCTCGACCTGCTCGTCGCCCGGGCGCGCCTTGTGCACCAGGTCGACCTCGGCGTCGTCGCGCACCGCCTGCATGAAGGCGTCGCTGACCCCCACCGACAGGTTGAAGTTGCGGAATCCCCCGCCGTCCTTGGCGTGGATGAAGGCCTCGATGTCGGGGTGGTCGATGCGCAGCACCCCCATCTGCGCGCCGCGGCGCGAGCCGGCGGACTCGACCGTCTGGCACGACGCGTCGAACACGCGCATGAACGACAGCGGGCCGCTGGCGCGGCTTTGCGTGGCGCCGACCCGCGCGCCGGACGGACGGATGCGGCTGAAGTCGTAGCCGACGCCGCCGCCGCGGCGCATGGTCTCGGCGGCCTCGGCCAGCGCGCGGTAGATGCCGGGCTTGCCGTCGGAATCCTCGGACACCGAGTCGCCGACCGGCTGCACGAAGCAGTTGATCAGCGTGGCCTGGATGCCGGCGCCGGCGGCCGACATGATGCGCCCGGCGGGCACGAAGCCGCGTTGCATGGCCTCGAGGAATCTCGATTGCCAGGTCGCGGCGTCGGACTCGTTGGCGGCCAGCGCACGCGCGACACGCTGCTGGATGTCTTCGGCGTTGCGTTCACCATTCTTGGCGTATTTCTCCGCCAGGACGTCCAGGCTGATGTCTTGTGCCTGCATGCGGGGGCTCCTGCGATTCATGGGCGAGCGGTTCCCCGGCGCGGGTCGCGCCGTTCAGGAACCATAGCCTGGATTTATAGCTCGGCTTCGCCGTCCCCGGGGTTGATCGGGGGCAAACCGAGCACGGTCTGCGACTCCCCGGACGGCAGCGCCTCGACGGATTTGAGCTGGCGACCCATGACGCGCGTGCGCACCTCGGCCGCGCCCAGCGTGCTGCCGGCCTCGTCGAGCTTCCTGCGGACCCGCGCCAGCACCTCGCCGAACTTGCCGAATTCGGTCTTGACAGCGCCCAGCACTTTCCACACTTCGGTCGAGCGCTGCTGCAGCGCCAGCGTGCGAAATCCCATCTGCAGGCTGTTGAGCAGCGCCAGCAGCGTGGTGGGCCCGGCCAGCATCACGCGCTGCTCGCGCTGCAGCGCCTCCACCAGCCCGGGGCGCCGCAGCGCTTCCGCGTAGAGGCCTTCGGTGGGCAGGAACAGGATCGCGAAATCGGTGGTGTGCGGAGCCGCGACGTACTTGTCGCGGATGGTCCTGGCCTCGTCGCGCAGGCGCAGCTCCAGCGCCTTCGCGGCGGCCTCGGCGGCCGGCTTGTCGGCGCTGTCCTGCGCCTCCAGCAGGCGCTCGTAGTCCTCGCGCGGGAACTTGGCGTCGATGGGCAGCCACAACGGGCCGTCGCCGTCGCCGGGCAGACGCACCGCGTACTCGACGCGCGCGCCGCTGCCGGGCACCGTCTCCACGTTCACGCCGTACTGCTCGGGGGTGAACACCTGCTCGAGCAGCCCGGCCAGCTGGATCTCGCCGAACAGGCCGCGCGACTTGACGTTGGAGAACACGCGCTTGAGGTCGCCCACGCCCTGCGCCAGGCTGCGCATCTCGCCGAGGCCGGTGTGCACCTGCTCCAGGCGCTCGGCGACCTGGCGGAAGCTCTCGCCCAGGCGCTGCTCGAGCGTGGCGTGCAGTTTCTCGTCGACGGTCAGGCGCATCTGCTCGAGCTTCTTCTCGTTGTCGCTCTGCAGTTCGCGCAGGCGCTGCTCGACGGTGGCGCGCATCTCGGCGTGCCGCTGGTCGGTGCTCGCGCGCAGCGCCTCGAAGCGCTCGCCCAGTTGCTGCTGCAGCGACTGCAGGGTCTGCGTGCTGCTCTGGCTCAGCGCGCCGACCTGCTGCACCAGGGTGTCGGCCACGCCCTTCTGCAATTGCTGCAACTGCTGCACCAGCGCGCCCAGCTGGGTGTTGGCGGTACGCGCGGCCTCGGCCTGCTGGGTCAGCAGCAACTGCTGCAACTGCGCCAGCTGCGCCGCCTGCTCGGTGCGCAGGCCCTGCACGCTGGATTGCACCGCGGCGCGCAACTCACGCTCCAGGCGCTCCAGCGCCGGGCCCTGCGCGTCGGCCTGGCTGCGCTGGCGCCAGTCCAGCTGGCGCAGGCGCGCCAGCAGCTGCACCCCCACGACCAGCAGCGCCGCGAGCAGCGCGACGGCCAGCCACGCGGCCGCGGCGTCGAGCTTCACGCGCCGGCTCGCGGGGGCGCCACCGGGGTCAGCGGCGCGCCACCGCCGAGCACCGCCAGCAGGTTGTCGACGGCCAGGCGCACCATCGCGCGCCGCGTCGGCAGCGAGGCACTGGCGATGTGCGGGGTGATCAGCAGGCGCGGCGCGTCCAGCAGCACCGGGTTGGGGGTCGGCTCGTTCTCGAACACGTCGAGCCCGGCCGCGCCCAGGTGCCCCGCGTGCAGCGCGGCGGCCAGCGCCGCTTCGTCGACCAGCCCGCCGCGCCCGATGTTGACCAGCGTGGCGCCGCGGCGCATGCGCGCCAGCTGCCCGGCGCCGATCAGGTGCCGCGCCTCGGCGCTGTAGGGCAGCGCCAGCAGCACGTGGTCGCTTTGCTGCAGCAGTTCGTCGAGGTCGCGGTAGCTGGCGCCGCTCTCGCGCTCCAGGCTTTCTTCCAGGCGGCGGCGGTTGTGGTAGAGGATGCGCATGCCGAAGCCCAGCGCGGCGCGGCGCGCCACGGCGCGCCCGATGCGCCCCATGCCGACGATGCCCAGCGTGCTGCCGTGCACGTCGCTGCCGGCGAACAGCGAAGCGCTCCAGTTCTTCCAGCTCCCGGCGCGCAGGTAGCGTTCGGCCTCGCCGAGCTGGCGGGCCGCGCCGAGCAGCAGCGCCATGCCGAAGTCGGCGGTGGTCTCGTCGAGCACGTCGGGGGCGTGCGTGACCACCACGCCGCGCTGCGCGCAGGCCGCGACGTCGATGTGGTCGTAGCCCACGGTCATCGTGCTGACCACGCGCAGTTGCGGGCAGGCGTCGAGCAGCGCGGAGTCGATGCGCTCGCTGCCGGTGATCAGCGCGCCCTGCTTGTCGCGCATCCAGTCGCGCAGTTCCTGCGGCGACGCGGTGCGGTCGTCGGGGTTGGTCTGCAGCTCGCAGGCGGCGGCCAGCGGTTCGAGCACGTCGTCGAACAGCTTGCGCGCCACCAGCACGCGGGGTCGTTGCGGCATGGCTGGGTTCATGGTGGGAACGTCGGGTTCGCGCCGCGGCTCAGGGCTGCGGCGGAGCGGGAATCTGGAACACCTCGCGCAGGTAGGCGATGTAGGCAGGATCGTCGCACATGTTCTTGCCCGGCTCGTCGGTCAGCTTGGCCACCGGCTGGCCGTTGCAGCGGACCATCTTGATCACCATCTGCGGCGCGTCGTGCCCGAGGTCGTGCATCAGGTTGGTGCCGATGCCGAAGGCCAGCCCGACGCGCCGATGGAAGCGCCGGTACAGCGCGACCACCTTGTCGACGGTCAGCGCGTCGCTGAACACCAGGGTCTTGCCGCGCGGTTCGACGCGGTGCCTGCGGTAGTGCTCGATCATCTGTTCGCCCCACGCGAAGGGGTCGCCCGAGTCGTGGCGGGCGCCGTCGAACAGCTTGCAGAAATACAGGTCGAAGTCGCGCAGGAAGGCCTGCAGCCCGTACACGTCGGCCAGCGCGATCCCCAGGTCGCCGCGGTACTCGCGGGCCCAGGTCTCGAAGCCGAAGACCTGGGTGTCGCGCAGCCGCGGGCCCAGCGCCTGGCAGGCCTGCAGGTACTCGTGGGCCATCGTGCCCAGCGGCACCAGCCCCATCTCGCGCGCCAGCGCGACATTGCTGGTGCCGGCCAGCTGCTCGCCCAGGCCGCTGCGCAGGCGCTGCAGCACGCGGCGCTGCCAGGCGCGCGAATAGCGCCTGCGCGTGCCGTAGTCGGCGATGCGGCAGCCCTCCAGGCCGGGCTCGCGCAGCTTGCCGATCTTGTCGTCCAGGCTCGCCATCGCCGCTTCCTGGTCGGCGTCGGCATGCGCGTGCGAGGCCCACACCTCGCCGACGATGGCCAGCACCGGGACCTCGAACAGGATGGTGTGCAGCCAGGGGCCGCGGATGTGGATGTCGATCTCGCCGCGCGCGCGCGCCTGCGCGTCCTGCGCCGGAGTCGCGCGGATGCGCGAGCGGTTGAGCCGGAACAGTTCCAGGAAGTCGACGAAGTCGCTCTTCATGAACCGCAGGCCCCGCAGGTAGTCGAGCTCCTGCGGCGCGAAGCGCAGGCTGCACAGCGCGTCGAGCTCGGCGTCGATGCGCGGCAGCAGCGGCGCCAGCTCGATGCCCGGGGTGCGGCAGCGGAAGCGATACTCCACTTCCGCGCCCGGGAAGTGGTGCAGCACCACCTGCATCATGGTGAACTTGTACAGGTCGGTGTCGAGCAGCGACTCGATGATCATCGGTCGTGGAAGGTGGTGAATTCGGCGGGCTCGGCGCGCTCGGTGTGCAACGCGTTCTCCGGCGCGTCCGGGTCGGCCCAGCCCAGCGACATGCCGCACACGAGCTGCTGCTGCGGCCCCAGGCCCAGCTCGTCGGCGATGATGCGGTGGAACTGGGTGAACGCGGCCTGCGGGCAGGTGTCGAGCCCGCGCGCGCGCGCGGCGACCATCAGGCTCTGCAGGAACATGCCGTAGTCGAGCCAGCTGCCCTGCTCCATCACGCGGTCGATGCTGAACATCAGTCCGACGGGGGCGTCGAAAAACAGGAAATTGCGCCGGTGCTGCTCGTGCATGCGCTGCTTGTCGCCCTTGGCGATTCCCAGCAGCCCGTACAGCTCCCACCCCACCTTGCGCCGGCGCTCCAGATAGGGGCTTTGCCAGTGCCGCGGGTAATAGGCGTATTCCTCGACATGCTCGGCGTCGCGCTGCGGCGCGTCGTAGGCCTCGGCGACGCGCCGGCTCAGGCGCTCGCGGGCAGCGCCGGTCAGCACGTGCACCTGCCAGGGCTGGGTGTTGCTGCCCGACGGCGCACGCGCGGCCACGCGCAGGATCTGCTCGATCATCTCGCGCGGCACCGGCCGCGGCAGGAAACGGCGCACCGAGCGGCGCGACGTGATCGCTTCGTCGACCGCGGCACTGCGGGAAGGGGGGAGCTCGGACATGGCCCCGCAGTGTAGGGCGACGCCGCGCGCACCGCCGGGCCGCTGCGCTGCGTCCGCGCGCCGGCGGCGCCGTGTTGCGACACAGCATCGGGCGCCCGGCCAGGAACTCGACCGAGGGTGCCATGAAAATGGAACGAAGGGTTCCAACGAGTCCGGAATACCATCGACACGGTCATGCAAGTTCTTGTTGCAACAGGCATTTTCTCGGCGGGAAGGGAATTTGTTGCGTCGCAGCAAAAAACTTCTTGACAAGGTCGCACCGAGGTCTAGAATTCGTCTTGTGCATCGCACCAAAGAAGCCGGATCCGGGGCCTACGCCGTCACGAAACCGACTTCCGGGAGCGACACAATCGAGCAGGCTGGGCTCAACTCCGGCCACCTGGATAGACCAAGCAAGCGCAACCCACCCTGGAGCCGATGATGCTGACCCCCGAACAACTGATCGCCGCGCAGAAGTCCCAACTCGAAGCCCTGTTCGCCCTGTCGGGCAAGGCCGTGGACGGTTTCGAGCGCATCGTCGAACTGAACCTGCAGACCCTGAAGACGGCGATGCACGAAAGCTCGGAGGCCGCGCTGGCCGCGCTGTCGGTGAAGGACCTGCAGGAACTGGCCGCGCTGCAGCCCAACCTGGCGCAGCCGCTGACCGAGAAGCTGCTGTCGTACAGCCAGCACCTGTACGAGATCACCTCCGGCACGCAGTCCGAGATCGCCAAGGCGGTGGAAGCCAACGCCAACGAAATGAACCGCAAGGTGCAGTCGCTGGTCGAGACCGCCACCCGCAACGCTCCCGCCGGCACCGAGACCGCCGTGGCGATGCTGAAGAGCGCGATGAGCGCCGCCAACAACGCCTACGACTCGCTGCACAAGGCGAGCAAGCAGGCCGCCGAGGTCGTCGAAGCGAACATCAACACCGTGACCAGCTCCGCCATCAAGGCGGCGCAAAGCGGCAACGGCCGCGCCAAGCGCGCCGCCGCCTGAGTCCGCACCGCAACACCGCGACGCCGGCCCGGCAGGGCCGGCGCGCAGGCGAGGCCGCGCAGACGGCCGCGACCCTTGTCTCCTCGGTACTTGCGAAAGTACCCTTGCAGGCCGATCGGCAACGATCGGCCTCTTTTTTTGTGCGTCCCGTGCGCGGCGCGGGTCCTCAGTCTCGCGCCAGCAGCTCCAGCAGGGCGCCCAGCAGTTCCTCCGGCTGCTCCTGCATCAGCGCGTGCCCGCTGTCGAGCAGGCTCAGCCGCGCCTGCGGCGCGGCCTCGCGCAGCGCCTCGGTGGCGCGCACCGGCGTCATGCGGTCGGCACGCCCCAGCACGAGCTGCACGGGAACGCGCAGGCGCGCGGCCATCTGCAGCCCGTCGCGGTAGTCGTTGCAGGCGCCCAGGTCGGTGGCCAGCAGGTCGCCGGCCGGCCAGCGCGCCTGCACCGATTGCATCAGGCGCAGGCTGGCGTCGACCAGCGCCGGGTCCGGCGGCTGTTCGCGCGAGCCCTTGTGCGACCACTGGGCGATGTCGCGCATCGCCGCCTGCACGTCCGTGCGCGCGCGCTCGAGCAGGACCGGCGACACCGCCATCGGGATCGCGGTTGCGACCAGCGCGACATGGCTGATCCGGCTCGGCGCCAGCGCCGCCGCGTGCAGCGCCACCAGCGAGCCCATGCTGTGGCCGACCAGCGCGCAGCGCGCCAGGCCGAGCGCGTCCAGCAGTTCGAGCAGCCAGCCCGCCAGTTCGGGCACCCCGGAGTACGGCGGCCCCGCGCTGGCCGAGTGCCCGGGCAGGTCCGGGGCGTAGGCCGCATGCCCGGCGCGCGCCAGCCCCGGCAGCAGCGGCAGCCAGGCGCGGTGGTCCTGGCCGGCGCCGTGCAGCAGCAGTACCGCGGCGCCGCGCCCCGGCTCGCCGGCACGGTGAACGTACACCTCGCGCGAATCGACTAGACACTGCATGGGGTCTCTCCCGGGAAATCAGCGGATGCGACGCAGGCGGCGGCGCCGTCGGCGCGCACCCCGCCCGCACGAAGGCGCCTGCACGAAGACGGCGCGAAAACCGCGTCGCGACGGCGGGCGACGTGGAATCCTGCCCTCGGCTGCACTATATTGGGTCCATTCTCACAAGGACCACCGGAGACCGCGATGCAAGTACGGGACATTCTGCGCATCAAGGGAACTGCGCTGTTCACCGTGTCGCCCGACACGGCGCTGCACGAGGCGGCGCGGACCATGGCACTGCACGACGTGGGCTCGCTGGTGGTGATGGACGGCGGCCGCCTGGCGGGCATGCTGACCTTCCGCGAGGTGCTGCAGGCGATGAGCGCCGAGCGTCCGGCGCAGGCGCTGGCCGGCGAGGTGATGCAGCGCGGTCCGGTGCACTGCTCGCCCGACACCAGCCTGGACGAGCTGCGTCGCCTGCTGCTCGACAGCGGCACGCGCTACATCCCGGTGATGGACGGCACCACGCTGCTGGGCGTGATCTCGTTTCGCGACGTCGCTCGCGCCGTGGTGCAGGAGCAGGACTTCGAGAACCGCATGCTCAAGGCCTACATCCGCGACTGGCCGCCGGAAGCGACGCAGCCCGGCGCGGCCTGAACGCGGCGCGGGCGTGCCCGCGTGAGGGGACATGCCCCGGCGCAGCTGCCGCGCCGCTAGGATTGGGCCTGCCGACGAACCGCGCCGCCGCTCGGTCGCGTCTCCTGCCCCGTCCGCGAGCATGCCTTCCCACAGCCAGCCACCACGCCCGACGCATCTGTTGTACCTGCACGGATTCCGCTCGTCGCCGGCCTCGGCGAAGGCGCGCCAGACCCTGCAGCGCCTGCAGCAGCTGCAGCGTGCCGGCGAGGCTCCGGTGCAATGGATGTGCCCGCAGCTGCCGCCGTCGCCGCGCGACGCCATCGAGCTGGCGCTGCGCCTGGTGCGCGAGGCCGCGCCGCAGCGCCTGGTGCTGGTGGGCAGTTCGCTGGGCGGCTTCTACGCCACCTGGCTGGCCGAGCGGCTGGACTGCCGCGCCGCGCTGCTCAACCCGGCGGTCGACCCCGCGCGCGACCTGCGCGCCAGCATCGGCGAGCTCGGCAGCTGGCACGATCCGGCGCTGCGCTTCGAGTTCACGACCGAGCATGTACGGCAACTGCGCGACTACGAACTCGGGCCGCTGCGGGCCCCGGTCGCGCACCCCGAGCGCTACCTGGTCGTCGTGGCACGCGACGACGAGGTCCTGGATGCGCGGGAAATGCTGGCGCGCTACGCCGGCGCGACCCTGCGCATCGCCGACAGCGGGGGGCATGCGCTGGAAGACTACGCGGCCAGGCACTGCGACGCGGTGCTGGCCTTTCTCGGCGTACGCGCCGACTGATTGGAATCCTTCGTGAGTTACGTCGTATTCGAGGAGGCCGGCAAGCTCGCGACTGCGCGCGTGATGAGCCAGGCCGATGCATCGATGCAGCTGGAACTGCCCAGCGGCAAGCGCCAGAAGATCAAGTCGCAGCAGGCGCTGCTGCGCTTCGAATCCCCGGATCCCGATGCGCTGATGCAGTGGGCGCAGGCGCAGCAGGAGGACATCGAGCTGGACCTGCTGTGGGAGTTCGCTCCGGAGGACGAGTTCGGCTTCGAGCAACTGGCCGCCGAGTACTACGGCGCCGCCGCCGACGCGCGCCAGCAGGCCGCGGTGCTGCTGCGCCTGCACGCAGCCCCGCACTATTTCTCGCGTCGCGGCAAGGGGCGCTTTCGCAAGGCCGCGCCGGACGTGCTGCAGGCCGCGCTGGCCGGCATCGCGCGGCGCCAGGAACTGGAGCGGCGCATCGACGCCGATGCGCAGGAGCTCGAGCAGGGGCGCTGCCCGCCGGCAATCGCCGAGCGCCTGTACACGCTGCTGTTCAAGCCCGACAAGAACGGTCCCGAGTACAAGGCGCTGGCGCTGGCCATGCGGCGCAGCGGCAAGGGCGCGCTGCAGCTGCTGCGCGAGGCCGGCGCGATCGCGTCGCCGTGGCGCTTCCACATGCAGCGCTTCCTGCTGGAGTACTTTCCGCGCGGAACCGGTTTCGCCGACGCCGCGCTGCCGCGCCTGGCGCCGGACGAGCTGCCGCTGGCCGACGTGCGCGCCTTCAGCATCGACGATTCGGCCACCACCGAGATCGACGACGCGCTGTCGGTGCGCGCCGGCGACGACGGCTCGCTGCGCGTGGGCATCCACATCGCCGCGCCGGCGCTGGCGCTGGAGCGCGACAGCGCCTGGGACCTGGCGGCGCGCCAGCGCATGTCCACCGTCTACATGCCCGGCGACAAGATCACCATGCTCCCCGATGAGCTGGTGCAGGCCTTCACCCTCGCCGAGGGCGCCAGCGTGCCCGCGGTGAGCCTGTACGTGGACTTCGACGCGCAATGCCGCATGCTCGGCTTCGAGACCCGCGTCGAACGCGTGCCGATCTGCGCCAACCTGCGCCACGACCTGCTCGACGAGTCCGTCACCGAGGAAGCGCTGGGCGCCGACCCGGCCAGCCGGGACTACCCTTGCGCGGCCGAGCTGGCGCAGCTGTGGCGCGTCGCGCAGCAGCTCAAGGCCGGGCGCGAGCAGGTGCGCGGACGCCCCGAGCGCAACGCCGGGGTGGACTACACGTTCCGCGTGCACGGCCTCGACCTCGGCGAGGGCGCGGCGCGCGTGGACATCGTGCCGCGGCGCCGCGGTGCGCCGCTGGACCTGATCGTGGCCGAGATGATGATCCTGGCCAACTCGACCTGGGGCGGCTGGCTGGCCGAGCTCGGACTGCCCGCGATCTACCGCAGCCAGAGCGGAGTGGGCGCCAACCTGCGCACCCGCATGGGCACGCGCGCCGCGCCCCACCAGGGACTCGGCGTGGCGCAGTACGCCTGGTGCACGTCGCCGCTGCGCCGCTACGCCGACCTCGTCAACCAGGGCCAGATCATCGCTGCCGCGCGCCATGGGCGTACGGCGGCGCTGGCGGCGCCCTACCGCCCGAAGGACGCGCAGCTGTTCGCCGTGGTCGGCGCCTTCGAGGAGGCCTACAAGGCCTATGCCGACTTCCAGCGCGGCATGGAGCGCTACTGGACCCTGCGCTACCTGCAGCAGCAGGGCATCGAGCAGGCCGACGGCGCGGTGCTGCGCGAAGGCCTGGTGCGCGTGGACGGGTTGCCGCTGGTGCTGGCCGCGCTGGGCGCGCAGGAGCTGCCGCGCGCCACCCGCGTGCGCGTGCGCTTCGGCACTCCCGACCTCATCACCCTCGAACAGCCCTGCCATGTCGTGCAGGTGCTGCACGACACGGCCGCCGCCTCCGAGGCCCCGGAGTCGCCCGAGGGCGAGGACGAGGAAGCGCTGGCCGGCGGGCTGCAGCTGGCGGTGGATGCGCAGCAGGAGGCGCCCGAGGACCCGGCCACCGCGCAGCCGGCGACGCAGCCGGCGCAGCACACCGGCAGCCACCTGCACGACGGCGCCGCCGCGGCCCCCGGCAACTGAACCGCGCCAGCATGCACGCCGTGCGCCGCCCGAACCTGCGCCTGAGCCCGCTGCAATGGGCCATCGGCGTATCGGTGGCACTGCACGTGGTGGTGCTGGCGCTGCACTTCGGCGCCCCGCACGCCTTCGACCGCGCCTTCGAGAACCCCCCGCTGTCGGTGGTGCTGGTCAACCGCGCCAGCCCGGACGCCCCGCAGCGCCCGCAGGCGCTGGCGCAGGCCAACCTGCAAGGCGGAGGCACCGCGCGCGCGGGCCTGGCCGCGACGCCGCTGCCGGCGGCGCAGCGCACGCAATCGGGCGACTCCGCGCAGCCCGCGCACCCGCGCGAGCAGCGCCAGTCGCCGCGGCGCCAGCAGGTGCTGAGCGCGCAGCGCAGCCAGATCGTCACGCTGCAGGACGCGCAGCATGGCGAGACGGCATCGCCCGACGACCCGACCGAGCTGCAGCAGCGCCGACGCGAACTGCTGCAGCTGATCGGCGCCATCCAGCGCCGCATCGAGCTGGACAACGCTCGTCCGCGCCGGCGTTTCGTCGGCCCCAGCACGCGCAGCGTTCCGTACGCGCTGTACTACGACCACATGCGCGAGAAGATCGAACGCCTGGGCACCGCCGACTTCCCGCAGCGCGACGGCCACAAGCTGTACGGGCGCCTGATCATGGCCATCACCGTCGACTCCGGCGGGCGCGTGCTGCGCGCCGAGGTCGTGCGCGGCTCGGGCGACGCGCTGCTCGACCACATGGCACGCGCCATCGTCGAAGCCGCGCAGCCCTTCGGCGGCTTCACGCCCGCGATGCTGCGCGACGCCGACCAGATCGTGGTCGTCGCCGGATTCGATTTCACCCGCGACCGCGGCCTGAGCACCGAGCTGCGCGCACCCGACCCGCCGCCGCAGGCCCCCGCCACCCGATGAGCCTCCCCGACCTCTACGCCGTGCTCGGCAACCCGGTGCAGCACAGCCGCTCGCCGCGCATCCACCAGTTGTTCGCGCAGCAATGCGGGCAGGCGCTGCGCTACGAGCGCAGGCTGGTTGCGCCGGGCGGCTTCGACGCCGCGCTGGCGGCGCTGCGCGCCGACGGCGGACGCGGCTGCAACGTCACCGTGCCCTGCAAGTTCGACGCCGCGCGCGCGGCGTCGCGCCTGTCGCCGCGTGCCGAGCTGGCGCAGGCGGCCAACACCCTGGGCTGGGACGAGCAGGGGCTGCTGTGGGGCGACAACACCGACGGCATCGGGCTGGTGCGCGATCTGGCGCGCCTGCTCGGACGCGACGGCGAGGCACAGGCGCTGCGCGGCATGCGCGTGCTGCTGCTGGGCGCCGGCGGCGCCGCCTCCGGGGTGCTGGGATCGTTGATCGAGGCCGGCGCAGCGCAACTGGAGGTGTGGAACCGCAGCCACGAGCGCGCCGAAGGGCTGGTGCGGCGGCACGCGCAACTCGCGGCTCGGCACGGCGCCGCGCTGGGCGCCAGCCGCGCGCCGGCGCGCGGGCACGATCTGGTGATCCACGCCACCGCCGGCTCGCTGGGCGGCGAACTGCCGCAGCTGCCGCCCGGGGTGCTGCACGCCGGCGCGCTGGCCTACGACATGATGTATGCGGCGCGGCCGACGCCCTTCGTGCTGCTGGCGCGCGCCGCCGGCGCGCGCGCGCACGACGGCCTGGGCATGCTGGTGGAGCAGGCGGCCGAGAGCTTCGCGCTGTGGCGCGCAACCCGCGTGCGCACCGAGCCGGTGCTGCGCCAGCTGCGCGCCGAACTCGACGCCGAGGCCGCGGCGAGCTGAGGCCGCAAGCGATGCCCAAGCGCCCTTCGCGCCCCCACGCGCTGCGCCGGCTGCTGTTGCTGGCATGCTGCGCCCTGCTCGTGCTGCAGGGCTACTTCGCGCTGCGCATCGCGCTGTGGTCGGTGTTCGCGGTGCACGACACCGCGTTCATGCGCGCCGCGCAGATCCGCATGCTGCACGAACGCCAGCCCGTGCTCTGGCGCCACGACTGGACGCCCTACGCCGAGATCAGCCCCTGGCTCAAGCGCTCGGTGGTGGCCTCCGAGGATTCCACCTTCCTGGTCAACCCGGGAGTCGACTGGCAGGCGCTGCGCGATGCGTGGATCCGCGACCACAGCCGCTACGCCGAGCGCCGGCACCTGCTGGTCGGCGGCTCGACCATCACCCAGCAACTGGCGAAGAACCTGTTCCTGTCCCCCGAGCGCAGCTACCTGCGCAAGGCGCAGGAACTGGTGATCACCGGCATGCTGGAACTGCTGCTGGACAAACGGCGCATTCTCGAGATGTACCTGAACAGCGTCGAGTGGGGCAACGGCGTGTACGGTGCGCAGGCCGCCGCGCAGGCCTATTTCCACGAGCCGGCGTCGCGGCTGTCGCGCCTGCAGGGTGCGCGCCTGGCGGTGATGCTGCCGGCGCCACGCTACTTCCAGCACCACCTGTACGGGCCCTACATCGACCGCCGCAGTTCCGTCATCGCGGCGCGCGCCGGGGACGCACAGATCCCCCGCTGAACGCGCGGCGCAGCGCCGGCGTCAGCGTGCGGCCAGCTCGGCGAAGGCCGCGTCGGCGGCGCGCAGCGTCGCCTCCAGCACCTCGTCGTCGTGCGCGCTGGACACGAAACCGGCCTCGAACATGCTGGGCGCCAGGTACACGCCGCGCGCCAGCATGGCGTGGAAAAAGGCCTTGAAGGCCTCGAGATCGGCGCGCGCAACCTCGGCGTAGCTGCTCGGCAGGCTCGACGCGAAGTACACGCCGAACATGCCGCCCTCGCAGTCGGTGCGCAGCGGCACGCCGTGGCGCGCCGCGGCCTGCTCCAGCCCCTGCATCAGGCGCCGCGTCGCGGCGCCCAGCGACTCGTAGAAACCGGGACGGCGCACGATGCGCAATTGCGCCATGCCCGCGGCCACCGCGACAGGGTTGCCCGACAGGGTTCCGGCCTGGTAGACCGCACCCAGCGGCGACAGCTGGCGCATCACGTCGGCGCGCCCGCCGAAGGCGGCCAGCGGCATGCCGCCGCCGATCACCTTGCCCAGCACCACCAGGTCGGGACGGATGCCGTAGACCTGCTGCGCCCCGCCCAGCGCCACGCGCAGCCCGGTCATCACCTCGTCCCACACCAGCAGCGTGCCGTGCTGCGTGCACAGCTCGCGCAGGCGGCGATGCCATTCGGCGCTGCCGCGCACGAAGTTCATGTTGCCGGCGATCGGCTCGACCAGCACGCAGGCGATCTGCGAACCGCGCGCCGCGAACAGCTCGTCGAGTTGCGCGATGTTGTTGTATTCCAGCACCAGGGTGTGCGCGGCGACGTCGGCCGGCACGCCGGCCGAACTCGGGTTGCCGAAGGTCAGCAGCCCGGAGCCGGCCTTCACCAGCAGGCTGTCGGCGTGGCCGTGGTAGCAGCCCTCGAACTTGACGATGGCGTCGCGCCCGGTGAAGCCGCGCGCCAGGCGCAGCGCACTCATCGCGGCCTCGGTTCCGCTGGAGACCAGGCGCAGCATCTCGGCCGCCGGCATCACGTCGCGGATCGCCTCGGCCATGTCGATCTCGTCGGCGGTCGGCGCGCCGAAGGACAGCGAGCGCGTGGCCGCGCGCTGCACCGCCTCGATGACCTCGGGATGCGCATGCCCGGCGATCATCGGGCCCCAGGAGCCGATGTAGTCGATGTAGCGCGTGCCCTCGGCATCGACCATGTACGGGCCCTGCGCGTGATCGATGAAGCGCGGCACCCCTCCGACCTGGCGGAAGGCCCGCACCGGCGAGTTGACGCCGCCGGGAATGCTGCGCTGCGCGCGCTCGAACAGGGACTGGTTGGTCTGCTGGCTGGACATGGATGGTTCCGACACGAAGCGGCGTCGGCGCCGCGGCGCCGCGCTGCGTTGCAACAAACGCGGAGCGCCCAGCGCGCGAGCCCGCCGCGGGCGCACCCCGGGGTGCTACTGCAGGCCGACCGGCGAGATCGACTCGCCCTCGCCCTCGGGGCCGGTCTGCGCCCAGAAGAAGCGGTCGGGCACGAAATTGCCCATTCCCGGACGGTAGGCGAAATCCAGGCTCTGGTCGAGGAATTCGAGCGCCTCGTGCACCGCCTGGTCGAGCTTGGCGCCGGCGCCGAGCAGCGAGGCCACCGCGGCCGACAAGGTGTCGCCGGCTCCGGAGAAGCCTGCGTCGACCATCTCGAACCGCTCGCGTACCAGCTGCCGGCGCGGGCTCAGCAGCACGTTCTCGACATGGTTCTCGGGCACCAGCACGCCGCTGACCAGCAGGTACTGCACGCCCATCGACTGCGCCTGCTGCATCAGCGCGTCGGGGGTCGGGGGCTGCTCGCGCTCGACGTCGGGGAACAGGAACTGGCTCAGCGCGGTGGCGTTGCCGCACAGCACGCGGGTCTGCGGAAGCACCAGCTCCTGCATCGCCTTGATGTATTCCTCGACCTGCGACTCCTCCAGCGCCTGCAGATTGCCCACGTAGGTGACCAGGGGCAATTGCGAATAGTCGGCCAGCAGTTCGGCGACCGCGCTGACCACGTCGACGCTGCCGAGGAAGCCGACCTTCCAGGCCGCCAGCTCGACGTCCTGCAGCACGGCGCGCGCCTGCTCGACCACCGCGTCGGCATCGATCTCGACAATGTCGAACACCTCGGCGGTGTCGCACACCCAGATGGAGGTGGTCACGGGCAGCGCGTGGCAGCCCACCGCCGCGCACACCGCCTGGTCGGCGCTCAGCCCCGCCGCGCCGCTGGGGTCGGCGGCGTTGAGGAACATCACTGCGGGTGGATTTTCGGGGGCTTCGCTGGATGGAGGCATGATGACGCGTTTCGCGAGAGTGGACTGCGGGAGCGGCGGCGGACGGCCAAGCCCTCGGTCGTCCGGTCGGCCAGATGCCACAGAAGCTACGGCACTGGTTCGTAGAATGATTGAATCTTATGCCAGAGGACGATACGCTGTGACGCAACCTGACTTCAAGACCTGGATGTGCCTGATCTGCGGGTTCGTGTACCAGGAGGAGCTGGGCCATCCGGAAAGCGGCCTCGCCCCCGGTACGCGCTGGGCCGACGTTCCGATGAACTGGACCTGTCCGGAATGCGGCGCACGCAAGGACGATTTCGAGATGGTGCAGATCTGAGCCGCCGCCCTGTGGCCGCGGCCGCGGCGCTGCACCCGACCCTTATGGCTCACGGAGATTGCGCTTGAGTTCGGCCCCCGCTTCGTTCAAGGTCCTGGTGATCGACGACAGCAACACCATCCGGCGCAGCGCGGAGATCTTTCTCAGGCAGGCCGGCTTCGAGGTATTGTTGTCGGAGGATGGATTCGACGCGTTGTCCAAGGTCAACGACACGATGCCGGACCTGATCTTCTGCGACGTGCTGATGCCCCGCCTGGACGGCTACCAGACGGTGGCGATCATCAAGCGCAGCCCGCGGCACGCGTCGATCCCGGTGGTCATGCTGTCGTCGAAGGACGGGGTGTTCGACAAGGCGCGCGGGCGCATGGTCGGCGCCGAGGCCTACCTGACCAAGCCGTTCACGAAGGACCAGTTGCTGCAGGCGGTCAACGCGCACCGCCAGGCCGCGCATGCGCCCGCCGAAGGCGCGCCGAGCGTCAAACCCGCCCAATCATGAGCATCCGCAAGATCCTGATCGTCGACGACTCGCGCACCGAGTTGTATTTCCTGTCCGATCTGCTGAACAAGAACGGCTATGTCGTGCGCACCGCCGAGAACGGCGAGCAGGCGCTGGCCGCGATCGAGCAGGACCGGCCCGACCTCGTGCTGATGGACATCGTGATGCCCGGCCTCAACGGTTTCCAGCTGACGCGCCAGATCACGCGCAATCCTGCCTACCGCGAGCTGCCGATCATCGTGTGCACGAGCAAGAACCAGGAAACCGACAAGCTGTGGGCGATGCGCCAGGGCGCTCGCGACTACGTCACGAAGCCGGTCGATCCGCACGACCTGCTGAGCAAGATCATGGCGCTGAACTGACGCGCCGCGCCCGCACGACGACCAGCCCATGGCACGAAGCTCGCTGATCGAATTCCAGGGTCGCCTGGCCGCCCGCCTGCAAGGCGCGCAGCAGAACCGCAGCGAGTCGCGCTGGCTGGCGGTCAGCGCCGGGTCGCACCACCTGCTGTTGCCGCTGGCGCAGTCGGGCGAGATCTCGCCGTGGGAGCCGCCGACCCCGCTGCCGCACGCGCGCAGCTGGTTCGCCGGGCTGCTGAACCTGCGCGGCGTGCTGTGCGGCATCGTCGACCTGGCCGGCTTCCTCGGCGATGCCGAGCCGCGCGACCCGCAGGCGCGCGCCGGCTCGGGCAGCCGGCTGGTGCAGTTCTCGCCGCGCCTGGAGATCAATTGCGCGCTGCTCGTCGATCAGCTGGCCGGACTGCGCACGCCGGCGCAGCTCAGCGTCGAGGGGGGCGCCCCGCCGGCCGCGCCGCCGTGGCTGGGCCCGCCGCTGCGCGACACCTCCGGGCAGTCCTGGCGCGAACTCGACCTGGCGTTGCTGTCGCAGGACGAGCGTTTCCTGCAGATCGTCTGAACGCCCCGATCGCGCACCGTTCCCGACCCCGCCACCTTCCCCCTTCCAGCCGTCGATCCCCGTCGGAGCAGCCATGGCCTTGTTCCCCCTGTTCTCCTCCAAGCGCCCCTCCGCCGACGTGACCGCCTTCGCGGCCAGTGACGCCACGGTCGGCGGCCCCACGCTGTCGGCGGCGATGCAGGACCAGCGCGATGTCGAGAACAGCCGCACCGACGACAACATCCGCCGGCTCGCGCTGATCGGGCGGCTGCCGGTGGCGCGCCAGCAGCGGCTGCTGATCGGGCTGCTGGTGGCGTCCGCGCTGGTCGTCGCGGTCTCGCTGGTGGCCACGCTGCGCGTGACCTCCGCGTCGGCCGCCCTGCTCAACACCTCCGGCGACGCGCTGATGCAGTCGCAGCGCCTGGCCAAGTCGGTCAGCGCGGCCTTGCTGGGCTCGCGCGAGGGCTTCGGCGAACTGGCCGCCAGCGCGGACGCGTTGCAGTCCGACCTGCAGCGCCTGCACGCCGGCAACGTGCTCGGGGTCGGCGGGTCCCGCCTGAGCGCGGTCAGCCCGATGGTCGACGCAACGGTGAAGAACGCGCGCGTGGTGGTGCGCCTGCAGCCGGTGCTGACGCAGACCAGCCAGGCCCTGGGCACCATCAGCCGCGACTCCGATTCGCTGCTGCAGGCGGCGCAGACCCTGACCTCGCTGCTGCTGCAGCAAGGCGCCGCGGCGCCCGACGTGTCGGCGGCGGCGCAGCTGGAGATGCTGACCCAGCGCATCGGCAAGTCGGCCAACGAGTTCCTGTCCTACAGCGGCATCAGCCCGGAGGCGGTGTTCGCGCTGGGCCGCGACCTGCACACCTTCGACCAGCTCAGCAGCGGATTGCTGGACGGCGACTCCGAGCTGCAGCTGAGCCCCGTGCACGGCGAGGCGCGCGCGCAGCTGCAGGGCATGCGCAGCGCGTTCGCCGGCGTGTCGAAGCTGTCGCAGGGCATCCTCGGCAACCTGCAGAACCTCAGCAGCGCGCGACTGGCGCAGGCTGCGGTGCTGCATGATTCGGAACCGCTGCTGCACGGGCTGCAGTCCCTGCAGCAGCACTACTCGTCGCAGGCCGGGGTCGGCAGCTTCGAGCTGTGGGCGCTGGCCGCCGGCAGCCTGCTCGGGGTGCTTGCGCTGCTCGGCCTGGGACAGGTGTACGTGCAGGACACGCGCGAACGCGCGCTGCAGTCCGAGCGCGAGCGCCGGCTCGCCGAGCGCCAGGAACAGGAGGCGCGACGCAGCAACGAGGCCAACCAGGCGGCGATCCTGCGCCTGATGAACGAACTGCAGAACGTCGCCGAGGGCGACCTGACGCAGCAGGCCACCGTGACCGAGGACATCACCGGCGCCATCGCGGACTCGGTCAACTACACCGTCGAGGAGCTGCGCAGCCTGGTGGCGCAGGTGCAGAAGACCGCCGAGCAGGTGCGCCGGTCCTCGACCCAGGCGCAGACCACCTCGGGCGACCTGCTGCGCTCGTCCGAGCAGCAGCTGATCGAGATCCGCGAGACCGGACGCTCGGTGCTCGACATGGCCGAGCGCATCAACACCGTGTCGGCGCAGGCGCAGCAGTCGTCGATGGTGGCCCGCCAGTCGCTGGAAGCCGCCGAGCAGGGCCTGCTGGCGGTGCGCAACTCGATCGAGGGCATGAACGCGATCCGCAGCCAGATCCAGGACACCTCCAAGCGCATCAAGCGCCTGGGCGAGTCGTCGCAGGAGATCGGCGAGATCACCGAACTGATCTCCGACATCACCGAGCAGACCAACGTGCTGGCGCTGAACGCGGCCATCCAGGCGGCGTCGGCCGGCGACGCCGGGCGCGGCTTCTCGGTGGTGGCCGAGGAAGTGCAGCGCCTGGCCGAACGTTCGGGGGAGGCGGCCAAGCAGATCGCGGCGCTGGTGCGCGCGATCCAGACCGACACGCAGGACGCCGTCGCGGCGATGGAAAAGAGCACGCAGGGCGTGGTCGAGGGAGCCCGGCTGTCGGACAGCGCGGGCGCCGCGCTGTCGGAGATCGACCGCGTGTCGCGCCACCTGGCCGAACTGATCGAGCGCATCTCGCACCAGGCGCTGACCGAGGCGCAATCGGCCAGCCAGGTGGCGACCAGCATCCAGCACATTTTCGCGGTCACCGAGCAGACCGGCGACGGCACCCGGACCACCGCCGAGCTGGTCACCGAGCTCGCGCGCGTCGCCGAAGTCCTGCGCGAGTCGGTGTCGCGCTTCAAGATCGGCTGAACCACCGCCCCGTCCCGGCCCCCGTTTCCTCGCGCAACCACGTCCCCCACCCGGCATGAACGACGTCGTCTCGACACCGCTGAGCTCCGCGCCGTCCGACCCCGGCGCGCTGTCCTGGGTCCTGGAGCAGGTTCGCGACAACCTGCTGGGCGCGCTCGCCGCGGTGCGCCGCCAGGCGCAGCTCGGCGCCATCGAAGGCGCCGACGCGCAGCCCGCGGGCGCGCTGTTGCAGGCGCGCACCCATGTGCACCAGGCTGCCGGCGCGCTGGACCTGCTGGGACAGTCCGGAGCGGTGCGCCTGCTGCAGGCCGCCGAGCGCGTGCTGCTGCGCGTGCTGGAGCAGCCGCAGCGCCTGGATGCGACGGTGGTGGAGGCGCTGGAGTCCGGGCTGCACGCGGCGCTGGACTACCTGGAAGCGCGCGCCAGCGGGCGCGACGAGCCGGCGATCAAGCTGTTCCGCCAGTACCGCGGACTGTGCGACCTGAGCGGTGCGGAGCCGGCGCATCCCGCCGAGCTGTGGGATTTCGCGTGGGAATGGCCGCAGCTTGCCGACGACGGCGCGGCGGTGCGCGCGCTGGGAGTGCAAGCGCGCAGCGACTACGAGCGCGCGCTGCTCGACGTGTTGCGCGCCGGCGACATGCGAGGCGCCAGCGCCGCCATGCAGTCGGTGGCGCGCCAGGCGCAGGCGGCCAGCCGCGGCGACGAGCGCGCGCTGTGGTGGATCGCCGAGGGTTTCTTCGCGGCGCTCGGCGACGAGCTGGTCGAGCCCGACATCTACGTCAAGCGCCTGTGCAACCGGCTGAACCTGCAATTGCGCCAGATGCTCGCCGGGCAGGCACACGCGTCGCGTCGTCTCGCGCACGAGTTGCTGTTCTTCTGCGACCAGGCCTTGTCCAGTGCGCACGAGCGCTCGCGACAGGCGCCGCCCGCGCTGCGCGCGGTGGCCGACGCGCTGGGCTTGCGCGCGCACGCGGTGGTGGACTGGCAGCAACCGCATTTCGGGCTGCTGGATCCGGCGCTGGTGCAGCAGGCGCGCAAGCGCATGGTGCAGGTCAAGGACGGCTGGGCGCACATCGGCAACGGCGACTTCAGCCGGCTCGCCCGCCTGCAGGACAACCTGCAGCAGCTCGGTCTTCTGATGCGCCAGCTGTGCGCCGGAGCCGAGGTGCTTCCGGCAGCGGTCGAGCGCATGGTGCAGGTCATCGGCGCCCAGCGCACGCTGCTCACGCCGGAGCGCGTGCTCGAGGTCGCCACCGCGCTGCTGTTCCTGGAGGCTTCGCTGGTGCACTTGCGCGCCGACGACGCGGAGTTCCTGCCGCGCGCACGCGAACTGGCGCAACGCCTGCAGCGCAGCGCGCAGGGCTACGCCAGCGAGGCCTTCGAGCCGTGGATGGAGGAGCTGTACCGCAAGGTCTCGGAGACCCAGACCCTGGGCACGGTGGTGCAGGAGCTGCGCCACGACATGGCTGGCGTCGAACGCCTGCTCGACGCCTATTTCCGCGATCCGCGCACGCTGCCCGAGCTCGAGCCGGTCCCACGCCTGCTGGGCCAGATGCGCGGCGTGCTGTCGGTGCTGGGCATGGACGTCGGAGCGCAGGCCCTCGGACATATCCGGCACAGCGTGGAAAACCTGATGGCCGCGCCGCCCGACGAGGCCGCGGCGCGCCAGCCCGGCGGAGCCTTCGACCGGCTGGCCGCGAACATCGGCGCGCTGGGCTTCATGGTCGACCTGCTGGGCTACCAACCCGAGCTGGCCAAGGCGTCGTTCCACTTCGACCCGCACAGCGGGGAACTGCGACCGGTGGTTCCGCATGCGCGTCAAGGCGCGCCCGGACCCCGCCGGGCCTCGGCCGACGAGGCAGCGGCGCAACCCGAGGCCGGCATGCCGGCGCCCGCCGAGGCGCCGCCGCCTTCCGCCGAGCCTGCCGGCGCGTCCGTCGAGATGGACTTCGAAGAACCCACGGGCTTCTCGCTGGAGGAGGCGGACACCCTGGTTCCGGCGCCCGAGCCCGCACCGGCTGTCGCCGCCGCGGAGCCGGAGCTCGCAGCGCCGGCGCTGCCCGAGGCTGCGCCCGCGGCCGAGGAGCCCGTGGATCCCGAGCTGCTGGAGATCTTCCTCGACGAGACCGACGAGGTGGTCGCGCAGGGGCGAGAGCGCGTCGCCGACCTGCGCTCGCCCGAACCCGCCGAGGACTCGCTGACCGCGCTGCGGCGCTGCTTCCACACACTCAAGGGAAGCTCGCGCATGGTCGGCATGCGCGATTTCGGCGAAGCGGCGTGGGCCTTGGAGCAATCCTTCAACCAGGTGCTCGCCGAGGGGCACGACGCGCCTGCGGAGCTTCTGCACCTGGCGCTGCGCGCGCTCGACGAACTGGAAGCCTGGGCGCACGCGCTGCGCGCCGGCGACGCCGAAGGCTACGGCAGCGCCGAGCTGGTGCGCGAAGCGCAGGCGCTGCGCGGCGAGCCCCCTTCCCTGTCCGGCGCGCCGGCCGCATGGCCGCAGGCTGCGACCCCGATGGCCACGCCCTCGCAACCGGAAGCGCCGCCGCCGGCGACGGCGCAAGGCCCGGTCGAGGCGCTGCTCGCGCAACCGGAGATGCCGGAACTTCCGGAGATGCCGGAGCCGCCGGAACTTCCGGAACTTCCGGAAGTTCCGGAACTTCCGGAAATGCCGGAGATGCCGGAGATGTCGCAGATGCGGGCGATGCCCGAGCTGCCCGAGCTGCCCGAGCTGCCCGAGTTGCCCGCGCTTGCCGAGCTGCCCGAGCTGCCGGACCTCGCGGCTGTCGAGCAGGACCTGCGGGTCCCGGCATCTGCCGAGGCCGCCGAGTCCGGGGTGCCGCAATGGGCCGCCGAGCCCGGGGCTTTCGACGAGGCGATGCCGGTCGACGAAGCCAGCCTGGCGGGCGAGTCCGTGGAGGAGTCGCCGCCCGCCGCGCAGCACGAGCCCGTGCCTGCGCTGCCGACGGGCGCGTCGACGTGGCCCGACGCGTCGCTGCTCGACCTGGGCAGCGCATCGGAACCGCAAGCCGCCGCAGCGCCGGCCGACGGTGCCGCCTCGCTGCCCGGCGCGGCAAGCCTGCTCGACTCCACGCCGCCGCTGCCGCAACTCGAGCCCGAATTCCCGGGCGAGATCGAGATCGCCGAATTCGCGACGGACGAGGCCGGGGCGACGCCGGCCGCCGACGAGCAGGTGCCGATCGAAGCGGCACGGCCGCCGCTGGCCGCGGCGGGCGCCGACGAGCAGGAGCACGCCGCGGACGAGGCGAGCGACGCGCGAAGCGTCGACGAGCTGCACATTCCCCCGGCGCTGCATGCCATTTTCCTGAACGAAGCCGACGAACTGCTGCGACGCCTCGAGCAGGGACTTGCGGCGTGGTCCCTGCTGCCCCGGTTGCCGATCGGAGACGAGACGATGGCGCTGGCGCACCAGCTGCGCGGCAGCTCCGCCACCGTCGGACTGCACAGCGTGCAGCAGCTCGCCGGACTGCTGGAGGAGGCGATCCAGGGCCAGGGCGCGCAGCCGCTCGAGCTGGACGAAGGCGAACGCGCGCTGCTGCCGCAGGCGGTGGAGGAGATGCGGCGCGTGCTGCACCAGTTCGCCGCCGGCTTCGTGCGCGAGGCGCACCCGCCCTTGCTCGAGTCCCTGAAGGCGCTGGTGCGCCGCCTCGACGAATTGCAGGCCGCCGCCGCGCTGGCGGTGGCGCAGACCGCGCCGCAACTGGACGAAGCTCCGTTCGAGGAGGCCGGCCTCGACATGCCGGAGCCGGCGCTCGAGGGCGACGAGGGCCTGGAACCCGCGCGGGAGTTCGACGAGGCTGCCGCGGCCGCGGCGCCGGTCGATGTCGGGGCCGGGCCCGAGCCGGGGCATGCACCGTGGCCGTGGGCGCCGGCCGGCGCAGCCGCGGCCGCCCAGGTGCCGCCCGCGCTGCCGACCCACTCCGTGGCGCAAGGCTCCGACGACGTCGAACTGCACGAGGAGTTCGCCGAGGACCTGGCGCAGCCGCGCCTCGAGGCCGAGGCGCAGTCGCAGCCTGAACCGGCGCAGCCGCAGCAGCGCGAGCCGGCGGCGTGGCCGGAGCCGGCCTTGCAGCCGGCCGCGCTGAGCGGCGCGACGGCCCCCGATCCGAACGCGCGCGACATCATCGATGCCGAGCTGTTCCCGATCTTCGAGTTCGAGGCGGCCGAGTTGCTGCCGCAACTGGGCGGCGCGCTGCGCCAATGGGAATCCAGACCGGGCGACACCGCCGCGCCGCGCCAGGCCATGCGCCTGCTGCACACCTTCAAGGGCAGCGCGCGCATGGCCGGCACGATGGCGCTGGGCGACATGGCCCACGCCCTGGAATCGGACATCGAGGCGCTGCTCGGCCGCGACGACGGGCAGCGCCCGGACGAACAGGCGCTGCTGGACCTGATCGCCCGCTTCGACGCGCTGAACACGCGCTTCGAGCGCCTGCGCGAGGCCGCGAGCCGCGGCCAGACCGAGCTCGGCGAGATCCACCCGGAGCGCGCGCTGCTGGAAGAGCAGAGCGAACAGCCGCCGGCGGGCAGCGACGAGGCGGCAGCACGGCAGGCGCCGCGGACCGCGACGGGCGCGGCCGAACCGGTCGCGACGTGGGGACGCGCGCAGCCGGTGCGCGTGCAGGCCGCGCTGCTCGACCGGCTGGTCAACCAGGTCGGCGAGGTCACCATCGCGCGCGCCCGGCTGGACAATGAGTTCGAGCTGATCCGCGGCGGCGTGCGCGACCTCGGCGACAACCTGTCGCGGCTGCGCGCGCAGGTGCGCGACATCGAGCTGCAGGCCGACGCGCAGATGGCCGCGCGCACGCAGGCCGCGCGCGACGACGGACGCGACTTCGACCCGCTCGAGTTCGACCGCTTCACGCGCTTCCAGGAGCTCACGCGCATGATGGCCGAGTCGGTCAACGACCTGGCCCTGGTGCAGGGCTCGCTGGGCCGCGCGCTGCAGACCGCCGAGGACAGCCTGGCGCGGCAGTCGCGCCTGACCCGCGAGTTGCAACGCGACCTGCTGCGCACGCGCATGGTCGAGTTCGACAGCATCTCCGAGCGCCTGTACCGCACGGTGCGCCAGGCCAGCAAGGACGCCGGCAAGCCGGTGCGCCTGGACATCCGCGGCGGCAACATCGAGCTCGACCGCGGGGTGCTCGACCGCATGGCGCCGGCCTTCGAGCATCTGCTGCGCAATGCCGTCGCGCACGGCATCGAGTCTCCCGCCGAGCGCGAGATCGCCGGCAAGCCGGCGATCGGCACGATCACGCTGGGGCTGCGCCACGAAGGCAGCGAAGTCGTCGTGACGGTGGCCGACGACGGCGGCGGACTGCGCTATGCGGACATCCTCGCGAAGGCACGCGCGCAGGGCCTGCTCGAGGACGGCGAGCAACCGGGACAGACGCAATTGCGCGAGCTGATCTTCCGCGCCGGATTCTCCAGTGCGACCGAGACCACCGAGATGGCCGGCCGCGGCGTCGGCCTCGACGTCGTGCGCAGCGACACGCGCGCGCTCGGCGGGCGCATCGAGCTGGACTCGGTCGCGGGACGCGGCACCACGTTCACGCTGGTGCTGCCGCTGACCACGGCGGTCACGCAGGTGGTGCTGTTGCGCACCGGAGAACGAATCCACGCGGTGCCGTCGAGCCTGGTCGACCTGGTGCTGCGCATGCGCCCGGCCGAGCTGGAGACGGCGCTGCGCGAGCAGCAGCTCGAGCATGCCGGGCAGCAGCTTGCGCTGTACTGGCTGGGCGCGCTGACCGACGAGTCGGGCGCCAGCGGCGAGACCCCGGGTCGCACGGTGCCGGTGGTGCTCGTGCGCAGCGCGGCGCAGCGCCTGGCGCTGCACGTCGACGAGGTGCTGGGCAACCAGGAAGTGGTGGTGAAGAACCTCGGCCCGCAACTGTCGCGGGTGCCCGGTCTGGCCGGCATCTCGGTGCTGCCGGACGGCGCGGTGGTGCTGATCTACAACCCGGTGGCGCTGTCCGCCGTGTACGGCGACAAGGCCTCCGCGCTCATGCGGGCGCAGCCCGGCATGGTGCGCGCGCAGGCGGCCATGCCGGCGCCGCAGACCCCGGCGTCCAGCGCCAACACGGTGCTGGTGGTCGACGATTCGATCACGGTGCGCCGCGTGACCCAGCGCTTCCTCGCACGCAACGGCTATTCGGTGATGCTGGCCAAGGACGGCCTGGACGCGCTGGAGCAGTTGCAGCAGGCGCTGCCCGACGTGGTGCTCACCGACATCGAGATGCCGCGCATGGACGGCTTCGACCTCACGCGCAACATCCGCGCCGACGAGCGCACGCGCCACCTGCCGGTGATCATGATCACCTCGCGCATCGCCGACAAGCACCGCAACTACGCGCAGGAGCTCGGGGTCAACCACTACCTGGGCAAGCCCTACTCGGAGGACGAGCTGCTCGCGCTGCTGCGCGAGTACGTGCTGGAGACGACGAGCAGCGACTAGAACAGGCCGCCCTGGCGCGGCGGCTCCTGCTTCGGCGGCGCGGCCGCCGCGGCGCGCGCGGCGTCGCCGCGCACCACCGCGTAACGCTGCAGGGTGCGCTGGCGCGCCTGGGCATGGTCGACCACCGGCAACGGATAGTCCCGACCCAGATGCACGCCGGCGGCGCGCAGCGCCTCGGGCGCGGCCAGCCAAGGCGCGTGGATCGATGCCGCGTCCAGCCCCGCCAGCTCGGCGACGTGGCGCCGGATGTAATCTCCCCGCGGGTCGAACCTGCGGCTTTGCTCGACCGGGTTGAAGATGCGGAACCACGGCTGCGCATCGCAGCCGCTGGACGAGGCCCACTGCCAGCCGCCGTTGTTCGAGGCGAGGTCGAAGTCGAGCAGCCAGCGCGCGAAATGCTCTTCGCCCAGGCGCCAGTCCAGGCCCAGGTCCTTGCACAGGAAGCTCGCCACCACCATGCGCAGCCGGTTGTGCATGCGCCCGCTGCGCAGCAACTCGCGCATCGCCGCGTCCACCAGCGGATAGCCGGTGCGGCCTTCGCGCCAGGCCTGCAGCAGCTGCGGCGCGTCGTCCCAGCGAATGCTGTCGTATTCGGCGCGGAACGAACGCCCCTGCGCGAGTTGCGGATGGTGGTGCAGCACCTGGGCGTAGAAGTCGCGCCAGATCAGCTCCGACAACCAGCTGGCCGCCCCCGCGCTGCCCGCCTGCGCCGCCCGCCAGGCGTGGCGCGCCAACTCGCGCACGCCGATGGTGCCGAAGCGCAGGTGCACGGACAGCCCGCTGGTGGCGTCGAGCGCCGGGAAGTCGCGCACCGCCGCGTAGGCGTCCAGGCGCGGCTGGAAGGCCTCCCAGGCGCGTTGCGCCCCGCGGCTGCCGGGCTCCACCCCGGCCGGCAGCTGCGCGGGCTGATCGAAGCCCAGCTGCACGAGCTCGGCAACGGCCGGCGCCGCGGACGGCTCCACGACGAGTCGTGACGCATCGAGCGGACAGTCGAGGGCGGCGAGCCCGGCGCCGCCGTCGGCACGCATGCGCGCCAGCCACGCATTGCGATAGGGCGTGAACACCGCGTAGGGCCGCCCCTGCCCGGTGCGCAGCGCATCCGGGGCCAGCATGACCTGGTCATGGAACGCGTGCAGTTCGATCCCGGCGCCCGCGAGCTCGCCCGCCACCGCCGCGTCGCGGCGCACGGCCTGCGGTTCGTAGTCGCGATTCACGAACACCGCGCCGGCGCCCATGCGCCGCGCCAGCTCCGGCAGCTCGTGCGTGGCGCGCCCGTGCAGCACCCGCAGCGAAGCCCCGTAGCGGCGCAGCCCGGCATCGAGCTCGAGCAGGCTTTGGCGGATGAACAGCAGCCGCCGGTCGGCACGGATCCCCTGGTCCAGCAGCGGCTGAAGGATGTCGGTGTCGAACACGAACACCAGCTGCACGCGCCGGCAGCGGCGCAGCGCATGGTGCAGCGCCGCGTGATCGTGCAGGCGCAGGTCGCGACGCAGCCAGACCAGTCCGAGGTCCAGCTGCGGCTCGGCGGGCGTGGCGGAGGATTGCGGGTTCACGATGGTCGGCCGGACGGCGCCCCGGACGGGGCCGCGCCGCGATAATATGTGCCGTCATGAACCCTCGCAGCGACGCCTCGAACCTGAGCAACCAGTTCCTGATCGCGATGCCGGGAATGGTCGACTCGTCCTTCGCCGGCAGCGTGGTCTATGTCTGCGAGCATTCGTCGCGCGGAGCCCTGGGGCTGGTGATCAACCGCCCCACCGACATCGTGCTGAAGGATCTGTTCGACCGCATCGAACTGCCGCTGCAGCAGCCCGACCTGGCCTCGCAGACCGTCTACTACGGCGGCCCGGTGCAGACCGAGCGCGGCTTCGTGCTGCACGACCCCACCGGGCGCAGCTACGCATCGACCCTGCAGGTGGCGGGAGGGCTGCAGATGACCACGTCGAAGGACGTGCTGGAGCACATCGCCGCCGCCGAAGGTCCCAGGCGCTTCTTTGTTGCGCTGGGATATTCAGGTTGGAGCGCCGGGCAGCTCGAGGACGAGATTTCCCGCAACGGCTGGCTCACCGTGGAAGCCGATTCGAGCATCGTGTTCGACGTCGCCGCGGACCGCCGGCTGGACGCCGCGATGGCCTTGATGGGCATCAGTGCGATGAGCCTGTCCAACACCGCCGGCCATGCCTGACTCCGCGGTGGCGCGCCGCGACCCCGCTCTTCTCATGGGTTTTGACTTCGGCACCCACCTGATCGGTGTCGCGGTCGGCAACACGGTCACGCGCAGCGCCACCGCGCTGTGCAGCGTGCGCGCCGAACGGCGCCAGGAGCGTTTCGACGCCATCGCGCGCCTGATCGCGCAATGGACCCCGGGCCGTCTGGTGGTCGGCCTGCCGTTGTCGCGCGACGAAGGGGCCGAGCAGCCGCGCAGCGCGCAGGCGCGGCGCTTCGCCAACCAGCTGCACGGGCGCTTCGGCCTGCCGGTGGAACTGGTCGACGAGCGCTATACCTCGCGCGCTGCGGAGGATTCGGGCGCCGCCGACGTGGATGCCGAGTCCGCACGCCTGATTCTGGAACAATACCTGCAATCTCCCACCGCATGAACCTCCCGACCCCTCCCGACGCCGAAGCGCTGTACGCGCGCCTGCGCGAGCTCGTGCGCGACTGGCTGGCCGCGCAGGCGCAAGTCCCGACCCTGGTCGGCGTGTATTCCGGCGGCGCCTGGCTGGCCGAGCGACTGCACGCCGACCTGCGGCTGCCGACCCCGCTGGGGGTCGTCTCGTCCACGCTGCACCGGGACGATTTCGGCACGCGCGGCCTGCACCCCAGCGGCAACCGCACCGAACTGCCCTTCGAGGTCAACGCGCGCTCGATCCTGCTGGTCGACGACGTGCTCTACACCGGACGCACGATCCGCGCCGCGATCAACGAGCTGTACGACTTCGGCCGTCCGGCGCGCATCGACCTCGCGGTGCTGGTCGACCGCGGCGGGCGCGAGCTGCCGATCTGCGCCAGCCTGGTCGGCGCCAGCATCGAGCTGCCGCCGCGCACCATGCTGGCGCTGGAGCGCGACCCCGCGGCCGGGCCGCAGTCCATGCGACTGGTGTACCTGGAGTCCGAGTCCTGATGTCCGCCCATCCGCAACTCAACCGCCACGGCGAACTGCGCCACCTGCTGTCCATCGAGGGCCTGCCGCGCGACGTGCTGACCCACATCATGGACACCGCGCAGGGCTTCATGAGCTTCGGCGAGCGCGAGGTCAAGAAGGTGCCGCTGCTGCGCGGCAAGAGCGTGTTCAACCTGTTCTTCGAGAACTCGACGCGAACCCGCACGACCTTCGAGATCGCCGCGCAGCGCCTGTCGGCCGACGTGTTCAACCTGGACATCCAGCGCTCCAGCACCTCCAAGGGCGAATCGCTGCTCGACACCATCGCCAACCTGGAGGCGATGGACGCCGACATCTTCGTCGTGCGCCACAGCCAGAGCGGCGCGCCGTTCCTGATCGCCTCGCACACCCCCGAGCACGTGCACGTGGTCAACGCCGGCGACGGCCGCCACGCGCATCCGACGCAGGGACTGCTCGACATGATGACCATCCGCCACTACAAGCGCGACTTCAGCGCGCTGACGGTGGCCATCGTCGGCGACATCGTGCATTCGCGGGTGGCGCGTTCGGACATCCATGCGCTGACCACGCTGGGGGTCCCCGAAGTGCGCGCGGTGGGCCCGAAGACCCTGGTCCCGGCGGATCTGCGCGACATGGGCGTGCGCGTGTGCCATGACATCCACGAGGGCCTGCGCGACGCCGACGTGGTGATCGCGCTGCGCCTGCAGAACGAGCGCATGGCGGGCGGCCTGCTGCCGTCGGCCGCCGAATTCCACATGATGTACGGACTCACCCCGCAACGCCTGCAGCTGGCGCGGCCCGACGCGATCGTCATGCACCCCGGCCCCATCAACCGCGGCGTCGAGCTCGACTCCTCGGTGGCCGACGGCCCGCAGAGCGTGATCCTGCCGCAGGTGCGCTTCGGCATCGCGGTGCGCATGGCGGTGCTGTCCATCGTCGCCAATACCTCCGCCTGAAAGCATGAACGAGCCCAAGACCCTACTCGTGCGCGGGGGCCTGCTGGTCGACCCCGCCAGCGGCACGCAGGCCCGCGGCGACCTGGCGATCGCCGGCGAGCGCATCCACGCCGTCGGCGCCGAAGCCTCCGGATTCGTCGCCGAACGCGTGATCGACGCCTCCGGCTGCCTGGTCATGCCCGGACTGATCGACCTGTGCGCGCGCCTCGGCGAGCCCGGCGGCGAGGCTGCCGGACTGCTCGACTCCGAGCTGGCGGCCGCCGGCGTCGGCGGCGTCACGCGCGTCGTGTGCCCGCCGGACACCGACCCGGTGCTCGACGAGCCCAGCCTGGTCGAGATGCTGCGCTGGCGCGCGCGGCGCATCAAGCGCTCGCGCGTGTACGCGCTGGGCGCGCTGACCACCGGGCTGCAGGGCGAGCGCCTCGCCGAGATGGCCTCGCTGGTCAAGTCCAGCTGCATCGGGCTGTCGCAGGCGGGCGTGCCGGTGGCCGACACCATGCTGCTGCTGCGGGCGATGCAGTACGCCAGCACCTTCGGCTACAAGGTCTGGCTGCCGGCCGTCGATGCCCACCTGTCCGGCGGGGTCGCCGGCAGCGGACCCTACGCGCAGCGCCTGGGCCTGCCCGGCGTGCCGGTGCTGGCCGAGACGGTGGCGCTGCAGACCATCTTCGAACTGGTGCGCGCCACCGGCTGCGCGGTGCACATCGGGCGCCTGTCCAGCGCCGCCGGGGTCGAGCTGCTGCGCCGCGCGAAGGCCGAGTCGCTGCCGGTGACCGCCGACGTGTCGATGCACAACCTCCTGCTCACCGACGTGGACATCGGCTGGTTCGATTCGCGCATGCGCCTGGAGCCGCCGCTGCGCCGGCAGGCCGACCGCGACGCGCTGCAAGGCGCGCTGGCCGACGGCACCATCGACGCGCTGGTGTCGGACCACACCCCGGTGGACAGCGACGACAAGATCCTGCCCTTCGGCGAGGCGGCGCCCGGCGCCACCGGACTGGAGCTGCTGCTGCCGGCGGTGCTCGAGTTCGCGCGCCGCGCCGGGCTCGCGCTGCCGCAGGCGCTGGCCAGCGTGACCACGCGTGCGGCGGCCGCCGCACGCGTCGAACTGCCCCGGCTGCAGGCGGGCGCGGCCGCCGAGCTGATCGTCGTCGATCCGCAGCAGCGCTGGAAGCCCACCGCGCAGATGCTGCGCAGCCGCGCCAAGCACACGCCGCTGGGCGACGTCGAGCTGCAGGGGCGGGTGCGCGCCACCGTGATCGACGGGCGCGTGATCCACGAGTCGGAGGCCGCGCCGGCATGATGCGGCGCCTGCGCCTGGCTGCCATGCTGGCGCGCCTGGGCCTGCAATTGCTGGGCGGCATGTGGCGCATCCGCGGCTTCGACCGCATGACGGCGGCGCAGCGCCACGCCGCGGTGCGCGCGTGGTCGCGACGCATGCTGCGTGCCAGCCGGGTGCGGCTGGAGGTGCGCGGCACACCGCACCAGGGCGCCTGCCTGCTCGCCGCCAACCATGTCTCCTGGCTGGACATCATGGCGCTGAACGCGGCGCAGCCGACGCGCTTCGTCTCGAAATCGGACGTGCGCGACTGGCCGCTGCTGGGTTCGCTCGTCGCCGCCGCCGGGACCCTGTTCGTGGAGCGCGCACGGCCGCGCGATGCGATGCGGGTCATGCACGACATGGCGCAATGCCTGCGCAACGGCGAGGTGGTCAGCGTGTTCCCCGAGGGCACCACCTCCGACGGCACGCATGTGCTGGCGCTGCACGCCAACCTGTTCCAGGCGGCGCTCAGCGCGGGCGTTCCGGTGCAGCCGGTGCTGCTGCGCTACGTCGATGCCGCCACCGGCGCCCCCAGCCGCGCCGCGGCCTATGTCGGCGACGACTCGCTGCTGGACACGCTGCGCGTGCTCAGCGCGGCGGCGCCGCTGCGCGTGATCGTGCAGTACCTTCCGGTGCTGCGAGGCGACGAGCGCCGCAGCCTGGCCGCCGCCGTGCACGACGCGCTGCGCGACGCGCTGCACGCGACGACCAGCGCCGGCTGAGCCGGCTCCGGGCCGCGGCGACTAGACCTGCCGCGCCCGCGGCGCGGCGCGCGTCTGGCGCAGGCGCTCGAGATCGAGCTGCAGGCGCGTGCCGCCGGCGCGGCGCAGGCACTGACGGCGTTCGAGTTCGCGCAGCGTGCGGCTCAGCGTCTCCGGGCGCAGGTCGAGGTACTCGGCGAGATCGCGCCAGCTCAGCGGCAGTTCGATGTCGGGGCCGCCCATCCTCTGCGACAACTGCAGCAGGCAATCGGCGATGCGCGCCGGCGCGCGCAGGCGCAGCCGCAGGGACTGGCGCATGGCGCGCTGCACCTGCGCGGCGCCCAGGCTGGACAGCGGCGGCAGCGGCGGCAACGAGGCGTCGCGCCCGCCCGACGGCGGCCAGCGTCGCGGGTCGATGGAGCACACGCGGGACTCGCGCAGCACCAGCGCATCGTCCGCGTACACGCCGGCCGCGAAGTCGCAAAATCCCAGCACGTCGCCGGGCAGCACGAGATCGACGATGCGCGCGTGCCCCTGCGGATCCCGGCGCGACACCTGCACGGCGCCGCTGGTCAGCAGGTACACGCGCCCCAGGCGCTGGCCCTGGTGGAACAGCACGCGTCCGGCGGGCAGCGTGCGCTGGCGCAGGCGGCGCGCGAATTCGCGCAGCGCACCCTGCGATGCGTCGTCGCACTGTTCCCGAGTCGCCCCAGCCGTCGCGGATGTCGCTGCCATGATCCCGAGCCCGACAAAGCGGCCACTATAGGTTCGGCGCGATACCCCCCGTGTTGACCCAGCACAAGGCTTCTCGACGTGCCGGCCCGGGGCTCACGACCACAAGGGCCCGATGGCGTCGAGCTGGTTCTTCAGCAGCAGCCCGAACTCGGTGTCGCCTTGCATCACCAGGTTGCCGTCGAAGAACAGGCGGTCCGCGTCGTCCTGTCCGCGCAGCAGCCGAAGCAGCGCGCGCGCCGGTGCACGCACCCGCAACTCGGGCACGCCGCGCGCGGCGCGAAAGCGCGTGCCGTCGAAGCGCAACCCCATGCGCAGGCCCAGATCGCTCAGCTCGAGTTCGACCATGCGGCCGCGGCAGGCCTGCAAGGTCGCCGGGTCCATGCGCGGAAGCAGCAGCGCATCCAGCGCCAAGGCGGCCAGCCAGGACGGCGGCCGCGTCGGCAGGCGGCGCAGCACGCCGCGCCACGGCGCGGCCAGTTGCAGCGCGGTGTCGATGGCGTTCATGGGACGACCCTCCTCGCTACGCTCGACTCCCCGAGGGAGTGGAGCGCCGCTTCGGAGCGGCCGTGCGCGGCGCTCATGTCCGAAGCTCCACGTCCGAGCCCTGCATGCCGGCCCGCGCATGCGCGAAGCCGTCGATCAACGCTCCGGGCAGCGGCAGTTCGCGCAGCGCGTCGCGCGCCTGCGGCGGTGGCATGTCGCCGCGACGCCAGGCATCGAACACGCGCAGCACCTGCGGGAAAGCTTCGGCGCAGGCCGACAGGCGCAGGCTGCCGATGCCGGCCTCCCGCAGCCGCGCCGGCGCCTCGAGCAGCGCATGCACCCCGGCCGAATGCACCTGGGTGCCGTTGAGGCTGAGGAAGTCGCGCCCTTCGCCACTGCGCACCAGCATGCCGTCGGCATCGTCCCGACAGCGGAAATCGCAGTGGTCCTTGTTCAGGCCGTGGTGCCGCGCGGTGAAGCAACGCGCCGAGAAGGCCAGCGGCAAGCGCCCGAAGGCCCAGACCTCGGTGAGCAGTTGCGGCGCGACTCCCGCGGCATGGATGTCGGCCACCGAGGCCAGCGGCAGCTCGGCCGGCGCGCACCAGCGCGTGGCCCCCAGCGAGGCATGTTCGCGCAACGCCTGCGGGTTGTAGATGTTCAGGTGCGGCCCGAGCGCGAAGCCCGTCGCGCCGGACTGCAGCAGCACTCCCAGCGCCGAGGCGTCGGCGGCCTCGACGCCGAATTCCCGCTGCTGCACGATGTCGCGCACGCTGCGCAGTTCGGCCTCGCCGGCGACCAGGGTCGGCGTCGCCAGCAGCACCTGCTTGCCGGCCGCGCGCAGCTGCCTGCCCAGCGCCATCCAGTCGGCCAGCCGGAAATCGCGTCGGCGCGAGCACACGACCTCGCCGAGCACCACGGTGTCGATCGGCGCGTCGGCGAGCTCGGCGTAGAAGTCGAGCACGCGTTCGCGCGGCCACCAGTACTGCAACGGCCCCACGCTCAGGCGCAGGCTCGGCGGCTGCATGGTCTGTGTCTTCATCGCCACGGCCGGTCATAGGCGCCGAGGGTGTGCTGCTGCCCCTCGGCCCAGCGCGCCAGGCAGGCGCTCCACGCATCGCGCACCGCGTAGTCGCCGTCCCCGGCTGCCGAGTCGATGGCCTCGCGCCACACCCGCGTGACCTCCGACACGTACTGCGCGCTGCGCTGGCGGCCTTCGATCTTCACCGCGGCCACGCCATGCTCGATCAACTGCGGCAGCAGCTCCAGCGTGTTCAGGCTGGTCGGCTCCTCCAGCGCGTAGCCGCGCTGCCCGTCGACCACGAAGCGCCCCTTGCACAGCGTCGGATAGGCGCGTGCCTCGCCCGGTGCGTAGCTGTCGATCAGCACGCCGCCCAGCCGCGCGTCGACTCGGCCGTCGCCATGCTCGCTCCAGCGCACCGCGGCGGCCGGCGAGCACACGCCCGCGTTGTTGGGCGAACAGCCGGTGGCATAGGACGACAGCGCGCAGCGCCCCTCGACCATCACGCACAGGCTGCCGAAGCCGAACACCTCGACCTCGGCGCGGGTGTTGCGCGCCACATGCGCCACCTGCGACAGCGTGAGCACCCGCGGCAGCACCGCGCGCTGGATGCCGTAGCGCAGCCGGTAGTACTCGATGGCCTCGTAGGAGGTCGCCGAGGCCTGCACGGACAGATGCAGGCGCAGTTGCGGATGCCGGGTGTGGGCGTAGTCGAGCACCGCGGTGTCGGCGACGATCAGCGCGTCCGCGCCGAGCCCGGCCGCACGCTCGACGGCATCGAACCAGGGCTGCGCGTCATCGGCGGCGGCGAAGGTGTTCAGCGCCATCAGGACCTTCGCGCCTCGCGCGTGGGCGTAGCGCACGCCCTGCGCGAGTTGCTCGTGGTCGAAGTTCATGCCGGCGAAGGCGCGTGCGTTGGTGCGGTCGCGCAGGCCGACGTAGACGGCGTCGGCGCCGGCATCGACCGCGATCTGGAGCGCGCGCAGGGATCCGGCCGGACACACCAGCTCGGGCTTGCGGCGACTGTCTGCCTGCTGCATCAGGATCTCCATCCCCTGCTGCGCGAGGCGGCCGGAATGGCGCCCTCGTCGCAGCACGCGCAATGTAGTGCGCGGCCGCGCAGGTCCGGCGCGCACGCGGACAAAGCCTGACATCGGTCAAGTCGCCTCCGCGAGGGTGGAGGCGGCCGACATGCGGCCGTCAGCCGCGCTCCCGCGCTGAAACGCGCGTGTACACTGCTCGGCTGCCCTCGCCGTAGTTCAATGGATAGAACAAGCCCCTCCTAAGGGTTAGATGCAGGTTCGATTCCTGCCGGCGGGACCAGTGCGGCGCGCGCCGCCGACCTTCGCGTCAATCCACGCTCTTCAGCGGCCGCAGCACGATCAGCCGCACGTCGGCGTGCGCGGCCGCTCGCAGCGTGAACTGGTGGTAGCTGCCCGGTCCGTCGGGGGTCACGAAGCCGCGCAGTCCGCCTTCGCGCTCCAGCACCAGCTGCGACAACCAGGCCTGCTCGAAATCGGGGCTTTGCGCGCACAGCGTGCGGACGAACTCGCGGTGGCGGGCGTCGTCGCGCAGCTGCGCGGTATCGGCGCGGAATTCCGCCGCCAGCCGGCGCGCCCGCGCAGGCCAGTCGACGATCCAGTTGCGCGCCGCCGGGTCGAGGTAGACCCAGCGAAGCAGGTTCGGCTCGCGTGGGTGCGGCGCTCCCAGCCAGGGAGCGAACAGGCGCGCCGCCGCGGCGTTGAAGGCCAGCACGTCCCAGCGGCGGTCCAGCGCGTAGGCCGGGTGGCGCATCGCGTGCACCAGCCCCGCGTAGGCCTGGTCGTCGTGCGCGTCGCCCGGCGCCGGCAGCGCACGCGGATCGGCACGGCGCGCCAGCTCGAACAGGTAGGCACGCTCCGCGGCGCTCAGCCGCAATCCCTGCGCCAGCGCATCCAGCGTCGCCACCGACACCGCCTGCGTGCGGCCCTGCTCGATCCACGTGTACCAGGTCGGGCTGATCGAACACAGCGCCGCGACCTCCTCGCGCCGCAGGCCTTGGGTACGCCGGCGCCGGCCGGCGGGCAGCCCGAGCGCCTGCGGCTGCAGGCGCTCGCGCGCGGCGCGCAGGAAGGCGCCCAGCTGCTGCGCCGGCTCGCCGGCGGCCGCGTCGGGAAGGGAGGGCGGGGCTTCCAAGGAGCGACTCCGTTAGTTCTTGTACCAGGATAAGCAACAGTCTTGTTCCATGACAAAGGCCCGCCTATGGTACGTCTCAGGCGCAGCGGCCCATCGCCATCGCGCCCCCCGTCCACGGAGCTCGCCATGAAACAACACCTCGATGCCGTCCAGTCCAGCTTCGACCCCCGCGCCCAGGCCTACCTGAGCAGCGCGGTGCATGCGGCCGGAGCCGACCTGCAGGCGGCGCGTGAACTGCTCGCCGCGCCGGTCCAGCGCATCGAGCGTGCGCTGGACCTGGGTTGCGGCGCCGGACACCTGGCCTACGTGCTCGCGCCGCAGGTCGGCCAGGTCGTCGCCTTCGATGCCTCGCCGGCCATGCTCGACGTGGTACGCGACAGCGCCGCGCAACGCGGGCTCGGCAACCTCGACTGCCAGGTCGGCGACGTGCACCAGCTGCCGTTCGCCGACTCCAGCTTCGACCTCGTGGCCACGCGTTACAGCGCCCACCACTGGCGCGATCTGCCGCGCGCCATGGCCGAGGCGAGGCGGGTGCTGCGCAGCGGCGGGCGCCTGCTGTTCATCGACCTCGAGGCGCCCTCGGACACGCTGGTCGACACCCACCTGCAGGCCATGGAGCTGCTGCGCGACCCTTCCCATGTGCGCAACCGCTCGCGCGAGGAGTGGCTGGCGCTGCTGCGCGCGATCGGCGCGCAGGTCGAGCACGAACAGCGCTGGCCGACGCGCCTGCAGTTCGACACCTGGGTGCAGCGCATGCAGACCCCGGAGCCGATGGTGCGCGCGATCCGGCTGCTGCAGCAGGGAGCGCCCGCCGAGGTGAGCGCCGGGCTGGCCATCGAGCCCGACGGCAGCTTCACGCCGAGCACCGTGCTGTGGTGGGCGCGCTGCGCGGGCTGAGCCGCCCGTGCCGATGCGCGGCCTGCAGGAAGTCCCGGAAGCCGCAATAATCTTAGGGTTATCCCGATCCCGGCGACGCGCGCCCCGCCGCGCGTCGCCGGCGCAACTTCCGAGCCCACCAGAACGAAAGGACTTGCGCATGAATTCCCCGCTGCCCCAGGGCACCGCCCCGCACAGCACGGAACCCAAGCTGTTCCAGCCCACCCGCATCGGCTCCATCGACATCGCCAACCGCGTCGTGATGGCACCGCTGACCCGCAGCCGCGCCGACGAGCCCGCCGGCGACGTGCCGGGCAGCGACATGAACGTCGAGTACTACCGCCAGCGCAGCGGCGCCGGGCTGATCATCAGCGAAGGCACGCAGGTCTCGCCGGTCGGCAAGGGCTACATGGCCACTCCGGGCATCTATTCGGATGCGCAGGTCGAGGGCTGGAAGCGCATCACCGCGGCGGTGCACTCGGCCGGCTCGAAGATGCTGGCGCAGATCTGGCACGTCGGGCGCATCACCCACCCCGACCTGACCGGCGGTGCCCAGCCCATCGGCCCGTCGGCGATCGCGCCGCGCGGCGTCGTCGCCTACACCCGCAACGGCAAGGTCGAGATCCCGGTGCCGCAGGCGATGAGCGTGGAGCGGATCGCCGAGGTCGTCGGGCAGTTCCGCCGCGCGGCGTCCAACGCGATGCGCGCGGGCTTCGATGGCGTGGAAATCCACGGCGCCAACGGCTACCTGATCGACCAGTTCCTGCGCGACGGCGCGAACCGGCGCGACGACACCTACGGCGGCTCGGTGGCCGCGCGCTGCCGCTTCGCGCTGGAAATCGTCGACGCCGTGGTCGCCGAGATCGGCGCCGGACATGTGGGCATCCGCCTGTCCCCGCTGACTCCGTTCAACGACCTCGCCGACAGCAACCCGCAGCACACCTTCGACCATCTGGTCGAGCAACTCGACCGTCGCTCCATCGCCTTCGTGCACTTCATCGAAGGGGCCACCGGCGGCTCGCGCGACGTGCCGGGCTTCGACTACGCGAAGGCGCGCAAGTCCTTCCGCGGGGCCTACATCGCCAACAACGGCTATGACCGCGCGCTGGCCATCGACGCGGTGGAGTCCGGGCGCGCCGACGCCGTGGCCTTCGGTCGCGCCTTCATCGCCAACCCGGACCTGGTGCAGCGCCTGCGCCGCAACGCACCGCTGAACACGCCCGACCCGAAGAGCTTCTACACCCCGGGACCGGTGGGCTACACCGACTACCCGAGCCTGGAGCAACAGACCGAGCAGGCCTGACGCGGCCGCCGCGCCGACGTCATCCGGGCGCGCGCCGCGCAAGCGCGCGACGCGCGCCCGGCCATTCTTGCAACCCGACGGGAGAACGAAACATGGACATCGGATTCATCGGCTTGGGCAGCATGGGCCAGGCGATGGCCGCCAATCTGCTGAAGGCGGGATTCAAGCTGCGGGTGTGGAACCGTTCGGCCGCCAAGGCCGACGAACTGGTCGCGCTGGGAGCCACGCGGGTGCAGCACCCCGCCGACGCCGCGGACCCGGCGGGCATCGTGATCACGATGGTGTCGGACGACGCCGCGCTGCGCCAGGTGGTGCACGGCGAACACGGCATCGGCGAACGCCTGGGCCGTGGAGCGATCCATCTGTCGATGAGCACGATCGCGCCGCAGACCGCGCAGGAACTCGCCGCGGCGCATGCCGCGCGCGGCACCGACTACGTCGCGGCGCCGGTGTTCGGCCGCCCGGACGCGGCGGCGGCGCGCATGCTGTTCGTGCTGTGCGCGGGGCCGCAGTCCGCACGCCAGCGGGTCCAGCCGCTGCTGGAGGCGATGGGCCAGCGCGTGTTCGACCTCGGCGACGATCCCGTCGCGGCCAATGTGGTGAAACTGTCGGGCAACTTCATGATCCTCGGCGCGATCGAGGCGATGGCGGAGGCGATGACCCTCGGCGAGCGCTACGGCGTGGCGCGCGATCGTACCGTCGAGGTGCTCACGCAGTCGATCTTCCCGGCACCGCTGTTCGTCAATTACGGGCGCCAGATCGCCGCGCACGCCTACCAGCCGGCCCGGTTCAAGCTGGCGCTGGGGCTGAAGGACATGGACCTCGTGCTGGCCGCGGCTCGCAAGGTCGCGGTGCCCATGCCGCTGACCCAGTTGCTGCAGGGACGCCTGCTGTCGGCGCTCGCTCGCGACCGCGGGGAACTCGACTGGACCGCGGCGGCACTCGGGGTCAGCGAGGATGCCGGGTTGAAGCCGCTGGGCTGAGTCGGCGCGCCGTACGCCCGCCGCGCGGCGGTGTCGCGCCGTTTCACGGCGCCGGTGGCGTCGCCGGGGCCGGCATGCGCAGTTCCGGCCCACGGTGTCGCGGCTGCGCGGCATCGCCGGGCTGCGGCAACCGCGGCGCGCCCGGTGCGACCGGAGTCTGCGGGGCGCGCGGGGCCTGCGGTGCGCGAGGCGCGACGGGTCCGGGCGGCGCGGCGCCGGGCGGCGCGGCGCCGGGCGCCGCAGCGGGGGGATTCCACCAGGGGTATGCAGGCGGATAGCCGAAACCCGAGCCCTCGCCCGCCGCCGGCGGCCTCGGCGGCGACGGATAGGCCGGCGGATAGCCGGATCCGGGCTGCGAGCGCGGCGGCGGCACGGCCCCGGGTGCCGGCGGCCACGCATGCGGCACGAACTGCGGCGACGGCAGCGGCACGGGCAACGGCTGCGGCGGTGACGGCAACGGCGGCGACACGACCAGCGGCAACGCCGGCGTGGGGGCCGGGACGCCGGGACGCGCCGCGTCCGCCCGAGGCGGCCCCCTGCGCCACCACGGCAGCAGTCCGTGCCGTTGCTGCAGGCGCCCCCATGCGCCTGCGTCGACCCGTACGCAGTGCGCGCGCCAGTCGAGGAAACCCCAGACCCAGGGCGCGGGCAGCGGCGCCGAGCCCACCAGCACGATGTCGCGCTGCTGCGCCGGCGAGCACGACGGCGGCGGCGGTGAGTAGTCGAAGGCCTGCAGCGGGGCCGCGGGCCATGCGCCGTACACGCACCAGGGGTCGTACAGCGGCACCTCGCTGGACGAGTCGGCGCGGATCGTGATGAATCCCTCCTGCACCTCGAGCTGGCGCTGCGCGGTCCCGACCAGCGCGCCGGACTCGACGGCCCGTCGGCGTAGGGCCTGCACGGCCTGCATCACCGCGGGCCCCTGGGCGGCGAATGCCTGGCCGAGGCGCTCGGCCCACGCGGGGTGGTCGGCCAGCATGTCGAGCACGCGCGGGGTGCGCGTCAGCGCCAGCACGCTCGGCGCCCACTGCGCCGCCGACTGCTGGTCGAATCCGCCCGAGACCACCGCGGTGCGGGCCTGCAGCACCTGCAGCGGCTCGCGGCTCGCGTCGAGGGTGTCGAGCAGCAGCCGGTCGTCGAACAACGCAACCGGCGCCAGCAGGCGCTGCAACTGCTCGCCACCCAGCTCGGGCACCCCCGACGCGACGACCTGGGCGCGGGCGCAGCCCATGCTCGAGAACATGAACGCGACCACCATCGCAACCACCAGCGCAACCACCAGCGCGGCCACCCTCGCCGCCGCCCGCGACACCTGCACCATGCCCACCTCCTCGCACCGCGAGCGCCCCCGCGACGCGTGCATGCTCGCGCGCATGGCCGGCAGCAGCCTTGCGCGGGGTCAAGTCGACTGCGCGAGACCGCGAACGCAGCGAGCGGAGGCCGACTCCCCTCCATGCTTCAAGCGTAGCCGGCGCCGGAAAGCGGTGCGCCGAGGGTATGGCTCTCGAACCAGACCTTGACCTGCTGCAGATGCGCACGCTCCTCGCTTGCGGCACGCACGAAGTCATGCGCCATCGAGTCGTGCCCTTGCGCCTGGGTCAGCGCGATCAGCATGTCCCAGCCGCTGCAGTCGGCCATTTCGGCAATCAGCAGCGCGTGCAGGGACTGCACGACCGTGGTGCGCGGGTCCACGACGGCCTGCAGCAGTCCGGCACTCTCCAGCCCGGCCAGATCCGCGCAGGGCGTCTGCGCGGTGCAGTCACCGCCGAGTTGCTCGATGGCCTGCGCGAGCAGCGCGAAATGCTCGGCCTCCTCGTCGCGGTGCTGCAGCAGCAGGTCCAGCGGCAGCAGCGTGTCCTCGCCGTCGCTCCGGGTGGCGCGCACCTTGGTGATCAGCGCGTCGTACAGGCGCGTGGAACTGCGCTCGAAAGCCAGGCGCTCCCCCAGCTTGTCGAGCAGCAGTTGCGGGCGGTTGCCGGTGAGCATCGCCATGCCGGTCTGCACGACGCCCTTGACGTTGCCCGGCGGCGGCACCGAGCCGATGCGGGGCGCATCGGCGATGTAACGCGCGCGCATGTCGGCCATCGCCGCGGCCGACGGGGACTGCAGCACCGGCGGTGCGAGGTCGACGCGCTGTTCGTTCATGCGCTTGGCATCCAGCGGCGACATCTGCACGCCGGTACGGTTGCTTCCCATGCGGGATTCCTGAGCTTTCATGACGCTGTCTCCTTCGATGGATCGGGTTGAGGCGGGTTCAGGCAAGGCGGCGTGCGGCAGGCGTTCGGCTGGACGCTCGGGCGGACGCTCGGGCGGACGCTCCGGCGGACGCTCCGGCGGACGCTCAGGCGCCGGCCGGGTGCAGGCGCGCGAGCTCGGTGCCGGGACTCCAGGTGTAGCCGGCCGCCACCGACTCGCTCGGCGACCCCTCGGCGTTGACGCGCGCGCGGTAGTCCCGGGTGGCCTGGGTCTCCTGGCTGCGCGGCACGTAGCCCTGCGCCACCGCGCTGAGCTCGAGTTCCTCGTGCAGCAGCTCGCGCACGAAGTCGCGCTGGCTGCCGAAGGCAAGCGGCTCCGGCAGCTCACGCGGCACGATGCGCTGCGGATCCTGCCCCTGCTGCAGACGCATCAGTTCCGCGACGAAGTGGAACTGCCCGATCTCGTAGTCGAGCATGCGCTCCCACAGCGCCTTCACGCGCGGCTCGGTCTCGTGCTGCACGCAGGCGTGGTAGCACAGCGCCTCGTGGGCCTCGTGGAGCAGCCACTGCTCGAGCCATGATTCCCGCGGGTCCAGCAGGGACTCGAAGTGGGTCAGATGCTGCTCGTCGACCGACGCGATCTCGGCGAGCAACTGGCGTACCACCGGATCGGCCTGACTGGCGCAGGCCTGCACGAACAGGTCGCGCGACTGCGCGCCGCAGGCGATCATTCCCAGCAGCTGCATGCGGCTCGCCGCCGGCTGCGTGGCCGAGTCGCCGGCGAAACGCAGCTCGTCGTGCGCTGCGCGGTGCTGCAGGATGGTCGGTCGACCGGGAAGGATGTCGGTGTAGCTTTGCAGGATGTTGTTCGCGTCGCGGCCCTCGACGCGGTCGAGCAGCGCGGCGACGCGGTACAGGTGGTCGAAGTCCTCGAGCAGGCAAAAGCGCAGCGCGGCCGCCACGCCGGGATCGGACTCGCGCCGTGCCAGCGCCGCGCCGACCTCGATCGCGCACTGCTTGTGGCCGACCACGAGTTCCAGCGGCGAATGGTCGACGCCGAGCAGCGAACGCACCGCGAGCTCCTGGTGCAGCTCGATGCGCCGCAGTCCGGCGAGCGGGGCGCGCAGCTCGGCGCTGCAGCGCGCGGCAGCGTGCGAGAAGCGCTGCGCCTCGCTTTCCAGCGCGGCCATCAGCAGGATGCGCACGCGCGTGAAGGCGTCGTCGTCGAGCTTGCTGATCGGTGTCTGCGCCATGTCGCGCCAGTGCAGGTACTGCAGTTGCGGCGGCGTTCCGCGCGCCGCATAGAGATCCAAAGCCATCATCGTTCTCCTGGGTTCAACGGGTGGCACGCATGCATGGCATGCGCCGAGGCAAGCCGCCGGCGATTCGCGCGCGGCGCTTGCACGCAGGCCGCGCAATCAGGAGGAACGCTGGGGCGGTGCGGGCTCGGAGACCTCCTTCAGCACCTCGCCCGCGCCGGCCCCGGCATCACCGGCGGCGGCGTCGCCACGCGTGGCGACGTCGCCCAGCGCGACGATGCCGAGCAGTTCGCGCGTGTCGTCGTGCGACACCACCGGAATGCGGCGCACCTGGCAGTCGGCCATCTGCTGCATCACCTCGTCGATCGGCTGGTCCTCGAAGCAACAGCGGGGCTGCTCGCTCATCACCTCCGCCACGCAGGCGTCCTCGGGCGCACGCCCGGCGGCGGTGGCCCGCACGACGATGTCGCGGTCGGTGAGCATGCCGACCAGGCGCCTGCCGTCGCACACCGGCAATACGCCGACCTCCAGCTCGTTCATCATCTGCGCGGCGCGGCGCAGGTTTTCGCGCGGCGCGATGGAACGCACGTCGCGGGTCATGATCTCGGATACCTTTTGCATGACGATCTCCTTGCGGTGGATCGATCCCGGGCACGCTGGCCCGATGGCTGCGCGCATGCGCCCGGCCCGGAATCGAGGCAATGAATCGTCAGATACCGATCGCAGGCGCAAGTTCCCGCCGCGCGGCTGTTTGTCGCGCGGCCGCGGATCCGCCGCTGCGGCGCGCGGGCGCGCCGGGTGCGCGCGCTACGCGCCCGCCTCGCCGATCCAGCCCGGCAGCGCCGGAAGTTCGTGGCGCACGTCGGCGCATTGCGCGCGGTGGCGCAGCGCGTGATCCATCAGCACGACCGCGAGCAGCGCCTCGGCGATCGGCGTCGCGCGAATGCCCACGCAGGGGTCATGGCGCCCGAGGGTCTCCACCACCACCGGCTGTCCGTCGCGGTCGACGGAGCGGCGCGGCACGCGGATGCTGGACGTGGGCTTGAGGGCGATCGACACCGTGACCGGCTGGCCGCTGCTGATGCCTCCGAGCACACCGCCGGCGTGGTTGCTGGCGAAGCCCTGCGGAGTCAGCTCGTCGCCATGCTCGCTGCCGCGCTGCGCGACGCTGGCGAAGCCGTCGCCGACCTCCACGCCCTTCACCGCGTTGAGACCCATCATCGCGTGCGCGATGTCGGCGTCGAGCCGGTCGTACAGCGGCTCGCCCCAGCCGGCGGGAACGTTGCGGGCCTCCACGTACACGCGCGCGCCGCAGGAATCGCCGGCGCGGCGCAGCGCGTCCATGTAGTCCTCCAGGCTGGGCACGATGTCCTGGTTGGGGGAGAAGAAGGCGTTGCCGCCGACATGCTCCCAGGACTGGAAGGGAATGGCGATCTCGCCCACCTGCCGCATGCAGCCGCGCACGACGATGCCGTGCTGCTCGCGCAGCCACTTGCGCGCCACCGCCCCGGCGCCGACCAGCGGCGCCGTCAGGCGCGCCGACGAGCGCCCGCCGCCGCGCGGATCGCGCACGCCGTACTTGCGCCAGTAGGTGTAGTCGGCATGCCCGGGGCGGAAGGTCTCGGCGATCGACGCGTAGTCCTTGCTGCGCTGGTCCTGGTTGCGGATCAGCAGCGCGATGGGGGCTCCGGTGGTGCGGCCCTGGTAGACCCCGGAGAGGATCTCCACCTCGTCCGGCTCGCGCCGCTGCGTGACATGGCGCGAGGTTCCGGGACGGCGGCGGTCCAGTTCGGGCTGGATATCGGCCTCGGACAGTTCCATGCCCGGCGGGCAGCCGTCGATCACGCAGCCGATCGCGGGGCCGTGGGACTCGCCGAAGGTGGTGACGGCGAACAGCAGACCAAGTGTATTTCCGGACATGCGCGCCATTGTAGGCAGCGCGCCTGCCGAAGCCGCGGTGTACTCAGGACGCCGGCGCGGCGGACCCGGCGCGCTCGCGCAACGCGCGCAGCAGGCGCTCGTGGATGCCTCCGAAGCCTCCGTTGCTCATCACCAGCACATGGTCGCCGGCACGGGCGTGGGCGACCACGTCGTCGACCAGCGCCTGCAGGTCGCGCTGGCAACGGGCCCGCTTGCCCAGCGGCGCGAGCGCCTGCGCCAGGTCCCAGTCGATGCCGCCGGCGTAGCCGAAACTGAGGTCGGCCTGCTGCAGCGCCCGCGGCAGCTGCTGCTTCATCGAGCCCAGCTTCATGGTGTTCGAGCGCGGCTCGAACACCGCCAGGATCCGCCCCTGGGCGCGCGCGTGGCGCAGCCCGGCGATGGTCGTGGCGATCGCCGTCGGGTGGTGGGCGAAGTCATCAAAGACCTCGACCCCGTCCGCGGTGCCGCGCAGTTGCATGCGCCGGAGCACGCCCTGGAAGCGCCCGAGGGCCTCGCAGGCCAGCGCCGGATCCACGCCGGCATGCGCCGCGGCGGCGATCGCCGCCAGCGCATTGCCGCGGTTGTGCTCGCCCATCAGTTCCCAGCGCACGCGCCCCACCGGGCGCTGGCGCAGCAGCACGTCGAACGCCTGCTCGTCGCCGCGCGCGCTCCAGCCGGAGTCACCGCCGAAGCGCTCGAGTTCGCTCCAGCAGCCCCGCGCCAGCACGCGCTCCAGCGAATCGCTGCGCTGCGGCACGATCAGGCGGCCGTTGCGAGGCACCGTGCGCACGAGGTGGTGGAACTGGGTCTCGATCGCGCCGAGGTCGGGGAAGATGTCGGCGTGGTCGTATTCCAGGTTGTTGAGAATCGCCGTTCGTGGTCGGTAATGGACGAACTTGGAGCGCTTGTCGCAAAAGGCAGTGTCGTATTCGTCGGCTTCGACGACAAACAGATCCCCGTCGCCCAGGCGCGCCGAGACGCCGAAGTCCTGCGCCACGCCCCCGATGAGGAAGCCGGGGCGGCGCCCGGCCTGCTCGAGGATCCACGCCAGCATCGACGAAGTGGTGGTCTTGCCGTGGGTGCCCGCCACCGCCAGGGTCCAGCGCCCGGCCAGCACATGCTCGGCCAGCCACTGGGGTCCGCTGGTGTAGGGCTGGCGGGAATCCAGGATGGCCTCCAGCAGCGGGTTGCCCCGGCTCACCGCGTTGCCCACCACCCACATGTCCGGTGCCAGCTCCAGCTGCGCGGCGTCGTAGCCCTCGATCAGGCCGATGCCCAGCGCCTGCAACTGCTCGCTCATCGGCGGATAGACCTGGGCGTCGCAACCGGTGACCCGGTGCCCGGCGGCCTGCGCCAGCGCCGCGACTCCGCCCATGAAAGTGCCGCAGATTCCCAGGATGTGGATGTGCATGCGGCCATTGTAGAAAGCCCCGGCCGAGGTGCCGCGCGACTACACTGCCCGCATGAATGCGTTGCGCGACGAGCTGGCCGCGGCAGCCGCGAGGCTGGTGGTCGAGGACGGGCTGGACTACGCCAGCGCCAAGCGCAAGGCGCTGCACCAGGTGCTGGGCGCGGGCGCGCGCAGCGACCTGCAACCGGACAATGCCGACGTGCGGGCCCAGGTGGAGCAGTACCTCGCGCTGTTTCACGGCGACACCCATCCGCGGCTGCTGTGGCGCCTGCGACGCGCGGCGCTTGCGCTGATGCACGAATTCGTGCAATTTCGCCCTTATCTGGCAGGGGCCGTGTGGAACGGAACCGCCACCGAGCACTCCGCGCTGCACCTGCTGCTGTTCTGCGACGACTCGAAGGAGGTGGAGATCCACTGCATCGACCGGGGCATCCGCTACGGCACCTCGCAGGCCCCGCATTACGCGGGGCGCCGCAGCGTCGAGCGCCTGGAACTGCTGTGGCCCCTGCCCGGCGACGCCGGCCAGCCGGCACGTCAGGTGGAGGCCACGCTGAGCCTGTATCCGATGAAGGACGAGCGCGGCGTGCTCGTTCACGGCACGCGCGGGGCGCAGCCCGAGCGCGGCAGCCTGCAGGCCCTGCGCGCGCTGGTCGAGGCCGGCCCGGAGCCGGCGCCGCAGCAGGGCTGAGACCGGATTCGCGCGCGGGCCGGCCCGCCACGCCACGGGACGATCTCCCGGCTGCGCTATGCTTGCATCCGTCCGCTTCTTGGGCACATCTTCGCGTTACCGCACGGGGCTGCCCCGGGGTGCCGCCGGGTTCCCTTCGCGTCGCGGGTGCCGCCTGCCGGAGAAATGCTGCCGATGAAACCCCGTATTGCCGTTCTGCACGGGCCGAACCTGAACCTGCTCGGCAGCCGCGAGCCGGCGATCTACGGCGCCACCACGCTGGAACAGATCGACCAGCAGCTGCATCGGCTGGGCGACGAACTGGACCTGCAGGTCGATTGCCTGCAAAGCAACCACGAAGGGGTGCTGGTGGATCGGGTCCAGGCGATGGCGCGCGACGGCACGCGCTACGTGATCATCAATCCGGCGGCCTTCACGCACACCAGCGTGGCGCTGCGGGATGCGCTGAGCGCGGTGCAGCTTCCGTTCGTCGAGGTGCACCTGTCGAATGTGTACCGACGCGAAGCCTTTCGCCGCCAGTCCTATTTCTCCGACCTGGCGCAGGCCGTGATCAGCGGTTGCGGGGCCCTCGGCTACAGTCTGGCACTTCGCTTTGTTGCAGACAAATTGATGACAGAAGCGCAATCTTGAGTACAATTTCGAGCTAGATCCGATACATCTCGAAGAACGCATACTCCGCATGCCCTGCTGAGTCCCGCCACAAAATCACCCGCACCGACGCGAGGCCGCGACACACGCGAGCATGATGCCGTCAGGGCGCGCCGAGCGCCCGCCTCGCGCACGCGGATGGTCGCAGTGACCATCCGTTCCACCCACCAACGCCGCGCACGCGGCCCGTCATCATGGATTTGCGCAAGCTCAAGACCTTGGTCGACCTGGTTTCGGAGTCGAACATCTCCGAGTTGGAAATCACCGAGGCCGAAGGCAAGGTGCGTATCGTCAAGGCGACCCCGACGCCGTTCGCCGGCCCCGCGATGCAACAGTACGTGGTGCCGATGAACGCGCCGGCGGCCGCGGTGGTCGAGGCCACGGCGGCTGCCGCGGCGCCGGCCGCGGTCGGTGCGCCGGCCGGGAAGATCATCAAGTCGCCGATGGTCGGCACCTTCTACCGCGCGTCGGCGCCCGGCGCGAAGCCCTTCGTCGAGATCGGCGACAGCGTCAAGCTGGGCCAGGCCGTGTGCATCGTCGAGGCGATGAAGATCCTCAACGAGATCGAGTCCGAAGTCGATGGCGTGGTCAAGCAGGTCCTGGTCGAGAACGGCCAGCCCGTCGAGTACGGGCAGGCCCTGTTCGAGCTCGAATAAGCGCGCACCGTGGCCGTGCGCAGCCCCGCGCCGCGGCGTCCGCGTGCCGGGCCCTTTTCCCCCTGGCCCAGGCCCCCTGCCGAAGCCCGCCCAGCCATGTTCAAGAAAATCCTGATCGCCAACCGGGGCGAAATCGCCCTGCGCATCCAGCGCGCCTGCCGCGAGCTGGGCATCAAGACGGTCGTCGTGTATTCCGAGGCCGACCGCGATGCCAAATACGTCAAGCTGGCCGACGAGGCCGTGTGCATCGGACCGCCGCCTTCGGCCGCCAGCTACCTCAACATGCCGGCGATCATCTCGGCGGCCGAGGTCACCGATTCCGAGGCCATCCACCCCGGCTACGGATTCCTGTCGGAAAACGCCGACTTCGCCGAGCGCGTCGAGCGCTCCGGCTTCACCTTCATCGGGCCGCGTCCCGACTCCATCCGCATCATGGGGGACAAGGTGTCGGCGAAGCAGGCGATGATCAAGGCCGGGGTTCCCTGCGTGCCGGGCTCGGAAGGCGAACTGCCGGACGATCCGCGGGAGATCACCCGCATGGCACGCGCAGTGGGCTACCCGGTGATCATCAAGGCCGCGGGCGGCGGCGGCGGCCGCGGCATGCGCGTGGTGCACACCGAGGCCGCGCTGCTCAACGCGGTGGCCACGACCAAGGCGGAGGCGCAAAGCGCCTTCGGCAACGCGGCGGTGTACATGGAGAAGTTCCTCACCAACCCGCGGCACATCGAGATCCAGGTGCTGGCCGACGAACACGGCAACGCGCTGTGGCTGGGCGAGCGTGACTGCTCGATGCAGCGGCGCCACCAGAAGATCCTCGAGGAGGCGCCGGCGCCGGGAATCGCGCGCCGCCTGATCGAGCGCATCGGCGCGCGCTGCGCCGATGCCTGCCGCAAGCTCGGCTACCGCGGCGCCGGCACCTTCGAGTTCCTCTACGAGGACGGCGAGTTCTACTTCATCGAGATGAACACCCGGGTGCAGGTCGAGCACCCGGTGACCGAGCTGACCACCGGGGTCGACATCGTCGTGCAGCAGATCCGCATCGCCGCCGGCGAGGTGCTGACGCTGAAGCAGCGCGCGGTGCAGTGCAACGGGCACGCGATCGAATGCCGCATCAACGCCGAGGACCCGGTCCGCTTCACGCCCAGCCCGGGACGCATCACCACCTGGCACGTTCCGGGAGGCCCCGGCGTGCGGGTCGACTCGCACGCCTACAGCGGCTATTTCGTCCCGCCGAACTACGACTCGATGATCGCCAAGATCATCGTGCACGGCGCCACCCGCGAGCAGGCGCTGGCGCGCATGCGCACGGCGCTGTCGGAAATGGTGGTCGACGGAATCTCCACCAACATCGCGCTGCACCGTGAACTCCTGGTCGACGCCCGGTTCATCGAGGGCGGCACCAACATCCACTACCTGGAAGAGTACATGGCGGCGCGCCAGGCATGACGCAGGCCGCAGCCCGACCATGCCCTACCGCGAGATCCTGATCGCCGCCGGCCACGAGATGGCGCTTCGGCTGAGCGACGAGCTGCTCGAACTCGGCGCCCTCAGCGTGGACGTCGAGGACCGGCTGGCCGGCTCCGAGCACGAGCGCGCGCTGTTCGGCGAGCCCGACATGCCGACGCCCGAGACGGCGTGGAGCGACAACCTGGTGCGTGCGCTGTTCGCCGACGAGGCGGCGGCCGACTCCGCGCTGCTCGGCCTGCTGGGTGCCGGCGTGCTCGCCGATCTGCAGGGCGTGCGCCAGCAGGACGTCGCCGAGCAGGACTGGGTGCGCCTGACGCAGTCCCAGTTCCAGCCGGTGCGCATCGACGAGCGGCTGTGGGTCGTGCCCAGCTGGCACGAGGTCCCGGCGGGCGCCGCCATGGTCATCCGTCTGGACCCGGGACTGGCCTTCGGCACCGGGACCCATGCCACCACCCAGCTGTGCCTGCGCTGGCTGCTCGGCGCCGGGGCGCTGGCGGGACGCAGCGTGCTGGACTACGGCTGCGGCTCGGGAATCCTGGCGCTGGGTGCCGGCCTGCTCGGGGCCGGGGAGGTCGCGGCGGTCGATATCGACGAGGCGGCGGTGGAGGCCACGCGCCTGAATGCGCGCGCCAACGACGTTCGCCTGGCCCACGCCTGCCACGTCGACGCCTTGCCTGCGCGACGCTACGACATCGTGATCGCCAATATCCTGGCCACGCCGCTGCGCGTGCTGGCACCGCTGCTGGCCGCGCGCACCGTGCCGGGCGGGCAGCTCGTGCTGTCGGGAATCCTGCAGCGCCAGGCCGACGAACTGATCGAGGCCTACGCGCCCCACGCACGCCTGCGCGTCTGGGGCGAGCTCGACGGCTGGGTCTGCCTGGCGGGGTCGACCCCGGGCTCGACCCCGGGCTGAGACCGCGCGGGCGGCGGGCATGCCGCCGGGGCCGGACCGCCTTCTTATACTGCGGCGATGACCCTGGCCACCCGTTGCCCCCATTGCCAGACCGCGTTCAGGCTGGTGCGCGACCAGTTGCTGCTCAGCGGCGGCTGGGTACGTTGCGGACGCTGCGGCCAGGCCTTCGACGCGGCCGCCTACCAGTTCGAGGTCGAGCTGCCCCCTCCCCCGCCGGCGCCCGCCGCTGCAAGCCCCGACCTTCCGGGCCCGGCCAGCATCGCGGCACCGTCCGAGGGCGCGGACGACGAGCAGTGGCTGGACGACTTCGCCGATTTCCACGAGATCGAACTGGTCGACCTGCACCGCGGCTCATCCGCGCAACCGGCGGACGAAGCGAACACCCCCGGCGGGTCACGACTGCCGGCGGAGGAATGGCCCGCCGAAGGCTCACGACCCCCAGCGCAGGCGACAGCCGAACCTGTTCCCGAGCCCGAACCCGAGCCCGAACCCGAACCCGAGCCCGAGCCCGAGCCCGAACCCGAGCCCGAACCCGAGCCCGAACCCGAGCCCGAACCCGAGCCCGAGCCCGAGCCCGAACCCGAGCCCGAGCCCGAGCCCGAGCCCGAGCCCGAGCCCGAACCCGAGCCCGAGCCCGAGCCCGAGCCCGAGCCCGAGCCCGAGCCCGAGCCCGAGCAGGAACCGGAACCTGTACGACTTCCCCCACCGTGGCCGGAATTGGCGCTCCCCGAGGGGTCGGAACCCGTACTGCACGCGGATCTGCTGCCGCTGCCGGGCGACTACGCGCCCACGCGGCCGGTCCACTCCGGCGACGCGCCGAACGGCGATGAGCCCGCGCTGCACGCCGAGCACGCGGGGCCCGGGACCATCGATGCGCCCTTCGATGCCCCCGCCTGCGCGCGCGCGGACGCGGACTTCGAACCCGCCTTCGTGCGCCAGGCGCGACGGCGCGAACGCTGGCAGCGGCCGTGGGTGCGCGGGCTGCTCGCAGTGGCCGTACTGCTGCTCGCGCTGGCGGGCGTGGCGCAGGCGGCCTGGTACTGGCGCGACGAACTGGCCGCGCGCTGGCCGGTGCTGCGCCCTACGCTGACGCGGCTGTGCGAGGCCGCCGGGTGCAGCCTGGCACCTCCGCGCCGGCCGCAGGACCTGGCCATCGAGGCTTCGTCGATGACGCCCGTGGGGACATCGCGCCTGCGCCTGGAAGTCTCGCTGCGCAACCGCGGCGCAGCCGCGGTTGCGTACCCGTGGCTGGAACTCAGCCTCGGCAAGGGCGGCGACGTCGACAACCCCGTGCTACGCAAGGTGATCGCCCCGGACGAGTATCTGGGCGCGGCCGGCCTGGCCGATTCCGCCGTGCGCCAGCGCCTGCACGACGGTCTGGCCGCCGGCGCCGAATGGCACGTCCGACTCGATTTCGCGCTTCACGAAGGGCGGGTCGGCTCCTACACGGTCTACCTGTTCTACCCTTAAAAGGGGATGGTGAGCCCCCGCTCACGACGTTCGCAGCCCCCCAAGGGGGCGCCGGCCTGCCTTGGGGCGGGCCGCTCAGCCCAGCCGCGCCACTTCGTCGAGCGCGCCCACATAGCCCGCGTCGAGCATCAGCGCGTCCCACGGCAGCGGCGCCGTGCAGGCGAGCAGCGCGGCGCGGCGCGCGGCGCCCAGCGCGTCGGGCTGCCAATCACCGCGCTGCTGCGCCTGCCGCAAGTCGGCCAGGATGCGATCCAGCGCCGCACCCTGGTCGAGCGGGGCCAGATTGCACACGAGTGCGAGGTCGCAGCCGGCGTGCAGCGCCATCAGCAGCGCGCGGGTCTCGTCGCCCGCGACTTCGCGTGCGCCCTGCATCGTGAGGTCGTCGCTGATGATCGCGCCGTCGAATCCCAATTGCTCGCGCAGCACCTGCTGCAGCCAGCGCGCACTGAAGCCGGCGGGAAGCTGATCGATGCGCGGGTAGACCACGTGCGCCGGCATCACCGCGCGTGCGCCGTGACGCAACCAGCCGTAGGGGGCCGCGTCGGCCCGCACGATCGCGCGCAACCCGCGTCGATCGACCGGCAGCGCGACATGGGAATCGGCCTCCGCCCAGCCGTGCCCGGGGAAGTGCTTCAGGCAATGCGCCAGGCCGGTCGCCTGCAGCCCGGCGAGCAGCGCCTGCGCGAGCACCGCGACCACGCGCGGGTCGGAGTGCAGCGCGCGGTCGCCGATGACCTGCGAGCGTCCCCAGTCGAGGTCCACCACCGGGGTGAAGCTCAGGTCGATGCCGCAGGCACGAAGCTCGGCGCCCAGCACCCGGCCCACGGCGCCGGCCGCCTGCACCGCGCGCATCGCGTCGCGCATCCACAGGCGCCCCAGCGACGCCATCGCCGGCAGCACGGTGAAACCGTCGCTGCGGAAGCGCTGCACGCGGCCGCCCTCGTGGTCGACCGCGATCACCAGGTCGGCGCGCACGGCCTTGATCTGCGCGGTCAGCGCCACCAGCTGCCGCCGCGACTCCCAGTTGCGGGCGAACAGGATCACTCCGCCGACCAGCGGGTCGCGCAGGCGCTTGCGCTCGCGCGCCGTCAGTTCCAGACCGGCGACGTCGATGAATAGCGGGGCGTGCGGCAGGCTCATGGAGGCTCCTGGAAAGGATCAGGGGGTCGGCGATGAGCGCAGTTCGGCGACCGCGAAGGCCACCGCGGTGTCGTGCTCGTCGCTGATGCTCACGTGCAGCAGCAGCCGTCGCTGCTCGCACCACCGGGCCAGCGCGCCGTGCAGATGCACCTGCGGACGCCCGTCGGCGGCATTGAGGATTTCGCAGGCCTGCCAGCTCATCGGCATGTGCAGGCCGAGGCCCAGTGCCTTCGACAGCGCCTCCTTGGCGGCAAAGCGGGTTCCCAGGTAGGCGACGCCGCGGTGCTCGCAGCGCGCCAGGCGCGCGTGGAACACCTCGAGTTCGCGCGCACCGAGCACGCGCTGCGCGAAGCGCTCGCCATGGCGCGCCCACGCCTGCGCGATGCGCCGCAGGTCGCAGACGTCGGTGCCGATACCGTGCAATGCGGAGTTCACCGCGCCTGCGCGGCCGCGCGTTCGATCTGCGCCTTGAAGTCGCGCACCGCCTGCTCCATGCCGACGAACAGCGCATGCCCGATCAGCGCATGACCGATGTGCAGCTCGCGCACCCGCGGCATGGCCGCAAGCGTCGGCGTGCTCTGCAGCGTCAACCCGTGACCGGCGTTGGTCTGCAGCCCGGCGGCGGCGGCCTGCGCGATGCCGTCGCGGATGCGCGCCAGATGGCGCGCCGAGGCGGCTTCGTCGCCGGCCTCGACGGCATTCGCGAAGGCTCCGGTGTGCAGTTCGATGCACGGCGCCGCGCTGGCCGCCGCCGCCTCGATCTGCGCCGGGTCGGCCTCGATGAACAGCGAGACCCGGCAGCCGCAGGCGGCCAGGCGCGCGCAGGCATCGCGCACGCGCTCGAACTGGCCGCGCACGTCCAGGCCGCCCTCGGTGGTCAGTTCCTGCCGGCGCTCGGGAACCAGGCACACCATGGGCGGGCGCGCCTGCTCGATGAGGTCGAGCATCTCCGGCGTCACGGCCGACTCGAAGTTCAGCGGCGCGCCCAGTTGCTCGCGCAGGCGCCGCACATCGTCGTCGCGGATGTGCCGACGATCCTCGCGCAGGTGGAAGGTGATGATGTCGGCGCCGCCGCGCAAGGCATGCAGCGCGGCCTGCACGGGGTCCGGGAAGCTGCCGCCGCGCGCGTTGCGCAGCGTGGCCACGTGGTCGATGTTCACCCCCAGCAGGGGGCCGCGTGGCGCCGGTTCGACGAGGGGATTCATAGCTGGTGCAGGTCGATCAGCAACTGGCGCGTGCGCAGCGGCTGCGTACCGAGATGATAGCCAAGCAGTTCGCGCATCAGCGCCTTGGCCCCGCGCAACGCCCCCGGTTGCTGCCAGCTCGCGCGGGCGATGGCGCGCAGCTGCGCGCCGGGAATCGCCGATGCCGGGTTCTCGTCCATGGACTCGAGCACGCCGCGCTGCGGGTCGACGACGTACAGCGCGTCGTCGAGCAGCGGCTCGCCGCTGTGGCTGAGCCGGTCCAGCGGCGGCAGGTGCCCGAGTTCGCGCAGCAGGTCCATCTCGAAGCCGCGCAGCAGCGGCTCGACCTGCTGGCGTGTCGCGTAGGCCCCCTCGCCCAGCCGGGACAGGGCGTCCCGGTAGGCATCGAACAGCGCCTCGTGCGGATCCTCGCGCGGCAGCAGGCGCATCAGCAGCTCGTTGAAATAGAAGCCGCACAGCAGCGAAAGCCCGGCCAGCGGGGCCACGCCGCCGCTCCATTCGGCGCGGGTCAGCGTGCGCACCTCGCCATGCCCGCTCCAGCTCGCGGCGAAAGGCGAGAAGCCCAGCAGCACGGTGCGCAATTGCGAATGCGGGCGCTTGGCCCCCTTGGCCACCAGCGCGACCCGCCCATGGTGGCGGCTGAACACGTCGAGGATCAGGCTGGTCTCGCGCCACGCATGCGAATGCAGCACGAAGGCCGGCTCGTCGTGGGCGCGCTCGATGCGCGCGGGCGTGCGGCTGCGCGCCATCGCCGCATTCAGTCCTCGTAGCCGAAGGCGCGCACCGCGGCCTGGTCGTCGGCCCAGCCCGAGCGGGTCTTCACCCACACCTCGAGGAATACCGGGCCGTCGAACAGCTTGTGCATGTCCTGGCGCGCCTCGGTGGCGATGCGCCGGATGGATGCGCCCGAGTGGCCGATGACCATGGCCTTGTGGCTGTCGCGCTCGACCACGATGCTGGCGGCGATGCGGCGCAGCCGGCCCTCCACCTCGAAACGATCGATCACCACGGTGCTGCTGTAGGGAAGCTCGTCGCCGGTGAGGCGGAACAGCTTTTCGCGCAGGATCTCGGCGGCCAGGAAGCGCTCGCTGCGGTCGGTCAGCGTATCCGGGTCGAAACCCCAGGGCCCTTGCGGAAGGTGGGGAGCAATGATTCCCAGCAGGCGCTGCGCGTCGGCGCGCCGGCGCGCCGACAGCGGCACGATCTCCGTCAGCCGCGGATCCTTGCCGCGCTCGGCCAGCCACGGCAGCAGGCGTTCGCGCCCGTGCACGCGGTCGAGCTTGTTGGCCACCAGGATCACCGGGCGCCCCGGCGGCAGCAGCTGCGCCACGAGTTCGTCGTCGGCGGTCCAGCTGCCCGCCTCGACCACCCACAGCACCACGTCGACCTCGCCGAGCGCGGCGCGCACGGTGCGATTCATCGCCCGGTTGAGGGCGCGCGCATGGCGCAGCTGGAAGCCGGGAGTGTCGACGAAGGCGAATTGCACCTCGCCGTCGGTGCGCACTCCGAGCAGGCGGTGGCGCGTGGTCTGCGCCTTGTCGGAGGTGATGCTGATCTTCTGCCCGACCAGCTCGTTGAGCAGGGTCGACTTGCCGACGTTCGGGCGTCCGACGATGGCTATCGTGCCGAAGCGTCGCGCCGGTTCGTGCGTGGCGCCTTCAGGATGCATGGTTTCCCCCTCGTGCGCGACGGGCCGCAGGCGGCGCCTGCTCGCGCAGCAGCGCGATCATCGACTGCGCGGCCTGCTGTTCGGCTGCGCGGCGGCTCGCGCCCTGGCCGCGGCTGTGCAGGCCGAGCTCGGCGACCTCGCACAGCACGGCAAACTGCTGCGCGTGCGGCGGGCCGCTGGTGTCGAGCACCCGGTAGGCGGGAAGCTGCAGCTTGCGCCCCTGCAGCAGTTCCTGCAGCGTGGTCTTGGGATCCTTGGCGCTGGCGTGCAGGTCGAGTTGCCGCAGCCGATCCCCGTACAGGCGGCGCGCCAGGGCGCCGGCGGCGTCGAGCCCGCCATCGAGGAAGACGGCGCCGATCAGTGCTTCCAGCGCATCGGCCAGGATCGACTCGCGGCGCTCGCCGCCGCTGCGCCGCTCGCCCTCGCCCAGCAGCAGCTGGCGCCCCAGCCCGGCCTCGCGCGCCAGTTCGGCCAGCGTGGCCTCTCGCACCAGCGCGGCGCGCCAGTAGGACAGGTGGCCTTCATCGGCCTCGCCGTCGACGAACAGCAGCCCGGCGACGATCAGGTTCAGCGCGGCGTCGCCGAGGAATTCCAGGCGCTCGTTGTTGTGCGCGCCGTGGCTGCGGTGGGTCAGCGCCAGGCGCAGCAGCTCCGGGTCGCGGAAGCGGTAGCCCAGCCGCGACTGCAATTCATCCAGCGGATTCACCATGCATCTGGCCGCCGCGCGGCGCGAGACCGCGTCGGCGCGCGAGGCACCGCGCGGCATCGGGACTGCGTCAATGCGATTTCCCGGAGAACTTGAGCAGCAGGTACGCCGGTCCGACCAGGTGGATCTCCTTCTGGTACGCGTAGGAGACGACCACATTGCCGTTGACCTTGGTGATCTGCAGGTCCCTGCCGGCGATGGAACTGATGTAGTCCACCTCGGCCATCTTGTCGAACTTGGTGCGGATGTCCCCGACGGTCGGGCCAGCCTTGGCAGCCTGGTTGACCGCGTTCTGGATCGACAGCGACTCCTGCCAGTCCGGCACGATCTGCATGCCCAGGATGACCCCGATCGCGATCACCGCGCCCCAGAACAGCAGGCCGATCAGCGTGATCCCGCGTTGACGTTGCCCGTGGCTCATGGGTGCCCCCCTTCCCCGCGCCTGGTCCGACCCTTGCGAACCCGCGCCCGCATCGATGTTCAATGAATGGGCCCGATGTTCTTCAGGCCGCCGAAGTTCATCCAGACGAAAAATGCCCTGCCGACGATGTTGCGCGCCGGCACGAAGCCCCAGTAGCGCGAGTCCAGGGAATTGTCGCGGTTGTCACCCATCACGAAATACATTCCGGCCGGCACCTTGCAGACGAAACCCTGCGCATCATAATGACACGCGTCGCGATGTGGGAAGTTGTCCGGGCCCCCGATCACGTACGGGGGGGCCTCGGGGTTGATCAGGATGTAGTGCTGCGCCCCGTCCAGGTTCTCGCGATAGCGCTGGTAGTAGGTCATCGACGACGGGTCGAACCACTGGCCCGCGGCTGTCTCGGAAATGGACTTGCCGTCGATCACCAGGTGCTTGTTCTCGTAGGACACGGTGTCACCGGGCAGCCCGACGATGCGCTTGATGTAGTCGATCGCCGGGTCCTTCGGCAACCGGAACACGATCACGTCGCCGCGCCGCGGCGCCTCGCCCGGAGTGATGCGCTCGTGACCCAGCGGCAGGCGCAGTCCGTAGCGGAACTTGTTCACCAGGATCAGGTCGCCGGGCACCAGCGTCGGCTCCATCGAGCCCGACGGGATCTTGAAGGGCTCGGCGACGAAGGAACGCAGCACGAACACGAAGGCGATCACCGGAAACAGCCCGGCCGTCCACTCCAGCCACCAGGGCTGGCGCAGCAGGCGCTCGCGGGTGGCCGAGATGCTCTCGTCGCTGAGCGATGCATCGGGGCTGATGCCCTGCTGCTGCAATTCGTCGCGCCGCCGCCGCAGCGCCGACACGGCGGTCTCGGCGGCGCTCACGCGCTGGCGCGCGAAGCGCAGGCGTTCGGCGATCCAGAACAGGCCGGTGACCACCAGCAACACGAAAAGCAGCAGCGTGAAATTGACGGCCGGTTGTTCCATGGAACGCAGCGTGGTAGGCGGGAAGGGGTCAGTCTTCGACTTTCAGGATGGCCAGGAAGGCCTCCTGGGGCACCTCGACGGTACCGATCTGTTTCATGCGCTTCTTGCCGGCCTTCTGCTTCTCCAGCAACTTGCGCTTGCGCGTGATGTCGCCGCCGTAGCACTTGGCCAGTACGTTCTTCCGCATGGCCTTGATTGTCTCACGGGCGATGATGTTGGCCCCGATCGCGGCCTGGATCGCGACGTCGAACATCTGGCGCGGAATCAGTTCGCGCATCTTCGCCGCCACCTCGCGTCCGCGGTACTGGCTCTGGGATCGGTGCACGATCAGCGACAGCGCATCGACGCGCTCGCCGTTGATCAGGATGTCGACCTTCACCACGTCGGCGGCCCGGTATTCGAGGAAGCTGTAGTCCATCGATGCGTAGCCGCGCGAGATCGACTTGAGCTTGTCGAAGAAGTCCAGCACGATTTCCGCCAGCGGCATCTCGTAGCTCAGCTGCACCTGGCGCCCCATGTACGCCATGTTGGTCTGCACCCCGCGCTTGGCGTTGCACAGGGTCATGACGGCGCCGACGTACTCCTGCGGCATGAACAGCTTGACGGTGACGATCGGCTCGAGGATGGACTCGATGCGGCCGACATCGGGCATCTTCGTCGGATTGTCCACGGTCACCGTGGTGCCGTCGCGCAGTTGCACCTGGTACACCACCGATGGCGCGGTGGTGATCAGGTCCATGTCGTACTCGCGCTCCAGGCGCTCCTGCACGATGTCCATGTGCAGCAGACCCAGGAAACCGCAGCGGAAGCCGAAGCCCAGCGCCGACGAGACTTCCGGCTCGAAACGCAGCGCCGCGTCGTTGAGCTGCAGCTTCTGCAGCGCATCGCGCAGCGCGTCGTACTGGTTCGACTCGACCGGGTACAGGCCCGCGAACACCTGCGGCTGCACCTCCTTGAATCCCGGCAGCGCCTGCTGCGCCGGACGCGCCGCCTGGGTCAGCGTGTCGCCCACGCGCGCCGCCTTGAGCTCCTTGATGCCGGCGATCACGAAGCCCACCTCGCCGGCCGACAATTGCTGGCGCGCCACCGACTTGGGCGTGAAGACTCCGAGTTGCTCGCAGGAATACTGGGCGCCCGTGGCCATCAGCTGGATGCGCTCGCGCACCCGCAGCACCCCATCGAACACGCGCACCAGCATGACCACGCCGACGTAGCTGTCATACCAGGAGTCGATGACCAGCGCCTTCAGCGGCGCCTGCGGGTCGCCCTTCGGCGGCGGGATCCGTGCGATCACCGCCTCCAGGATGTCGTCGATGCCCATGCCGGTCTTCGCGCTGGCGAGCAGCGCGTGCGACGCATCGATCCCGATCACGTCCTCGATTTCCTTGCGCGCACCTTCCGGATCCGCCTGCGGCAGGTCCATCTTGTTCAGCACCGGGACGACTTCGACTCCCAGCTCGATGGCGGTGTAACAGTTGGCAACCGTCTGCGCCTCGACTCCCTGGCTGGCGTCCACCACCAGCAGCGCCCCCTCGCAGGCCGACAGCGAGCGGCTGACCTCGTAGCTGAAGTCGACGTGCCCGGGAGTGTCGATCAGGTTGAGCTGGTAGAGCTGTCCGTCGTGCGCCTGGTAGCTCAACGCGGCGGTCTGCGCCTTGATGGTGATGCCACGCTCGCGCTCCAGATCCATCGAGTCCAGCACCTGCTCCTCCATCTCCCGATCCGAAAGCCCCCCGCAACGCTGGATCAGGCGATCGGCCAGCGTGGACTTGCCGTGGTCGATGTGGGCGATGATGGAAAAGTTGCGAATCCGTTGCATGCGCTGGAGAAACGAGGCCCGCCCCGCGACGTGTGCGCCGGACGCGGGCTGGACAAAAAAAAGGCGCGGCCATTCGCGTCGCGCCTACCAACAAAATCGTTTGGCAACTGCTTGTTGGGCCTTCATTTTAAGCCTGCCGGGGGACCCGGCCAGCGCACCCGGCAGTGCCGTCGCCGAGCCGCCGGAACAAACATTGCCGGAGCCGTTCGCGCGTCGCAATGATGTGCGGCAATCTACGATATTTGACGAATTAAAATGAGGTATTTTTGAAAATAAAACAAATTTTACTCTGAAAGCTTGCGTGGTCGTAGCAGCACGTAGCGGGCGTCGGCACCACGCCTGACCAGCAGCACCGCGGGCTTGTCCGCGGCCAGCGCGGCCGTCAGCGATGCGAACTGCGCGGCGCTTTGCAGCTCGATGTTGTTCATCGCCACGAGGACGTCGCCCACGCGCAGCCCGGCGGCCGCTCCATAGCCGTCCGTGCTCTCGACCATCACCCCGGAGCGCAGTCCGAGTTCGCTGCGTTGCTGGGCATTGAGGTCGACGACGCCGATTCCCAGCGGACTGCGGGCGGCCGGCGAGCGTGGAGCCTGCCGCGCAGGCTGCGACTTGTCGCTCCACGACGCCACCGTGACCTGCAGCTGCAACACGTGCCCCAGGCGGAACACCTTCAACGGGACCCGGCTGCCCGGTCGGATCGATCCGACCAGGCGCGGCAGGTCGCTGGAGCGCTGCACCTCGTGGCCGTCGATCGCCAGGATGATGTCGCCGGCGCGCACTCCGGCGGTGTCGGCGGCGCCGCCCGGCTCCACGCCGGCGACCAGCGCGCCCTGCGGGCCCTCGAGTCCCAGCGACTGCGCCAGCTCGCGGCTGACGCCGTCGACCGCGACACCGATCTTGCCTCGCACCACATGCCCGGTGGACTGCAATTGCCGCGCCACCGCGATGGCCTGGTCGATCGGCACCGCGAAGGAAATCCCCATGAAGCCGCCGGTACGGCTGTAGATCTGCGAGTTCATGCCGACCACGCGGCCCCGCATGTCGATCAGCGGCCCGCCGGAGTTGCCGGGGTTCACCGCGACATCGGTCTGGATCAGGGGCGTGTAGTCGCCGGTGTCGCGCGCCTTGGCACTGACGATCCCGGCAGTCACCGTGTTGTCGAGCCCGAAGGGCGAGCCGATGGCCACCACCCATTCGCCCACCTGCACGCGGCTGGAGTCGCCGATGCGCACCGCCGGCAGCCCGGTGGCGGCAATCTTCAGCAGCGCGACGTCGGTGCGCGTGTCGGCTCCGATCAGACGCGCGTTGAACTCGCGGTGATCGGCCAGCGTGACGACGATGCGGTCGGCGCCGTCGACCACGTGGGCGTTGGTCAGCACGTAGCCGTCGGACTCCAGCACGAAGCCGGAGCCCACACCCAGCGGGCGCTCGTCATTCGCTTGCGGCTGCTCCGGGCCGGCGTCGCCGGGTGGCAGCGGGATGCCGAAGAAGCGGCGCAGGAATTCGCGAGTCTGTTCGTCCTGCTGGGCCTCGGGACTTTGCGCGCGGGTGTACGTGCGGATGTTCACCACCGAGGGACCGACCTGCTGCACCAGCCGGGTGAAATCCGGCAGCGCGACCAGCAACGGCGGCTCGGCGCGCTGCGGCGCGGCGGTCGCGGCGGGCGCCGCCTGCACGGACCATGGCGCGACGCCGATGCACAGGCCCAGCGCGAGTCGCGCCAACTGGCGTCGCAGCGCGACCGCCGCCATCGTCGAGCGCCCGGGACCCCTGCCGCGGCGCGTTTGTTGCCCACCTCGATCCACGACAGTCCCTCCCAGGGAATTCGAATCCGCGTCGCCGCGCACGGCCCTTGCCCACGACGAACAGCGTGCGCAGCTGCGGCCCGCCGCGAGCATAGCGCGCCGCGGACCGCGCCCGGCGGCGCGCGCTCAGTGCAAGGGGTTGCCGCGCGGCATTTCGAACCGCGGCAGCGGCTGCACATAGCGCAGGCCGGACAGCAGCGCGTGCAACTGCATCGGTCCCGGTGCGGTGCCGAGCGCCTGCGAGCGCGGGCCGGCTGGGAGCATGCGCAGCGACACCCATGCCAGCGGGCCATCATGGCCGCCCTCTTGCGGCGCAAGCACCGGCAGGCGGTGGGAAGCCATCGCGGCGGAGGTGGCCGCCGCCAGGCGGGCCCGGGGGAATTCGCGATGCATGCCGGCATCGCCCATCACCAGCAGCGCGAGCGCCGCAGCCAGCGACGCGCCCAGCGCGCCGGCACGCGGCGCCAGGCGCACCCACCTCGACGCGCCGCGCCCCTGCTGCGCGGCGCTCGCACACGGCGCGGGCTCGTCGCGAAGACGCGCGCTCAGGCGCTCGGCGAAGGCCTGCTCGTCGAACGCGACAGGGTGCTCGCTGCAACGCATCCAGTCGCCGATGCGGTGGTATTCGAGCCACGCGGCACGGGCCTGCGGGTCGCGCACCAGCGCCTCCCAAGCCGCATCGTCCGCGCCGCCGGGCGGCGACTCGCCATCCATCAGCGCCGACACGCGCTCGCGTGCGGCCTGCGAGCGCGTGCCCGTCCCCACCGGCGCGGCGTCCTGCAACCGCCGGCCATCCACCTTGCTTCGCATACCTGACCTCTTGCAGCCGAAACCCTGCGCGCGCGAGCGACCGCACGCACTGCCCCATCCGTGCGCGATCTACCAGCGCTCGTCCGAGCGGGTGCCGAGCAACGGGCGCAACTGCCGCGCGATCGCCTCGCGTGCACGAAAGATGCGCGAGCGCACCGTGCCTACCGGACAACCCATGACCTGCGCGATCTCGTCGTAGCTCATGCCGTCGATCTCGCGCAGCACGATGGCGGTGCGCAATTCCTCGGGCAGCGCATCCATCGCGGCGTTCACGGTGTCGGCAATTTCCCGACTCGCCATGACCGCGTCAGGGGTATCCATGCTGCTTAGTTGCTCCTGCTTCGGAAAAGTTTCCTCGTCCTGCGAAAAAGTTGCATTTTCTTGCAAAACGGGACTGCGAGCATCGTCGAGGGCGCTGCGCTTCGCGGTATTGACCGCGATTCGGTAGAGCCATGTGTAGAACTGACTGTCGCCGCGGAAGCGCCCGATCGCTCGATAGGCGCGCAGGAAGGTCTCCTGGGCAATGTCCTCGGCGGTCGCCGGATCGCTGACGAAGCGCGAGATCAGGCGAAAGATGCGCCGCTGGTACTTGGCCACGAGCAGCGCGAAGGCCTGCTGGTCGCCCTTCTGGACTCGCTGGACCAGGGACTGGTCGGATCTGTCGTGCACGTGGGCGTCGGCTGGGGCGGGATGGTCCGTCGCGCAGCTTGCGGCGCATTCCCCGCAGGCGCCGCCGCCTGCCATGGCGGCCGAGTCCTTGCGGGGAAAACGCCGGCGTCTGGCGGCTCGCGCGCATGCACGCGGGCGGGCTCGCCCGAGTGCGGCACGCGAAAAGACCTATTACAACCCCGCCCGCGTTAAAGAGCCAGACGCGTGCGCAATTCCCGCCAGATCGCCGGTGCTATGTCGGAAGGCACCGGGAGAACCTCGCGCCCGCGCTCGCTCATGCCCAGCACCAGCAGCAGTCCGGGCATGCTCAGCGCACGCACCTGCGCAAGGCGTCGGCGCCGATGGTCCCTGGACTGCAGCAGCCAACCCTGCGCGTCGTGGATCAAGGTGAAACGCGAGATCTTCCAGTACGGGACCTGGGCCGTCAGCACCATCAGGAACACGCCCAGGGACAAGCCGGCCATCACGTGGAATTCCTGCCGGCTGCCGCCGGCCCACCACTGCCACGCGTTCCATACGCCGGCCGCAGCCACGGCGAGGTCGAAGGCCGCCAGCCAGGCGTGCCAGCGTCCGAATCGCTCGACGCGCACCTGCAGCGGCCCGGGCTGCATCGCGGTCGCTCCGTCAGACGCGGCGGAACAGCAGCGACCCGTTGGTCCCGCCGAAGCCGAAGTTGTTCTTCAGCGCGTACTCGATGGGCATGTCGCGCGCGGTGTTGGCGCAATAGTCCAGATCGCACTCGGGATCCGGGTTGCGCAGATTGATGGTCGGCGGCGCCACCTGACGATGCAGGGCCAGCACCGTGAACAGGGCCTCGACACCGCCGGCACCGCCGAGCAGGTGCCCCGTCATCGACTTGGTCGAACTCACCACCAGGCGCGATGCATGGGAGCCGAAGGCCGCCTTGATCGCGTCGCTCTCGTTCTTGTCGCCCAGCGGCGTCGAGGTGCCGTGGGCATTCAGGTACTGCACCTGGTCGGCCGCCACCTCGGCATTGCGCAGCGCGGCGGCCATGCACTTGCGCGGGCCGTCGACGTTCGGGGCGGTGACGTGGAAGGCATCGGCGCTCATGCCGAAGCCGACCAGCTCGGCGTAGATGCGCGCACCGCGCCGCGTCGCGTGCTCCCAGTCCTCCAGCATCATCACGCCGGCGCCTTCGCCCAGCACGAAGCCGTCGCGCTCGGCGTCCCACGGACGACTCGCCGCTTCCGGGTCGTCGTTGCGCGTGGAAAGCGCGCGCGCCGAGGCGAAGCCGCCGATGCCCAGCGGGCACACGGTGGCCTCGGCGCCGCCGGCGATCATCGCGTCGGCGTCTCCGCTCTCGATCAGGCGCGCGGCCAGTCCGATCGCATGCAGCCCCGTGGTGCAGGCGGTCACCACCGAAAGGTTCGGCCCCTTGAATCCATACTGGATCGACAGGTGCCCCGAGATCATGTTGATGATCGACGACGGCACGAAGAACGGCGAGATGCGTCGCGCACCGCGGTCGATGAATTCCTGATAGGTCTGCTCGATCATCGGCAGGCCGCCGATTCCCGAGCCGATCATCACGCCGACGCGCTCCGGATCGACTCCGGAGTCGCCGTGGAGTCCGCTGTCGCGGACCGCCTGCATCGACGCCGCCAGCCCGTAGTGGATGAAGGTGTCCATGTGGCGCGCCTCCTTCACCGGGATGTATTCACCGATGTCGAAGTCGCGCACCTCTCCGGCGATGCGCGCGGAAAACGTCGACGCATCGAATTTGGTGATCGGCCCGATTCCGGACCTGCCGGCGACCAGATTGCTCCAGGCCGTCTCCACGGAGTTGCCCACGGGAGAAACGATACCCAGACCGGTGATGGCGATGCGACGGCGCAGAGTCATAGGAAACAGGCAGGCAAAGCTGACAAAGCAGAAAAACTCCAGGAAAAACGCGGGAGCCGCGACGCGCGCAGCGTCACGTCGCGGCCCGGGCCGCCGGCCGCGACCAGCGGTCCGCCCACTTCCGAAGGCGGCGCGCCGGCGCGCGGACCTCAGGCCTTGTGATGCTGCTTGGCGTAGTCCACCGCCAGTTGCACGGTGGTGATCTTCTCCGCGTCCTCGTCGGGAATCTCGATGCCGAACTCGTCTTCCAGCGCCATCACCAGCTCGACGGTGTCCAGCGAGTCGGCGCCGAGATCATTGACGAAGGATTTCTCGTTCGTGACCTGGTCCTCGGCCACGCCGAGCTGCTCGGCAATGATCTTCTTGACGCGTTGTTCGATATCACTCATGTAAATCTCCAGAAAAAAGGCTTTCGAATTCTATCCACCCGGGGCCGGGCCGCCACCGGGAAATCAGCATCCGCCCCGTGGCGACGCGCTGCCCCGTCCCGGCCTGCCGCCCGTCCGCGGACGAGCGCGCGTGCACGGAACCATCCCCGCGACGGCATCAGCACATGTACATGCCGCCGTTGACGTGCAATTCGCAGCCGGTGATGTAGCCGGCCTGCGGACTCACCAGGAAGCCTACCGCATGTGCGATGTCCTGCGGCTGGCCCAGGCGACCCAGCGGAATGCGTGCCAGCAGCGCCTGCGAGGCCTCTTCGCCGAGCCCGCGGGTCATGTCGGTGTCGATGAAGCCCGGCGCGACGCAGTTCACGGTGATGTTGCGGCTGCCCAGCTCCTGCGCCAGCGCCCGCGTCATGCCGGCCACGCCGGCCTTCGCGGCCGCGTAGTTGGCCTGGCCCGGGTTGCCGCTGGCGCCGACCACCGAGGTGATGTTGACGATGCGCCCGGCTCGCTGCTTCATCATCGGCCGGATCGCCGCCCGGCACAAGCGGAACACCGCGTTCAGGTTGGTGTCGATGACTGCGCCCCAGTCGCTGTCCTGCATGCGCAACGCCAGCGTGTCGCGGGTGATCCCGGCATTGTTGACCAGCACCTGCAGACCGCCGCGCTCCTTGGCGATGCGCTCGACCAGCGCCTGCGCAGCCGCGGCGTCGTTGACGTCGAGCACCACGCCCTGGCCGGCGTCTCCCAGGGATTCCTGGATGCGCGCGGCTCCGGAGTCGCTGGTGGCCGTACCGATCACATAGGCGCCCTGCGCCAGCAGCTCGGCGGCGATGGCATGCCCGATGCCGCGCGTGGCCCCGGTGACCAGCGCCACCTGGCCTGCCAGCATTCCTGCGTTCGCGTTCATTGCAAGGTCTCCCTGATGGATTGCGCGCTGGCCAGGTCGACCAGCGCATGGCCTTCGAGCGCCGGATCGATGCGGCGCGCGAGCCCCGCCAGCACCTTGCCCGGACCGCACTCGACGATCTGCGTGCAGCCCGCGTCGCGCAGCGCACGCACGCACTCGACCCAGCGCACCGCGCCGGCGGCCTGCGCCGCCAGCGCGGCGCGGATGCGCGCCGGCTCGGCATGGCGCGCCACGTCCACATTGTGGATGACGGGAATGCGCGGCGGCGCCACCGGCACCGTCTCCAGGTAGGCGGCGAGTCGCTCGGCCGCGCCCGCGAGCAGGCTGCTGTGGAAGGGCGCCGACACCGGCAGCGGCAGGGCGCGCTTGGCGCCGCGCGCCTTGAGCAGCGTGCATGCCTGCTCGACCGCCGCCCTGGTCCCTGCGATCACGACCTGTCCGGGGGCGTTGAAGTTCACCGCCTCGACCACCTCGCCGCAGGCGGCGCCGGCCTGCGCGCAGGTCTCGCGCACCGCGTCGTCGTCGAGTCCGAGCACCGCGGCCATGCCGCCGCTGCCCACCGGCACCGCCTGCTGCATGGCCTCGGCGCGAAAACGCACCAGCGGCAGCGCGTCGGCGAACTCGATCGCGCCGGCGGCGACCAGCGCCGTGTATTCGCCCAGGCTGTGCCCCGCCACCAGCGCGGGCATGGGCCCGCCCTCGGCCAGCCACAGGCGCCACAGCGCGACTCCGGCGGTGAGCATCGCCGGCTGGGTGTTGGTGGTCAGGTTCAGCTCGTCGGCCGGCCCCTGGCGGATGAGTTCGGCGATGTCCTGGCCGAGCACGTCCGCGGCCTCGCGCAAGGTCTCGCGCACCGCCGGGTGCGCGCTCGCCGCGTCCAGCATGCCGACCGACTGCGAACCCTGGCCGGGAAACACGAAGGCAAATGGTTTCATCTTGAGGTTCCCTCGCAAAGCGCGTTGCACGCCGCGGCACCGCGGCCGTCGTCAACGGGCGGTCAGAAGTCGATCAGCGCCGCGCCCCAGGTCAGGCCGCCGCCGACAGCCTCCAGCAGCAGGGTCTGGCCGCGCCGGATCTGTCCGGCGCGCACCGCGGTGTCCAGTGCCAGCGGGATCGACGCGGCCGAGGTATTGCCGTGCCAGGCCACCGTCTGCACCACGCGCTCGGGCCCGATTCCCAGCTTTTTCGCGGTATGCAGCATGATGCGGATGTTGGCCTGGTGCGGCACCATCCAGTCGACATCGGAACTGCTGCGCCCGGCCTTCTCGAGCACCTCGCGGGCCACGTTCTCGAGCACGTGCACCGCCTGCTTGAACACCGCCTGGCCATCCATCTCCAGGAACGGGTGTCCGCTGACCTTGCCGCCGCAGACGCGTCCCGGCGTGCGCAGGATGGCCGCCTGGCGCCCGTCGCCGTGCAGCGCGGTGGACAGCACCCCCGGGGTGTCGCTGCCGCCGAGCACCACCGCACCGGCGCCGTCGCCGAACAGCACGCAGGTGCCGCGGTCCGAGAAGTCCAGGATCTGCGAGAACACCTCGGTGCCGATGACCAGCGCGCGCCGCGTCATGCCGCCGCGGATGAACTGGTCGGCCACGCTCAGCGCGTAGATGAATCCCGCGCACACCGCCTGCACGTCGAACACGGCGCCGCCCGGGCAGCCCAGGCGACCCTGGATCAACGCCGCGTTGGACGGGAAGATCATGTCCGGGGTGGACGTCGCGACGATGATCATGTCGATGTCCTGCGGCGTCAGCCCGGCATCGTCGAGTGCGCGCCGAGCCGCCTGCTCCCCCAGGTCGACGCTGCCCACTCCGTCGGCCGCGAAGTGGCGCTCGCGGATTCCGGTGCGCTCGACGATCCAGGCGTCGCTGGTCTCGATGCCGTCGCGCGCCAGGCGCGCGGCCAGCTCGTCGTTGCTGACCGTCTCCGGAGGCAGGTAGCTGCCGGTGCCGAGTATGCGGGAGTAGATCGACATGGAAAACGCGGTCCGGTTTGCGAAAACGAAGGCCAGGGAGCGGGCCGCGACGCGCCGACCCGTCGCGGCATTTCCTCAGTTCATGCGGCCCTGGCCGTCGCAGCACGCGTCCTGCACGGCAGCCGCGGTCGGCGCCGGCGCGGCCGCGTGCAGCGTGGCCAGGATGCGCTCGATCTCGTGCACCACCTCGCCCTGCGCAGCCTCGCAGGCACGCTCCATCGCCTGCTGGAAGCCGAAGGCGTCGGCGACGCCGTGGCTCTTGAACACCAGGCCGCGCAGGCCGAGCAGCGCGGCGCCGTTGTAGCGCTGCGGATCCACGCGGCGGCGAAAGCGCGTCAGCAGCGGCAGCGCCGCCAGCGCCAGCAGGCGCGTGCCCAGGTTGCGCGTGAATTCCTCGCGCATCATGCCGGTCAGCATGCGCGCCACGCCCTCGGTGGCCTTGAGCGCGACATTGCCGACGAAGCCGTCGCACACGACGATGTCGACGCTGCCCTTGAAGATGTCGTCACCCTCGACGTTGCCGGCGAAGTTCAGGCGGCCCTCGGAGTGCGCCTGGCGCAGCAGTTCGCCGGCGCGCTTGATCATCTCGCTGCCCTTGATGACTTCCTCGCCGACGTTGAGCAGGCCCACGCGCGGATTGGCGTGCCCCCCGGCGGCCGCGAAGGCGGTGCCCATGACCGCGAACTGCAGCAGGTGTTCGGCCTCGCAATCGACGTTGGCGCCGAGGTCCAGCACCAGCGTGGAGCCTCCGGCCGCGTTCGGCAGGTAGGTCGCGATGGCCGGCCGATCGATTCCGGGCAGGGTCTTCAGCACGTAGCGCGCCACCGCCATCAGGGCGCCGGTATTGCCCGAAGACACGCAGGCCTGCGCGCTGCCGTCCTTGACCAGTTCGATGGCGCGGCGCATCGACGAGTCCTTCTTGCGACGCAACGCGACCTCGACCGGGTCGTCCATGCTCACCACCTCGCTGGCCGCGACGACGCTGGCACGCGGGTGGTCGAACAGTCCATGGCGCTGCAGGCCGGCCTGCATCGCATCGGGCTGGCCCACCAGCATCACGCGGACCTGCGCGTGGCGGTCGAGCAACGCACGGCACGCCGGCAGGGTTTCCGACGGACCGTGGTCGCCGCCCATCACGTCGACGGCCAGGCAGACATTCATGCAGCACCCCGCTGGCAGCAGGCATGCGCGGCGCAAGCGGCCACGCCGCGCACCGGACCAGCCTCAGCCGCCATGCGCGCAGCGACCGCGCGCGCCCGCAAACAGCGGCTCACTCTTCGTTCTTGGTCTTCAGGACCTTGCGCCCGCGGTAAAAACCGCTCGGGCTGATGTGGTGTCGCAGGTGGACCTCGCCGGTGGTCGGCTCGAGCGCCACCGGCGGCTGGCCCAGATGCTGGTGCGAGCGGTGCATGCCGCGCTTCGACGGCGACTTCTTGTTTTGCTGGACGGCCATGGCCAAACCCCTGGGGAAAAATCCGGCGATTGTACACCGGCCAGGGGAGCATCCCTTCAGTGCGCACCGGGCTTGCGCAAGCCGGCGAGCACCGCGAAGGGCGAGGTCCCGGGCGACCCGGCGGATCCCGACGGCGCCTCGCCGGCCGGCAACGGCTGCGGGCATCGGTCGTGCATGGGCACCAGCGGCAAGGCCAGGATCAGCTGGTCCTCGACCAGTTCGAGGACGTCGACCGGATGGCTGGAGCAATAGGCCTCCTCCGCCGACTCCAGTTCCTCGGCGCTGAGTTCGGGCTCCTCGTCGACGAGGAGCAGCGTGACCTCGTCGTCGACGGCCTGCTGCGACGGCTGCAGGCAACGCTGGCAGGTCATCGGCAATTCACCGCGCACGCGCAGGCTCACCAGCGCCTGCTCGGCGCCCGCGGGGTCGCGGCGCAGGCTGCCGCGCAGGCTCCAGTGCACGCGCAGCCGGCCCAGTTGCCCCGCGTCGGCATGCAGTGCGGCCGCCAGGCGCGGCAACTCGGCCACCGCGACGCTGCCCTGCAGGCTGCGGCGACGCTGCGCGAATTCCTTCAGATTCAGGCGCCGCGGCGCGGCGTCCTCGGAGGGCGGGGTCTGCATGCCCGGCAGTGTAGCGGCGGCATGTCGGCGCGGCACCGACATGTCTCGGCAGATTGATACTCGCACGAGTACCATTCGGACATGGTCCGCAGGCTCGCGCCCGACCCGCGGCTTGCTGCAGGCCATCCCTTCGACTCGCATTCCGAGATATCGCCATGCAGACTCTCGCACACTGGTTTCCGAACGGCTGGGTCCATTACCTCGGCGGAGGCGTGTTCATCGGGCTCGGAGTGAGCCTGCTGTTCGCGCTCACCGGGTTCATCGGCGGGGTCAGCACCGCCTACAGCGCGTTCTGGTCGTGGTTCAGCAAGTGGCCCCACTTCCAGCATCCGAAATTTGTATCGACTCGAAACTGGCGCATGTTCTACGGCCTCGGGATGATCCTGGGCGCCGTGGTCTACCTGGAGGTGGGATTGCACGGACATCCCTTCGTGACCGCCGTGCCGGCCTGGCAACTGGCCGCCGGCGGCGTGCTGGCGGGATTCGGCGCGCGCATGGGTGGCGGCTGCACCTCCGGGCACGGCATCTGCGGGCTGGGCTCGATGCAACTGCCGTCGCTGGTGGCGGTCTGCACCTTCCTGTTCACCGCGATCGTCACCGCGCACGTGGTCCGCGCGGCCGGCGGATTCTGAATCGATGCAGGAGAATTCGGTCATGAAACACATTCGCCCCGGCTCGGTGTTCGCCTCCGCGCTGCTCAGCGGCGGCCTGTTCGGCTTCGGTCTGGCATGGTCCACGATGGTGCAGCCGGAGTCGATCCTGCGCTTCCTGATGCTGCACGACATGGGCCTGCTGCTGGTGATGGGCGGCGCCGCCGGCGTCGTGCTGATCGCCTACCGCGTGCTGCCGCGCCTGATGCGCCAGCCGCTGTTCGGCCTCGGCTGGGCCAAGCACCCCTCGCACCTGGACCGCCGCACCGTGATCGGCGCCGCGGTGTTCGGCATGGGCTGGGGTCTCAGCGGGGTCTGCCCGGGCCCCGCGCTGGCCGGACTGGGGGTCGGCAACTGGCCGCTGCTGTGGGTGATCGGCGGGATCCTCGTCGGCGCCTGGCTCGAGGGACGTTTCTTCGAGTTCGCCTGAACGCATCCGACTTTCCACCCCGCACCTCGCGCCATGCCCGAGCCGTCCGCGAAGTCCCCCACCCCGCCGCTGGTGCTGGCCTCGACCTCGGCCTACCGACGCGAGCTGCTGCAGCGCCTGCGGCTGCCCTTCCAGGTGCAGGCGCCGCGGGTCGACGAGACCGCGCGCGACGGCGAGTCGCCGCGCGATCTCGCTCTGCGCCTGGCGTGCGAGAAGGCGCGGGCGGTGGCCGCCGCCGTGGGCCCCGCCTGGGTGATCGGCTCCGACCAGGTCTGCACCTGCGACGGTGCGGTGCTCGGCAAGCCGGGCGGTTTCGACGCCGCGCTGCGCCAGCTGCAGCACCTGCGCGGGCGCGAGGCGGTGTTCCACACCGCGGTGGCGCTGGTCGACCCGGCCGGCGGCCTGCAGGTGCGCGAGGTGCCGACGGTGGTGCGCCTGCGCGAACTCGACGACGCCCGCCTGCGTGCCTACCTGCTGGCCGAGCAGCCCTACGACTGCGCCGGCAGCGCCAAATCCGAAGGCCTGGGAATCGCGTTGCTCGAATCGGTGCGCAGCGACGATCCGACCGCGCTGGTCGGGCTGCCGCTGATCGCGCTGTGCGGCATGCTGATGGCGTCGGGGCTCGACTTGCTGCCGGGCGGCGGCGCATGAACGCCGCGGCCCACGGACGACTGCTGCTGGTGCCGACTCCGCTGGCCGACGTGACGGCCACGCCGCTGCAGCAGGTGCTGCCGCTGGGCACGCTGCAGGCGGCGGCGGGCCTCGATCACTGGATCGTCGAGAACGCGAAAAGCGCGCGCGCCTTCCTGTCCGCGGTGCAGGGGGTGTGCGCGCTGCGCGTGCCGCTGCAGCAGCAGCAGCTCAGCGTACTGCCCAAGCATGAACAACTCAGCGCCCAGGCGGCGCGCGCGCTGTTGCAGCCGGCGCTGCAGGGCGCCGACATCGGGGTGCTGTCCGAGGCCGGCGCGCCCTGCGTGGCCGACCCGGGCGCGCTGGTCGTCGCGCAGGCCCATGAACTCGGGCTGCGCGTACTGCCGCTGGTCGGCCCCAGCAGCGTGCTGCTGGCGCTGATGGCCGGCGGGCTCGACGGTCAGTGCTTCGCCTTCCACGGTTACCTGCCGGTGGCCGACGAAGCGCGCCGGCGCGCGCTGCAGGCGCTGGAGCGCGAGAGCGCGCAGCGCCGCCAGACCCAGCTGTTCATCGAGACCCCCTACCGCAACGCCGCGCTGCTGCGCGCGCTGGCGCACACCCTGCGCCCCGACACCCGCGTCAGCGTGGCCTGCGATCTCACGGCACCGCAGGCCTACGTGCGCACGCTGCGCGCCGCGCAGTGGCGCGACGCGCTCGACACGCTGCCGCCGCGCGCCCCGGCGATGTTCGGCCTGCTGGCCTGAACACGCCGGCGCGGCCGCTCAGCGCAGCGACCAGATCCCGCCCGGCAGGGCCTCGCGGGCCGCGCCCATGCCGATGGCGGCGCCGAAGCGCTGCGCCAGCCGGTCCACCACGTTCTCGTGGCGCGTGTAGTCGACCAGTTGCGAGACATGCGCGACGTCGCGCGCGACGCTGCGGGTGTCGCCGTAGCCGTCGGCCAGGCCCTGCTGCACCGCCGACTCGCCGGTCCACACCAGGCCCGAGAAGGTCTGGCTGTCGACCTTCAGGCGCGCCCCGCGCCCCTTCTCGACGGCGGCGATGAACTGCTCGTGGATCTGCTGCAGCATCGACAGCGCGTATTGCCGCTGCTTGTCGGTCATCGGGCTGAAGGGATCCATGAATCCCTTGTTGGAGCCCGCGGTCAGCAATCGCCGCGTGATGCCGAGCTTGTTCATCAGGCCGGAGAAATCGAAGCCGTTCATCAGCACGCCGATCGATCCGACGAGGCTGGCCGGGTTGACGTAGATGCGCTCGGTGGCCACCGCGACGTAGTAGGCGGCCGACGCGCAGGCCTCGTCGCACACCGCGTAGATCGGGATGTTCTTGTGCAAGGCGCGCAGGCGCCAGATCTCGGCGTTGATGCGACTGGCCTGCACCGGCGAGCCGCCGGGGCTGTTGATGCGCAGGATCACCGCGCGCGTCTGCGGCGACGCGAAGGCGTCGCGCAGCGATGCGTCGATGTTGTCGGCGCTGGCGTTGCTGGTGGCCGAGATCTCGCCCTGCAGGTCGACCACGGCGGTGTGCGGCCCGCTGATGTCCGGGCTGTTGCCGCTGCGGTAGACCCCGGCGACGACCGCCACCACCAGCGCCAGCAGGCACAGGCGGAAGAAATTGCTCCAGCGCCGCGCGCGGCGACGCTCGCGCAAGGTCTCCATCACCAGGCGCTCGAGCACGCCGCGCTCCCACGCCGACGCGCCGGGGCCCGGCTGCACGGCGCCGGGGGTGGAATCTCTGTCGGAATCGCTCATGCTGCCACCATGCCGCGAGGGCGGTTGAAAAACCCGGGAAATACGCGCAAATCACAAGGATTTCGCAGGGATTCGCGCCGGCACGGCCGGCGGCGATGCGGTCGCCGACCGCCTTGCCAGCATAGCAAGAGCATCGGCCCGCGCCGATGGCATGGATCGGTGCGCAGCAGCCTTGCCCAGGCGTCAGCGCATGCCGGTGTCGTCCTGCAGCAGGAAGCGCCCCAACGCCGGCACCGAGTCGGCCACGTGCAGCGGCGCGAGGCGCAGCAGCTCTTCGGCGCCGTGGGCGCCATAGCTGACCGCCACCGCGGCGATTCCGGCGTTGTCGGCCATCTGCAGGTCATGCGTGGTGTCGCCGATCATCAGGGTGTCTCCCGGACTGGCGGCCAGTTCGTCGACCAGTTCCAGCAGCATGCGCGGGTGCGGCTTGGAGGCCGTCTCGTCGGCAGTGCGGGTGGCGTCGAACAACGGGCGCAGGCCGCTTTGCTCGAGCGCCAGTTCCAGACCGGTGCGCGACTTGCCGGTGGCCACCGCCAGGCGCATTCCGCGCTCGCGCAGTCGGCGCAGCAGCGGCACGACGCCGTCGAACAGCACCAGCTCGCGGGCCTGCGCGAAATAGTGCCGGCGATAGGCTTGCGCGACGCGTTCGTAATCGTCGGGGGACAGGCTGGGAGCGACCCGGCGCAGTGCGTCGACCAGCCCGAGTCCGATGACGAAGGATGCCTGCGCGGATTCCGGCTCCGGCACGCCGACCTCGCGGCAGGCGGCCTGGATGGAGCGCGTGATGGCGGCCGTCGAGTCCATCAGCGTGCCGTCCCAGTCGAACACCACCAGGTCCCAGGCGCGGCTCATGACGCCCCCCTCAGCGCCGCGCCGCGCAGGCCGCGCGCAGGCGCTGCAACCATTGCGCGTCGGCTTGCGGCCAATCCGCCTGCAGCACGAGTTCGCGCCCGTCCGCCGGGTGCTGCAGCGCCAGCCGCGCCGCGTGCAGGAACATGCGCGAGTTGCGTCCCACGCCGGGCGGCAGCTCGCCCTGCGCCACCAGCCGGTTGAGCCCCTCCAGCCCGTATTTGGGATCACCGACCACCGGATGGCCCAGGCTGTGCAGATGCACGCGGATCTGGTGGGTGCGTCCGGTATGGATGCGCGCCTCCACCAGGGTCAGGCCGGCCACCGCGCTGCGCGCGGCCAGTCCGGGGTCGCTCCAGGCGAAGCGCTGCAGCGGTCGGAACTGACTGCGCGCCTCCTGCCCCTCGCCGGTATCGGCCACCCGCACGCGGCGCTCGCCGCTGGGAGTGAGGTAGCGATGCAACGGTGTGTTGACGGTGACCCCATCACCGCGCCAGAGCCCGGCGACCAGCGCCAGGTAGCGCTTGTCCGCCTCGCGTCGGCGCAGGCTGGCGTGCAACGCGGTCAGCGCGCTGCGCCGGCGCGCCAGCAGCAGCACCCCGGAGGTGTCGCGGTCGAGGCGGTGCACGAGTTCGAGAAAGCGGTCGTCGCGCGCGCTGCGCAGCGACTCGATCAGGCCCCAGCTCAGCCCCGAGCCTCCATGGACCGCCACGCCCGCCGGCTTGTCCACCGCCAGCAGCCAGTCGTCCTCGAACAATACCCGGTATTGGCGTGCCGGCGCCGGCGGCGGAGCGTCGTCGACGAACACCGGCGGCACGCGCACGCGGTCATCGAGTTCGAGCTTGCGCGAGGCGTCGGCGCGCGAGCCGTTCACACGCACCTCGCCGGACCGCACGATGCGGTAGATATGGCTGCGCGGCACGCCCCGCAGGCGGCGCGCGAGGAAATTGTCCAGGCGTTGACCGGCCGCCGTTTCATCGACGGCGATCACATTGGCGGCGGAGGGGCTGGAGTGCATATAATGAAATGGCGTAGCGTGCGATGTACCAACATGCCGGCTACGCGGGGAATGTAGTTGCGCGCATGGCTTTTGCAAGACCCGCGAGCGCTAGCGCCGCCCCGTCAGCACCGAAACTCCGCCGGGTACCCGCGATGCGCGGTCCCGCGGCATCGGGATGCGTCGGGCGGCCGCGCTGCGATAGAAAGGCCCGAAAGGCCCGCGCAGGGTCCGACCCACGGTGCATGGTGCACCCGAGGGGCGCGCCGCCCGCGACCAGACAGTCGCCGGCGGCGGGCCGCACGACCCTTGCCGCACGGCCAGGACGGTCTGCGGTGCCCGGTGCCGCGAGCATTGTAGTGGCGGGCTGCGCGACAGCGCGATCCGCCTCCTGCGCGACACGCCCTTCCCCGCGGCCTGGCTGGTTCATGGCGCGCACTCCGCACCGCCGGCGGCCTGCATGTGGCGGGCGTCGGCGCGGAACACGCAGAACTCGAATCGCGAACACCCGAATGTCCCGCCGACCCGGCCTCGCCGTGGTCCCCGACAAGACCGATCCACGTGCCGTACGCCCAGACCCGCTCCCGTCCGATCCCGACCTGCCGTCCGCGCCCCACGGCGCGCGCCGCGGTCGCTTCGGGCGCGGCCGCGGCTGCGCGGCGCGGGCATTTGCGCCGGCCGCCCGGCCGCGCTGCGGCAGGCAGTCGCTGCCTGCCCCTTGTCCTGAAGGCGGCGCCGAGATGACCCGGCGCCGCGTGGCCATTCTTCCGTCCCGCTTCGAGCCTGCTGCGCATGTCGGGTCCTCGTGACCCTGTTGCCATCAAGCACCCCGTCGACCCCGGCGGGATGGAGAATCGAACATGAAACGCATGTTGTTCAATGCGACGCAGGCCGAAGAACTGCGCGTGGCGATCGTCGACGGCCAGAAGCTGCTCGACATCGACATCGAGCAGGTCGGCCGTGAACAGCGCAAGGGCAATATCTACCGCGCCACGGTGACGCGGGTCGAGCCCTCGCTCGAGGCCTGTTTCGTCGACTACGGCGAGGAGCGCCACGGCTTCCTGCCGTTCAAGGAAATCTCGCGGCGCTATTTCCGCGAAGGCGTCTCGGCGTCGCAGGCACGCATCCAGGACGCGATCCGCGAGGGCCAGGAAATGCTGGTCCAGGTCGAGAAGGAAGAGCGCGGCAACAAGGGGGCGGCGCTGACCACCTTCATCTCGCTGGCCGGGCGCTACCTGGTGCTGATGCCCAACAACCCGCGCGGCGGCGGCGTCAGCCGGCGCATCGAGGGCGACGACCGCCAGGAACTGCGCGAGACCATGGAGCAGTTGCAGTATCCGGAAGGCATGAGCCTGATCGCCCGCACCGCGGGTATCGGGCGCAGCGCCGAGGAACTGCAGTGGGACCTGAACTACCTGCTCAAGCTGTGGTCGGCGATCGAGGAAGCCGGCAATTCGCAGAAGGGCGCATTCCTGATCTACCAGGAATCGTCGCTGGTCATCCGCGCCATCCGCGACTACTTCACCAGCGACATCGGCGAGATCCTGATCGACACGCAGGACATCTACGACCAGGCGCACCAGTTCATGGCGCACGTGATGCCCGACAACGTCGGCCGGGTCAAGCGCTACCGCGACGACCTGCCGCTGTTCTCGCGCTTCCAGATCGAGCACCAGATCGAGACCGCGTACTCGCGCACGGTGAACCTGCCGTCGGGAGGCGCGATCGTCATCGACCATACCGAGGCGCTGGTGGCGATCGACGTGAACTCGGCGCGCGCCACGCGCGGCACCGCCATCGAGGACACCGCGCTGCGCACGAACCTGGAAGCGGCCGAGGAGATCGCGCGCCAGATGCGCCTGCGCGACCTCGGCGGGCTGATCGTCATGGACTTCATCGACATGGACGAGGCCAAGAACCAGCGGGCCGTCGAGGATCGACTGCGCGACTGCCTGCGCCAGGACCGTGCGCGCGTGCAGACCAGCAAGATCTCCAAGTTCGGCCTGCTCGAGGTGTCGCGCCAGCGCCTGCGTCCGGCGCTGTCCGAAGGCGCCTACGTGACCTGCCCGCGCTGCAACGGCACCGGACACATCCGCGACACCGACTCCAGCGCGCTGCAGATCCTGCGCATCATCCAGGAAGAGGCGATGAAGGAAGGCACCGCGGCCGTGCATGTGCAGGTCCCGGTGGAGGTGGCGTCGTTCCTGCTGAACGAGAAGCGCGCCGAGATCGCCAAGATCGAACTGCGCCAGCGCGTCGCCGTGCTGCTGGTGCCGAACAAGCAGCTGGAGACGCCGAACTACAAGCTCGAGCGTCTCAAGCACGACGACCCCCGCCTCGACAACCTGCCGGCCAGCTACCGCATGGCCGAAGAGCTCGAGCAGGAGGCCCCGCTGCTGCGCAAGGAAAAGGACGAGCGCCCGCGCCAGGAAGCCCTGGTGCGTGGGATCACCCCCGAAGGCCCGGCGCCGAGCCCGGCACCGGCATCCGCGGCGCCTGCCGCCGCCCCGGCCGCGGCGGCGCCTGCGGCAGCTGCGGCCGTCGCGGCGGCGGCACCGTCCGGCGGGCTGTTCGGATGGCTGCGCCGCGTACTCGGCAGTGCCGAGCCTGCCGCGCAACCCGCGCCCGCGCCGGTCGCGGCGCTGGAGGCTGCCCCCCCCACGGCGACCCCCGCCCGCGGCGAGGGTCGCAACCGCGGCGGTCGCGGCCAGGGCCGCCAGGCAGGCCGCAGCGGCGAAGCCCGTGACAACGGCGGCGAGGGCCGGCGCGGCGCATCGTCGCCCGGCGCCGCGCAGCCGACAGGCAACGGCAACGGACGCTCGCGCGGCGGGCGCGGCGAACGGGCGGAACGCGGCGAACGCGGCGAACGCCCTGAGCGCGCCGAACGCCCTGAGCGCGCCGAACGCCCTGAACGCGCCGAGCGCCCTGAGCGCGCCGAGCGCGGCGAACGTCCCGAGCGCGCCGAGCGCCCCGAGCGCGGCATGCCGCAGCAACCGCGAGCCGAATCGGACACCGCTGCTGCACAGGCCCCGCGAGGCGCCGGGCGCGGCGGGCGCGGACAGCGCGAGGCCGCCGCAGCGGCCGAGTCGGACGTCGACACCTGGGAAAGCTTCGGCCTGACGCTGCCGGCCACCGCCGAAGAGACTCCGCAGCCGCGTGCCGTGGAACCTGCTTCCGAAGCCGCCCAGCCGCTGGAAGCTCCCGAATCCTCCGAGGCGCCCGAGGCGGGCGGCGCAGAGGCGCCGCGGCGCCGGCGTCGCCGGCGTGGCGGCCGCGGCCGTGGCCAGGAAGCCGCCGCAGCCGAGGCGCAGGGTTCCGAGGCCGCGCAAACCGAGGAGTCCGGTGAAGCGATCGAAGGCGCCGAGGCGGGCGAGTCGGCGCCGAGCGTGAGCGTCCCGGCGGAACACGAAGCCGCGGCCCTGACGACCCCGGCGCGAGCCGCCGAGTCGCCGGCGGCGCCGCAGGCGGCGGACATGGCCGCCGAACTCCCCGAAGCGCTCCGCCAGCCCGTGGTGCAGGCGATCGCCGCGCCGCTCGCGCAGCCGCTCCACGAGCCGCTCGCCGAGCATGCCGTGGAACCGACCGCGCAGGCCCTCTTCGAGCCGGCGCCGGTGCAGGCGCCCGAGGCGGCGCCTGAAGCCCCGGCTGCGGCGCCCGTCGAAGGGCGCAGCGGCGCGCCGCTGGCCGCGCAGGCGCTGCCGGTCGAGCAGTTGCTGTCGGTGGTCGAGGCGGCCGGGCTGCAATGGGTGCAATCCGACCCGGCGCGGGTCGAACAGGCCCAGCGCAAGGCGCGCCAGGCCCAGGCTCCCCGCCATGCGCCGCGCGAGCGCAAGCCCCGCGTGGTCGCCGACGAGGGCCCGCTGGTGCTGGTGGAAACGCGCAAGGCCCTGCCCCAGCTCGAACTTCCGGAAAACGGCGCGCGCGAGGCCTGAGCCAGGCCTGCGCGCAGCCGCGGCGGGCGCTCAGTCGGGCGCCCGCCGGAGTCCCGAAGCCACGTCCGGATGCAGCAGGCGCACGCCGAGTTCGGCGTGCAGACGCGTGTTGTCCAGGCGCCTGGATTCCTCGAGAAAGCTCAGCGCGGCGGCCGACAGGCCGCTGCTGCGCAGTTGCTCGCGCCCCAGGCGCGGCGGCGCGGCCTCGCCGAGCAGGCGTGCGGCCAGTTCCAGGTAGTCGCCGGCCAGCATGCGGGTGTCGTCGCAGGCGTGGTAGATGCGCTGCGGCGCGCCGACCAGCAGGGCGCGCCACACGATGCGCGCGAGATCGTCGGCGTGCACGTGGTTGGTGTAGACGTCGTCCTCCCGACGCAAGGCCGGGAGCCCGGCACGCAGGCGTGCACGCGGCGAACGCTGCCCGCCGTCGTAGATCCCGGGAATGCGCAGGATGCTGACGACGGCGCCGTCGCGCCCCAGTGCGCGCCACTGCGCCTCCGCGTGCACGCGGCGCCGCGCCCGCGCGGTGGCCGGCCGCGGCGCGCGGGTCTCGCGCACGAGCTCGCCGCCGCAGTCGCCGTACACCCCGCTGGTGCTCGCGTAGACCACGCGCAACGCGGCCTTCGGTCGCGCCCCGCCTATCATTGCGCTGCGCAGCATCAGCGCCAGGCGCCGCGAGCGCGGGTCGGTGTCGCCCTGCGCAGGCGGCGGGGCGAGCATCGCGATGCGCGGCGCCAGCGCGCGCAGGCGCCACAGCGAATCGGGGTGATCCAGGTCGCCGAGCAGCGGCACGACGCCGGCCCGCCGCAGCGCCTCGACGCGCTCGGGGCTGGTGGTCAGCGCCAGCACGCGCACCCGCGGCGCGAGCAGCTTCGCCAGCCGCATGCCGACGTCGCCGCAGCCCACGATGAGCAGGCGGGGTTTGCGAAACGCACGCATCAACATGGAATCCACACAGTCATGAGTCGCACAGTCACAGTGTTGCCCGCGGGACACCGCTTCGAGGTCGATGAATCCGAAACGGTGCTCGCCGCGGCGATCCGCCAGGGCGTCGGCCTGCCCTACGGCTGCCAGGACGGCGCCTGCGGCAGCTGCAAGTGTCGCTGGATCTCCGGGGACTTCGAACTCGCTTCGCACCAGTTGAAGGCGCTGAGCGAGGACGAGCGCAACGCCGGCATGGTACTGACCTGCCGCATGCTCCCGCACGCCGACGTGGTCATCGAGTGCGCCGAGCTCCCGGCCGCCGACATGTTCCCGGTGCGCAAGATGCCCTGCCGCGTGCAGGAAATCCGCATGGCCGCGCCCGACGTGGCCGTGCTGCGCCTGCAGCTCCCGGCCAACGAGGCCTTGCGCTACCACGCGGGGCAGTACCTGCAGTTCATCCTTCGCGATGCAAGCCGGCGCAGCTATTCGATGGCCAACGCGCCGGGGCCCGAGCCGGTGGTGGAGCTGCACATCCGTCACATGCCGGGCGGCAAGTTCACCGACCAGGTCTTCGGCAGCCTCAAGGCACGCGACATCCTGCGCATGGAAGGCCCCTACGGCAGCTTCTACCTGCGCGACGACGGCGACAAGCCGCTGCTGCTGCTGGCTTCCGGGACCGGGCTGGCGCCGATCAAGGCCATGCTCGAGCAGTTGCGCGCACAGGCCTCCACACGGCCGGCGACCCTGTACTGGGGCGCGCGCAAGCGCGCCGACCTGTATCTGCTGGACTGGGCCCGGGAGCAGGCCGAGCAGCTCGACTGGCTGCGCTTCGTCCCAGTGCTGTCGGAGCCCGACGCCGACTGGCAGGGCCGCACCGGCTTCGTGCACCGGGCCGTGATGGAAGACCTGCCCGACCTGTCGGGCCACGAGGTCTACGCCTGCGGCTCGCCCGCGATGGTCGATGCGGCGCGCGAGGATTTCCTCGGCCTGTGCGGACTGCCCGAGGAGGCCTTCCACTGCGACGCCTTCACCAGCGAGGCCGACAAGGCCGGACCGTCGCAGCCCTGAGCCCGCGTGGCGGGGCCGCGCGCCTCGCGCGGCACCCGCCGACCCCTCATTCCCCGAGGTAGGCGGCGCGCACGCGCTCGTCGTGCAACAGGTCCTGGGCCGCGCCGCCCATGGTCATGGTGCCCGAGTCGAGCACGTAGCCGCGCTGCGCGAGTTCCAGCGCACGCTTGGCGTTCTGCTCGACCAGCAGGATGGTCACGCCCTGGCGGGCGATGTCCGAGACGACCTCGAAGATCTTGTCGACCATGATCGGCGACAGGCCCATCGACGGCTCGTCGAGCAGCAGCATGCGCGGGCGGCACATCATCGCGCGTCCCATCGCCAGCATCTGCTGCTCGCCCCCCGACATCGTGCCGGCGAGCTGGCTGCGGCGCTCCTTCAGGCGCGGGAAGATCGAGAACACGCGGTCGATGTCGTCCTGCACCGCATGCTTGTCGGCGCGCGTGTAGGCGCCCATCAGCAGGTTCTCGTCGATGGTCATGCGGGTGAACACGCCGCGCCCTTCCGGCACCATCGCCAGTCCCATGCGCACCAGTTCGTGCGCGGGCCTGCCGCGCACCGACCTGCCGTCGAACACGATGTCGCCATCGCTGATCGGCTGCATGCCGGTGATGGCCTTCAGCGTGGTCGTCTTGCCGGCGCCGTTGGCGCCGATCAGGCTGACGAGTTCTCCGCTGCGCACCTCGAAATCGATGCCCTTGACGGCCATGATGCCGCCGTAGGCCACGCGCAGCCCCTTGATGCTCAGCAAGGCCTCAGGCATGAGCTTGTCCTCCACCGCCCAGGTAGGCTTCGATGACCTTCGGGTCGCGCTGCACCTCGGCAGGCGCCCCCTCGGCGATGATCTTCCCGTAGTCCAGCACGGTCACGCGGTCGCACAGTCCCATGACCAGCTTCACGTCGTGCTCGATCAGCAGGATCGTGCGGCCGTCGCTGCGGATGGTCGACAGCAGCTCGCGCAGCTGCAGCTTCTCGGTCGCGTTCATGCCCGCGGCCGGCTCGTCGAGCGCCAGCAGCTTGGGCTCGGTGGCCAGCGCGCGCGCGATCTCCAGGCGCCGCTGGTCGCCATACGACAGCGTGCGGGCACGATAGTCGGCGTAGTGCTCGATGCCGACGTACTGCAGCAGTTCGTAGGAACGCTCGCGGATCGCGCGCTCCTCGGCGCGAAAGTGCGGGGTGCGGAAGATCGCCCCCAGCACCGCGCTCCTGGTGCGCGTGTGGCGCCCCACCATCACGTTCTCCAGGGCCGTCATGTCCGGGAACAGGCGGATGTTCTGGAAGGTGCGCGCGATGCCCTCGTGCGCCACCTGGTGCACCGCCTCCGGCTTGTAGGGGCGCCCGTCGAGCAGGAACTCGCCCGCGTCGGGCTTGTACATGCCGGTGATGACGTTGAAGAAGGTCGTCTTGCCGGCGCCGTTGGGGCCGATCAGGCCGTAGATCTGGCCCTTGCGGATCTCCACGCCGACCTCCGACAGGGCCTGCAGCCCGCCGAAACGCTTGGAGGCCCCGGCGACGCGCAGCGTCGCCGGCAGCTCGCCGCCGGCCGCGCGCTGCGGGGCAGCTTCGAGATGTGCGCTCACGGCTGCACCTCCCCGGTCGCACCGACCGCCTTGCGGCTGCCGTTGCCGATGCCCAGCGTGGCCACGCCCTTGCCGTGCTCGGGAGCCGGCCACAGGCCCTTCGGGCGCACCAGCATGATCAGGATCATCGACAGCGAGTAGATCAGCTGGCGCAGGATGCCGCTGTCGATGTAGACGTGGTTGAAGTGCGACTGCTGCCAGTCGGAGATGAAGCCGAGGTAGCGCAGCGCCTCCGGCAGCACCGACAGCAGGATGGCGCCCAGGATCACGCCGGGGATGTTGCCCATGCCGCCGATGACCACCATCGCCAGCACGTTGACCGACTCCATCAGCGAGAACGATTCCGGGGACACGAAGCCCTGGAAGGCGGCGAACATCACGCCGGCGACCCCGCCGAAGGTGGCCCCCATGGAAAACGCGAGCAGCTTCATGTTGCGCGTGTTCACGCCCATCGCCTTGGCCGCGATCTCGTCCTCGCGCATGGCCATCCAGGCGCGCCCGATGCGCGAATCCTGCAGCCGATAGCAGATGAACACCGTCAGCATCACCAGCACCAGGAACAGCCAGTAGTACTCGGTGACCGAGTTGATCGTGTAGCCGCCGACGTGGATGTTGTGGTTGAGGTCCCAGCCGAACATGCGCACGCCGTGGATCCCGGAGATGCCCTGCGGGCCGTTGGTGATGTTCACCGGCGCGTTCAGGTTGTTCAGGAAGATGCGGATGATCTCCCCGAAGCCCAGCGTGACGATCGCAAGGTAGTCGCCGCGCAGCTTCAGCACCGGGGTGCCGAGCAGGATGCCGAACAGCGCCGCCAGTCCGGCGCCCAGCGGGATGACCAGCCAGATCGAGACGTCGAAACCGTGCGGCCACAGCCTGCCCAGGGTGTCGAAGTTGTCGGTCAGCTGGGTCGACGACAGCAGCGCGAACATGTAGGCGCCCACGGCGTAGAACGCGATGTAGCCCAGGTCCAGCAGGCCGGCGAGACCGACCACGATGTTCAGGCCCAGCGCCAGCATCACGTACAGCATCGAGAAGGCCGCGATGCGCACCCAGGCGTCGCCGAAATGCTGCAGGCCCAGCGGCATCGCCAGCAGGAACGCGCCGGCCAGGCTGAACGCGAGCAGTTGCGAATTCTTTGCATGCATGACGTTCTCCGGATCAGGCGCGGTCGGCGACCCGTTCGCCCAGCAGCCCCTGCGGGCGCAGCGTCAGCACCAGGATCAGCACGATGAACGCGAAGATGTCCTGGTAGTTGCTGCCGAACAGTCCGTGCGTGACGGTGCCGATGTAGCCGGCGCCCAGCACCTCGATGATCCCCAGCAGCACGCCGCCGACCATCGCCCCGCTCATGTTGCCGATGCCCCCGAGCACCGCCGCGGTGAAGGCCTTCAGCCCCGGCGTGAAGCCCATGTAGAAGTTCGCGGTGGAGAAGTTCGCGTACCACATGATCCCGGCGACCGCCGCCAGCACCGCGCCGATGACGAAGGCGGCGGAGATCACCAGGTTCGGGTTGACTCCCATCAGCGAGGCCACCCGCGGGTTCTCGGCGGTGGCGCGCATCGCGCGCCCGAGGCGCGTGTGGTTGATCAACGTGGTCAGCCCGAACAGCAGCACCGCGGTGACGATCAGGATCGCGATCTGCACCGGCGTGATGACGACGCCGTGGATGTTGATCACCGGGTTCGGAAACAGCTCGGGGAAGACCTTGTAGTCGCGCCCCCAGATGACCATCGCCATGGTCTCGAGGAAGATCGACATGCCGATCGCGGTGACCAGCGGCGCCAGCTTCGGCGCGTTGCGCAGGCGGCGATAGGCCAGGCGCTCGATGAGGTAGTTGAGGGTTCCGCACACGGCCATCGCGCCGACCAGCGCGATCACCAGCACCAGCGGCCACGGCATGTGCGGGGCCACCGCATGCAGGAACCGGAACACGCTGTAGGAGGTCATCGCACCGACCATCATGACGTCGCCGTGGGCGAAGTTGATCAGGTTGACGATGCCGTAGACCATCGTGTAGCCCAGCGCGACGAGGGCGTACATGCTGCCCAGCACGAGGCCGTTGACTAACTGCTGTATGAACGTTTGCATCCCGAAAGTCCTTGTGGGTACGGTGCACGCAATGCGGCTACCCATCCGACTCCGGGGTATCGCGGAAGGTGGTTCCGCTGCGCCCCCACCGGAACGCGAATCCGCCTGTTGGGCGGAGGCACGACCCCGGCACGCCGATGAGTCTCCTGATTGGCAGGCCGCAGGGGACATCCCGCGGTCGTGCCGACTTTGTAGGTGTAACCGGTAATGATAACCACGGGGATTAACCCGTCTTCCCCACAGGTACGGTGGTTGACGCTGCAGCGATGCTGCGCGACACGTCGCCGCGCCGCTGGAGGACGCCCGATGGAGGCCCGGCGACACCTCGTCGATGCGCAGCAAGATGCATGCCGCGCGCGCCGATCGGCCGCCGCGCGCTCAGGTGGTGCCGTCGTCGACGGGGTCCTGCGCGCCGCCGTCCGCCTGCGCGCGCGCCTCGCGGTTGAGGCGCCGCAGCTCGGCCAGCCGCTCGCCCAGCCGGGCTTCCAGCCCGCGCGGAGTCGGCTTGTACAACCGCGCCTCCGGCATGCCCGGCGGGAAGTAGCGCTCGCCGGCGGCGAAGGCCCCCGGCTCGTCATGGGCGTAGCGGTATTGCGCGCCCGCACCGATTTCGCGCATCAGGCTGGTCGGTGCATTGCGCAGGTGCATCGGCACCGGTGCGCTGCCGTGGCGGCGCACCAGTTCGCGCGCCTGTCCGGCGGCCACGTAGGCGGCGTTCGACTTCGGCGCCAGCGCCAGGTACAGCACCGCCTGCACCAGCGCCAGCTCGCCCTCCGGGGCGCCCAGGCGCTCGAAGGCCGCGACCGCGTCGAGGCTGAGGCTGAGGGCGCGCGGGTCGGCCAGCCCGATGTCCTCGCTGGCCATGCGGATCAGGCGCCGCCCGATGTACAGCGGGTCGACACCCCCGTCGAGCATGCGGGTCATCCAGTACAGCGAGGCGTCCGGGTCGCTGCCGCGCACCGACTTGTGCAGCGCCGAGATGACGTCGTAGAACTGGTCGCCGCCCTTGTCGTAGCGCCGCAGGCTCTCGGCCAGCGCGGCGCGCAGCAGCTCCATGTCCACGCGCGCCAGTTGCTGCGCCCGCGCGGTCGCCGCCACCGCCTCGACCGCGTTGAGCAGGCGCCGCCCGTCGCCGTCGGCATGCTCGGCCAGCAGTTGCAAGGCGTCGGGCTCGATGTCGAGGCCGCCCGCGGCCTGCAGTCCGCGCCGCGCCAGCAACTGCAGCTCCGGCGGCTGCAGCGGCTGCAGCACGTACACCGTGGCGCGCGACAGCAGCGCGCTGTTGACCTCGAAGGACGGGTTCTCGGTGGTCGCGCCGATGAAGGTGAACAACCCCGACTCGACATGCGGCAGGAAGGCGTCCTGCTGGCTCTTGTTGAAGCGGTGCACCTCGTCGACGAACACCAGCGTCGACTGTCCGGCCGCACGTGCCGCCTGCGCCTGCACGACGGCGTCGCGGATTTCCTTGACCCCGGCCAGCACCGCGGAAATGGCGATGAAGCGCGCGCCGAAGCGCTCGGCGATGAGCCGCGCCAGCGTGGTCTTGCCGACACCCGGCGGCCCCCACAGGATCATCGAGTGCAGGCGCCGCGTGTCGAAGGCCACGCGCAGCGGCTTGCCCTGCCCCAGCAGGTGCGACTGCCCGACCACGTCGTCGATGCGTCGCGGGCGCAGGCGCTCGGCCAGCGGGATCTCGCCCGCCGCGGCCGCGGCGGGAACGACCGGATCCTGCGGGTCGTCGTCGAACAGATCGGCGCTTCGGCTCATGATGCGCTGCGCGCGGGGACGGGGGCGCCCGCGCTCAGGACCCTTCGGGGCGGATCACCGCGGCGCCGGGCGGCGGCGTGAAATGGAAGCTGCCCGGCGCGAACTTCGGATTCACGCGCTGCGCCGTGAAGCGGATGGTCGAGGTGCGCCGGAACGCGTCGCGCAGCTGCATCTGTTCGAGCTCGACCCCCTGCGCGGCGTCGCGCAGGCCCAGGCGCACCCAGACGAAGGAGCTGTCGGAGGCGCGCGGGGTCGCCTGCACCCACTGCAATCCGTCGTGCGCGGGCAGTGCCTGCAGCGCGAACAGGCGCTGCACGTCGGCGCCGGACAGCAGCGCCGCCGGCGTGCTGCCGAGTGCCTGCGCCTGCGAGCTGATCGTGACCTGGTCGAGGTCGTGGTCGTAGGTCCAGATCGTGTCGCCGTCGCTGACGATGTCCTGCCGGTACGGCTTCAGGTATTCCCAGCGAAAGCGCCCGGGGCGCTCGAAGGAGAAGGTTCCCGACGACAGCTGCGGCGCACCGCCCTTGTCGGCGACGATGCGCTGCGTGAAGTCGGCCGTCGCGCCGTGGGTCTCATGCAGCCAGCGCTGCAGCAGCGCCACCGGAGCGTCGCCGGCGGCCAGCGCCGGCAGCGGCGCCGCGGCAGCGAGCCCGAGCAGCGCCAGCCCGCGCAGGCAGCGCCTGCGTGCGGCGCTCGCGCCGGGTTCGGCAGGGAAGCGGAACATGGATGCCAATCTCCTGTGCGGATACGCAAGTTGCGCGCGGCGCGACGCCGCGCGCCGGTTCAGGTCTCGCCGCGTGCGGGGACCAGGATGTCGCGGTTGCCGTTGCTCGACAGCGACGATACCAGCCCGGCCTTTTCCATCTGGTCGAGCAGGCGCGCGGAGCGGTTGTAGCCGATGCGCAGGTGACGCTGCACCAGCGAGATCGAGGCCTTGCGGTTCTGCAGCACGATCTGCACCGCCTGGTCGTACAGCGGATCGCTCTCGGCGTCGCCGCCGGAGTCGAAGCCGCCCGCGTCGCCGTCGCTCCCCGCCTCCGGCTCGAGCAGCCCGGGGACATAGTCGGGCTCGCCCTGCGACTTGAGCTGTTCGACCACCCTGTGCACCTCGGCGTCGCTGACGAAGGCGCCATGCACGCGCTGCGGGGCCCCCGAGCCCGGCGGCAGGTACAGCATGTCGCCCATGCCGAGCAGGCTCTCGGCGCCCATCTGGTCGAGGATGGTGCGCGAGTCGACCTTGCTCGAGACCTGGAAGGCGATGCGCGTCGGGATGTTGGCCTTGATCAGCCCGGTGATCACGTCGACGCTGGGCCGCTGCGTGGCCAGGATCAGGTGGATGCCGGCGGCGCGGGCCTTCTGCGCCAGGCGTGCGATCAGTTCCTCGATCTTCTTGCCCACGACCATCATCAGGTCGGCGAGTTCGTCGATGACCACGACGATGTAGGGCATGTGCTGCAGCGGCTCCGGGCTCTCCGGGGTCAGCGACAGCGGGTTCGCGACGTGCTCGCCGCGCTGCGTCGCGTCGGCGATGCGCGCGTTGTAGCTGGCCAGGTTGCGCACTCCCAGCTTGCTCATGACCCGGTAGCGCCGATCCATCTCGCCGACGCACCAGTTCAGCGCATGCGCGGCCTGCTTCATGTCGGTGACCACCGGCGCCAGCAGGTGCGGGATGCCTTCGTAGACGCTGAGCTCGAGCATCTTCGGGTCGATCATGATCAGGCGCACCTGGCGCGCCTCGGCCTTGTACAGCAGGCTGAGGATCATCGCGTTGATGCCCACCGACTTGCCCGAGCCGGTGGTCCCGGCGACCAGCAGGTGCGGCATGCGCGCGAGGTCGGCCACCACCGGATTGCCGACGATGTCCTTGCCAAGCCCCATGCTGAGCATGGACTGCGCGTCGTTGTAGACCTGCGAGCCGAGGATCTCGCCCAGTCCGATGGTCTGGCGCTTGGCGTTGGGAAGCTCCAGCGCCATCGTGTTCTTGCCGGGAATGGTCTCGACCACGCGGATGCTCACCAGCGACAGCGCGCGTGCCAGGTCGCGCGACAGCGCCACCACCTGCGAGCCCTTCACGCCGGGCTCGGGCTCCACCTCGTAGCGCGTGATCACCGGCCCCGGCAGCGCCGCCACCACGCGTACCGACACGCCGAAATCCTTGAGCTTCTTCTCGATCAGGCGCGACGTGAACTCCAGCGTCTCGGCGCCCACCGCGTCGCGCGCGCCCTGCACCCCGTCCAGCAGATCCAGCGTCGGCAGCGCCGAGTTCGGCATGTCCTGGAACAGCGGCTTCTGCTTTTCCCGCTGCACGCGCGGCGACTGCGGCACCTGCGCCACCGCGGGCTCGATGAACACCGGCGCGAACAGCTCGTCGCTGTCGCGCGCGGCGTGGTCCTGCATGTCGGCCGCGCGCTGCTGCAACGCCTGCTGTCCGGCCTCGCGGTCCTCGCGCAGCTCGCGGCGTCGCCGCAGACGCGACCAGGTCCACTCGATCGCCGCCCCGGTGCGCTCGGCCGCGTCGATCCAGCTGAAACGCGCGAACCACGACAGCGACAGCAGGAACACCGCCAGCAGCACGATGGCGCTTCCGGTGAAGCCCAGCGCCTGCTGCAGCAGCTCGCCCAGCCAGGAGCCGACGATCCCGCCCGCCTGTCCCGGCAGGTGCGCGTCCAGTCCCCACAGCCGCGTCGCCTCCAGCGCGGCGCTGGATAGCGGCAGCAGCGCGAGCCCGGCGGCGCTGCCCGCGCGGCGCCACCACCCCGGCGCCTCTTCCGCCGGGGTCGCCGAATGCGCCGCCCGCCAGGCGCGCACCAGCCCGTACAGGCCCATGGGCAGGATCCACAGCGCCGAGAAACCCAGCACGAAGTACAGGATGTCGGCGGTCCACGCCCCCACCGTGCCGACCAGGTTGGCGGTCGCGCGCGCGGTGTTTCCGGAAGTGGTCCACGACGGATCGTCGCGGTGGTAGCTCAGCAGCGACAGCAGCAGCAGCAGCCAGACGATGGCGCCGCTGGCCAGGCGCAGCTCGGCCAGCAGCCGGCTCCTGCGGGTCGGCGGGCGCCGCGGCTCGTTGCGCGAGCCGATCCAGGGCAGCGAAAAGCGAATCAAGGCGAAGACGGAAGATGCGCGGCCGATGCGGGGGTCCGACTCAGGTCATGCTGGCGATGCGTTCGCGCACCACCAGGCTGCCGTCGTCGCGCTCGATCACCAGCGACTGTTGTTCGAAGTCCTTCATCACGCGACTGACCATCTCGCGCGACGCGCCGACCATCTTGGCCAGGTCCTGGCGCGAGGGCTTGTTGCGCACGATGCGCTCGACCCCGTCGAGCTCGCTCATCTCCAGCAGCGCGCGCGCGACGCGCCCGTACACGTCGAGCAGGGCCAGCGACTCGATCTTGCGGTCGGCGCCGCGCAACCGGTGCACCAGCCCGCGCATGATGGAAAAACTCATGCTGGTGTTCTCGGGCAGGCTTTGCAGGAAGGCGACGCGCCCCAGCATCAGCACGTCGGTCTGCACCTCGGCGATCACCGAGGCCGAATGCGGCTGGCCGTCGATCAGGCTCATCTCGCCGACATGGTCGCCCGGATGCAGCACGGCGAGGATCACCTCGCGACCGCGCGAGTCCACGCTGATCACGCGTGCCCGGCCGGCCAGGATGATGAACAGCGCATTCGAGCGCCCGCCCTGCTCCACCAGGCATTCGCCGCGCTTGTAGCGCTTCTTGACGATGGACTGCGACAGCGTCCACGCCTGCGCCTCGGTGAGTACCGAGAACATCGGCACGCGCCGCACCAGATCGATATTGGAGATCGCAACCATGTCCGTGTCCGCAACTCCTGCCAGCGTGCATGCTAACCCAGCGCGCGCCCAGGCAGGCCGTCGCTGCGCGGGCGCGCGTGCCGCCCTACAATTTCCCGTTGTGGCCGCTGCTTCGGCGGTGAAAGCTGCGTCAAAGCAACGTCATCGCGCCGACATCACGCGACAATTCATGCGGATCGCAAAGCGTAGCGCCGCCGCCACCATCCAACAACACCTCACGGCACCCCCCTTCATGACCACCCGACACGCCAAAGTCCTGATCCTCGGTTCCGGCCCCGCCGGCTATGCGGCGGCCGTGTACGCGGCGCGCGCCAACCTCAAGCCGCTGCTGATCACCGGCATGGCGCAGGGCGGCCAGCTGATGACGACCACCGAGGTCGACAACTGGCCCGCCGACGTGCAGGGCGTGCAGGGACCCGAGCTGATGGCGCGCTTCGAGGCGCACGCGCGTCGCTTCGACACCGAGATCGTGTTCGACCACATCCACGGCGTGGACCTGAAGTCGCGCCCCTTCGTGCTGCAGGGCGACAGCGGCAGCTATACCTGCGATGCGCTGATCATCGCCACCGGCGCCTCGGCCAAGTACCTGGGCCTGCCCAGCGAGCAGGAGTTCATGGGACGCGGCGTGTCGGGTTGCGCGACCTGCGACGGCTTCTTCTACCGCGAGCAGGACGTGTGCGTGGTCGGCGGCGGCAACACCGCGGTCGAGGAGGCGCTGTACCTGACCGGGATCGCGCGCAAGGTGACGGTGATCCACCGTCGCGACCGTTTCCGCGCCGAACCGATCCTGATCGACCGCCTGATGCAGCGCGTGGCCGAAGGCAAGGCCGAGCTGCGCCTGTGGAGCGAACTCGACGCGGTGCTGGGCGACGCCAGCGGCGTCACCGGCGTGCGCGTGCGCGACAACCGCAGCGGCGAGAAGACCGACCTGGCGCTGCAGGGCTGCTTCATCGCCATCGGGCACCAGCCCAACACCGGCATCTTCGAGGGCCAGCTGACGATGAAGGACGGCTACATCATCACCCGCGGCGGGCTCGACGGCATGGCCACCGCGACCAGCGTGCCCGGCGTGTTCGCCGCCGGCGACGTGCAGGACCATGTCTACCGGCAGGCGATCACCAGCGCCGGCACCGGCTGCATGGCCGCGCTGGACGCGCAGCGCTACCTGGAGAACGAGGGCACCGCCTGAGCCGCGCCGGCGTACCTCAGCCCTGCGGCGGAGCCGGCGCGACGAGGAAGTGCTCGCGGTAGTGCAGCAGTTCGTCGATGGATTCGTGGATGTCGGCCAGCGCGGTGTGCTCCTGGCGCTTCTTGAACGCCGCGCAGACCTCCGGGCGCCAGCGGCGGGCGAGCTCCTTCAGCGTGCTCACGTCCAGGTTGCGGTAGTGGAAGTAGGCCTCCAGCCGGGGCATCCAGCGCGCCATGAAGCGCCGGTCCTGGCAGATCGTGTTGCCGCACATCGGACTCTTGCCCGCCGGCACGTAGCGGGCGGCGAAGTCGATCATCGCCTGCTCGGCCTGCTGCTCGTCGATGCTGCTTGCGGCCACCCGCGCCGTCAGGCCGGAGCGGCCGTGCGTGCCCTGGTTCCACGAATCCATCGCGGCCATCACCTCGGCGGGCTGATGGACGGCCAGCACCGGACCCTCGATGCGCCGCGTGACCTGGGCGTCGGTGACCACCAGCGCGACCTCGATGATGCGGTCGTTCAGCGGGTCCAGTCCGGTCATTTCCATGTCCACCCACAACAGGTTGGACTCGTGCAGGGGCAGATCGGGCGGGCTCTGGATGGCGTTCATGCGGCAATTGCGCCGTGCCGCACGCGACGCGGCCACGGCCGCCCGCCGACACGACGTGAATGGGATAATGGGAAACCTGCGGCGACTCGGCCGCGCTCGACGGCGCGCGGCTGCGCCGCGCACCGAAACTCCATTCTCGCATGACCCCCGCGCCGAGGCGCCCGGCCGTCCCGGCCCCCTCCTCGGCCCGCTCCTCGGCCCCCTGGCCCACCCACCTCGACATGACCCTGTCCCGGAGTTCCCTGCTGTGCAGCCTCGTGTTCGCCGCCGCGCTGCTGCTGTCGACCGCGCTGCGCCTGTGGCTGGGGGCGCGCCAGATCCGTCATGTGCAGACCCACCGCGACCGCGTCCCCGAGGCCTTCGCCGGGGTCATCGACCTGCAGGCGCACCGCAAGGCCGCCGACTACACCAGCGCGCGCCAGCGCCTGGGGCTGTGGCATGCGCTGTTCTCGGCCGCCGTGCTGCTCGGCTGGACCCTGTTCGGCGGGCTGCAACTGCTGGCACGCGCCAACACGTCGCTGTTCGGCGACGGGCTGCTGGCGCAGTTGCTGCTGCTGGGCGAGTTCGGGCTGATCGGCGCGCTGATCGAGCTGCCCTGGGAACTGTGGAGCACCTTCCGGCTCGAGGCCCGCTTCGGCTTCAACCGCAGCACCCCGGGGCTGTTCTTCGCCGACCAGGCCAGGGGGCTGCTGCTGGGGGCGCTGGTCATGGCGCCGCTGGCGCTGCTGGTGCTGTGGCTGATGCGCGGCAGCGACTGGTGGTGGCTGTGGGCCTGGCTGGCCTTCGCCGCGTTCAGCCTGACCATGATGGTCGTGTTCCCGACCTGGATCGCGCCGCTGTTCAACCGCTTCGAGCCCCTTCCCGACGGCGAGGTCAAGAGCCGCGCGCAGCAACTGATGCAGCGCTGCGGATTCGCGCTGCAGGGCTTGTACGTGATGGACGGCTCGCGTCGCAGCGCGCACGCCAATGCCTACTTCACCGGAATCGGCTCGGCGCGCCGGGTCGTGCTGTTCGACACGCTGCTGGGGCAGCTCGATGCGCAGCAGATCGAGGCCGTGCTGGCGCACGAGGTGGGGCACTACAAGCGCCACCACATCCAGCAGCGCCTGCTGCTGACCCTGGGACTGAGCCTGGCCGGATTCGCGCTGCTGGGGTGGCTGGCGTCGCGCGTGTGGTTCTACACCGGGCTGGGTTTCGACCCCGACCTGCTGGGCGGCAACCAGGCGGCGGCGCTGATCCTGTTCAGCCTGGCGCTGCCGGTGTTCGGGGTGTTCGTCACGCCGCTGAGCGCGAGCTGGTCGCGCAGGCACGAGTTCGAGGCCGATGCCTATGCCGCGGGCCACAGCGACGCACGCGCGCTGGGCAGCGCGCTGCTGCGCATGTACCGCGACAACGCGTCGACCCTGACCCCCGACCCGTGGTTCGTGCGCTTCTACTACAGCCACCCGCCGGCGCTGCAGCGCCTGGCCCGGCTGGGCCTGCCCGAAGGCGCCGCGGGCTGAGCCGCACCGGCCGATGCAGCACGCCGCGACGCGACGCCGCGGCCCCGCGCCGCAGGCGCCGGGCAGCACGCCGCTGCGCGCGCGCATCGTCGCCGCCTACGGGCGCAACTACCTGGCCGACGCCGGCGGCGACGCGCCGCTGGCCTGCGTGACGCGCGGCAAGCGCGGCGACGTGGTGTGCGGCGACGAGGTGCTGCTGCTGCCCGGCGACCCGGCGCTGATCGACTCCGTGCTGCCGCGGCGCAACATGCTGTGGCGCCAGGACTTGCGGCGCAGCAAGGTGTTCGCCGCCAACCTCGACCTGCTGCTGGTGGTCACCGCGGCGCAGCCGACACCCAACCTCGACCTCGTGGGACGCGCGCTGATCGCCGCCGGCGCCGAGGACATCGACTGCCTGCTCGTGCTCAACAAGTGCGAGCTGCCCCAGACCGCCGAGTTGCGCCGCCGCCTGCGCCCGCTGGAGCAATGCGGCTACCCGGTGCTGGAGTTGTCGGCGCTGGGGGCGCCGCAGCACGCGGTGGAGGCGCTGCGGCCGTGGCTGGCCGGACGCACCTCGATGCTCATCGGCGCCTCCGGGGTCGGCAAGTCGACGCTGGCCAACGCGCTGCTGCCGGGGATCAACGCCAGCACCGGCGCGCTCAGCGAGGCGCTGAACTCGGGGCGCCACACGACGACCAGCACACGCCTGTGGAAGCTGCCGGGGATGCCGGCGGCCAGCGCGCTGCTCGACTCGCCGGGATTCCAGGCCTTCGGCCTGCAGCACCTGAGCGTGACCCAGCTGCAGCACGCGCTGCCCGAACTGGCGCAGCGCAACGGCCGCTGCCGGTTCCAGAACTGCACCCACCGCGAGGAGCCGGGCTGCGTGGTCCGCGAAGCCGTCACCGCCGGCGAGATCGACCCCGAGCGCTACGCGCTGTACCTGCGCGTGCTGCGCGAGCTGCTGCAGCCGGGCCTCTAGATTCCTTGCCCCCCCCGGGGGGCGGGCCGGGCAGCGCCCGGCCCTGGGGGCTCACCATCAATCCGCGAGCTGGCCGAGGAGCAGGAATTCCATCAGGGCCTTCTGCACGTGCAGGCGATTCTCGGCCTCGTCCCAGACCACGCTGCGCGGCCCGTCGATGACCTCGGCCTGCACCTCCTCGCCGCGATGCGCCGGCAGGCAGTGCATGAACAGGGCCTGCGGGTCGGCTCGCTGCATCATCGCGGTGTCGACCATGAAGCCCTGGAAGGCCTTCAGGCGCGCGGTGTTCTCCGCCTCGTAGCCCATGCTGGTCCACACGTCGGTGGTGACCAGATGCGCTCCCTCGCAGGCCTGCCGCGGGTCGTCGAAGCAGCGCAGGCAGGCCGCTTCGGCCTCGCTGACCGGGTAGCCGGCGCGCTGCAGGTCCACGCCGTAGCCCGGCGGGCCCGAGAAATGCACCGTGAAGCCGAGGATCGCAGCCGCCTGCAGCCAGGTGTAGAGCATGTTGTTGGCGTCGCCGACCCACGCCACGACCTTGCCGGCGATGTCGCCGCGGTGCTCGATGTAGGTGAACACGTCGGCCAGCACCTGGCAGGGGTGGAACTCGTTGGTCAGGCCGTTGATCACCGGCACGCGCGAATGCGCTGCGAAGCGCTCGACGATGTCGTGCCCGAAGGTGCGGATCATCACCAGGTCGACCATGCGCGAGAACACCTGCGCGGCGTCCTCGATGGGCTCGCCGCGCCCGAGCTGGCTGTCGCGGGTGTTGATGTAGATGGCGGCTCCGCCGAGCTGGTGCATGCCGGCCTCGAAGCTCAGGCGCGTGCGCGTCGAGTGCTTCTCGAAGATCATCGCCAGCGTCCGGTCCACCAGCGGCTGGTGCAGCTCGTAGCCCTTGAAGCGCGACTTGATCAGCGCGCTGCGGTGGAACACATAGGCGTACTCGTCACGCGTCAGATCGCTGAACTGCAGGTAATGGCGCACGGGGGTGTGGGTCATCGCGAAGCCCCTCGTCAGGCGGCGCCGACGAAACGCTGCACCAGCGGCACCAGCAGCGCCAGCAACTGCTCGGCCTCCTCCTGGCGCAGGATCAACGGCGGCAGCAGGCGGATCACGCGCTCATGCGTGACGTTGATCAGCAGGCCGGCCTGCTGCGCCTGCGCGACCAGCTCGCCGCAGGCGCGCTCGAGCTCGATGCCGATCATCAGGCCGCTGCCGCGCACCTCGACCACCCCGGCCAGGCCGCCGACACGCTCGCGCAGCTGCCCGAGCATCCAGCCGCCGATGCGCTGCGCGTTGTCCAGCAGCCCTTCGTCCTCGATGATGGCCAGGGTCTCCAGCGCGGCACGGCAGGCCAGCGGGTTGCCGCCGAAGGTGCTGCCGTGCTGGCCGGGACCGAACACGCGCGCCGCCTCGCCATAGCCGAGCAGCGCGCCGATCGGCACGCCGGAGGCCAGCCCCTTGGCCATCGCCACCACGTCGGGGCGCACGTCGGCCCACTGGTGCGCCAGCCAGCGACCGGTGCGCCCCATGCCGCACTGCACCTCGTCGATCATCAGCAGCCAGCCGTTGCGATCGCACAGGCCGCGCAGGAAGCGCAGGAAGTCCAGCTGCGCCGGGCGGATTCCGCCCTCGCCCTGGATCGCCTCGATGAACACCGCGCACAGCCCGGGATGCTCGCGCGCTGCGCGCTCCACCGCGGCCTGGTCGTTCAGCGGCACGCGCACGAATCCCTCGACCAGCGGCTCGAATCCCTTCTGCACCTTCGGGTTGCCGGTGGCCGACAGCGTGGCCAGCGAACGGCCGTGGAAGGCCCCGTCGAACACCAGGATCTCCGGCAGCTCGGCTGCGCGGCGGTGCCCCCACAGGCGGGCCAGCTTGATCGCCGCCTCGTTCGCCTCCAGCCCCGAGTTGCAGAAGAAGGCGGCATCCGCCCCGGCCAGCGCGCACAGGCGGTCGGCCAGTTGTTCCTGCAGCGGGATCTGGTAGACGTTGGAGCAATGGATCAGCTTGCCGACCTGGTCGCGCAGCGCCGCCACCAGGCGCGGATGCGCGTGGCCGACGGTGCTGACCGCGATTCCGCTCAGTCCGTCCAGGTAGCGCCGGCCCTCGGTGTCCCACACCCAGGCGCCCTCGCCGTGGCTGAGCGCCAGGGCTTGGCGGGAATAGTTCTGCATCAGATGGCCAGGCATGGACGGTTCCTCGAAGTAAAGATCACAGACGACGAAGCCCGCTCGACGCGGGCTTCGTACGCTCGCAACCCGCCTGCGACGGGCCGCGCCGGATGGGCTCGGGGCGGGCTGGGAGCCGCCCGGCCCGGGGGGCGTTCTCAGGCCCCCATCGCCTTCAGCGCGGCATTCAGACGGCTCTTGTCGCGCGCCGCCTTGTTGGGGTGGAACAGGCCCTTGCGGGCAATCGAGTCCAGCACCGGCACCGCGGCCTTGAAGGCCTCCGCGGCCAGCGACTTGTCGCCGGCGGCGATCGCCTTGCGCACCGACTTCACCGCGGTGCGAAAGCGCGAACGCATGGCCGAATTGGCGGCGTTGAGCTTGATGTCCTGACGCGCGCGCTTGCGCCCGGAGGGCGTGCGGGCGCTTTTCTTTTTCGCTTGCGCGGATGTCGCCATGGAATGAAACCTCGGGAAAAATTCTGGGAAAAGCGCCTAGTATAGCGGCAAGACCCCTGCGCGCAAAGCGCGTTGCTCACCGGCAGGGGCCGTCCGCTCCCGACGCATTCCTATAATGCGCCGCGTGAACCTGCTGCGCGCCGCCTACACCGTCTCCCTGCTCACGCTGGTGTCGCGCATCACGGGGCTGGTGCGCGAGGTGCTGATCGCCCGCTATTTCGGCGCCAGCGCCTGGACCGATGCGTTCAACGTCGCGTTCCGCCTGCCCAACCTGCTGCGCCGGCTGTTCGCCGAGGGCGCGTTCTCGCAGGCCTTCATCCCGATCCTCGCCGCGTCGCGCGAGAACGACAGCCCGCAGGACAACCAGCGCCTGATCGACGACGTGGCCACCGCGCTGGCCTGGATCCTCGCCGGGGTGAGCCTGCTGGGCGTGATCGGCGCGCCGGTGCTGGTGCTGATGACCGCCTCCGGGCTGCATCCGAAGGCCTTCGACGCCGCCACCTGGATGGCGCGCCTGATGTTCCCCTATGCCGGCATCATCTCGCTGGTCGCGCTGTCGGCGGGCATCCTCAACACCTGGAAGCATTTCACGGTGTCGTCGCTGACCCCGGCGCTGCTCAACCTGAGCGTGATCGCCGCGGCGGTGCTGTTGCATCGCGTGATGCACCCGCCCGTGTATGCGCTGGCGGTCGGTGTGGTGGTCGGCGGCGTGCTGCAGCTGGCGGTGCAGGTCCCGGCGCTGCGCCGCTACGCGGTGCTGCCGCGCCTGCACCTGAACTTCGTCGCCGCCTGGCGCTCGCCCGGGGTGCGCCGCGTGGTGCAGCAGATGCTCCCGGCCAGCCTGTCGGTCTCGGTGGCGCAGGTCTCGCTGGTCATCAACACCCAGATCGCATCGCACCTGCAACCGGGCAGCGTGTCGTGGCTGGCCTATGCCGACCGCCTGATGGAATTCCCGACCGCGCTGCTCGGCGTGGCGCTGGGCTCGGTGCTGCTGCCCAGTCTGTCGCGCGCGCACGCCGCCTCCGATTCGCAGCGCTACAGCTCGCTGCTCGACTGGGGCCTGCGTCTGTGCCTGGTGCTGGCGCTGCCGGCGGCGATCGCGCTGGGCGTGTTCGCCACCCCGCTGGTGTCCATCCTGTTCCAGTACGGGCATTTCAACGCCTTCGACGTCGAGCAGACCACGCGCGCGCTGCGCGCCTACGGGCTGGGGCTGCTCGGGCTCATCGGCGTGAAGATCCTCGCCCCGGGGTTCTACGCGCGGCGAGACATCCGCACGCCGGTCAAGATGGCGCTGGTCGTGCTGGTGTTCACGCAGTTGCTCAACGTCGTGTTCGTGCCGCGCCTGCAGCATGCCGGGCTGGCGCTGGCGATCTCCTGCGGCGCGCTGCTCAACGCCGGCCTGCTGCTGCACGGGCTGTGGCGCCGCGGCAGCTACCAGGCCCAGCCGGGCTGGGGCGGCTTCGGGGCGCGCGTGCTGGCGGCGCAGTTGCCGTTCGCGGCCATCCTGGGCTGGGGGGCGCTGCGCCTGCCGTGGCTGCACTGGACCGGTGCGCACGCGTCCTTGTTGCGACTCGGGGCGGCTTTCGCATTGCTGGCTGCTGCCGCTGCCGCCTATTTCGCAACCCTGGCGATGCTGGGCCTGCGACCGCGCCACTTCCTGCACCGGGAGTGAGCCCCGGCGCAAGCCCGGCCCGGCTTGCAGCGCGTCAAGGCGCGCGCGCGGCCGCCGGCGCACAATGCTCCGCATGGCGCAGCCGCGAGCGCCGCGGGAGCAGAACATGTCGCTGAGCCAGCACGAACTTCAGGACCTCGAACAGCAACTGCTTGCACGGCGTGCCACGGTGCTCGACGAACTGCGACGCGAGACCCGCGACGAGCAAGGGCTGCTCGGGCTGCCCAGCCACCGCGGGGAGAGCGATCGCAGCGTGGACTTCGAGATGGAAGCCGTCGACCTCGCGCAAAGCCTGCGCGACGCCGGGGAATTGCAGGACATCGATTCCGCGCTCGAGCGCCTGCGCGACGGCAGCTACGGCCGCTGCGCCGACTGCGCCGAGCCGATCGACCCCGCGCGCCTGCGCGCACAGCCCACGGCACTGCGCTGCGCCGCCTGCCAGCTGCGCTTCGAACACCTGCACGCGCCAGGCTGAGCGCCGCATCGGCGCCCGTGCAGGCTTTCTCAGCGCAGCACGACCGCCGCGTCGCCGTCGGCGCGCGCGGCGATGTGGCCGATGCGCATGCAGGTCTCGCCCGCCGCCTGCAGCGCGCGCTGCGCCGCGTCGGCATGCTCCGGCGCCAGCACCAGCACGTAGCCGATGCCGCAATTGAAGGTGCGCAGCATCTCGTGCTCGTCGATGCCGCCTTCGCGCTGCAGCCAGTCGAAGACCTCGGGACGACGCCACGAGTCGCGTTGCAGCACGCACTGCAGGCCGTCGGGAAGCACCCGCGGAATGTTCTCCAGCAGGCCGCCGCCGGTGATGTGGGCCATCGCGCGCACCTCGGTGTCGCGCAGCAGTTCGAGCACCGGCTTGCAGTAGATGCGCGTGGGCATCATCACCGCGTCGCGGAACTCCATGCCGTCGAGCTGGAGCGGCAGGCGCTGCCGCGCGCGCTCGATGACCTTGCGCACCAGCGAGTAGCCGTTCGAATGCACCCCGCTGGAGCCCAGCCCCAGCACGACGTCGCCGGCGCGCGTGGACGCGCCGCTGACCAGCCGCGACTTCTCCGCGGCGCCGACGCAGAAACCGGCGAGATCGTATTCACCGTCGGGGTACATGCCGGGCATCTCGGCGGTCTCGCCGCCGATCAGCGCGCAACCGGCGATCTCGCAACCGCGGGCGATTCCGCCGACCACGCTGGCGGCCACCCCCACCTGCAGCTTGCCGCAGGCGAAATAGTCGAGAAAGAACAGGGGCTCGGCGCCCTGCACCAGCACGTCGTTGACGCTCATCGCGACCAGGTCGATGCCGACGGTGTCGTGACGCTGCCACTCGAAGGCCAGGCGCAGCTTGGTGCCCACGCCGTCGGTGCCGGACACCAGCACGGGTTCGCGGTAACGCCGCGGCAACTCGAACAGCGCGCCGAAACCGCCGATCCCGGCCAGCACGCCGTCGCGCAGCGTGCGCGCGGCCAGCGGCTTGATGGCGTCGACCAGCGCGTCGCCGGCGTCGATGTCGACCCCGGCGTCGCGATAGCTCAGGCCGGCTTGGTGGGAATCGTGTTGGGAGGACATGGGGCGGTGGTCTTCGGGGCACGCGCCGGCCGGGCGGGCCGCGGCGCCTAAAATGTCGAAGCATTGTAGGGCGCGCGACTGCCCACCTCCCGACAGCCAGCCAGCCCCCATCCGTGCCGATCTCGCAACGCGCCCAAACCCGCCTCGTCTGGCTGGCCCTGCTGGCCGCGGCCGTCGGCACGGGCTGGCTGCTGCGCTCGGTGCTGACGCCGTTCCTGCTCGCGCTGACCATCGCCTACGCGCTGCATCCGGCGGTCGAGCGCATGGCGCGCTGGCGAATTCCCAGGCTGCTCGGCGCCACCGTCGCGCTGGTGCTGCTGGCGATCGCGCTGGTGGCGCTGGGCAGCCTGATCGTGTCGGTGCTCTCGAGTACGCTGCCGCAGCTGCAGCGGCAGGTCCCCGGGCTGGTCGGCAACATCACCTCCTGGCTGGATGCCACCGCGGCACGCATGGGCCTGCATGCGCACCTGGACCTGGGCAGCCTCGGCGAACTGCTGACACGCAGCGTGTCCGGCGACCCGCAGCGCTGGGCGATGCAACTGCTGAGCTCGGCGCGCAGCGGCGGCAGCACGCTGTTGAACGTGCTGGGCAACGCGATCCTGATCCCGGTGCTGACGCTGTACCTGTTGCTGGACTGGCGCGAACTCATGCAGCGCGCTGTCGGACTGGTCCCGCTGCGCCACCGCGACCGGCTGCTCGATCTCGTCCACGAATGCGACGGCGTGCTCGCCAGCTACCTGCGCGGGCAGCTCACCGTGATGCTGCTGCTGGCGGCCTTCTACGCGGTGGGGCTGAGCCTGGCGGGCTTCCAGCTCGCGGTGCCGATCGGCGTCTTTACCGGCCTGGCGGTGGCCGTGCCCTTCATCGGATTCGGCATCGGGCTGCTGCTGGCGCTGCTGGCAGGGGCGCTGCAGTTCCAGAGCCTGTACGCGCTGGGAGCGGTGGCCGTGGTGTACGGCATCGGCCAGGTGCTGGAGAGCTCCTACCTGACGCCGCGCCTGCTCGGGCGGCGCATCGGCCTGCACCCGCTGTTCGTGATCTTCCTGCTGCTGGCCTTCGGCGACCTGTTCGGCTTCGTCGGCGTGCTGCTGGCGCTGCCGGCCGGCGCGCTGATGCTGGTCGTGGCGCGGCACCTGGTGCAGTGGTACCGCTCCAGCCCGCTGTTCCTGCAGTGAAAACGCAGGCGCTTGCGCAGGCTTCGCCGGATCCCGCGCAGACCCGCGGCCCGCGCGACGCCGCGGCGCGGCAGCTCGTGCTGGAGTTGCAGTGGAACGACGAGCCGACGCTGGACAATTTCGAGCCCGGCGCCAATTCGATCGCGCTGCAGGCGCTGCGCGCGCTGCTGGCGGGCGCCGACGCGTCGCAGCGCGCGCTGTACCTGTGGGGGCCGCCCGCCAGCGGCAAGACCCACCTGCTGCGCGCCGCCTGCGCCGCGGCGCAGGCGGCCGGCCACGCCGCCTGGCTGCTCGGGCCGCACAGCCCGCCGTCGCACTGGCCCTCGCTGGAGCAGGTGTCGGCCGCCGCGCGCGGCGCGTTACTGGCGGTCGACGACGTGCAGGCCTGCAACGCCTGGCAGCAGGACTGGCTGTTCGGGCTGTACAACGCGGCGCGCCAGTCCGGCTGCGGCTTCGTCGCCGCCGGCGACGCCGCGCCGGCGGCGCTGGCGTTGCGCGACGACTTGCGCACGCGCCTGGCCTGGGGCCTGTGCCTGGGACTGCAGGCGCTGGACGACGAGGCCAAGCGCCGCGTGCTGGCGCGAATCGCCGCCGCGCACGGCCTGCCGCTGCGCGACGACCTGAGCCGCTATATTCTTGATCACCATGCCCGAGACATGGCCTCGTTGGTGGATCTGCTGCGCCGGCTCGACGACTTCGCGTTGCGCCACGGCCGTGCCGCCAGCATCCCGCTGCTCAAGTCCATGCTGAGCGAATGGGACCGGGAGAGCGACCCGGAATCCCCGGCCCAACCCTGAACCAAGCGCTCATGCCGCACCGCAACCTGGCCCTGTTCGATCTCGACAACACGCTGCTGCCCTTCGACTCCGATCACGCCTGGGGGGAGTACTGCGTGCGCCTGGGCTGGGTCGACGGCGAGCAGCACCGGCTGGCCAACGACCGCTTCTACGCCGACTATCGCGCCGGCACGCTGGACCTGCCGGCCTACCTGCGCTTCTCGCTGGCGCCGCTGGTCGGGCGCTCGCCGCCGGAACTCAGCCGCGCGCACGCCGATTTCATGCGCGACGTCGTGCTGCCGCAACTGCGCCCGCAGGCCCTGCAACTGGTGCGCCGGCACCAGGCGCAGGGAGACCTGTGCGCCATCGTCACCGCCACCAACGACTTCGTCACCGCGCCGATCGCGCAGGCGCTGGGGGTGCGCGACCTGATCGCGGTGCAGGCCGAGCGCGACGCGCAGGGCATGTACACCGGCGCATGGATCGGCGTGCCGTCGTTCCGCGAAGGCAAGGTCGAGCGCACCACGCAGTGGCTGCAGCAGCAGGGACTGCAGTGGGGCGACATCGCGCAATCCTGGTTCTACTCCGACTCCATCAACGACCGCCCGCTGCTGGAACACGTCACCCATCCCGTGGCCGTGCATCCCGACCCGCTGCTCGCCGAACTGGCGGGCCGGCGCGGCTGGCCCGTCCTGAAGCTGTTCCCATGATCCGCAAACTCATCACTCGCCTGTTTTCCTCCAAGAGTCCCGCCAGCGCGCTGGGCAAGCGGGTCGAGACCGCCGGCTCCAGCCTGGGCATCGACCCGGCGCGCCTGCCGAACTCGGCCCTGACCGTGGTGCGCACGCTGCAGCAGGCCGGCTTCGAGGCCTACATCGTCGGCGGCGCGGTGCGCGACATGCTGCTGGGGCTGCGCCCCAAGGACTTCGACGTCGCCACCAACGCCACGCCCGAGCAGGTCAAGCCGCTGTTTCGCCGCGCGCTGCTGATCGGGCGGCGTTTTCGCATCGTGCACGTGCTGTTCGGGCGCGAGGTCATCGAGGTCTCGACCTTCCGCGCCAGCCCGGGTGCCGCAGGCGACGCGGTGGACGGCGACGAACGCAACGTCGACAAGCTCGCCGGGCGTCACCATGCGGTCGACGCCAGCGGGCGCGTGCTGCGCGACAACGTCTGGGGCGCCCAGGACGAGGACGCCGCGCGGCGCGACTTCACGGTCAATGCGCTGTACTACGACCCCAGCCGCGACGTGGTCGTGGACTACCACCACGGGCTGCGCGACCTGAAGGCACGCACGCTGCGCATGATCGGCGAGCCGTCGCGACGCTACCGCGAGGACCCGGTGCGCCTGCTGCGGGTCGCGCGCTTCGCCGCCAAGCTGGGATTCGACATCGCCCCCGGTACGCTGCACCCGATCGCCACCCATTGCGAACTGCTGCGCAACGTGCCGTCGGCGCGCCTGTTCGACGAAACCATCAAGCTGCTGCAGACCGGCCACGCGCTGGCCTCGCTGGACAACCTGCGCCGTCTCGGCCTGCACAAGGGCCTGCTGCCGCTGATCGACCTCGCGCTGAGCCAGCCGCGCGGCGAGGCCTTCGTGATGGCCGCGCTGGGCGACACCGACGCGCGCATCGGCGCCGGCAAGACGGCCAGCCCCGCCTTCCTGTTCGCCTGCCTGCTGTGGCCGCAGGTCGGGCAGCGCTGGGCCGAGCTGCAGACCGAGGGCGTGCCGCAGATCGCCGCGCTGGACCAGGCCGCCGAGGAGGTGCTGGCGGCGCAGGCCGAGCGCCTGGCCATCCAGCGGCGCATCAGCGTGGACATGCGCGAGATCTGGGCGCTGCAGCCCCGGCTGGCGCGGCGCAGCGCGCGCTACGCCTATGCGCTGCTCGAGCACCCGCGCTTTCGCGCGGCCTACGACTTCCTGCTGCTGCGCGCGCGCACCGGCGAGGCGCCGCAGGAGTTCGCGCAGTGGTGGGAGGAATTCCAGGATGCCGACGAGGCACGGCGCGCGGAACTGATCGAGCTGGCCGCGCGCGGCGTGCCCGCCGATGCACCGAAGAAACGCCGCCGGCGCCGCCGCAAGCCGACGTCCGACGGCGCCGACGGCGCGCCGGGCGAGACCTCGCCGGCCGAAACCTCGCCGCCCGAGTCCTGAAGGCCGGCGCGCGGCATGCAGCACGAGCAGGCACTCGTGGGCCTCGGCGCCAACCTCGGCGACGCCGCGGCGACGCTGCGCGCCGCGCTGCTCGAACTCGACGCGCTGCAGGGCTGCTCGCTGCTGCGGGTGTCCGGGCTGTGGCGCAGCGCGCCGGTGGACGCCGGCGGCCCCGATTACTGCAACGCGGTAGCCGAACTGCGCTGCGAGCACGGCGCCGAGGAACTGCTGCGCCGGATGCAGCACATCGAGTCGCGGCACGGGCGCGTGCGCCCGCAGGGGGTGCGCAACGCGCCGCGCACGCTGGACCTGGACCTGCTGTGCTTCGGTGAGCTGCGGCTGCAGCTGGACCGGCTCACCCTGCCGCACCCGCGCATGCACGAGCGCGCCTTCGTGCTGGCGCCGCTGGCCGAGATCCGCCCCGACTGGTGCCTGCCCGACGGCGAAGCCATCGCCGACGCGCTGCGCCGGCTGCGGGAGGCCGGGCAGCAGGTGCAACGCATCGGCCCCCTCGACCCCCGCGGTTGAGGCGCGCCGCGTGGCCTGTCCCCGACGGGCCGGATCCGGGCTTCAGCCGGGATTCAGCGACTCGGCGGCTGTGCGGCGCCGGGGCCGATGGCGCGCTGCATCATCACCACGTCGAGCCAGCGCTGGAATTTCCAGCCGACCGCCTGCAGGACCCCGCAATCGCTGAAACCGTGGCGCCGATGCAACGCGATCGATGCCTGGTTGGCCGAATCCCCGATCACCGCGAGCATTTGCCGCGCCCCGATGCGCTCGCTGCTGCGCAGCAGTTCGTCGAGCAGCAGCGAGCCCAGCCCGGCACCGACACGCTGCGGGTGCACGTACACCGAATCCTCCACGGTCCAGTGGAAGGCCGCGCGCTCGCGAAACCAGTTGGCGTAGGCGAAGGCCGCCACCTCGCCGTCGCGCTGCGCCACCAGCCAGGGCAGGCCGCGCGAGAGCACCAGTTCCAGGCGCCGCTGCATCTCGGCCTGCGCCGGCGCCTCGGTCTCGAAGCTGCCGGTGCCGTGCTCGACGTGATGGGCATAGATCGCGGTGATGGCCGGCAGGTCGGCCGCGGTGGCCGGACGCAGTACCGCGCGGGGTTCGCTGGATGGGGACATGAGACGGGGCTTCGAAAGAAGGTTCCAGGTGCGGCTATAATGAAAAGTTTACTGGTGGGCGCAATCCGCGCCGAGACCGGAAGCGCCGGCTGAAACCCGCTGCCGCAGGACGCGGCACTGCCCTCGCCCCGCGCCCCGAGCAGGGGTCGCGGCGAGATCCGCGCAGCAAGCCGATATCGCAGTACTTGCAGGAATTCCGAACATGGTCGTCATTCGTCTTTCCCGTGCCGGCGCCAAGGGCCGCCCGTTCTACCACATCGTCGCCACCGATTCGCGCAACCGCCGCGACGGCCGCTACATCGAGCGCCTGGGCTTCTACAACCCGGTGGCTCGCGGCCAGGAGCAAGGCCTGCGCGTGGCGATGGAGCGCATCCAGTACTGGACCGGCGTCGGCGCGCAGCTGTCCGACACCGTGCAGCGCCTGGTCAAGCAGGCCAGCCAGCCGGCCGCCGCCGCGGCCTGATGTCGCTGGCGCCGACGCGGTCGCCGCACGCCCGCCGCGCGCCGCGCCGCATTCGCGCCGCATGAACGCCGAGCGCAGCCCCGCCGCCGCGCCCGACGCGGCAGCCGGGCAAGTCGAATGGCCGGCCGACCTGCTCGAGGTCGGTCACGTGGTCGACGCGTGGGGCACGCGTGGCTGGATCAAGGTGGCGCCCGACGCCGCCGAGCCCGCCGGACTGCTGAAGTCCGCGCATTGGTGGCTGCGACCGCCGCCCGGGCGCCCTGGCGCGCAGGCGCGCCGATGCGCGCGCCGCCAGGCGCGGCGCCACGCGCAGTCGGTGGTGGCGCTGCTGGAGGGTGTCGCCGACCGCACGCAGGCCGAGCATCTCAAGGGCTGGAGCGTGTACCTGCGGCGGGAGGATTTCCCGGCCCCGGCGCGCGACGAGTTCTACTGGGCGGATCTGATCGGCTGCGAGGTCTTCGCGCGCGACGGCGTCGCTCTCGGACAGGTCATCGGCCTGCTCGACAGCGGAGCGCAGTCGGTGCTGCGGCTGCGTCGCCCGCCCCACGAGCAGGCGACGCCGGCCGCCTCCGGCGAACGCCTGATTCCCTTCGTCGATGCCTACATCGTCGAGGTGGACCTCGCCGCCCGGCGCATCATTGCCGACTGGCGGCCGGATTACGACTGAAGCCCACGAGGGTCGCGCGATGCCTCGCTTCGACGTGCTGACCCTGTTCGCCGGCTACTTCGAGCCGCTGCGCACGCAGGGCATCTGCCGGCGCGCCTTCGACAGCGGCGCGGTGCAACTGCATACCTGGAATCCGCGCGATTTCGCCTCCGGCGCGCATCGCAGCGTGGACGACCGCCCCTACGGCGGCGGACCCGGCATGGTCATGCTGGCCGAGCCGCTGCTGGCGGCGCTGCGCGCGGCACGCCAGGCGCGCGAGCAGGCCGGCGCGCCGCCCGCGCCGGTGCTGCTGTTCAGCCCGGCCGGCCGCGCGTTGCGGCAGGCCGACGTGCAACGCCTGGCGCAATCGCCGGGCGCGGTGCTGGTGTGCGGGCGCTACGAAGGCGTGGACCAGCGCTTCATCGACCGCCATGTCGACGCGGAGATCAGCCTGGGTGATTTCGTGCTGTCCGGCGGCGAGATTCCCGCGATGGCGCTGATCGACGCGGTGGCCCGCCTGCAGCCCGGGGTGCTCGGCGACGAACTGTCGGCACAGCAGGACAGCTTCTCCGACGGACTGCTGGACTGCCCGCACTACACCCGTCCGCCGCTGTTCGACGGCCTGGAAGTGCCGCAGGTGCTGCTCGGCGGCGACCACGCGCGCATCGCCCGCTGGCGCCGCGACCGCATGCTCGAACTCAGCTGGCGCCGCCGGCCCGAGCTGGTGCTGGCGATGGAGCGCGCGCAGCGCCTCGACCGCGACGACCAGCGCCTGCTGCGCGCGCTGCGCGAGCGCGACGCCGGGGCCGACGACCGGCAAGCCCCCGATCCAGGCTATACTTGAGCGTTTTTCGCGATCCTCTGCCCGGCATCCAAAGCGGCCGCAGGGCGACTGCAGGAGCACCGGCTGGCCGCCACAAGGCGGTCCGCGACGGCTCGTGGCAGCCCCACGGTCCCCGGCAACACCCGCGCGGCGCGCGCGCCGCGGGTTGCCGCATCCACCAACGCACGGCGCAAGATCCCAGGAGCCTTTGATGAGCAGCCATCTGATCCAGCAACTCGAGCAGGAAGAAATCCAGCGCCTGACCCAGGGCAAGACCATCCCCAGCTTCGCCCCCGGCGATACCGTGGTGGTCAGCGTCAACGTGGTCGAAGGCTCGCGCAAGCGCGCGCAGGCCTACGAAGGCGTGGTGATCGCGCGCAGCAACCGCGGGCTGAATTCCAGTTTCATCGTGCGCAAGATCTCGTCGGGCGAAGGCGTCGAGCGCACCTTCCAGCTGTATTCCCCGATGATCGCGTCGATCGAGGTCAAGCGCCGCGGCGACGTTCGCCGCGCCAAGCTGTACTACCTGCGCGGACGCACCGGCAAGTCGGCCCGCATCAAGGAGAAGCTGGCCTGAACAAGGCCTCGCGATGCGATGATGCCGGCCGCGTACGGCCTGTCGTGCAGCCGACCCGCGGGTCGGCTGTTTGCTTTTGCGCCCTGCCCCATCCCGCCTCGCACACCTTCGCCTTGACCGCCTCCGAACCCGCACGCACCCCGCCGCCGCTGCCCACCGCGCAGGCCGAGCAGGCGCCGGTGATCGAACGCCACCACGCGCTGCCGGCGGTGCCGGCGCCGCAGCTGCAGCCGCAGGCGCTGCGCGAGCGCTTCGCGCGCTGGCAGCGCGACCTCGTCGACGGGCGCGGCGCCGCCTGGCTGCCCGAGCATGGCGGCGACGTGCCGCCGCCCGAGCGCATGGCGTCGCGCCAGGCCTCGGTGCTGGTGCCTCTGCTCGTACGGGATTCCGGGCTGCACATGCTGCTGACCCGGCGCGACGCGCGGCTTTCCGTGCACGCCGGGCAGATCAGCTTTCCCGGCGGCGGTCGCGACGTCGGCGATCGCGACGCGGTGCACACCGCGCTGCGCGAGGCCGAGGAGGAGATCGGCCTCGACCCGGCGCTGGTCGAGACCCTGGGCTGCATGCCGCTGTACACCACGGTCACCGGCTTCGCGGTGACCCCGGTGGTGTCGCTGGTCGATGCGCGTGCGCGCTGGCGCCTGCAGCAAAGCGAGGTGGCCGAGGTGTTCGAGGTGCCGCTGGCCTTCCTGATGAACCCCGCCAACCACGAGCTGCGCGCGTGGGACGCGGCGCCGGCGGCCGGCGGCGGACGCCGCATGTTCTATGCGATGCCGTGGACGGACCCCGACAGCGGCAAGCGCTATTTCATCTGGGGCGCCACGGCCGCGATGATCCGCAACCTGTACCGCCTGCTCATCGCTTAGCATGCGGCCATGGCGTTCTTCTCGGTCCTGCTTTCCCTGCTGCTCGAACAGGTCAAGCCGCTCGGCCGCCTGAGCGTGGTCTACACCCTGCGAAGCTGGGTGGCCGATTTCGCATCGCGCAATTTCGACGCCGGGGAACGGCGCCACGGGCTGGCCGCGTGGTTCATCGCGGTCGTGCTGCCTGCCTTGCTGGCGCTCGGCGTGTACTGGGCGGCCTTGCGCGTGAACGTGCTGCTGGCCTTCGCGTGGAATGTTGCGGTGCTGTACTTCACGCTGGGATTTCGCCAGTTCTCGCACTATTTCACCGACATCAGCGACGCGCTGAACCGCGGGGACATTCCCGGGGCACGCGCCATCCTGCGCCAGTGGAAGTCCCTGGACACGCTGGAGATGTCGGCCGACGACGTGGTCCAGCAGACCATCGAGCACGCGCTGGTGGCCGCACAGCGCTACGTGCTCGGCGTGTTCTTCTGGTTCCTGCTGCCGCTGGGTCCGGCCGGCGCCGTGCTCTACCGCATGGCCGAGTTCACCGCCGGCAAATGGAATTCCAGCGGCTCCGAGGCGAGCCCGTGGCTGCGCGACTTCGCGGCGCGCGCCTTCCATGTGCTGGACTGGCTGCCGGCGCGGCTGACCGCGGTGGGCTACGCGGTGGTGGGCAATTTCGAGGAGGCCGCCGACATGTGGCGCAACTACGCGCGCCTGTGGCCCGACAGCAATACCGGGGCGATGCTGGCCTCGGCGGCCGGCGCCGTCGGCATCCGCCTGGGCGCCACCGCGGCACCGCTGGCGGCCGAGGGCCCGGAGCCTGGCGAACAGGGCTGGGGTCAGGCCATCGACGCCGAGCCGGTGGTCGCGCCGCAGATGCCCGGCGCGGTGCCGCAGCCCGGGCACCTGCGCAGCGTGGTCGGGCTGGTGTGGCGTTCGGTGCTGCTGTGGATGCTGCTGCTGGCGGTGGTCACGATCACCATGTGGGTGTCCTGAACCGAAATCGGGGCAGGCACCGGCGGCGAGGCAGCGCGGTGCACGCGCGATGCTGCGCGTGCACCGCCCGCGGCCTCAGCCCGCGGCGCGCAACAGCCAGCGGTTGACCCGCTGCACATAGGCCGCCGGATCCTCCGGCATGCCGCCTTCGGCCAGCAGCGCCTGGTCGAACACGATGCGCGCGAGCTCGTCGAAATCCGCCGCCTGGCCGTCGCCGGCCTGCGCCTGCTGCTGCAGGCGCCGCACCAGGTCGTGCTCGGGGTTGATCTCCAGGATCGGCTCGCTGCGCGGGGCCTGCTGCCCGGCCTGGCGCAGCAGGCGCGCCAGGTGCGAGCTGAGCTCGCCCTCGTCGGCGACCAGGCAGGCCGGCGACTCGACCAGGCGCGAGCTGATGCGCACGTCCTTGGCCAGTCCCTTCAGCGAGCTCTTCATGCGCTCCAGCAGATCCTTGTGGGTCTGCGCCGCCTCCTGCGCCTGGCGCTTGTCCTGCTCGTCCTGCAGCGCGCCGAGATCGGCGCCGCCGCGCGCCACCGACTGCAGCGGCTTGCCGCCGAACTCGTGCAGGGCGCTGAGCATCCACTCGTCGACACGGTCGGTCAGCAGCAGCACCTCGACGCCCTTGCGCCGGAACATCTCCAGTTGCGGGCTGGAGCGCGCCGCGCGCGGATTGTCGGCGGTGACGTAGTAGATCGCCGACTGCTCGGGCTTCATGCGTGCGACGTAGTCGGCCAGCGAGACGTCCTGGACGTCGGACTCGGCGTGGGTCGACGCGAAGCGCAGCAACCCGGCCAGCCGCTCGCGGTTGGCGAAGTCCTCCGCCACCCCCTCCTTCAGCACCTGGCCGAATTCGCTCCAGAAGCTGGCGTACTTGTCGCGCTGCGCCTGCTCGTCGCTGCCCGCCATGTCCTCCAGCATCGACAGCACGCGCCGCGTGCTGCCGTCGCGGATGGCGCGCATGTCGCGGCTTTCCTGCAGCAGCTCGCGCGACACGTTCAGCGGCAGGTCGGCGCTGTCGATGACGCCGCGCACGAAGCGCAGGTAGCCCGGCAGCAGGCTGCTGGCGTCGTCCAGGATGAACACCCGCTTGACGTACAGCTTGACCCCGGGCTGGCTGTCGCGGTTGTACAGGTCGAAGGGGGCCTTCGCCGGCACGTACAGCAGTTGCGTGTATTCGCTGCGCCCCTCCACGCGGTTGTGGGTCCAGGCCAGCGGCGGCTCGCTGTCGTGCGCGATCTGCTGGTAGAAGTCGATGTACTGCTGCTCGTCGAGCTCGGACTTCGGGCGCGCCCACAGCGCGGCGGCCTTGTTGACCTGCTCCCACTCGTCGAGCACCTTGTCCTGCTTGGTCTCGGCGTCCCATTCGTGCTTGCGCATCTCGATGGGCAGCGAGATGTGGTCCGAATAGCGCGCGATGATGCTCTTGAGTTTCCACTGCGCCAGCAGGTCGCCGAACTGCTGCTCCTCGGCGTCGGCGCGCAGGTGCAGCACGACATCGGTGCCGCGCTGCGCGCGCTCGATGGTCTCGACGCTGAACTCGCCGGTGCCGTCCGAGGACCAACGCACGCCCTGATTCGCCGGCAGCCCGGCGCGGCGGCTTTCCACGGTGATGCGCTCGGCGACGATGAACCCGGAATAGAAGCCCACCCCGAACTGTCCGATCAGGCTGGCGTCGCCCTTCTTCTCGTCGCCCAGGCGCTGCATGAACTCGCGCGTGCCGGACTTGGCGATGGTGCCGAGGTGCTCGATGGCGTCCTCCATCGACAGCCCGATGCCGTTGTCGCTGACCGTGATGGTGCGCGCCTCGGGGTCGAAGCCGACGCGGATGCGCAGCGCCGGGTCGCCTTCCCACAGCGCGGCGTCGTCGATCGCCAGGTAGCGCAGCTTGTCGCAGGCGTCGGAGGCGTTGGACACGAGTTCGCGCAGGAAGATGTCGCGGTTCGAGTACAGCGAGTGCGCGACCAGGTGCAGCAGCTGCCGCACCTCGGCCTGGAAGGCATGGGTATGCGGCGCCGTGGCCTCGGCCGGGGTCGGGGTGGGTGTGCTCATGATGGATGCAGGCAGTTCAGGAAACACCGCGCCGCCGGCGCGGAACCCGGACGCGCGTCGCGCGCCCTCGATGCCCGCCAGATGAGGGCGCCGCGAAGTTTTTCAAGCGGGCGCCGCCGCAACGCCGGGGGGCGCCGCCAGCAGCGCGCCCAGCCGCGGCAGCGCGCGTTTCGCGTTGGCCGCGGTGAGCGCGGCCACCTGCTGCGGCGTCCAGCCGCGCAGCCCGGCCAGCACGGCGCCGATGCGCGGCAGCTCCGCCGGCTCGTTCGGGCGCGGCTGCGTGCCGTGGGCGATCCATTGCGGCGCCATGTCCGGCGCATCGGTCTCCAGCACCAGCGCCGCAGCTTCGAGCCCCTGCGCGAGGCGCCGGATGTTGCGCGAGCGCTCGTAGCTGAGCGTGCCGCCGAAGCCCAGGCACAGCCCCTGCTCGACGAAGGCGCGCGCCTGCTGTTCGCTGCCGTTGAAGGCGTGCGCGATGCCGCCCAGCCCGTGCTCGCCCCAGCTGCGCCGGCGCAGCGCGGCGGCCAGCAGGTCCTGCGCGCGGCGCACGTGCAGCAGCACCGGCAGCGCGAACTCGGCCGCCAGGTCCAGCTGGGCCTCCCACCACCACTGCTGCTCGGCACGCGGCGCCGCCTGCTCGTCGACGAAATGATCCAGCCCGATCTCGCCCACCGCGACCAGCCGCGGGTCGTCGATGCACGCTGCCAGCGCGTCGCGCACGCGACCCAGGTCGTCGCGGCGCAGGCGCTGCACGTACAGCGGATGCACGCCGAGCGCATAGGCGAAACCGTGCGCATGCGCCAGCTCACGCACGGCGTCGAAGTTTCCCGGCTCGACCGCCGGGATCACGACGCAGCCGACGCCGGCATCGTGCGCGCGCCGCAGCATGGCCGGGCGCTGCGCGCCGAACTCCGGCGCGTCCAGGTGGGCGTGGGTGTCGATCCACATCGGGAGGGCCTCGGCCGTTGCCGGACGGCCGTGCGGGCCGGTCGCGGCGACAAGCTGTGCAATAATGGATGGCTGTATTGTGCTGCATGCGGCAAGCCCATGCGACGCCGTGCAGCGGACAATGCAGCGAGGGCAATGCAGCGAGCAGCACAGCGAGTTGGAGACGTGACCGAGAGGCCGAAGGTGCTCCCCTGCTAAGGGAGTATGCGGTGTAGAGCCGCATCGTGGGTTCGAATCCCACCGTCTCCGCCAAGCCCCCCCCCGAGAAAACCCGTACCCCACGGGCGCGAACGTGCCTTGCGCACGTCTTGCGCACGCTACCCTCTTGCGCGCCGGCACGACGGCGCGACAATGCGGGCATGCTGCGCAACATCGTCCTGCTGAGTTCGCTGATGGTCGTCGTGATCGGCGCCAGCGGCCCGCGCATGTGGGCCGGCGTTGCCGCGTGGGTGGTATGCGCGGCGATCCTGCAGACCTCGCGGGACACCACCACGGCGTCGATCGGCGCCTGGAGCGCCGCTGTGGTCGCGCTGCTGGTGATGAGCTGAATTCGCGCGCGGCGGGGCGCTCGCCGTGGCGCGCCGGCCCGCCCGCGCAAGCGCCGGGCTTGCGGGTGCGAGCGGGATCTCAGCCGCCGCGCACCTCGATGCGCACGTCGACGTTGTTGCGCGTGGCGTGCGAATACGGGCAGACCTTCTCGTGGGCTTCCATCGCGAGCGCCTGCAACTGCTGCTGCGGCACCGACGCGTCCTCGACACGCAGACTCACCGCCAGTCCGAACCCTCCCGCGTCGCGCGGGCCGATCGACACCGCGCAGGTGACGCTGGCACGCGAGGCGTCCACGCGGTGCTGCTTGGCGACGAAATCCAGCGCGCCCCCGAAACAGGCTGCGTAGCCGGCGGCGAACAGGTCCTCCGGCGTGGTGGTGCCGGGTTTGCCGGGCCCGCCCATGGCCTTGGGAACCGACAGATCGACGTCGACCTGCCCGTCCTGCGAGCGGGTGTGGCCGTTGCGGCCGCCGGTGGCGGTGGCGCTGGTGGTGTAGACCACCTGGATGGTGTCCATCGTGCATGTCTCCTGTCGTGGTGCCGAGGCTGCCGCTGCGTTGCGCGGCATCTGCGGCGAGTCTAGTCAGTCCCCCGGCCCGGCACGCGATCCCCTTTTGCTGCTGTGGATATGATCGCTGCCACGGCCCCACCCGCGCGGCGCAGCAGCGCATGAGCGCGCGAGGCCGATGCCACCGCGACCCGCATGCCCGCCGAAACCGCCCCGAGTCCGCCGAGGCGAATCGCGCATCTCGACATGGATGCGTTCTTCGCCTCGGTCGAACTGCTGCGCTACCCGCAGCTGCGCGGCCAGCCGGTGGTGGTCGGCGGGCGCCATCGCTGGCACCCGCGGCAGCTCGAGGACGGCTCGTGGCATTTCGCGCGCCTGCGCGACTACAGCGGGCGCGGCGTGGTCACCACCTCCACCTACGAGGCGCGCGCGCTCGGCGTGTTCTCCGCGATGGGCATGATGAAGGCGGCGCGGCTGGCGCCCGACGCCTACCTGCTTCCCGCGCGCTTCGACGCCTACCGCGAGTACTCACGCCGCTTCAAGGAGGCGGTGGCCGCCGTCGAGGCGCGCATCGAGGACCGCGGCATCGACGAGATCTACCTCGACCTCACCGGCCACGCGCAGGCGGACTCCGAGGCCTTGGGCGCGCGACTCCAGGACGCCGTGCGCGACGCCACCGGACTGAGCTGCTCGATCGGCATCACGCCGAACAAGCTGCTGTCGAAAATCGCCTCCGAACTGCGCAAGCCCGGCGGGGTCACGGTGCTGCGCATGGAAGACGTGCCGGCGCGCATCTGGCCGCTGCCGGCGGCGCGCATCAACGGCATCGGCCCGAAGGCCGCCGAGCGACTGCGCGGCCTGGGAATCCACAGCATCGGCGAACTGGCCGCGGCAGCGCCGGAGTTGCTGCAGGAGCATTTCGGGCGCGGCTATGCGAGCTGGCTGCACGAAGTCGCGCACGGCCGCGACGAGCGCCCGCTGGTCACGCATGCGCAGGTCAAGTCGGTCAGCCGCGAGACCACCTTCGAGCGCGACCTGCACCCGCGACGCGATCGCGCCGAGCTTTCGCGCCTGTTCACAGGGCTGTGCGAGCGCCTCGCCGAGGACCTGCAGCGCAAGGGCTGCGTCGCCCGCACCATCGGCATCAAGCTGCGCTTCGACGACTTCCGCACCGTCACGCGCGACCTGTCGCTGCCGCGCGCGGTGGCCGATGCGGCGGCGATCCGAGGGGCCGCCGGCCAGTGCCTGCGGCGTGTCGAGCTCGAGCGCAGGCTGCGCCTGCTCGGCGTGCGCGCCAGCGGACTGCAGGAAGCCGCCGCGGCGACGGGCGAGGCGCCGAGCGCCCAGCTCAGCCTGCTCGACAACCTGGACTGACGGCGGACCGCGGCCGGGGCGCGGAACGCGCTCAGCCAGAATTTCGATGAATTTCTTCGAAATGGACGTGTCCGGTTGATCGATTCGGGCTTCGCGGGTTAGCATGAACCCACCTGCCCGCTGCTGGGTGGCCCTCGAGACTCCGAGGGCCGCCATGACCCATCCAGCCACGCCCGTGGGGCGCAAGCCCTGGTCTTGCACTCCGGTTCCCCAATGCGTCGCGGCCGTTCGCAGCCGGCAGGAGTCCGTCCGATGAACGTGCACCTGTTCACGTCCGACTGGCTCGCGCTGGCCGGCTACTTCGTGCTGACCCTGGGCATCGGCGCCTGGGCCTCGCGGCGCCGCGCCGGCAGCGACGAACTGTTCCTCGCCGGTCGCTCGCTGGGGCCTCTGGCGGTGGGTTTCTCGCTCTTTGCCTCCAATGTGTCTTCCGACACCATCATCGGCCTGCCGGGCGCCGCGTACTCGACCGGCATCTCGGCGGCGAACTACGAGTGGATGGCCAGCGTCGTGCTGCTGGTGTCGCTGCTCGCCGTGTACCCGGTGCTGGCGCGTGCACGCGTCAGCACGATGCCCGAACTTATGGAGCGGCGCTTCGACGCGCGCATGCGCGTGTACCTGTCGGCGGTCACGCTGTTCCTGTCGATCGTCCTCGACACCGCCGGCACGCTGTACGCGGGCGCGCTGGTGCTGAGCAACCTGCTCGGACATTTCTCGCTGTGGCAGGCGAGCCTGGCGATCGCCCTGCTCACCGCGGCCTATACCGCTGCCGGCGGCCTGCGCGCGGTGGTCTACACCGATGTCATGCAGGCCCTGGTGCTGCTGGTGGGGGCCAGCGTGCTGGCGTGGATCGTGTTCGGACAGTATGGGCACTCGTGGGCGGCGGTGCTGGCGCGGGTGCCGCGCAGCCACCTGTCGCTGATCCGCCCGATCGGCGACCCCGGCGTGCCGTGGCCCGGGCTGCTGACGGGGCTGCCCGTCGTGGGCTTCTACTACTGGACCATGAACCAGTACATCGCGCAGCGCGTGCTGGGCGCGCGCGACCTCGCCGCATCCAGCCGCGGCGCACTGCTGGCCGCCCTGCTCAAGCTGGCGCCGCTGTTCATCATGACCCTGCCGGGCGCGATGGCCATCGGCCTGCTGCCGCACCTGCGCCATGCCGACGACGTATGGCCGCAGCTGGTGCTGCACTACGCCCCGCACGGCTTGATCGGGCTCATGCTCGCGGCGCTGCTGGCGGCGCTGATGTCCACCTGTTCGGCGACCCTGAACTCGGCTGCCACGTTGCTGACCCTGGATTTCGTGAAGCCCGTTCGACCGCACTGGAACAGCCTGCAACTGGCGCGCGCCGGACGCGTGTTCACGCTGGTCGTCGCGCTCGCGGCCGCGCTGTGGGCGCCGCAGATCGCGCATTTCCAGGGGCTGTGGGCCTACCTGCAGCAGGTGTTCGCGTATGTCGCGTCGCCGCTGGTCGCGATGTTCGTGCTCGGGCTGGCGCTGCCGTCGCTGGGACCGAGGGCGGCGTTGCGCGGGCTGGCCAGCGGGCACGCGCTGGCGCTGCTGGTGTTCGTCGCCGAACAGGCCGGCTGGATGAACATCCACTTCACAGTGGTCGGCGGCGTGCTGTGTGCCGCCACCGCGGTGCTCACGCTGGGCTGGAAGTTCCGGCTGGGCGACAGCGACCGCGTCGCCGCCGACTCGCCGCGCGCGCTGCTCGTGGCCCGCAGCGGCCTGCCGCGTCTGCCCGCCGATGCCTGGCTGCTCGGGGCGGCCGTGCTGGCCGGCGTCGGCGCGCTGCTGTGGACCTTCGCCTGATGGCGCGCGCGCAGGCGGCGCGGTCGCGCCCGAGCCTGCTCAGCCTGCGCCGCCGCGCGCCGACGAGCCCCTGCCGTCCGACGACACCACCTGCAGTTGCGGCGGAGTCGAGGCACGCGGCGCGACGCCCTCGAGTCGCTCGGCGCTGGCCGGCGCCAGACGCCACCAGCGTGCGCGGTCGTGCTTGTGCAGCTTGGCCTGGTACATCGCGGCGTCGGCCTGGCGCATCAGGCCGTCCGGATCCCCGGCGTCCAGCGGGTACAGCGCCAGGCCCATGGTCATGCCGATCGAGGCGTGGCATCCCGGCGCGATCTCGAAGGGCTGTTGCACCGCGTCGTGCAGGCGCCGCAGCACGTCGCCCAGCTGGCCCAGCACCTGCTCGGAGTCGATCTGCTCCAGCACCACGATGAATTCGTCGCCGCCGAGCCGCACCAGCACGTCGAACTTGCGGATGGCGCCTCGCAGTCGCTGCCCGAGTTCGCGCAGCAGGCGGTCCCCGGCGTCGTGCCCCCAGGTGTCGTTGACCGGCTTGAAGTCATCGAGGTCGATCATGCCCACCGCCACCACGCTGCCGTCGCGCCGCGCGGCCGTCAGCGCCTGCGGCAGGTACTGGGTCAGCGCGAAGCGATTCGGCAGGCCCGTCAGCAGGTCGTGGCGGGCGCGATGCGATTCCTCCTGCTGCAGTTCGTTGAGGCGACGCTTGGTGTCGAGTTCGTCGAGGCCATGTCCCAGCAGCTCGGCGACGCGCCGGCACAGCTCACTGGTCGGTTCGTCGAAGGCCTGGGCCTGCGGCGACACGAAGACCAGCACGGCCCAGATCGAGCCGCCACGGAACACCGGCGTGGCCAGCGCCGAGCGCCAGTCATACGCCTGCATCGACGCGCGCCAGGGCGCCATGCGGGGATCCCCCAGCAGGTCGTTGCAGCAGGCATCGCGATGACTCTTCCAGACCCGGATGGCCAGGGGTGACTGGTCGTCGTCATCCAGGCTGATGCGCAGCGCGTCGAGCTGGTCGGCGCCGCTGCCCGCGCGCGCGATGACCTCGATGCGCCCCAGTTCGTCGGGACGCGCCATCCACGCCGCGTGGAAATGCGTGCCGTCGGTCAGGGTCTGGCAGGTGCGCAAAAGCATCTCCGGCACGCTGCGCGCCTGCAGCAGCACGTCGCCCTCGTTCATCAACGCGCGGTACAGGCCCTGCAGGCGCTGCATGCCCTGGCGCTGCGCCAGCGCGTGCAGGCCGCGCTCGACGGCCACGCCGAGCTGGCTCAGCGTGGCGACGGTCGCGGGATCGAAGGCGTCCGCCCCGTCGAGGCACAGCACCAGCACGCCGCGCACGCCTTGCGGGTCGCGCAGCGGCAGGGCCGCCACCGACGCCGGCACGGCGCCGACACGCGCGGCCCCCGAGATGCCGGCGAAGCAGGGCCGGCAGTCCTCCCAGGCCTGACGCGCCTGTTCGACTCCGCAGCACGGACTGCCCGCGGCCTGCGGCGGACACGCGGCACGCACGCCGAGGCCCGCCGCACCGGCGTCGGCGCCGGCGTGCGCGATCCAGGCCTGAGCGACCCCGGCGCGCTGCACCGCGACACGGCACACCGACTGTTCGAACTCCTGCTCATCGTCGGCCACGATGCCGATGTGGTTGAGCTCCACCAGCAACTCGTTGAACCGCGCCAGGCGACGCATGTGCGCGGCCTGACGCTCGCGCCTCGCGATCTCGTGCAGGCCGCGCGCACGCCAGCCTACTGCGCGCGCGAAGCGCTGCTGCGCGGCATGCCCGATCAGGGCAAGCAGCAGCAGATAGGCGGCGGCGATCGCCGCCGCGACATGTGCGGCGAGCCCCGGCTGCAGGCTCAGCCACAGACTCAGCGGCAGCAGCGCGGCACCGGCGAATCCCAGCGCCGCCGCGACATCGAAGGACAGCGCGCCGACCACCGCGCCGGCAACGCCTGCGACGACGAAGGCCACCAGGCCCGACGGCAGCGCGGGGGCGGCGTGCACCCACCAGGGCATGCCACCCCACAACAGCCCGCTGACGAAGGCGCCGGCGCGCAGCAGGCGGTGCACGCGCAGCTGGACGGCTGCCCGCGCATGCCGGATCGACGGCACGCGCAGCCACCAGGGCAGGGCCAGCGACTGCAACGCGACCATGGCGGCCAGCCACGACGCCAGCTCGACGTCGGCGGAGTGACCGAGCAACAGCCATGCGCAGGCAGCGGCGGCAACCAGCTGCGCGATCGCCAGCATGCCGACCGATTCCGCCAGTTGCACACACTGTTCGCTGCGCAGCAGCCGGCGGCCGGCGGGCGGATGTGCATGGACTTCGAGTGGATCCCTGGACTGCACGTTGCTGACGAAGGTTGAACCGGGGAACTGCCGAGCTTGCGCGACGAAACCGGCGCGCCTGGGTACACATTGTGCGACATATTCGTGCGCCCATGCACTGCGCGACGCGCCGGATTGCAGATGTCGGCGCTTTTCGTGATTTTGTTCACACGCAACGATGCCGGACTCCGCCGGCAGGGAGTATTGATATTCTCAAAAACCATCGAACATTATGCTTCATTTGATGGATGTTTCATCGATGATCCCTAGAATTGGCGGATCGATCTCGAATGGAACGATTATGCCGAAGGATATCCAACGGTATTCCGCGGAAATTTCGGTTCCGCGTTGCGCCGGCCCGCTGCCCCGCCGATGAACCTGCGCCTGCCCCACGCGACGAGGCGGGCCCTGGACGCGCTTCGCCGGCCCGAAGGCCGCGGCGGCACGCCCCGCGCGCAGCTTCCGTCACCCGGATCCGACATGCTGACCGGCCTGGCCACACGCGCCGAACTCGAAGCGGCCCTGCCGCAGCTCGCCGCGGCCATGCCACCGGGATCGACACTGGCCTTGCTGGTGCTCGACGTCTACCGTTTCGCCCGCATCAACGAGCGATGGGGGCAACGCGCCGGCGACGCCGTGCTGGCCGAGCTGGCCGCCCGGCTGCGCCGACAGCCGCAGCTGGAGCTGACGGCGCGCATCGGCGCCGATTCCTTCGCGCTGCTGCTGCGCGGCGCCGCGGCGGCCGACTGGCGCAAGGCGGTCGAGGGCCTGATCCACATGCTGCGCGAGCCCTTCGAAGTCGCGCCAGGGGTGCAGCGCAAGCTTTCCGCCTCGGTGGGCTGCGCCCTCTATCCGCAGGACGCGAGCCATGTCTCGCGCCTGCTCGGACTCGCCGAAGCCGCATTGTTCAGCCGCAGCGAGCGCGAGTTGCAGCGGCGCGGCGAGCAGCTCGACCCCTATGGGACGCCGGCTGCCGCGAACATGGCCTGGCTGCAGCGCTTCATCGGGCCGCGCCTGCCGCGCCTGAGCGAGGAGCTGCTGCACGCGCTGCACCTGCTCGACGCGCCGCCCCCCGACGGCGCCGCAAGCTCGCCGGCACGGCCCGTCGCGGACCTGGAGCCGCAGCTCGAACACTATGTGCAGATGCTGCTGGCACCCGAGCTGCGACGCGAGCAGCACCGCCGGCACGCGATGCACATGGGTCGGCTGCAGGCCGCATTGGGGGTTCCGCCGCAGGTGGGGGTGTGCGCACTCGGCTGCCTGTACCGGCGACTGGCTGGACTCACCCAGCGCATCCCGACGCGACTGAGCGAACGCATGCTGTTCCTGGGCACGCTGATGCAGCGCATCGAGGCCGACCTGAGTTTCCAGCACGAGGGGGCCGAGCAGCTGCGCGAGGAGTTGCTCGAGCGCGTGCATGAGCTTGCCGCGGCGATGCAGCGAACGCGCCGCCGCGCCGACCTGCTCGACGTGATCGTGCAGTCCCTGCAGCAGATGCCGTTCATGGCCTGGTGCAGCGCCTACACCCAGGACGCTCGCGGGCGCTTCGTGCTGGAATCGCAGAGCGCCGGTCACGAAGCATGGCGCCTGCGCAGCCCCAGCGGGGCGTTCGAGGACGGCCAGCCGCTGGGCGACAACTCGCTGGCCCGCAGCTGGCTGCGCTCGGACATCGAGCCGGGCCCGGACGTCGCGCATGCCGCGCGCATCGGCCGCGGCTGGGCGCTGCAGCTGCTCGAGCACGGCGTGCGCAGCTCGGTGGCGGTGCCGGTGCTCGATGCCGCCGGACATGTGCTGGTGGTGCTGAAGCTGTACGGCCAATTGCCGGCGTCGCTGTTCGGCACCGCGCTGATGCGCCATGCGCTGGATTCGCTGCGCTTTTTCATGGCCGCCGAACTGGGACGGGTCGGCGAGGACGTCGCCCTGCCGGCGGTGGCCGCGGACGAGCGCGCGCGCTGGCGCCAACGCCTGTTCGGCGGTGGACTGCGCATGATGATGCAGCCCATCGTCGACCTGCGGCGGCAGGACTGCACCCGTGTGGAGGCGCTCGCGCGCCTGCAGCTCGACGCAGCCGAGCTGCTGCCGCCGGCGCGCTTCCTGCCCATCCTCGGCCAGCACGAACTCGACCGCCTGTTCCTCGACGGGCTGCAGCTGTCGCTGCAGGCGCTGCGGGCCTGGGAGCGCGAGGGCGTGCGCCTCGATCTCGCACTGAACCTTCCGCCGGCAACGCTGCGCAACGCCGAGTGCGTGCAATGGGTGCGCTCCGCCCTGGCGCACGCCGGGATCGACCCGGGGCGGCTGAGCCTGGAGATCCTCGAGGACCGCGACGTCGCCAGCCAGGCCACGATGCGCAGCGCCACCGAACAGCTTCGCGCGCTGGGCGTGCGCCTCGCGCTGGATGACCTGGGCGCCGGCTACAGCAGCCTGCTCCGGCTCAACAGCCTTCCCTTCGACATGGTGAAAGTGGACCAGGGGCTGGTGCACGGGATCGTCGCCAACAACCCGCGCGCCGTGCCGCTGGTGACCGGGCTGGTCGACCTGGCGCGGCGCCTGGACCTGCGCATCACCATCGAAGGACTGGAGACCCAGATCCTGCTCGAATACGCCCAGTACCTGCAGGCGGACTTCGGGCAGGGGCACGCGATCTCGCCGGCGATGCCGCCGCAGCATGTGCCGGCCTGGGTGCGCAACTGGCGCATGCCGCCGCTGTCCGGGATCACTCCCTTCGCATCGATGACCGCTCCGCGCGGGCGCGGCGCAGGCGCCTGAGCGGGACGCCGCCCAATGTCACCGCGCGGTCATGCGCAGGGATTACAAAGGCCGGACTGCCCCGGTCTTTCACCATGGTCGCCATTGTCCCGCGGGACTTCGTCCCGGATACCGCCGAGAACCATCTCGTTTCGCAATTTCAAAACATCATGCTGGAGCGCCGATTGAGCGCAGTATTCCAGCCAATCATGGATTTGAGAAACCGTAGATTCCACGGTTTTGAAGCGTTGGTGCGGGGACCGTCAGGCAGCCCGCTGGAACGTCCCGACCGGCTGTTCGCCTGCGCGCGCCGATGCGACTGCGTGGCCGAGTTCGACCGGCTGTGCGTGCAGACCGCGGTCGAGGGCTTCGCGGCCGCCGGCCTGGCCGGGCACCTGTTCCTCAATGTCACCGAGGCGCTGTTCGATTGCGGCTGGTTCGCCCAGGAGCCGACGCTGCGCTGGCTGCAGGAGCACGGCCTGCCGCCGTCGCGCCTGGTCCTGGAACTGCTCGAATCGGACGGGCTGGCCGAGGGAACGCAGGCCTTCGTCGCGGCGCAGTTCCTGCGCGAACTCGGCTATGACCTGGCGCTCGACGACCTCGGCCAGGGCTTCGGCCGCTTCGCGTTGTGGAAGCGCCTGCGCCCGCGCTACCTGAAGATCGACCGCAGCTACGTCGCCGAACTCGCCGACGACCCCTTCAAGGCGGCCTTCGTGCGCTCGGTGCTGCTGCTGTCCGAGGCCAGCCGGTCGGTGGTGGTCGCCGAGGGGGTGGAAACCGAGCGCGAGCTGCTGACCCTGCGGGAACTCGGGGTGAGCATGGCGCAGGGCTACTTCATCGCCCGCCCGCAGGCGCGGCCGGCGCCGGAGCCGGCCGCGCAGGCCTGCGACGCGCTGCGCGACCCGCAGCCGGCGCTGCATGCGCTGGCCAGCCGCGGCAGCATCGAGCAGTCGCTGCTCGGGCTGGCGCGCCAGATCGCGCCGGTGGCGCCGCAGACCAAGCTCGACCACGTGCTGCGCATGCTCGAGCAGGATGCGGACCTGACCTCGGTACCGGTGGTCGACGAACTGGGCCGGGCGCTGGGAATCATCAACCGCTACGTGGTCGCCGACCGGCTGTTCCGCCCGCATGTGCGCGACCTGTTCGGCAACAAGCCCTGCACGATGGTGATGAGCAGCGACGTGCTGCGCCTGGACGCGCGCAGCAGCCTGCGCCAGGCGACCAGCCTGATCGCCGACTCCAGCTATCGCCACGCCACCGAGGGCGTGCTGGTGACCGAGGGCGGGCACTATCGCGGGCTGCTGCTGGTCGGGGACCTGCTGCGCCTGGTCACCGAGTTCCAGGTGCAGGCGGCACGCTACGCGAATCCGCTCACGCTGTTGCCGGGCAACGTGCCGATCAACGACTGCCTGGACCGCTGGCTGCGCGAGGAACGCCGCTTCGCCGCGGCCTACGCGGACATCGACCACTTCAAGCCCTTCAACGACAGGTTCGGCTACCGCATGGGCGACGAGATCATCCTGCTGCTGGCCGACGTGCTGCGCAGCCGGCTGGCGCCGCAAGGCAGCTTCCTCGGGCACATCGGCGGCGACGACTTCATCGCGCTGTCATGCTCGACGCGCTGGGAAGCCGAACTGCGCGGCGTGCTGGACGGATTCGAGCAGGCCGTCGCGAGCTTCGTCGAGCCGCAGGTGCTGGAGCAAAAGGGCTACTGGGCCGAGAACCGACGCGGCGAGGCCACGTTCTTCGCGCTGCCGACGCTGTCGATCGGGGCCTTCGCGGTCGAGCCCGCGTGCTTCGAGTCGCACCGCGAGGTGGCCAACGTGCTGGCCGAACTCAAGCGCGCAGCCAAGCGCATGAGCGGGAATGCGCTGTTCATCGACCGCAGGCGCCATGGCTGAGGAGCCGCCGGCGGACGAGTCGCTCCGCCACGAGGGTCTGCACGACGCGCTGCGACTGCTCGAGGCGGCGTGGCGCGGTGCGCCGGCCAGCCCGGCGCGGGCGCGCCGCGCGCAGCAGGCGGTGCTGCAAGAGAGCGGGCGCCTGCGCACCGCCGGGATGGATCACGTACATCTGGACGCCGTCGCACTGGCCTACGCGCAACTGGCCGAAGGGCTGTCGCCGGGTCAGATCAAGCTGGTCGCCTGCACGCAGATTCTTGGCGCGCACCTGCGGAGCGCTCACTGCCTGGAGGCTCGTTGAGCCGCCAGACTCAGGTACAGGACGTCGGCAGGTACCGGCTCGAGATCGTTCCGCCGCGGCACACCCATTGCAGCGAATCGGCCGAACTGGTGGCCGACAGCAACAGGGTACTGCCCGAGATCGAGTTGTTGGCCTTGTTGCCGAAGGTGATCGTGATCAGACCCTTGGCGATGTTCACCGAGTGCACGTAGCTGCCCTGGATCGAGGCGGCCGACGGAGCGCCGGCACTCTGGTTGCTCGGCGGAAACACGCCGTGCTGCGAGTAGTAGTCCCAGATCACGGTCTTGTAGCCCTCCGCCAGCGTGAGACCCTCCGCGACCTGCGCGCGCACCATGTAGGTGCCGTACGCCGGAATCGCGATCGCGGCCAGGATGCCGATGATCGCGACCACGATCATCAGTTCGATCAGCGTGAAACCGCGCGACTTGCTTTTCATGTTCTGGCTCCGCGGGTACGAAGCGGAAACGTTGCGCCTAGAAAAAACCCGCCTTGCGGCGGGTTTGCAAGAATCACACTCTGGAGATCAGGTGCAGGAGGACGGCAGGTACTCCGAGGGCACTCCCTTGGTTCCACCGGCCTTGCAGGTCCACTGGATCGAGCCACCGCCGGCCGTGAGGGCCGACAGAACCAGCGTGGTGTTGTCGATGGCGCTGTTGGCCTTCTTGCCGTAATTGCCGGAGCCCGGTCCGTACGTGATGGTGATGAGGCCGTTCGTCGCTACGTTGACCGACTGCACGTAGTTGCCGCCGATGGAAGTATCCGTGGCCAGGCCCGCCGAGGCGTTGTTCGTCGGCCAGTGGCCGTAGTTGCTGTAGAACTCGGCCACCCCGGTCTTCGCGCCGTCGGCCAGCGACAGACCTTCCGAGACCTGCGCGCGGATGGTGTAGTTCTGGTAGGCGGGGATCGCGATCGCGGCCAGGATGCCGATGATCGCAACCACGATCATCAATTCGATCAGCGTGAAGCCTTGTTGCAATTGCTTTTTCATGTGCGGATCCTTGTGTACGGAAAACCTGTGAGCCCTGCGGCCGGACTCGCGAGAGTCACCGGTGTTGCGAGACCGGTCGCTGCCGGGTCGACGTCAGCCCCTGTCGGGGTGCCATCCCTGAAGCAATCGGCGTGCCAGGCCCGCGCAAGGGCCTCGACCCGCCCGCCGAGCCCCGTGTCCAAGGCCCTGCTCGGCCATCGGGCGCAACGTGTCCAGCCTGCGGGCTGGCCACCACACCCTTTGTCAGGGCAAAATACCTGGACAGAAGGCGCCGCGGTCCGGCGCCGCGGGAGCCTGACTTGACCATCCACGCTTGCAGCCGGCGCATGGCCTCGCTGGTGCTCGGCCGCAGCGAGCGCACGGTTCGCCGCTGGTGCGACGACGGCACGCTGAGCCTGGTCGGCACCGACCCGGCCGGGCGCGCGCTGGTTGCGCTGGAGCAGGTGCTGGACATGCTGGAGGCACCGGGCGCGCAAGTGCCGGGCCCTGGCGCCGCGCCGGGCTCGCGGCAGCAATGGATGCGCCTGGTGCTCGACGCCGACGCCGGCGACGCCGAGGCGCTGGCCTGCCTGGGCACCGAACTGCTGCACGACGGGCGCGCCGCCGGGGCGGTCAGCCTGCTGCTGGAAGCCGCGCAGCAGCAGCATGCCGATGCGATGCACTGGCTCAGCCACTGCCACCTGCACGGTCTGGGGGTCGAGCGCGACCCCGACCTCGCGCTGATGTGGCTGCACCGCGCCGCCGCGCGCGGCCACGCGGTGGCGCGCGCGCAATCCCAGGCGCTGCGCCGGTTGTCGCTGCAGCGCGCGACGAGCGCCTGACCGCGCCCCCCGCGGGTGGGAGCCGCGCCCGGCCTCAGTGCAGCGCGTACAGCGGCCCGACGCCCAGCGGGCTGGACCGCCCGTTGATCACGTAGGCGACCTGCTTGCCGTAGAAATAGGGCATGCCCAGGTCGACGATGGCCGGCGAGGTCGTCACCCGGGTCGCCATGTCGTTGAACGCGACCAGGCTGGAGAAATCCAGGGTCGAGTAGTTGGCGACGTAGATCTGCGAATTCAGCGACGCCGGGTACGCCGCGCCGGTCGATGCGCTGACGGTGATCGGCAGGTTCAGCAGCGAGCTGGGAATGTAGTTGCCGCGGCTGTCGACCGGCACTCCGCTGAGCGACGCGAAGTAGAAGTTGGAGCCCGAATCCAGGAAGGAGCCCGGATAGGCCTGGCCCTGCAGCGTCACGGTGAGGTCGCCCTGGGGATCGGCCGGGATCACGCTGAAGCCGGCCACCGCGTTGTCCGCCTGCGTGCCCACGCCCAGGCTGAGCACGCCGTAGGTGGTGCCGGCGCCGCTGTTCGGCACCGCCGGCATCGCCAGCACGATGCCGTTGTCGTCGGAGCTGGCCAGCAGCGCGACCGGGTTGCTCACCATCGCCGAGGTCGCCGGCGGCGGATTCAGCTCGGTGCAGGTGGTGGCTCCGCAGCCATAGTAGGGACCCGGGTCCGCGACGAAGTGCCCGACCCCGAGCAGCCCGTTGCCCTGCAACTGCTGCAGCGTGCCGACATCGGTGGTGCCGTTCGAGCAGCCGCTGGGCGCGGCCGGCAGGCCGCTGGCCCCGATGACCTGGATCGGCAGCGGACCCGCCGTCTCGCCGCCGAGCTGGACGGTGGCATGGCTGACCCCGCCCCAGATGTAGCCGCCGAGGAAGCGCGCGCACTCGGCCAGCCGGGCGCCGCCGGTGGTGGTGTCGGTCGGCAGGTCCAGCCCGACGAGCGCGCTTTGCAGCACGCGCAAGCCGTAGGAGCCGGTGTCGAGCACCACATGGTCGATGTCGCGGCAGTTGCCCGACGCGTCGCACACCCGCACGGTGACATAGGGGATGTTGACCGTCGGCACGCCGACCGGCGGGTAGGACTCGACCGTGACCAGCATCTGGTTCGAGCCCACCGCGGGCACCGGGCTCGACGGCGCGGCGCCGCCGCCGCCGCCTCCGCAGGCGCTCAGCAACAGGGCCGGTGCGAGTCCCAGCAGCAGCCGAAGCACCGGGCGCCGGACCCCGCGTGGATTCATGGCTGCACCCCCAGCGCAAGCAGGTCGACGCCGGGCGGCACCAGCGCCGGCGCGTAGGCGGAGCCCGAATACGCACGCATGTGTCCCGCCGCGTGGGCGACGATCTGCGGGTCGCGCACGGCCACCGGAGCCCGGTAGCCCGCGCCGGGATGGGCCTGGCGCCACGCACGATAGGCGGGGAAATAGCTGCCGAACAGGGTTTCGAGATCCGGAATGGTCGGCCCCGACCACGCGATCGCGAACACGATGCCGTCGCTGCCTGCGAATTCGCGCACCGTGACCCCGGAAGGCGTGGTCACCGTGGTCACCGTCGTGCTGCCCGCCTGCGCCGGCGAACCCGATCGCAGCATGTGCGCCGGCTGCGCCACATTCCCATCGGCGGAGGCGTCGGCCGCCGGCGCCCCCAGCGCGGCAAGCGCGGGCGGAGCGAAGGCCAGCCCCGCCAGCGCGACGACCACGAGCTTGCGCAGGCCCGCTCCCGAGGGCAACTCGCGCAGGGGCTGTGCGAATTCGATGACTCGATTCATCCGGATCATGGCTGCAGCGTCCCGAGGCCGTGCCGGTCGGCCTTGCGGAACCCACTATAGCGGCGTGGGACGCCCTGAACCCTGCACTGGGTCAGCCATGCCGCGCGGGCGCTGCGTCCCGGATGGCGAAACCCTGGAGACGGTCGCGCCGCGGCCGCGGCGGCGCGCGGTCGCTCAGCTCTGCGAGAACTCGATGCTGCCCTGCGGCAGCAGGTACAGCACGAGCGCGCGCCCCTGGCTGACGGTGGGGCGGTGCGCGCTGCCGGGGCCGTACACCACCCAGCCGGCGCCGCTGCCGTCGAAGCGCGCCGACTCGTCCACGGGCATCACGAGGTCGATCTCGCCGAGCGGATGCACATGGTGCGGGCCTGCAATGTCTTGCATGTCGACGACATCGACCGAGAAACCCTGCAGCGCATCCTCGGGTTTGAACACGCGCCCGTAGCGGATTCCCCCAGCCTCGCGTCGGCAAAGCTCACCTTGTGCGACGCCCTGCGCGCAGGCCTCGCGCAGACGCTCGAACACCGGGCTGCCGGGACCGAACTGCGAATTCAGCAGCTGTTGCAGGCGCGCGTCGAGCGCCTGCCCGGAAATCGCCGAACTCAACTCGGCAACGGCTTGATGTAACGCGGGAATCATCGACATGGCGCAGGGTTGACGGTTGTAGCCAAACGCGAGATGCAGTATTGTGCGTCTATGAATCTAGATTTCCTTCGCCACGATGTCAAGCACTATATTGCATGAAAGCCGGGTTGTCGCGCTGGACGCCTCGACGCATGGCGGGCGCGCCGGCGCCCCGGCTCGCCACCCTTTCCTGGTCGCGCTGGGCGAGCGCGTGCGCGCGCTGCGGGCGCGCCGCGGGCTGACGCGCAAGGCCGTGGCGATGGCGTCGGAGGTCTCCGAACGCCACCTGGCGAACCTGGAGAGCGGGGTCGGCAATGCGTCGATCCTGGTGCTGCTGCAGGTGGCGCAGGCGCTGCAGTGCTCGCTGGCCGAACTGCTCGGCGACGTCACCGCGTCGTCGCCGGAATGGCTGCTGATCCGCGAACTGCTGGAGCATCGCGACGAAGCCACGCTCAAGCGCGTGCGCGCGCAGGTCGGCGAGATGCTGGGCACCGGCGGGGACAACGCGGCGCGCAGTTCGCGGGTGGCGCTGATCGGGCTGCGCGGCGCCGGCAAGTCCACGCTGGGACGCATGCTGGCCGAGGACCTGGGGTTCGCCTACATCGAGCTCAGCCGCGAGATCGAGAAATTCGCCGGCTGCAGCGTCGCCGAGATCCAGTCCCTGTACGGCATGAATGCGTATCGGCGCTACGAGCGGCGCGCGCTGGAGGAGACCGTGCAGTTGTACGCCGAGGCGGTGATCGCCACGCCCGGCGGACTCGTCTCGGAACCTGCGACCTTCAACCTGCTGCTGGCGCACTGCACCACGGTGTGGCTGAAGGCGACGCCGCAGGACCACATGCAGCGGGTGATCGCGCAGGGCGACCTGCGGCCGATGGCCGCCAGCGCCGAGGCGATGGCCGATCTGCGCACCATCCTGGCCGGACGCGAGCCCTTCTACGCCAAGGCCGAGTTCTCGATGGACACCAGCGCGCAGGCGCTGCAGCCGACCTTCCTGGCGCTGCGCGCGCTGGTGCGCGAAGCGCTGCACATCCCGAACTGAGGCCGCGAACCAGGCCGCCCTCGGCGCGCGCCGGACGCTGCAAGGCGCGGCCGCGCCCCTTCCACGGAGTCTCCCGATGCCCGACACCCTTTCCATCCTGAACCCTTCCCCCGGCGTGGCCGAGGTGCGCATGGCGCGCCCGCAGGTGTTCAACGCCTTCGACGAGGCGATGATCGGCGAACTCGACGCGGCCTACGCGCAGCTTGCCGCCGACCCCGCGGTGCGGGTGATCGTGCTGTGCGGCGAAGGCCGGCATTTCAGCGCCGGCGCCGACCTGAACTGGATGCAGCGCGCCAGCCAGGCCGACGAGGCGTGGAACCTCGCCGACGCCCGCCGCTTCGCGGCGCTGCTGCAGCGCATCGACACCTGCGCGAAGCCCACGGTCGCGCGCATCCAGGGCGCCGCGCTGGGCGGCGGCTTCGGGCTGGCCTGCGTGTGCGACATCGCCATCGCCGGCGCCGATGCCAGCTTCGCCGTCAGCGAGGCGCGTTTCGGCATCCTGCCGGCGGTGATCGGCCCCTATGTGGTCAACGCGGTGGGCAGGCGCCAGGCGCGCCGGCTGGCGCTGAGCACGCGGCGCATCGGCGCCGCCGAGGCGCTGGCCATCGGGCTGGTGCACGAGGTGGTCGCGGCCGACGCGCTGGACGATGCGGTGCAGCGCACGCTGGCCGAACTGCTGCAGGGAGGCCCGAACGCGCAGCGCGAGATCAAGCAGTTGTTCGCCGCGCTGGAAGTCGGGCCGGTGACCCCGGAGGTGGTCGAGCTGACCGCGCGCACCATCAGCCGCGTCCGCGCCACCGACGAGGCCCGCCAGGGTTTCGCGGCCTTCATGGCCAAGCAGCCCGCCCCCTGGGTGCCGCGCTGAGCCCTGAACAGAGTGGCGGGCCGGGCAGCGCCCGGCCCTGGGGGCCCACCCCGAGTCGACGCAGGGCCGCCCCAAGTCGACTCGGCCCCCCCGGGGGGCCCACAATCAATGACAGGGTGAGTCGGGGGTGCCGGGGTCGCTGGCCAGCGCCTCGCGCCAGACGCGCAGCGGCACGTAGGTGCGCAGGCGCTGCAGCAGGCAGTCGGTGACCGCGTCGCCGACCTCGTGCCCGACGAAGGGCAGCACGTCGGCGGTGACGTCGGCGCCCAGGCGCACCAGGTGCTCGGCGGCCTCGATGGTCAGACCGTAGGGCATCACCGCATCGCGCTTGCCGTGCAGCAGGTGCAGCGTGGTGCCCGCGGTGGCGCGCCGCGGCAGGCGCGCGAAACGCCCGCCGATGCTGACCACGCGCCCGGCCGGAGCGTCGCGGTCGCGGGTGGACTCCAGCGCCATGATGCCGCCCTGCGAGAAACCGACCAGCGCGGTCTGCGCCACCGTCGTGCCGGTCTCGCGCTGCCAGTGGCGCACGGTGTCGAGAAAGTCCGGCAGCGCCTCGGCCACCCGCTCGACACGGTTGTGCTCGTCGACTCCCTGCACCGCGAACCACTGGTAGCCGCGGCCGCCGGCGCAGGCCTGCGGCGAGCGCACGCTGACCACGCAGGCCTGCGCGAACTCCCCGGCCAGTCGCAGCCCCAGCGGCTGCATGTCGCGCTCGTCGGCGCCGAATCCGTGGAACAGCAGCACGAGTTGCTGCGCCGGACCTTCGGGGCGTGCGATGACGAGGCTGTGGGGCATCAGGATGGCTCCGGTGACTGCGCCTGGAGGAAGCTGCGCGGCGGCGCGCCGGGCGCCAGGCTCAGCACAGGCTCCACGCATCCATGCTCAGCATGCCATAGTGCACGCCGCCATGCCAGCGGCGCGGCCGCAGGGCCTCGCCGGCGGCTCCCAGCGCCCAGTGCAGCGGCAGCAGGTGCTCGTCGCTCGGGTGGGCGCGCCGCGCCTGCGGCGCGCGTTCACGCCAGTCCAGCAGCGCGGCGGTCTCGCCGCGCGCGATGGCGTCCTCGAACCAGGCGGCGAATTCGAGCACGTAGGGCTCGGGGGCGTCATCCACCGTCGCTGCGCCACGGAATTCGTGCAGGTTGTGGGTGAGGCTGCCGCTGCCCAGCAGCAGCACCCCCTGCTCGCGCAGCGGCGCGAGCAAGCCGCCCAGGCGCCAGGCGCCGGCGGCGTCCAGCGGCCACGGCATCGACAGCGGCACCACCGGGATGTCGGCCTGCGGGAACATCAGCTGCAGCGGCACCCACACGCCGTGGTCGAGTCCGCGCTGCGTGTCGAGCGCCGCCGGCAGCCCAGCCTGCTGCAGCAGGCCGACCACCTGCGCCGCCAGATCCGGGTCGCCCGGCACGTCGTAGCGCAGGCGCTGCAGCGCCGGATCGAAGCCATGGAAATCGTGCAGGGTCGGCGGGCGCCGGCTGGCGCCCGCGGCGATGCCGCGGGTCATCCAGTGCGGAGACCACGCCAGCACGGCACGCGGGCGACCCTGGCGCAGCAGCTCGCGCCCCAGGTCGACCAGCATCGGCGCCGCGCTGCCCGGCTCCAGCGGCAGCATCGGCGAACCGTGCGACACGAACACCACCCCACCGGCTCCCTGCATGATCCCGACTCCCGCGGCCTTCAGGACTTCTTCGCGTCGCGCTCGGCCTGCAGCGTCGCCGCCACCGCCGGACGCTGCGCCACGCGCTGCACATAGGCCTGCAGCACGGGCCAGCGCTCCAGCTCGATGCCCACGTAGGCGCACCAGCTCAGCACCGTGAACAGATAGGCATCGGCCACCGTGAAGCTCGAGCCCATCAGGTAGTCGTGCCCCGCCAGGGACTGCGCGAGATAGTCGAAGCGGCCCTGCAGGCGCTGCTTCTGCGCATCCTTCACGGCATCCGGAAGCTGCGGGTTGAACAGCGGACTGAACTGCTTGTGCAGTTCCGTCGAGATGAAGTTCAGCCACTCCTGCAGCCGATAACGCTCCAGCGTGCCGTTGGCCGGGGCCAGCCCGGACTCGGGCTTGCGGTCGGCCAGGTACTGCACGATGGCCGGACCTTCGGTGAGCACCGAGCCGTCGTCGAGCTGCAGCACCGGCACGTAGCCCTTCGGGTTGACCTTGCGGAAGTCCCCGCCGTCCTGCAGGGTCTTGTTGGCCAGGTCGACCTTCACGGTCTGCGCCTGCAGGCCGAGTTCATGCAGCACGATGTGTGGGGACAGCGAGCAGGCTCCGGGGGAGAAATACAGTTTCATGGCGAGAGTCTCCGGGGTTGTCGGAACGGGGTGCGAGGCGCGAGGCGCCGAGCGGTTCAGGAGGAGCTGCGGACGCCCTCGACGTCCACGCGCACGCGCACCTTGTGGCCGATGCCGGCCGAGAACGCGTCGATCCCGAAGGCCGTGCGGTCGATCACCGTGGTGGCGACGAAGCCGCTGAGGTAGCCGCCCCAGGGCTTGGGCAGGTACGACACCTCGCCGGCACCGATCAGGTGCACGCGGAAGGCCACCGGACGCGTCACGCCATGCAGCGTGAGTTCGCCGTGCAGCACGCCGCCGCGCGGCCCGCGCGGCACGTAGCGGGTGCCGACGAAGTGCATGGTCGGGTATTTCGCGGCGTCGAGGAACTCGGCTCCGAGCACATGCTCGTTGCGCAGCGGCAGGAAGGTGTCGAGGCTGTTCACCTGGATCGTGATGTCGGCCTTGCAGGCCTTCGGATCACGCGGCTCGAAGGTGTAGCTGCCGCTGACCTTGCTGAACACGCCGGTGACCAGCGCGACGCCGGCGTGGCCGATGCTGAACTGCGCCCCGGAATGGTCGGGGTCGATGGTGTAGCTGCCGGCCGGATTGGAATGCAGCTGCGCGTAGGCCTGCACCGCGGGCGGTGCGTCGGCCGCGCTGGCGGGCGTGGCCGCCCATGCGGCCATGGACAGCGCGCCGGCACCCAGCGCGAGACTCAGGCGGGAGAGGGTTTTCATGCGAGACATCCTTCGATCAACGGGTGCAAGCCAGGCTTGCGGAGTGCGCCGCGGTGCGGCGTAAAGGGGACGGCTGCCGCGTCTTCAGGGTTGCGCCAGCAGTTGCACGTGCACGGCGATGTCGGCGGCGACCACGCCGGTGTCGGCCCAGCTGCCGCCGCCGAGCCCGTAGGCGCTGCGGTCGAGCTTGAAGTCGCTTTGCATCAGCAGCGACTTGCCCGAGGGCTGCGTGCGCACCAGCACGCGCAGCGGATGGGTCTTGCCGCGCACCGTGAACTCGCCGCTGACCCAGTAGCGCCCCGGGCCGTCCGGCTGGAACGCGCTGGACACGAAGCGCGCCTGCGGATCGGCCTTCGCATCGAGCCAGTCGGGGCCGCGCAGCAGTTCGTCGGTCTGGCCGCTGCCGGCATCGACGCTGGCGGTGGCGACGCTGAATTCGACCCGGCTGGCCTTCAGGTCCTGCGGCGCGAAATGGACTTGCGCGGTCACGCTGCCGAAGTGCCCCTTCATCGGAACACCCATCTGCGTGGCCTGGAAGTCCACCTGCGCGCCCGGCTGGACATGGCTGTAGACGGGAGCCGCGTGCGCGGCGGCGGCCAGCCCGAGCGCGGCGGCCGCGCCGATCAGGCGCCGGGCCCGGCGGCGGGAATTCGAGGTCATCGCTTCACTCCTTCGAGGCAATCGGGAGCATGCGCAGCAGCACGCCGTCGCGGTCGACGAACTGGTGCTTGAGCGCGGCGCCCACATGGGCCACGACCAGCGCGGCCATCGTGAAATTCAGCCATTCGTGCACCTCGACCAGCCGGTGCGCCAGCGCATGGTCCGGCGCGAGCAGGCTGGGCAGCGGCAGCACGCCCCACCACACCACCGGCACGCCGGCGGCCGAACTCAGTGCCCAGCCCGACAAGGGAATGGCCAGGATCAGCAGGTACAGCAGGCCGTGCAGCGCGTGCGCGGCGCCCACCTGCCAGCGCGGCACCGACGCCGGCAACGGCGGCGGACGGTGCCCGACACGCCACACGATGCGCAGCACGACCAGCAGCAGCACCGTGATGCCGAACCACTTGTGCCACGACACGAGCTCGATCTTGCGCGGCGAAAGCGCCAGCTCGCTCATGTACAGGCCGAGCGGGAACAGGCCGAAGATGAGCACGGCGATCAACCAGTGCAGCAGCATCGCCGGTCCGGAGTAGCGGGCCGGCGCGCGAGGTTTCGGGGACTGCGGGGTCATGCTCGGGGCTCCAGGTCGGTGGCGGCGCGCGGCGCCGCGGCCGCCCGCTCGAAGGCTTCGCGAATGGCATGCAGCGCGCGCTCGGCATGCTCGAGTTCGGGCGTCGCGATGCCGTCGAACACCCGGCGCAGATGCCTGCCGTGCGCCGGGAACACCTGCTCGAACAGCGTCTGCCCGGCGGGGGTCAGGCGCACGATCTGGCCGCGCCCGTCCTGCGGATCGGGGTCGCGCCGCACCAGGCCCTTGGCCAGCATACGGTCGACCACGCCGGTCAGCGTGCCCTTGGTGATGAGCGTGCGCGCCCCCAGGGTCTTCGGATTCATGCCCTGCGTGTTGCCCAGCGTGGCCAGCACGTCGAACTGCGCCGGGGTCAGCCCCAGCTGCCCGACATGCATCGCCGAGTAGCGCTCGAAGGCCTGGTAGGCACGCACCAGCTCGCGCAGCAGCGGCAGGTAGGGGTTGACGGAGGACATGTCGAAGTGCGGATATCTCGGAAACGGATGGTAGTTCGCGTTAGAACCATTATATTTTGTGGGGTTATTTGATGCGCCCGCCGCATGTCGCAGCTTGCGACAGTCGACAAGCCTTGACACGGGTGCGAAACTGGGCCCTCGAACGAACCCGCCGGGATGCCACGGCGGGCAGGGAGACAAGCATGCAAGACCTTCGCCCGGGCGGCGCCGCCGCCAGCTCCGCGGCCCTCGCCCAGACCCCGCCGACGCAGCAGCTGCATCTGGCGCGCCGACGCTTTTTCGACGAAGGCTCCGACCCCGGAGTGCTGGTGCCGGAGTCCATCGCCCGCTCCTGGCGGCGCTGCTCGACCCTGCCGGCGCGCAGCCTGCCGCGCCCGGAGCCGCTGCCCAGCGAGGAGCTGTTCTCGCGGCGCGATGCGCAGGGGCGGCTGCGCCACCACGCGCTGCCCGAACTCGAGGCGCTGGCCGAGGCGCTGGTGCCGTCGCGCGTGATCGTGCTGCTGGCCGACCCGGAGGGCATGATCCTCGACGCGGCCGGATCCGACGCCTTCATGACCAAGGCGCAGCGCGTCGCGCTGATGCCCGGCGTCGACTGGTCCGAGGGCAGCCGCGGCACCAACGCCATCGGCACCGCGCTGACCGACGCCTCCCCGGTGACGGTGCTCGGACTGCAGCACTACCTGGAGCAGAACAGCGCCCTCGGCTGCACCGCGACCCCGCTGCTGGCGCCCAACGGCCACGTCATGGGCGTGCTCGACGTGTCGGGCGACCCGCGCTGCATCCAGGCGCAGACCTCGTCGCTGGTGCGCATGGCCGGGCAGATGATCGAGCACCGGCTGGCCCTCGACACCTGGCCGGCCGACACCGAGATCCTGCGCTTCGCGCGCGACCCGGCGCTGATCGGCACCCACCGCGAGGCGCTGCTGTGGGTGCGCGGCGGCGTGGTCGTGGGCGCCAACCGCGCCGCGCTGCGCGTGCTGGGCATGCGCTTCGAGCAGCTCTACGAGCGCTACGTGGAGGATCTGTTCACCACGCTTCCGCCCGGCGACGCGGCGGCGTCGAGCCTGCAGTTGCAGCCGCACCTGATGCAACCCGGGCGCCTGGCGGTCTGGCAGGCGAGCTGGGTGCGCGGCAGGCGCTTCGCGTCGCAGTCCTCGCATGCGGCGCAGGTCGTGCCGGAGGACACGGCGGCCCCGCGCCCGGCATCCACCCCGGCCGACGACGCGCCACTGATCGACGACCCGCTGCGCCAGCACCAGCTGCAGCGCGCGCTGCGCGTGCTCGACGCGGAGATCCCGGTGCTGATCAGCGGCGAGTCCGGGGTCGGCAAGGAAGTGTTCGCGCGCCAGCTGCACCGCGCCAGCGCGCGCGCCGCGGGGCCCTTCGTCGCGGTCAACTGCGCCGCGGTGCCGGAGTCGCTGATCGAGTCCGAACTGTTCGGCTACGAGGCCGGCGCCTTCACCGGGGCGCGACGCCGCGGCCAGGCGGGGCTGGTGCGCGAGGCCGACGGCGGCGTGCTGTTCCTCGACGAGATCGGCGACATGCCGCTGCTGCTGCAGTCGCGCCTGCTGCGCGTGCTGCAGGACCGCGAGGTGCGCCCGCTGGGCGGCGGCCAGGCCCAGGCGGTGGACTTCGCGCTGGTATGCGCGACCCACCGCAAGCTGTCCGAGCTGGTCGCCGAGGGACGATTCCGCGCCGACCTGTACTACCGCCTGCAGCACTTCACGGTGGAGCTGCCGGCGCTGCGCGAGCTGCCCGATCGGCGCGAGCGCATCGACGAATTGCTGCACGTGATGCTCGGGCGCCACGGCCTGCGCCTGAGCGCGCAGGCCCGCGAGGCCATGCTCGGCTGCGCATGGCCCGGCAACTGGCGCGAACTGGTCGGCGTGTGCCGCACCCTGCGCGCGCTGGGGGAGCCGGGGCGCTGCCTCGACCTGGCCGACCTGCCGGCCTCGGTGCGCGACTGCCTGCGGCGCGCGCGCGACGCCGCGGCAGGCAGCGCCGCCGGCAACGGCCCGGGCTCGCTGGCCGGGTCCGGCGCGAACACCGACCTGCGCAGCCTGACCGAGGCCGCGGTGCGGGCCGCGCTGCAGGCCTGCGACGGCAACATCAGCCGCGCCGCGCGCATGCTCGGGGTGCACCGCAGCACGCTGTACCGACGCGCCGCGCCGGGCCGCGACTGAGGCGCCGCGCTCGCGCGCGGCGCCTGTTCAACCCTGCAGGCGCAGCCGCAGCCCGCCGCTGCGTCGCGTCACCCGTGCCACGCACTGCTCCAGCAGCTGCGCCTGCTCGGTGTACAGGCTCAGGCGTTCGCGCGCCCGCGTGACCGCGGTGTAGAGCAGCTCGCGCGACAGCGAGGGGCCGCTGCCCAGCAGCAGCACGGCGTGCCCGAACTCCGAGCCCTGCGACTTGTGCACGGTCATCGCGAACGCCGTCTCCACGTGGGCCAGGCGCCCCGGGGCGATCCAGCGCACGCCCTGCGCCTGCGCGAAGGCCACGCGCAGCGCGGCGTCGGGGCCGCGCAGCGCCAGTCCGATGTCGCCGTTGAACAAGCCCAGATCGGGGTCGTTGCGCGTGACCATCACGGCGCGCCCCACGTACCACGGCTCGCCCTGGCCGAGCAGCCCGCGCCCGCGCAGGGCCTGCTCGAGCATGCGGTTGACCTGCTCCACCCCCCAGGGCCCCTGGCGCACCGCGCACAGCACGCGCAGCGAGTCGAATTCGCGCAGCGCGCGCAGCGCCCACGCGTCGTGCGCCTCGGCATCGCCGTCGCAGCCCGCGCGCACCCGCTCGAGGCACTCGCGCAGCCCGCGCTCGCGCAGCACCAGTTCGCAGACCTGGCGCGGCTGCGCCTGTTGCTGCCAGTGCAGTTCGGCATGCTCGAGCAGCGCGGCGCGCGCCTGTCGGGCGTCGCCCAGGTTGACGGCCTCGGCCAGGCTCGCGATGCCTCCGCCGAAGCGCCGGCTGCGGCGCAACATGGTCACCGATTGCGCCGGCAGCGGGCCTTGCGCATCCTGCAGCGCGTGCTCGATGCGCTGCCCGCTGAGGCTGCGCACCTCGCGCACCGTGTCGGGGGTGTAGCGTCCGTCGCGCGCCTGCGCGCACAGCTCGCCGAGCACCGCGCCGGCCTCCACGCTGGCGAGCTGGTCGCGGTCGCCGAGCAGCACCAGGCGGGCGTGCCGCGGCAGCGCGTCGAGCAGGTCGGCCATCATTTCCAGGTGCACCATCGAGGCCTCGTCGACCAGCAGCAGATCGACATCCAGCGGGTTCGCGGCGTCATGCCGCAGGCGCCGCGTGCCCGCACCCGCACCGAGCAGCGCATGCAGCGTGCGCGCCGGCTCGATGCGTGCCGCCAGAGCCAGCGCCTGCTCGCCGCGCGCGTCCCCGCGCAGTCGTTCGCCGAGCTGGCGCAGCGCGGCGTCGATCGACTGCTTCAGTCGCGCCGCCGCCTTGCCGGTGGGTGCGGCCAGCGCGATGCGCAGGCCTTCGGGCTGCGCGGCCGTCGCCAGCGCCAGCACCAGCAGCCGCGCCGCGGTGAAGGTCTTGCCGGTCCCGGGTCCACCCGTGATCACGCTGACTCCGTGACGCAGCGCCAGCGCGCAGGCGATGCGCTGCCAGTCCGCGCCGTCGGCCGCGTCGGCACCGCCCTCGAACAACCGATCCATCCACGCCGCCACGTCGCCCGGCACCGGCGGCTGCGGCTGGCGCATGCGCTGCAGCCATTGCGCCGCCAGGCGGCACTCGTAGTCGCGGTAGCGTCGCAGGTACAGGCGCCCGTGCTCCAGCACCAGCGGCTGGCCTCGATCGTCGGCATCTCCCTGCTCGATGCAGCGCACCGCGCGGCTTGCCTGCAGCGCCGCCCGCCAGGCCCGCGCAAGCTCCGTCCCGCGCCGCTCGCCCGACGCGTCCGGCATGCCTGCCAAGCGCCGCGCCAGCCGAAGCAGTTCTTCGGCGAGCGCCGGCTGCACGCCCAGTTCCGCCGGATCGAGCGCGTCGTGCAACTCGAGGCACACATGCCCGAGGCCTTCCAGATGCGCCAGCAGCGCGGCGGCCAGCAGCAGCCGGGGATCGGCGTCGGGATCCGCATCGGCGAGGAAACCCGCGAAGGCCAGGTCCAGCCTGCGCAGCCAGCCGCGCTCGCACCAGGCGCGCAACTGCTGCAGCACCTCGCGACGCTGCGCATTCCGGAACAGCGGCAGGCTCGTCATCCGCCCTCCTCGCCGGGTCCGGCGCCGCAGGCCGCCGCAGCCTCGACCGATGGCGTGAGCAGGCGATCGAAGTCGTCCAGCCAGGCGATGTCGGCAGGCATCGTGAAGCAGCCGCGCGCGGGGCCGTCGATGCCGCGCAGGAACAGGCAGATCGCGCCGCCGAGCTGGCGCGCGGGGTCGTAGGAGCGCCCCAGGCGCGCGCGCAGCTGCCGGTGCAGCGCCAGCAGGTACAGCATGGCCTGCACGTCGTAGCGATGCGCCGCCACCGCGTCGGCCAGCGCGTCGGCGTGGTAGTCGGCATCGCGTTCGCCCAGCGCGTTGGACTTGTAGTCCAGCACCCAGTAACGCCCATCGTGCTCGAACACGAGGTCGGCGAATCCCATCACCAGTCCGAGCAGGCGGCGCTCGTCCAGCGGCGCGTGCTCGCGCTCGCCCAGCCAGCGCCGTGCGCAGGCGCGGTCGAGCGCGGCCGCGCTGGCGGCGTCGGCCGGGAACCAGAATTCCATTTCCGCCAGCCGGCTGCGCGGTTCGCGCAACGCGGCCCGCAACGGCGGCAGCGGGGTGTGCAGCACCTGCTGCAGCCAGCCCCACGCGCCATCCGCATGCGCGCCCCAGCCGAGGCGGCTGCATCGCTGCACGAACGCGGCACGCGTCGCCGCGTCGTCGGCGAAATCCTGCTCGGCCAGCCAGGCCAGTTGCTCGTGCAGGAAACTGCCGGCGCTCGCCCCGCGCGGGAAACCATGCTGCGGGCTCGCCGCGGGCGCCGGCGGCGCGAACGACGGCGCGTCGTCGGCCGCGTCGTCGAGCTCGTGCTGCCGCGCACCGAAAGCCGCGCGTACCGGCGCCAGGTTGCGCACCAGCGCGCTGAAGCTGGAAATCGACCAGTCGCGCTCGAAGCGGGCCTGAAAGCGCGGCGGCTCGTGCAGCACGGGCGGCGCCTCGCGCGGCGCCAGCCGGCCGCCCGCCGATGCCTCGCGCCATGCCTGCAGGCGCACCTGCGGCAGCCCGCCGAGGGCTTCGTGCAGCAATTCTCCGAGTTGCTCCGCCCCGCGCGTGGGTTCGGCCCCCAGCAGGCTGCCCAGCGCACTGCGCCCCAGCAGGCAGCTGCCGCGCGCGCCGCCCAGCGCGGCCGCGCCGACCCACAGCGCGTGGCGCGCCCGCGTCAGCGCCACGTACAACAGGCGCAGGTCCTCGCGCAGGCGCTGCTCGTCGGCGTCGCCGTCCGGGCCCGACCGGGCATCGGCATCGGCGTCCGGCTCATCGTCCGAATCCTCGTCGTCGGCGCTGCGGAAAAGGGTCGCGAAGGGAATGCACACCACCGGGTACTCGAGGCCCTTGGACTTGTGGATGGTCACCACCTTGACCAGGTCGGCCTCGCTTTCCAGGCGCAGCTCCTGCTCGTCGGCGGCGCCGGCGCGCCCGGCGACCGCCAGTTCCAGCCAGCGCACCAGCGCCTGCTCGCCATCGATGGCGGCGCTGGCGCGCTGCAGCAGCTCGGCCAGGTGCAGCACGTTGGTGACGCGACGCTCGCCTCCGTCACGCGCCAGCCAGCGCCGCGCCAGGTCGAGGCGATGCAGGGTGGCGCGCAGCATCGGCAGCACGCCCTGGCGCTGCCACACCGCGTGCAGTTCGAGCAGCAGTTCGGCATGGCGTTCGAACACCCGGTCGTCGTGGGCCAGCGCCTCGAGTTCACGCAGTTCGAGCTCGAAGGTGGCGCTGGCCAGCGCGGCGCGGGCCAGCGCGGCGTCGCGCGGCGCGGCCACCGCGCGCAGCCAGCGCAGCAGGTCGCGCGCCTCGGCGCTGGCGAACACCGACTCGCGCTCGCTCAGGTAGACGCTGGCCACGCCGCGCCGGCGCAGCGCGGCGCGCACGCTGTCGGATTCCAGGCGGGTGCGCACCAGCACCGCGATGTCGCGCGGGCGCAGGCGCTGCAGGCGCCCGCCTTCGAGCATGCCGCAGCCGGGGTCGTCGAGCAGCCCCAGCACATGCTGCGCGCAGGCCTGCGCGAATTCCTCGCGCGCCACCCCGGTGCTGCGCAGCTCGCTGCCGTACTCCACCTGCAGCGCCGGCAGTTCCCGCCCGTCGCCCCCCACCAGCTGCTCGTCGCGCCCGCGCGCCTGCACGGGCACGAAAGGCAGCGGGTTGCCGTGGGCATCCGCATAGCCGAAGGCGCCGCCGCGGCGCGTCCGCTCGGCGCGTTCGAACAGCTGGTTCAAGGCCTGCACCAGCGCGCGCGTGGAGCGGTGGTTGACGTGCAGCACGTAATGGCGCCCGGACGTGGCGCGGCGCGCGCGCAGGTAGCTGTCGATGTCGGCGCCGCGAAAGCCGTAGATCGATTGCTTGGGATCGCCGATCAGCAGCAGCGCGCTGCCCGGGTCGTCGTCGCCCAGCCGGTACAGGTTGTCGAACAGCCGGTACTGCAGGGCCGAGGTGTCCTGGAACTCGTCGATCAGCGCGACCGGGTACTGGGCGCGGATGCGCTCGCGCAGGCGCGCGCCGCCCGCGCCGTCCAGCGCCTGCGCCAGGCGCTGCTGCAGGTCGACGAAGCCGAAGCTGCGCGACTGCCGCTTGAGCTCGGCCAGGCGCTGCTCCACCGCCGCGCAGGCGCGGTCGGCGAGCTCGTGCGCGGGTTGCGGCAGGCGCAGCACCGCCTCGTGCAGCCCGGCCAGCCGCTCGAATCCGTCCGGGACATCGACTTCGCGGCCCTTCTTCAGGGACTCGCGCAGGCCCGCCGCGCCCAGGCGCTGCCACGCCTTGGGCTCGAGCTGCGCGGCCTCGCCGTCCGTCGCCCGCGCCCAGCGCAGCAGTTCGTCGAACCACGGCGCCACGCGCTGCGCCGACACCATGTTGGCCTTGAAGGGCGAATTCCCGCCGTCGAGCTGGCGCAGCAGCCAGTCGCGCAGCCGCGGCAGTTCCCCCGCCCAGTGCTCGCGCAGCGGCCGCAGCGCGTCCAGGCGTCGGGCTTCGAGTTCGCGCCATGCGAGCGCGAGCCCGCCGCCTTCGCCGAGTTCGCGCGCCAGGCCGCCGGCGCCGCGCCGGCTCACCCGCGCCCCGATGTGGCGGACGAAGGCCTCCAGGTCCGGCCACACCCGCAGCAGCCCGGACAGTTCGGGATCGCGCAGCGGGTACAGCTCGCGCCGCCAGACGTCGCGCAGCGCGCGCTGCAACAGCTCGGAATCGTCGGCCAGCAGTTGCTCGTCGAACAGGCTGCCGCTGTCGAAGGCATGCTCGCGCAGCATGCGCTGGCACCAGGCGTCGATGGTGAACACCGCCGCCTCGTCCATCGCGTCGGCGGCCTGCGCCAGGCGCCACGCGGCGTGCTCGCGCGCCGCCGGGTCGTCGCCGTACGCGTGCAGCAGGTCGCGCAGCAGCGCGTCCTCCGCGGGCACCTCGGCGACGCCGCGGAAACACTCCGCGGCCTGCGCCAGGCGGCGGCGGATGCGCTCGCGCAGCTCCTGCGTGGCGGCGCGGGTGAAGGTCATGACCAGGATCTGCGCCGGGGCCAGCGCCTCGGGCCACGCGGCGGCGGGCCCCCCATGGCCGAGCACCAGCCGCAGGTACAGCGCGGCGATCGTCCAGGTCTTGCCGGTTCCCGCACTGGCCTCGATGAGCCGGCTGCCGCGCAGCGGCAGGCGCAGCGGGTCGAGGGTCTGCAGCGACTCAGGCATCGGCGCCGGCCCCCGCCGAAGTCTCGACGAGCTCGCGCGCATCGACGACCCGCACGTCGCGCTGCGCCCAGTCGCACAGCGGCACGAACAGGCGCTCGGCGTACCGCGCGAAGCGCCCGTCGGCGCTCAGCGCGTCGAAGTCCGGATACACGCGGGCCAGGCTGGGGTCGTCGCGGTCGCCGGCAGCGCGCCCCGGGACGCCTTCGTAGGCGCCGCGAGCCTGGCGCTGCTGCGCCTGCGCGACGGCGCTGCGCCGCCCCCAGGGCAGCGCCTCGATGCGCGCACGGCGCCACGTGCACAGCAGCTCGCGCAGCAGGTCCCGCGCCGGCTGCGGCGGCGGTGCGCGCAGATGCAGCGCCGCGTCGGGTGCGAGCACATAGGCCTCGCAGTCCAGGCCCAGCGACGCCGCGCCGAGCATGCGCACCCAGCTCGCCAGCAGCTTGTCGACCTGCACCCGCGCGCCGCCACCGCCGTGCAGCATGCGCGAAGCCCTGAGTTCGAGCCACACCGCAGGCGCCTGCGCGTGCTCGCGCCGCAGTCCGTCGATCCAGTCGTCGAGCTCGACGCGCACGCCGTCGCAGTCCACCGCATGGCGCAGCGCCAGCCGCGGCACCTGCAGCGCATGCCGCCGCGCCAGCGTGCTCCAGGCCTGCAGCAGCGGCGCCAGGTCCTGCTCGAGCTGGCGCGCGAAGGCGCCGCCCGGCCCGCCCAACGGCAGCAGGCCGTCGGCCGCCGCCCGCCGCAGGCGCTCGCGCAGCATGGGCAGCGCCTCGTCCTCGCGCAGCTGCCCGGGGTCGCGCAGCAACTGCTGCAGCAGCGCGTGACGCGGCAGTCCGCGCAGCACGAACACCTCGTCGTCGTCGGGCGTGTCGTCGATCTCGTCGAGGGCCACGTCGAGACGGGCGCGAAAGTACAGGCGAACCGGGTTGGCCAGCATCGCCGCCAGTTCGCGCAGGGTCGCCGCCGGCAGCGCCGACTCGGGCACGGCAGGCGGCGCGGAGGTCTCCGTGTCCCTCGGCGCGGCGTGCAGCGCGAACCATTCGCGGGCGTAGGTGCGCGGTCCGCCGGGCTCGAAATGCCGCCGGCTGAAGGGCTGCAGCGGGTACTCGGTGGTGCGCACGCGCAGCAGTGCCTGGCCCGGCGATTCGCCGGGACGCGGTCGCGGCGCGGCGAAGCCGGCCGCGAGATAGTCGCGCAGCTGCGACACCAGCACCGACGGCGGCAGCTCGGTGTTGTCGCGCGCGCTGCGTCCGCGCCAGCTGATGTAGAGCGTGCGGCGCGCCGACAGCAGGGCCTCGAGCATCAGGTAGCGGTCGTCGTCGCGCCGGGAGCGGTCGCCGGCGCGGAACTGGCCCGGCTGCGCCATCAGGTCGAAGTCGTTGCGCTGGCCGGCGCGCGGGTAGGCGTCGTCGTTCATGCCCAGCAGGCACACGACCTGGAAGGGAATCGCGCGCAGCGGAAGCAGGCTGCAGAAGGTCACTCCGCCGGCGAGAAAACGCCCCGACGCGCTGCTGTCGTCGATGCGCGCCAGCCAGGCTTCGGCGAAGACCTCCGCCGGCAGCTCCAGGTCGAAGCCGGCGCATTCGCAGTCGTTCAGCCATTGCGCCAGGCCTTCGTGCAGGGCCGCCAGCGCCTGACGGTCGGACTCGTCCTGCGGCGCAAGGCATGCCTGCAGCAGCTCGCGCGCGCGCTCGGCCCATTGCTGCGGCGTGCCGGGGGCGCGGCTGTGCTCCCACCACCCGCGCAGCACCTCGAGCAGGCCGTGCAGCACGCCGACCAGCGCGGCGTCGAGCCCGCCGATCTCCCGCAGCGGCACGATGTCGTTCCACGCCGGGCCGTCGCCGCTGGCGTAGCCCAGCAGCATGCGCCGCATGCCGCTGTCCCAGCTCGCGGCTTCGCCGCAGGCCTGCAGTCCGAAACTGGCGCGCTGGCGCTCGTGCAGCCCCCAGCGCGCCCCCGACTGCGCCATCCAGCGCGCCAGCAGCGGGCGGTCGGCCGGGTCCAGTCCGAAACGCGCGGCCGCCGCCGGCACGTCCAGCAGGTCGCAGACCTCGCTGAGGGTGACGCGGCGGCGCGCGATTCCCAGCAGCCACTCCAGCGCGAGCAGCAGCGAGTGGCTGTTGCGCCGGTGCAGGTCGGCGATGTCGAAGGGGATGTGGCGCGGATCGTCGTGCGCGTACTGCCCGAACACCGCGCGCACCGCGGGTGCGAACTCCTCGATGTCCGGCACCATGACCACGATGTCCCGCGGGCGCAGCGCGCGGCCCGGGCGAGCCAGCATGTCGAGCAGCCGGTCGTGCAGCACCTCGACCTCGCGCAGCGTGCCGTGGGTGACATGGAACTGGATCGAATCGTCGTCGTCGGGCAGCGGCGGCGCGGCGTGCTCGGCCAGCGGCAGCAGGTCGCGGATGGCGACCTGCACGTGCTGCAGCAGGCTGTGCGCCGGCTGCTCGTCGTACACGTCGGTGCGCGGCAGCTCGCCCAGGTCCGGCGCCGCCGCCTCGCCGGCGTCGAGCTGGCGCATGAAATCACGCCCCTGGCGCCCCCACGCGGCCAGCAGCGGATGGGCGTGGGCGTGCATCGCGGAGAGCTCCACCTGCGCCAGTTCGCGACCCTCGCGCAGCGGCTGGCGGCGGCGCGGCGCGCGCAGCAGTTCGCGGCCCTCGACGATGTCGGCCCAGTGGAAGCGGCAGGGATCGGGAACCGCCACCAGCACCTGCGCGTGCCGCGACAGCGCGACCAGCAGTTCCAGCAGCGAGGGTGCCAGGGTCGAGGCGCCGAACAGGCTGACGCGCGGCGGCAGCCGCAGGCTGCCCGCGGGCGCGGCGCGCAGCTGCTGCAGCACGCGCTGGTGCACCTGCGGGCGCACCAGCAGTCGCGCCTCGTCGCCGAGGCCGTCGAGCAGTTCGCGCCACAGCAGCGCCTGCCAGCGCTGCGCCGTGGCCAGCGCGTCGCGCCGTCCCCGCGCATCGACCGTGACGTCGACGCCGTGCGACCACAGGTCGAGCCAGTCGGCGCGATACACCTGGTACTGGTCGTACAGGTCGGCCAGACGCTGCGCCAGCTGCAGCAGGCGCAGCGGGTCGTCGTCGCGCAGGAAGGCGGCCAACGCCTCGAAGCCCGGGCGCACGCACACCCGCGGCAGCGCGTGCATCAGGCGCCACACCAGCGCCTGGCGGTCCAGCGGGGAGCGCGCGCCGAGCTGCGCGGCGCCGAGCACGCGGCGGTACACCTGCCACGCGAAGCGCGACGGCAGCTCGATCCGCGTGCCGGCGCTGATCCCGGTGGCCTGCGCCTGCGCCGCCTTGAACCATTCCCCGGCGCCGTGGCTTTGCACCAGCACCAGCTCGGGCTCCAGCGCGGCCAGCGGCCAGCGCTGCTGGCAGTGCAGCAGCAGTTCGTGCAGCGTCTCCAGCCGGTTGCCGTGCAGCACCAGCAGCCCGCGAGGCGGCGGGCCAGGCGGGCAGACGGCAACGCGGTTCGGGGGCGGCTCGGCGGGCAAGGCGGCGGGCTCGGTCTTTCAGGCCATCGCAGGCCTCGCAGTGTAGGCGCTGCGCCGTCCCGAAAGGCTTGCCGCAGTGCATCAATCGAATTTCTTGCTCGATCCTACGCAAACCATTCGTTTGATTTCGGAACCAAACATTCCTAAATTGCGATGCACCCCCGTTCCCGCCGCACCCCGGACCCCCGGCCATGATCGAAAAACTCTGGAATCGCGTGTTCTCCATCGGCGAGCCCCTGCACGACCCGCAGGAGCACCCGCACGGCCACACCGAGGTCCGCTCGACCACCTGCTACATGTGCGCCTGCCGCTGCGGCATCAACGTGCACGTGCGCGAAGGCGAGGTCCGCTTCATCGAAGGCAACCCGAACCATCCGCTGAACCGCGGCGTGATCTGCGCCAAGGGATCGGCCGGGATCATGAAGCAGGTCTCGCCGGCGCGCCTGAGCCGGCCGCTGCGCCGCAAGCCGGGATCGCAGCGCGGCAGCGGCGAATTCGAGCCCATCGGCTGGGACGAGGCCTACGCGATGCTCGAGCAGCGCCTGGGCCATCTGCGCGCAACCGACCCGAAGCGCTTCGCGCTGTTCACCGGGCGCGACCAGATGCAGGCCCTCACCGGCCTGTTCGCGCGCGAGTTCGGAACCCCGAACTACGCGGCGCACGGAGGCTTCTGTTCGGTCAACATGGCCGCCGGGATGATCTACACGGTCGGCGGCAGCTTCTGGGAATTCGGCGGCCCCGATCTCGAGCGCGCGAAGCTGTTCGTGATGATCGGCACCGCCGAGGACCACCACAGCAACCCGCTGAAGACCGCGATCTCCGAATTCAAGCGCAACGGCGGGCACTTCATTTCCATCAACCCGGTGCGCACCGGCTATTCGGCGGTGGCCGACGAGTGGATCCCCATCCGCCCGGGGACCGACGGCGCGCTGTTCATGGCCCTGCTGCACCTGCTGCTGCGCCGCGAACGCTTCGATCGCGAGTTCGCCAGTCGCTACACCAACGCCCCGCAACTGGTGCGGGTGCAACCCGGGCATCCGCAGGACGGCATGCTGCTGCGCAACCCGGATGCCGAGGAAGGCTCGCCCGACGCGCCGCTGAACTTCTGGTGGTGGGACGAAGCCGCGAACCGGCCCGTGCCGGCCTGGACCGACGGCGTGCAGCCGGCGCTGTGGGGACGCTACACGATGCCCGACGGCACCCCGGTGGCAACCGCGCTGCAGTTGCTGCGCGAGCAGACCGAGGAGTGCACCCCGCAGTGGGCCTCGCAGATCACCGGGATTCCCGCCGGGCGCATCGAGAAGCTGGCCGAGCAGATGGCCCACAGCGCCCTCGACGAGGCCTGGGACGAGCCGCAGCGCTGGACCGACTGGTGGGGCCGCGAGCACGCCAGCGTGCGCGCGCGCCCGCTGGCCTTCCACGCCATGCGCGGGCTGGCGGCGCACTCGAACGGATTCCAGACCATCCGCGCGATGGCCGTGCTGATGAGCCTGCTGGGAACCATCGACGTGCCCGGGGGCTTTCGCCACAAGCCGCCCTACCCGAAGGAGATCCCGCCGAGCGTGCGCACCGTCAACAGCTGGCAGCAGGTGCGCCCGAACACCCCGCTTCCCGGGGCTCCGCTGGGCTGGCCCACGCGCCCCGAGGAGCTGATGGTCGACGAGCACGGGCAGCCCATGCGCATCGACAAGGCCTTCTCGTGGGAGCACCCGCTGGCGGTGCACGGCCTGATGCACAACGTGATCACCAACGCGTGGCGCGGCGACCCCTACCCGATCGACACGCTGATGATCTTCATGTCGAACATGGCGTGGAACTCGTCGATGAACACGCAGCGGGTGCGACGCATGCTCACCGACCGCGACGACAGCGGCGAGTACCGCATCCCCTTCCTGGTCGTGGCCGACGCCTTCCACAGCGAGATGACGGCCTTCGCCGACCTCGTGCTGCCCGACACCACCTATCTCGAGCGCCACGACGCGATGTCGATGCTCGACCGCCCGATCTCCGAATACGACGGCGCGATGGACTCGGTGCGCGTGCCGGTGGTGCCGCCGCTGGGCGAGTGCCGGCCGTTCCAGGAGGTGCTGATCGAACTCGCGTCGCGCCTGCACCTGCCGTCGTTCACCACGCCGGACGGCGCACGCAAGTTCGCCGACTACCCGGATTTCATCGTGCGCTACGAGACCGCGCCGGGTTCCGGAATCGGCTTTCTCACCGGCTGGCGCGGCGCCGACGGCTCCAAGTCGCTCAAGGGCGAGCCCAATCCGCGCCAGTGGGAGGAGTACGCCAGCCACGACTGCGTGCACCTGACCCACCTCCCGCCGGCGCTGCGCTACATGCGCGGCGTCAACCGCGACTACCTGCGCTACGCCCGCGAACACGGCTGGCGCAAGCTGGACCTGCCGGCGGTGATCGCGATCTACAGCGACATCCTGCAGTCCTTCCGCCTCGCCGCCTGCGGCCAGGGCGAGCGCCAGCCTCCGGCCGAGCTGCGCGAGCGGGTGTTCGAGCACTTCGACCCGCTGCCGCACTGGAGCGCCCCGCTGGAGCAGCAACTGGTCGACCTGGACGCCTACCCGCTGGCCGCGGTCACCCAGCGCCCGATGGCCATGTACCACGCGTGGGACTCGCAGAACGCGTGGCTGCGCCAGATCCACGGCCACAACCGCCTGCACCTGCACCCGTCGACCGCGCGTGCCGCGGGCATCGACGACGGCGCCTGGATGTGGGTCGAATCCCCCTGGGGCAAGGTGCGCTGCCTGGCCCAGTACACCGAAGCGGTGGAGCCGGGAACCGTGTGGACCTGGAACGCCATCGGCAAGGCCAGCGGCATGTGGGGCCTGGAGCACGAGGCCGACGAGTCGCGCCGCGGCTTCCTGCTCAACCACGTCATCACCGACGAGCTGCCCGGCCATCACGGCCAGCTGTCGAACAGCGACCCGGTGACCGGGCAGGCAGGCTGGTACGACCTGCGCGTGCGCATCTACCCGGCGCGCGCCGACGAGACCAGCGCCGACGCCGACCCGGCACGCTACGCCAGCGCGCACGGCGACTCGCTGCACGCGGCGCACGACGACCTGCAGCCGCTGGTCGCGCACGCCACGTGGCCGGCGCACGAGGCGCCGCCGCCGGCGCCCGGGCAGATGCGCCACGACGGCGCCGCGCGGCGCCTGCTGCAGTACATGGCCGGCAGGCACCGCGGACACGCCGCCGCCCCGGCGCAGGATGAAACGGCGCCGCAGCTCGCGCGCCAACGCCAGGAGAAGCATTCATGAGTCAGCTCGCGCTGGTCATCGACCTCGACGTGTGCGTGGGCTGCCACGCCTGCGTGACGTCGTGCAAGCAGTGGAACACCTCCGGCGCGGCCGGACCGCTGAGCGACGTCGACCCCTACGGACCGGACACCTCGGGCGTGTTCTTCAACCGCGTGCAGACCTTCGAGGTCGGCGCCTTCCCGGCCACCGAGGTGCTGCATTTCCCGAAGAGCTGCCTGCACTGCAAGGACGCGCCCTGCGTGCCGGTGTGCCCGACCGGGGCCTCGTACAAGCGCGCCGAGGACGGCATCGTGCTGGTCGACGCCGACAAGTGCATCGGCTGCAAGTACTGCTCGTGGGCCTGCCCCTACGGCGCGCGCGAGTTCGACGAACCGCGCGGCGTGATGACCAAGTGCACGCTGTGCGTGGACCGCGTGCACGACATGTCGATCCCGGAAAGCCGGCGCAAGCCCGCCTGCGTGAACGCCTGCCCGACCAACGCGCGGCTGTTCGGCGACGTCGACGACCCGGAATCCGAAGTCTCGCGCGCCATCGCCGAGCGCGGCGGCTTCGCGCCGATGCCCGAGCTGGGAACGCGTCCGGCCAACCACTACCTGCCGCGACGCACCATGCGCGACGCCACGCCGCAGCTGCAGACCGCGTCGCCCGAGCCGGCCGTACCGGCGCGCTCCGCCGGCGTGCTCGACTGGCTCGGCGCGCTGCTCGGCCTGGGCTGCGACACCCCCGCGACGGCGCCCGCCACGCTGTCGCACCCGATCCGCGACGCCGCGCCGGCGGCGCGGCGCTGAACGAGTCCTTCGACGAGAAATTGCCATGCGTCCTGCCTGGTCCGTGATCTGGTTCACCACCCTGCTCGGCTGCGCCCAGGGCATCGTCGTCGCGCTCGCGCTGGCCGGCCTCGGCGCGCCGGCGCTCGACCCCGCCGTGCTGCGCGACACGCTGGCGCTGGCCTTCGGGCTCGGCGCGGTGGCGCTGGGCTGCTCCTTCGCCCACCTCGGGCAGCCGCTGCGCGCCTGGCGCGCGGCCGCGATGTGGCGCACCTCGTGGCTGTCGCGCGAAGTGATGGCGGTGTCGGCCTTCCTCGCGCTGACCCTGGCCGGCGCGCTGAGCGTCGACCGCACCGGCGCCTGGCCCGGCTGGCTGCAGGCGCTGTCGGTGCTGGAGGCGCTGCTGCTGTGGCTGTGCACCGGCAAGGTGTATGCGGCGATCGCCTTCATCCGCGAATGGGCCACCCCGCTGACCCCGCTGAACTTCGCGCTGATGGGACTGGCCAGCGGGCATCTGGTGGCGGCGACCGCGCTGGCCGCCGCGCACGCCCCGGCCGCTGCGCTGGTCGCCCGCCTGGCGCTGCTGTGGACCGCGCTGGCGTGGGCCTGCCGCGCCGGCGCGCTGGCACGCCTGAAGCGCCTGCGCCGCGCCGGCTCGACGCAAGGCGCGGTGGGCGCCGGTTCGCGACCGGTGCGCCAGGTGTCGCGCGGCTTCACCGCCGGCAGCTTCAACCTGGAGGAATTCGGCCTGAACGCGTCGGCGCTGCTGCTCGGCCGGCTGCGCAGCCTGTACATGACCCTGGGCTTCGCGCTGCCCAGCGTGGTGCTGGCCGCGCTGCTCGCCGCGCCCCCGCGGGCGGCCTGGCTGGGGCTGCTGGCGCTGCTGCAATTCGCCGCGCTGCTCGGCGAGCGCTGGGACTTCTTCGCCCAGGTCGACCACCCGCAGAACCACTACTACGCCGCCGCACATTGAGGTGCAGGGCACCCGTTGGGTGCGTTGAGCCGCCATTGCGGGAGTCATCCCCCCTCATCCCCCGCTCGCTGCATTCGCTGCCGCCCGGCGTTTGCGCGGTGCGACTTGCGCCGGCGCGGGCGGCGCCGCGACAATGCGCGGATGATCCAGGGCCTCCTGCTGGCGGCCGGGCGCTCGCGGCGCTTCGGCAGCGACAAGCGCCGCGCGCCGCTCGGCGGCGAGCCCTTGCTGCTGCGCAGTGTGCAGCGCTGGCTGGAAGCCTGCGATGAACGCCTCGCCCCGCCGCTGGTGGTGCTGCGCGAGGCCGATGAGGCCGAGCGCGAGCTGGCCGACATGCTGCAGCGCATCAACGTGCCCAGCACCTTCTGCGCCGAGGCGCATCTCGGCATGGCCCATTCGCTGGCCTGGGGCGTGCTGCAGACCCCGCGTGCCGACGGCTGGCTGATCGGGCTGGCCGACATGCCGGCGCTGCAGGCCGCGAGCATCCGCGCGGTGGCCCACGCGCTGCGTCCGCAAGGCATCGTGCTGCCCACGCACGGCGGGCTGCGCGGGCATCCGGTGGGCTTCGGCCGGGATTTCGGCGACGAGCTGCTGCAGCTGCGCGGCGACAGCGGCGCGCGCGCCGTGCTGCAGGCGCATCGCGACGCGCTGCACTGGCTGGAACTCGACGACCCCGGGCTGCTGCTCGACGTCGACCAGCCGCAGCAGCTCGAGCAGGCCCAGGCGCTGCGCGACTGAGCCCGGCGCGTCCCTTCAGGGCGTGCGCATCAGTTCGGCGAGGCTGCTCGCCAGCTGCTCCAGGCTGGCCAGGTTGTGCACCGCGAGCATCGCGTCGCAGGCCGCGTGCAGCGCGGCGGCGCCGCGCGCGCTGGGCTGGTAGGCCTCGTAGCGCAGCAGCGGGTTGAGCCACAGCAGGCGGCGGCTGCGCCGGCGCAGCCAGTCCAGCTCGGCGCGCAGCTGCGCCGGCTCGCCGGTATCCAGCCCGTCGCTGATCAGCAGCACCACGCTGCGCCGGCCGACCAGGCGCCGCGAATGGCTGCGGTGCAGCTCGGCCAGGCATTCGCCCAGGCGCGTGCCGCCGGCGAAGTCGCTGACCGCCGTGCCGACGGCGTCCAGCATCGCGTCGCCGTCGCTGAGTCCGAAGGCCGGCGTCAGGTCGGTGAGGCTGGTTCCCACCGCGAACACGTCGCGCCGGCGCAGTTCGCGCGTGGCGGCATGCAGAAAGGCCAGCAGCAGTCGCGTGTAGCGCTCCATCGACCCCGACACATCGACCAGCACGAGCAGCGGCGGCGCCTCGCGGCGGCGCCGCAGGCGCGGCAGTTCGACGCATTCGCCGCCGCAACGCGCGGCGGCGCGCAGCAGCCGCGGCCAGTCCGCGCGCGCGCCGCGCAGCCCCGCGCGCAGGCGCCGCGCCGGCAGTTCGGGCAGCGGCAGCGGGACGTCGCGCACCAGGCGTTCGAGCAGGTGGTATTCGGCGGCGCCCAGCGAATTGAAGTCGGCATGCCGCAGCTGCCGTTTCGTGCTGGCGCTCATGCAGGCGTCGAGCTCCAGCGCCTGCTCGCGCGGCGCGCGCGCCTCGTCCGGGCGCTGCGGCGAGGCCAGCGCCTCGCGCACGCGCGGGCGCTGACGCGGCGGATCGGCCCTGCCCTCGGCGCTCGGCAGCATCTGCGCCAGCAGCTTCGCGGCGACCGCCGGGTCGCGGAAATAGGCGTCGAACATCTCGCGGAACACGCCGCGGTCACGCTCGTGCGCCACCAGCACGGCTTCCAGCGCCGCGCCGAGGTCGTCGCGGCGCTGCACGCCGACTTCCTGCATCGCCTGCCCGGCCAGCGCGATGCGCGCCGGGTCGACGGCCAGGCCGGCGCGGCGCAGCGCGCGCGCGAAGCCGGCCAGATTGCCCAGCAACTTGCCCTGGCGCGCGTCTCCCAGCAGCATCGGGACCGGAGCTCCTGCGCGGGACCGCGCCTCAGCGCGCCGGCTCGGGAGCCAGCAGCTCGGCGGCCAGGTCGCGGGTCAGCGCGGCCACGTCCTCGCGCTGCTTGAACAGGATGCCCGCGGTGTCGGACACCACCTCGGGGTCGAGTTCCAGCGTGTCCAGCGCGACCAGCGCACGCGCCCACTCGACGCTCTCGGCGATCCCCGGCATGCGCTGGAAGGTGCCCGCGTACGGCGCACCGCGCAGGCGCGAGACGAATTCGGCCACCCGGCGCGTGAGCTCGGCCGGCGCCTGCGGGACCTGCGCGCGCACGATCGCCAGTTCGCGCTCGCGGTCCGGGTAGTCCAGCCAGTGGTACAGGCAACGGCGCTTGACGGCGTCGTTGAGTTCGCGGGTGCGGTTGCTGGTCAGGATGGTCACCGGGTTGACCTGCGCGCGCACGGTGCCGAGCTCGGGAATGCTGACCTGGTATTCGCCCAGGTATTCGAGCAGGAAGGCCTCGAAGGGCTCGTCGGCGCGGTCGACCTCGTCGATCAGCAGCAGCGCGCCGGGCGGCGGCGCCTGCAGCGCCTGCAGCAGCGGGCGCCGGATCAGGTAGTGTTCCCGGTAGACCTCGCGCTCGATCTGCTCGGCCTGCGCCTGCCCTTCCGCGGCGCGCATGTGCAGCAGCTGCGCCGGGTAGTTCCACTCGTACAGCGCCTCGCGCAGCTCGAGGCCGTCATAGCACTGCAGGCGCAGCAGCTGCCGCCCGAGCACCTGCGCCAGAGCCTTCGCCAGCTCGGTCTTGCCGACCCCCGGCTCGCCTTCCAGCAGCAGCGGGCGCTGCAGGCGCAGCGCGAGGAAGGCCGCGGTGGCCAGGCGGCGGTCGGCGAAGTAGCCGACACGCTCCAGCGCGGTGCACAGCGCATCGATGGTGGACGGCTCGTGTTCGATCATCGCAAGGTCCGGGTCACGGGGCGGGCCGTCCACGGCCCGCCGCCCGCCGTGCCCATGGTACGGCCCCGCTCGCCGCGCTCGCCCGCGCGAGGCGGCCGAGCGCTCATCCCTGCAGGGCCTTGGCCACCGCGCGCTGCGCCATCACGCCGATCAGGCTGGCGCGGTACTCGGGCGTGGCGTGCAGGTCGCCGGCCAGGGCGCCGGGATCGATGCTCACCGCGGCCGCCGCGTCGGGGGTGAAGCTGGCCGACAGCGCGCGCTCCAGCCCGCCGTGCCGGAACACGCCGTTGCCGCCGCCGGTAACGGCCACGCGCACCCCGTCGTCGTGCTGCGCCACGAACACCCCGATCAGCGCGAAGCGCGACGCCGGTTGCTTGAACTTCATGTACGCGGCGCGGCGCGGCACGGCGAAGTCGATCGCGGTGATCAGCTCGCCGTCGTCCAGCGCGGTGGTGAACACGCCGACGAAGAAGTCGTCCGCGGCGATCGCGCGCCGCGTCGTGTGCACGGTGGCCCCCAGCCCCAGCACCGCGCTCGGGTAGCAGGCGGCCGGATCGTTGTTGGCCACCGAGCCGCCCAGCGTGCCCCTCGCGCGCACCTGGCGGTCGCCGATGTGCGCGGCCAGGTCGGCCAGCGCGGGAATCGCCTGGCGCACCTCGGCGCTGGCGGCGACCTGCGCGTGCCGGGTCATGGCGCCGATGCGCAGCCTGGCGCCGTCGCGGCGGATGCCGGTCATCTCCTGCACCCCGGACAGGTCGACCAGGGACTCGGGCTGCGCGATGCGCAGCTTCATCGCGGCCAGCAGGGTCTGTCCCCCCGCCAGCGGGCGCGCGCCGGCGGCGGCATGGCGCGCCGCGTCGGCGGCGCTGGTGGCTCGTTGCAGTTCGAAGGCGTACATGGTGTCGGTCTCCTCAGGCGCGGGCGCCGCGGATGGCCTGCCACACGCGTTGCGGCGTGGCGGGCATGTCGAAATCCTTCACCCCGAGCGGGGCCAGGGCGTCGAGCACGGCGTTGATCACCGCCGGCGGCGTGCCGATCGCGCCGGCCTCGCCGCAGCCCTTGGTGCCCAGCGGGTTGTGCACGCAGGGGGTGCAGATGGTGTCGAGCTGCAGCTGCGGAATGTCGTCGGCGCGCGGCATCGCATAGTCGCTGAACGAGGCCGTCAGCAGCTGGCCGCTTTGCGGGTCGTACACGCACTGCTCGAGCAGCGCCTGGCCGATTCCCTGCGCGATGCCTCCGTGCACCTGGCCCTCGACGATCATCGGGTTGATGATGGTGCCGAAGTCGTCCACCGCGGTGAAGCGGTCGACCCGCGTGACCCCGGTGGCCGGGTCGATCTCCACCTCGCAGACGTAGCTGCCGGCGGGGAAGGTGAAGTTGGTCGGGTCGTAGAACGCGGTTTCGTTGAGCCCGGGCTCGAGCTTGTCCAGCGGGTAGTTGTGCGGCACGTAGGCGGTCAGCGCGACCTGCGCGAAGGGAATCTGCCTGTCGGTGCCCTTGACCGTGAAGTTGCCGTCGGAGAACTCGATGTCGGCATCGCTGGCTTCCAGCAGGTGGGCGGCGATCTTCTTCGCCTTGGTCTCGATCTTGTCCAGCGCGCGCATGATGGCGGCGCCGCCGACGCTGATCGAGCGCGAACCGTAGGTGCCCATGCCGAAGGGCACGCGTCCGGTATCGCCGTGCACCACGTCGACGTTCTCCACCGGGATTCCCAGGCGCGCCGCGACCACCTGCGCGAAGGTCGTCTCGTGGCCCTGGCCGTGGCTGTGCGAGCCGGTGAACACGGTCACGCTGCCGGTCGGGTGCACGCGCACCTCGCCGCACTCGAACAGCCCGGCGCGCGCGCCCAGCGCCCCCGCGATGTTGCTCGGCGCCAGCCCGCAGGCCTCGATGTAGCAGGAGTAGCCGATGCCGCGGCGCAGCCCCTTGGCCTCGCTCGCGGCGCGGCGCGCCGCGAAGCCGGCGACGTCGGCCAGTTCCTGCGCGCGCTCGAGGCTGCCCAGGTAGTCGCCGGTGTCGTACTGCAGCGCCACCGGAGTCTGGTAGGGCCACTTGTCGATGAAGTTGCGCCTGCGGATCTCGTCCTGCGACAACCCCAGATCCCAGCCGCAGCGCGACACCAGGCGCTCCAGCAGATAGGTCGCCTCGGGGCGTCCGGCACCGCGGTAGGCGTCCACCGGTGCGGTGTTGGTGAACCAGGCGTCGACCTCGACGTAGATCTGCGGGGTCTTGTACTGCCCGGCCAGCAAGGTGCCGTACAGGATGGTCGGCACCGCGGTGGCGAAGGTCGACAGGTACGCTCCCAGCGCGGCGTGGGTGTGCACGCGCAGCGCCAGGAAGTGCCCCTGCGCGTCCATCGCCATCTCGGCATGGCTGACGTGGTCGCGTCCGTGCGCGTCGCACAGGAAGGCCTCGGTGCGATCGGCGGTCCACTTGATGGGGCGCCCGCCGAGCTTCTTCGAGGCCCAGGTCAGCGCCACGTCCTCGGCGTACAGGTAGATCTTCGAGCCGAAGCCGCCGCCGACGTCGGGGGCGATCACCCGCACCTTGTGCTCCGGCAGGCCCATCACGAAGGCCGTCATCAGCAGGCGCTCGACGTGCGGATTCTGGTTCGCCACGTACAGCGTGTACTCGTCGGTGGCGCGGTGGTAGCTGCCGATCGCCGAGCGGGGCTCGATCGCGTTGGGCACCAGCCGGTTGTTCACCAGGTCCAGGCGGGTCACGTGCGCCGCCTTCGCGAACACCGCGTCGACCGCCGCCTTGTCCCCCAGCGCCCACTTGTAGCAGTGGTTGTCGGGGGCCTCGTCGTGCAGCGCGACGCCCTTGCCGGCGGCCGCGTCCCGGACCTCGGTCACCGTCGGCAGCACCTCGTAGTCGACCTCGACCATCTCGGCCGCGTTGCGCGCCTGCTCCAGCGTGCCCGCGACCACCATGGCCACGTGATCGCCGACATAGCGCACCTTGCCCTGCGCCAGGATCGGGTGCGGCGGCTCCTTCATCGGCGTGCCGTCGGTGCTGGTGATCAGCCAGCCGCAGGGCAGTCCGCCGATCTTGTCGGCGGCCACGTCGGCCCCCGTGAACACCCCCTCGACCCCCGGCGCGGCGCGCGCCGCGTCGGTGGAGATGGACTTGATCACCGCGTGGCCGTGCGGCGAGCGCACGAACACCGCATAGAGCTGGTTGTCCAGCCGGATGTCGTCGGTGTACTGGCCTCCGCCGGTGAGGAAGCGGTAGTCCTCCTTGCGACGGACGGCCTCGCCGATATGCGGCAGCTTGGCGAAATCGGATGCACCCATGTCGAGTCTCCTCAGGTGGTGTGGGTCGAGCGAGCGCCTGGGACTCAGGTCCCGGACATGGCCTCGCGGCCCTTCTTCACGGCCTTGACGATGTTGTGGTAGCCGGTGCAGCGGCACAGGTTGCCTTCCAGCAGTTCGCGGATCTCCGACTCGCTGGCCTGCGGATGCTTGTTGCACAGGTCGATCGAACTCATCACCATGCCCGGGGTGCAGAAGCCGCACTGCAGGCCGTGGCACTCCTTGAACGCCGCCTGCATCGGGTGCAGCGTGCCGTCGGCCGCGGCCAGGCCCTCGATGGTCGTGATCTCGGCCCCGTCGGCCTGCGCCGCCAGCATGTTGCAGGATTTGACGGCGTCGCCGTTGAGCAGCACGGTGCAGGCCCCGCATTGCGCGGTGTCGCAGCCGACATGGGTCCCGGTCAGGCGCAGGTGCTCGCGCAGCGCCTGCACCAGCAGGGTGTTGGGGGCAACGTCGATCGACGCGCGCCGCCCATTGACGGTCAACGTGATTTGCATCGCGGGTCTCCTCTTGTAGTGGCGCGGGCCGGCCGGCCCGCGCGGAAATTCGTCGCGGGGAGTGCTTCCCCCAGCGCAGCCATTGTTGGAGCCGACCTGTCCCGGCTCAAGGCGCCACCTTCAGGGAAAACACCGAGTTTGAACACGGGCCGCGCGAAATTTCTCAAAATAGAACACCATCCGGTATTCCTACGGTCGAAGCCAGCGCCACGAGGAGCCCCTCATGCACGTCGCCCCCGCCCTTCCCGCCGACAGCCGCCTGCGCAGCATCGCCCAGGCGCGGCAGCTGGTGATCGGCGAAGGCCGCGAGCTGCCGCAGCAGGTGCTGGGAGCGCAGCGCGAATGGATCGAGCGTTCGTGGCGGCGCTGCCTGCAGCGCGGCCGGCGCCCCGACGAGCGCGTCGAGTTCGACAGCGTGCCGCCCGGCGCCAGGCGCGCCAGCGAGGAGCTGCATCACCAGCTGCTCGGCGTCGCGTCGCCGCTGCTCGACGAGCTGGCGCGGGCCATCGCGCGCACCCGCTACTTCGCCATCCTCACCGACGCGCACGGCATGGTCATCGACGTGCGCGGCGCCGCAGATCACCGCGACCGGCGCGTGCGCGCGATCGCGCGGGTCGGCGTCGACCTCTCGGAGGCCAGCATCGGCACCAGCGCGATCGGCGCCGCGCTCAGCGAACTGCACCCGGTGTGGCTGCACCGCGGCGAGCATTTCTACCGCGACACCTCGGTGTACAGCTGCGCCGGCGCGCCGCTGTTCGACCCCGACGGGCGCTGCATCGGCATGCTCGACCTCACCGGCGTGGAGGCCGTCGAACGCCCCGAACTCACCGACCTGGCCGCGCAGGCGGCGCGGCGTATCGAGAACGCGCTGGTGCTGGCGCGCCCGCACGCGCTGGCGCTGCGCATGAACTGGCCCGGCCACGAGCTCGGCGGCGAATCCGACGCCATCGTCTGCCTGGATGCCGACGCCTGGATCCGCGGCGCCAACGCCGCCGCGCGCGCGCTGGTGCCCCAGCTGGCCAGCGTCGGCTCGGCGGTGCATGCCGGCGAGGTGTTCGCGCTGGCGCCGCAACGCCTGTTCGAGCATGCCCGCGCCTGCGAACTGCTCGACACCGGCCCGATGGAGGTCCCGTTGTGGTCGGGACTGCTGGTGCAATTGCGCGCTCGGCGAGCCGGCAGCGACACACGCATGCCGCTGGCGTCGGCGCGCAGCCGCATGTCGCTGCAGCAGCTCGAGCAGGCGCTGGTTCGCCAGGCGGTGGACGCGGCGCGCGGCAACGTGGCCGAGGCGGCTCGCGCGCTCGGACTCAGTCGCGCCACCGTCTACCGCAAGCTGGCGCAGTCGCCGCAGTCGCAGGATTCGCGAGCCGGACGCAAGCCGCGCGGCGACGCCTGATCCCGGCGCCGGCGCTCCCCGCGAGGGCGCCGTGCCGGCGCGGCTACACCGCGATCAGCTCGCGCACGCCGTCGGCCTGCATGTCGGCGCCGCGCCCGGCGAGCACGATCTCGCCGCGCGACATGACGCAATAGTCGTCGGCCAGCGCACGCGCGAAGTCGTAGTACTGCTCGACCAGCAGGATCGCCATGTCGCCGCGTGCGGCGAGCAGCCGGATCACGCGTTCGATGTCCTTGATGATCGACGGCTGGATGCCCTCGGTGGGCTCGTCGAGCACCAGCAGCCTGGGACTCGCCGCGAGTGCGCGGGCGATCGCCAGCTGCTGCTGCTGGCCGCCGGACAGGTCGCCGCCGCGGCGCCCCAGCATCTGCCGCAGCACCGGGAACAACTCGAACAGCTCGGGCGGAACCTGCGGGCGCCCGGGCAGCCCGGCCAGCCCCATGCGCAGGTTGTCGAGCACGCTCAGGCGCGCGAAGATCTCGCGCCCCTGCGGCACGTAGCCGATACCCAGGCGCGCGCGCGCGTCCGGCGCCAGGCCGTCGATGCGCCGGCCGTCGAGCTCGATGCTGCCGCGGCGGATCGGCACCAGGCCCATCAGCGACTTCAGCAGCGTGGTCTTGCCCACGCCGTTGCGCCCGAGCAGCGCCAGCACGCGGCCGCGCTGCACGCTCAGGCTCAGTCCGCGCAGGATGTGGCTGCCGCCGTAGTACTGGTCGATGGCCCGGATGTCCAGCATGTTCGCTCCTCGGCGGGTGACGGCCCCGGGGCCTCAGCGCCCCAGGTAGACCTCGACGACGCGCTCGTCCGCCTGCACCTGCTGCAGGCTGCCCTCGGCCAGCACGCGGCCTTCGTGCAGCACGGTCACGCGCTGCGCGATCGCGCGCACGAACTCCATGTCGTGCTCGACCACCATCAGCGTGTGCGTGCCGGCCAGCGACAGCAGCAGCTCGGCGGTGCGTTCGGTCTCGGCGTCGGTCATTCCGGCCACCGGTTCGTCGAGCAGCAGCAACTGCGGCTCGAGCATCAGCAGCATGCCGATCTCCAGCCACTGCTTCTGGCCGTGGGACAGCTCGCCGGCGCGCCGCCGCGCCTGCTCGGACAGTCCGATGATGTGCAGCACCTCGTGCATGCGCTCGATCTGCCGCGGCCCCGGGCGCGAGTGCAAGGCGTCGCGCACGCGCTTGGGCTCCTTCATCGCCAGCTCCAGGTTGTGGCGCACCTCGAGGTTCTCGAACACCGTGGGCTTCTGGAACTTGCGCCCGATCCCCGCGGCCACCACCTCGGGTTCGCGCAGTCGCAGCAGGTCGATGGTCTGGCCGAACCAGGCCTGCCCGCTGTCCGGACGGGTCTTGCCGGTGATCACGTCCATCATCGTCGTCTTGCCGGCCCCGTTGGGCCCGATCACGCAGCGCAACTCCCCGGCATCGATCGACAGGCTCAGCCGGTCGAGCGCGCGGAATCCGTCGAAGCTCACGCTGATCTCGTCCAGGTACAGCGCGACGCCGTGGCTCAGGTCGACGCCCTCGGGGCGCATGCGCGCCAGCCCGGCGGTGGCCTCGCCGGACTGCGGCGCCTGCCGGAACACGATGTCGCGCCAGTCCACGTCAGCCACGGCGCCGGCTCCACGACAGCAGCAGCCCCGCCAGTCCCGCCGGCGCGTACAGCGTCACGACCACGAACAGGGCACCCAGCAGGTACAGCCAGAACTGCGGAAAGGCCGCCGTCAGCCAGCTCTTGGCCGCGTTCACCAGCACCGCGCCGAGCATCGGCCCGACCAGCGTGCCGCGCCCCCCGACCGCGGTCCAGATGGCGATCTCGATGGAGTTGGCGGGCGACATCTCGCCCGGGTTGATGATCCCGACCTGCGGCGCGTACAGCGCCCCGGCGAGTCCGCAGACCATCGCCGACACCGTCCATGCGAACAGCTTGAACCACAGCGGGTCGTAGCCGCAGAACATGACCCGGCTCTCGGCATCGCGGATGGCGCCGAGCAGCCGGCCGAAACGCCCCTGCACCAGCCAGCGCAGGAGCATGAAGCACAGCACCAGGCACACGCTGGTGGCCACGAACAGCGCCACCGTCATGCCCGGCGTTCCCACCGGCCAGCCCAGCAGCACCTTGAAGTCGGTGAGCCCGTTGTTGCCGCCGAATCCCGTCTCGTTGCGAAAGAACAGCAGCATCGCGGCATAGGTCAGCGCCTGCGTGATGATGGAGAAGTACACGCCGCGGATTCGCGAGCGGAACGCGAAGTAGCCGAACACGAAGGCCAGCAGCCCCGGCACCGCCAGCGCCAGCGCCAGCGCATAGGCGAAGTTGCCGGTGCCGGCCCAGTACCACGGGAAGTGCGTCCACTGCATGAACTGCATGAAGTCGGGCAGGGTCCCGCTGGCCGCGTTCATCGCACGGTTCAGGTACATGCCCATGGCGTAGCCGCCGAGCGCGAAGAACAGCCCGTGGCCCAGCGACAAGATGCCGCCGTAGCCCCACACCAGGTCCATCGCCAGCGCCACCATCGCGTAGCACAGGATCTTGCCGGCCAGCCCCACCCAGTAGGTCTGCAGGTGCCAGGCGCTGCCGCGCGCCACGCCCAGCGCCAGCCACGGCACCAGCACGCAGCTCAGCAGCACGAAGCCGCCCAGCATCCACCAGCCCCAGCGCGGCAGCAGCCCGGCCTCGCCCCCCGACGCGGGCAGGTGCGCGCGCGCCGAAGCGTCGGTCCGGGAATCCCCGGCTGAGGTGGCAGGAATCAGCGACATGGATTCAACCCTCGACGCTGCGACCCTTCAGGGCGAACAGGCCCTGCGGACGCTTCTGGATGAACAGGATGATCGCCACCAGCACCGCGATCTTCGCCAGCACCGCGCCGGCGACTCCCTCGAGCAGCGTGTCGACGATGCCCAGGCCGAGCGCGGCCACCACGGTGCCGCTGAGCTGGCCCACGCCGCCCAGCACCACCACCATGAAGCAGTCGACGATGTACTGGGTCCCCATTTCCGGGCTGACGTTGCCGACCTGGCTCAGCGCGCAGCCGGCCAGCCCGGCGATTCCGGTGCCCAGCCCGAAGGCCAGCAGGTCCACGCGCGAGGTGCGCACGCCGACGCAGGCCGCCATCGGCCGGTTCTGGGTCACCGCGCGCACGAACAGTCCGAGGCGGGTGCGTGTCACCAGCAGCCACATGCCCAGCAGCACGACGCCGGTGAACCCCAGGATGACCATGCGGTTGTAGGGAAGGATCAGGTTGGCCATCACATGCCAGCCCCCCGACATCCACGACGGGCTGTCGACCTGCACGTTCTGCGGCCCGAACAGGCTGCGCACCCCCTGGATCAGCAGCAGGCTGATCCCCCACGTGGCCAGCAGCGTCTCCAGCGGCCGGCCGTACAGGCGCCGGATCACCGTGCGCTCGGCCAGCATGCCGACCCCGCCCGCGAGCAGGAACGAGCACGGCACGGCGGCCACCAGCGCCCAGTCGTGCAGCCCCGGCAGCCAGGCGTCGAACACGCGCTGCACGACATAGGTCGCGTAGGCGCCGAGCATGATGAACTCGCCCTGCGCCATGTTGATGACCCCCATCAGCCCGTAGGTCACCGCCAGCCCCAGCGCCGCCAGCAGCAGGATGCTGCCCAGGCTGATGCCGGAGAACAGCATGCCCACGCGGCGTCCCCAGGCCAGCCGGGAATCGATGGCCTGCAGCGACTGCGTCACCTGCCGGCGCACCGCGGCATCGGGTTCGACCCAGACGCCGTCGTCGCGCCCCAGGCGCGACAGCAGCAGCGCATGCACCGCCGGGTAGTCGCTGGAAGCCAGTTCGCGCGCCGCCGCCAGGCGCTGCTCCGGGCTGCCGCCGCGCAGCCGCACCGCGGCCACCAGCAGTTGCAGGCGCTTGCGGATCGCCGGGTCGGTCTCGCGCCGCAACGCGCGCTCGACCAGCCCGGAATCCAGGGACTCCGGGTCCGCCTCGAGGCGCTGCACCGCCTGCAGGCGCTCCGATGCGCGCGGCGACAGCAACTGCAGCGCGGCGCGCGCCGCGGTCAACTGCTTGCGCAGGTAGTTGTTGCTGACCACCGGCTGCGCCTGCGGTCCCGGCTGGATCGCGGGCCCGCCGGCGAGTTCGAACCACTGACTGCCGCGCTGCACCTCGACCTTGGTTCCGTCGAGCTGCACCCGGTTGTCGAGCAGCGCGCCGAGAAAGTCGGCGAGCTGCTCGTCGGGGTGGCGCAGCGCGTCGTGCAGCGCGGCCAGGCGCGCATGGGTGTCGCCGCTGCACAGCGCCAGCGCCTGGCCGGTGTCCAGCGCCAGTGCCGCGCGCAGCGGCAGCAGCCCGAGCAGCAGCGGCAGCGCGAGGCGCAGCACCCGGAGCAGTGCACGAGGCAGGCGCGGCATGGCGGTCGCCCCCCGGCTCAGGCGTTCTTCGGCTTCGGGATGTAGGGGCTCCAGGACTGGCCGGGGACCAGTCCCTTGGAGCGCCACACCACGTCGAACTGGCCGTCGGCGCGCACCTGCCCGATCATCACCGGCTTGCTCAGGTACTGGTTCTCGAGTACCTCGACGGTGTAGCCGTCGGGCGCGGCGAAGGTCTGCCCGACCAGCGCCTTGCGCACCGCGTCGGTGTGGGTCGACTTGGCTTTCTCCACCGCCTGTTTCCACATGTGCAGTCCGATGTACGAGGCCTCCATCGGATCGTCGGTGACCGGGTAGTCCTTCAGGCCGCGCGACTTCACCCAGGACTTCCACGACTTCACGAATCGGGCGTTGCGCGGGTTCTGCAGCGACTCGTAGTAGTTCCACGCCGTCAGCTGGCCGACCAGCGGGCGGCAGTCGATCCCGGCCAGTTCCTGCTCCGCCACCGAGAAGCCGACCACCGGAATGTCGGTGGCCTTGATGCCCTGGTTGCCGAGCTCCTTGTAGAAGGGCACGTTGGAGTCGCCGTTGATGGTGGAGATCACGCAGGTCGGACCCGCCGCCGCGAACTTCTTGATGTTGGCGACGATGTTCTGGTAGTTGCTGAATCCGAAGGGCGTGTAGACCTCGGCGATGTCGCTGTCCTTCACCCCCTTGGAATGCAGGAAGCCGCGCAGGATGGCGTTGGTGGTGCGCGGGTACACGTAGTCGGTGCCGAGCAGGAAGAAGCGCTTGGCGCCGCCGCCGTCCTGGCTCATCAGGTACTCGGTGGCGGGAATCGCCTGCTGGTTCGGCGCCGCGCCGGTGTAGACCACATGCGGGTCCTGCTCCTGCCCCTCGAACTGCACCGGGTAGAACAGCAGCCCGTTGAGCTCGTCGAGCACCGGCAGCACCGACTTGCGCGACACCGAGGTCCAGCAGCCGAAGATCGCCGCCACCTTGTCCTGCGAGATCAGCTGGCGCGCCTTCTCGGCGAACAGCGGCCAGTTCGACGCCGGGTCGACGACCACCGGCTCGATCGGATGCCCGTCGACTCCGCCGGCGGCGTTGATCTCGGCGATGGTCATCAGGTCCACGTCCTTCAGCGCGGTCTCCGAGATCGCCATCGTTCCCGACAGCGAATGCAGGATGCCCACCTTGATCGGCGACTTGCGCGCGGCGACGGCCGGAAACGGCAGGCCGCCGGCGGCGGCCGCGACGGCGGCGCCTCCGAGGGATTTGATGGCGGTGCGACGGTCCATGTTGCGGGTCCTTTCAAGCGGGTCGAGGAAAGCACGGGTTGTGCCGGGGTTTTGCAAGTCCCGTGCCACCTCGGACGTCGCCGCAAGCGCCGCACGCCGTGGCCTGGCGCCTCGATGAAAGGCGCCCGCGCAGGCTTGCGCGGGCGCGTGCGTGCGGGGGATCGCGCGCGATCCCGGGCGCACCGCGGCGGGGCACAGCGCACAGGTGCGCACCTCGCTCGTGCATCGATGCACCGGCGCACGCAAGCGCGCACGGCACCGTGCGACGACGCACCGCGCCGACGCGCCGGGAACGCTTCTTGCCACGCTGTCCGGGAAATCGTGCCCGCGACGACCTGCGAGACCCCCATGGACCTGAGCCCGCGAGAAAAGGACAAGCTGCTGATCTTCACCGCCGCGCTGCTGGCCGAGCGCCGCAAGGCGCGCGGCCTGCGCCTGAACGTGCCGGAAGCCGTGGCCTATCTCAGCGCCGCGGTGATGGAGGGCGCGCGCGACGGTCGCAGCGTGGCCGAGCTGATGAGCTTCGGACGCACGCTGCTGGGACGCGACGACGTGATGGACGGCGTCGCCGAACTGATCCCCGACATCCAGGTCGAGGCCACCTTCCCCGACGGCACCAAGCTGGTCACCGTGCACCAGCCGATCCCTTGATCTCCAGGAGATGCCGATGATTCCCGGTGAAATCGTCTGCGCCGCGGGCGAGCTCGAACTCAACCCCTCGCGCGAGCGCCTGCAGCTGCTGGTGCACAACCGCGGCGACCGCCCGATCCAGGTCGGCTCGCACTACCACTTCGCCGAGACCAACCCGGCGCTGGACTTCGACCGCGACGCGGCGCTGGGCATGCGCCTGGACATTGCCAGCGGCACCGCCGTGCGCTTCGAGCCGGGCCAGCAGCGCAGCGTCGTGCTGGTGGCCCTCGCGGGCCGGCGCCGCGTCATCGGCTTTCGCGGCCGCGTCATGGGAGACCTGCCATGAGCTCGATCACCCGTCGCGCCTACGCGGAGATGTTCGGCCCCACCGTCGGCGACCGCGTGCGCCTGGCCGACACCGAGCTGTTCATCGAAGTCGAGCAGGACTGCACGCTGCGCGCCGGCGGCTACGGCGAGGAGGTCAAGTTCGGCGGCGGCAAGACCATCCGCGACGGCATGGGGCAAGGCCAGGCCACCCACGCGCAAGGCGCGATGGACCTGGTGATCACCAACGCGTTGATCCTCGACCACTGGGGCATCGTGAAGGCCGACGTCGGCGTGCGCGGCCAGCGCATCGCCGGCATCGGCAAGGCCGGCAACCCCGACGTGCAGCCGGGCGTGGACCTGCCCATCGGCCCCGGCACCGAGATCCTCGCCGGCGAGGGCATGATCCTGACCGCCGGCGCCATCGACTCGCACATCCACTTCATCTGTCCGCAGCAGATCGAGGAGGCGCTGATGAGCGGCGTCACCACCATGCTGGGCGGCGGCACCGGTCCGGCCACCGGGACCAACGCCACCACCTGCACCCCCGGGGCGAGCAACCTGGCGCGCATGCTGCAGGCGGCCGAGGCCTTCCCCATGAATCTGGGTTTCTACGGCAAGGGCAACGCCAGCCGCATCGACCCGCTGCGCGAGCAGATCGATGCCGGAGCGATCGGGCTCAAGCTGCACGAGGACTGGGGCAGCACTCCGCAGGCCATCGACACCTGCCTGGAGGCCGCCGAGCTCGGCGACGTGCAGGTGGCCATCCATACCGACACGCTGAACGAATCCGGCTTCGTCGAGGACACGATCGCCGCCTTCAAGGGACGCACCATCCACACCTTCCACACCGAGGGAGCCGGAGGCGGGCATGCGCCCGACATCCTGCGCGTGCTCGGCGAGCCCAACGTGCTGCCGTCGTCGACCAATCCGACGCGCCCCTACACGGTCAACACCGTCGACGAGCACCTGGACATGCTGATGGTGTGCCACCATCTCGACGCCCAGGTCGCCGAGGACCTGGCCTTCGCCGAGAGCCGCATCCGGCGCGAGACCATCGCCGCCGAGGACATCCTGCACGACCTCGGCGCCATCAGCATCATGTCCAGCGACAGCCAGGCCATGGGGCGGGTCGGCGAGGTGATCCTGCGTACCTGGCAGACCGCGCACAAGATGAAGCAGCAGCGCGGCTGGCTGGCTCCCGCGCCCGACGCCGACGCACTCGGCGCCGCCTGCGCCGACTCGCGCAACGACAACTTCCGGGCGCGCCGCTATGTCGCCAAGTACACCATCAATCCGGCGCTGGCGCACGGCATCGCGCACGAGGTGGGCTCGGTGCAGCCCGGCAAGTGGGCCGACCTCGTGCTGTGGCGCCCCGGCTTCTTCGGCATCAAGCCCAGCGTGGTGCTCAAGGGCGGCTTCATCGCCGCGGCCCTGATGGGAGACCCCAACGCGTCGATCCCGACTCCGCAGCCGGTGCATGCCCGCCCCATGTTCGGCGCCTTCGGCGCCGCGCTGTCCGCGACCTCGCTGAGCTTCGTCTCGCAGTCGGCGCTGCAGTCCGGAATCGGCTCGCGCCTCGGGCTGCGGCGCGCGCTGAGCGCGGTGCGCGACTGCCGCTCGGTGCGCAAGTCCGACATGGTGCACAACGCCTACGCGCCGGCGATGCAGGTCGACGCGCAGACCTACGAGGTGCGCGCCGACGGCGTGCTGCTGCGCTGCGAACCGGCGCATTCGCTGCCCATGGCGCAGCGCTACTTCCTGTTCTGAGATCCGACATGCACCCCGGCCAGCCCTGCCCTTCCCCGCCTGCCGAGCTTGCGCTGCAGGCCAACCTGCACGTGCCGGCGGCGCGCGGACTCGCGCCGTCGCTGCTCGAGCGCGCCCCCGAACTGTGCCTGGACTGGGACACCCGCTCGCGCAGTCGCTTCGCGGCCGGCGACAGCCTGGGTCGGAGCATCGCGGTGATCCTGCCGCGCGGCAGCGTGCTGCGCGACGGCGACGCGCTGGTCGCCGTCGACGGTTCGCTGCTGCGGGTGCGCGCGGCCCGCCAGGCCCTGCTCCAGGTGCGCGCCGACGATGCGCTGGCGCTGCTGCGCGCCGCCTACCACCTGGGCAACCGCCACGTCGCGCTGCAGCTGAGCTGCGGCGTACTGCAACTCGAACCCGACCCGGTGCTGGCCGACATGCTGGTGCGCATGGGCCTGCGCGTCGAGGCCGCGCTGGCGCCCTTCGAGCCCGAGTCCGGCGCCTACGAAGTCCACGGCCAGGCCGCGGCGGACGCGCCGCGGCACCGGCACCATGCGGCGCACGACCATGATCACGACCACGGGCACGACCACGACCACGGACACGACCATGCGCACGACCATGCCACGCACGCCGCGGGAGCCTGAAGCCGACGTCGTGCCGGCGCCCGAGCTGGCGATGATGTGGCTGTCGTCGCCCGCGCTGCCGGTCGGCGGGTTCAGCTACTCCGAGGGACTCGAGGCGGCCGTCGAGGCCGGCGTGGTGCACGACGAGGACTCGTCGCTGCGCTGGCTGCGCGGCCAGCTGCAGCTGGCGCTGGCGCGCAGCGAGCTGCCGGCCGCCGCGCGCGCCCACGCCGCCTGCGTGGCGCGCGACGCCCGGGTGCTGCAGGAAGTGCAGGCCTGGGTGCTGGCCACGCGCGAGACCGCCGAACTGCGCCTGCAGACCCTGCAGATGGGGCGTTCGATGCTGGACTGGCTGGCGCGGCTGCGACCCGGACACGCGCTGCTGGGGCTGGCCGGGCAGTTGCCGGAGCCGCCATGCTGGCCGCCGGGCTTCGCGCTCGGCGCCTGCGCGCTCGGGCTCGACGCCACGCGCACCTTGCAGGCGCTGGGATTTTCCTGGCTCGACAACCAGGTGCAGGCGGCACTGCGCTGCGTGCCGCTGGGCCAGAGCAGCGGGCAGCGTCTGCTGCAGGCGCTGAGCCTGGATCTTCCGGCGGCGGTGACCCGGGCGCTGCGGCTGCGCGACCGCCCGCAGGAGTGGCAGAACTTTTCCCCGATGCTGGCCGTGCTCGGCGCGCGCCACGAGACCCAGTACTCCCGACTCTTCCGATCATGAGCGAACTTCTGCAGGCCGACCTCGAATCCGCGTCGGGCGCGCTGCACCGCATCCGCGGGCGCAGCAAGCGCCTGCCTCCGCTGCGCGTGGGAATCGGCGGCCCCGTCGGCTCCGGCAAGACGACCCTGCTGGAAATGCTGTGCAAGGCCATGCGCGATCGCCACGAACTGGTGGTCATCACCAACGACATCTACACCCGCGAGGACCAGCGACTGCTGACCGTGGCCGGCGCGCTGGAGCCCGAGCGCATCGAGGGCGTGGAGACCGGTGGTTGCCCGCACACGGCGATCCGCGAGGACGCCTCGGTGAACCTGGAAGCCGTCGAGCGCATGCTGGAGCGCTTTCCCGATGCCGACATCGTGTTCATCGAATCGGGAGGCGACAACCTCGCGGCGACCTTCAGCCCCGAGCTGTCGGACCTGACCCTGTACGTGATCGACGTCGCCGGCGGCGAGAAGATCCCGCGCAAGGGAGGCCCCGGAATCACCAAGAGCGACCTGTTCGTGATCAACAAGATCGACCTCGCGCCGCATGTGGGCGCCAGTCTCGAGGTGATGCGCCGCGACACGGAGCGCATGCGCCGCGGCAAGCCCTACGCGATGACCAACCTGAAGACCCTGCAGGGCCTGCAGGACGTGATCCGCTTCATCGAGACCCAGGGGCTGCTGTCGCAGCGCTGACGCGGCCCCGGGAGGCGCGGCCTCAGGTGGACCACACGCGCGGCGCGCAGGCCGGCAGGCCCCAGGCGCGTTCGCGCAGGCAGGCCCACGCCGCGCGCAGCAGCTCGGCCAGCGGCTCGATCCGCGGGGCCGTGGCGCGCAGCGCGAGCAGTCGCGGCTGCGGCGATGTGACACCGGCGTGCACGCCATCGGGGAGATCGCCCAGCAACTCGCGCACCGACTCCAGCAGTTCGTCGCGACGCTGCGGCGTCAGCGCCTCGCCGGCGGCCAGCAGCAGGGTGCCCAGCGCCTGCGCGCCGGCGAGTCCGCCCGGCGCCTCGCGCAGCACGCGGTCGCCACCGTCGATGCGCCCGCGCTCCAGCCACACGCCGGCAATCTCCAGGTGCTGCGTGAAGCTGCCGCGCGCGAAGTCGTCGCCGGCCGCCGGACGGCCCAGCGCCAGCATGTCCCAGGCCAGCAGCTCGGCGCCGGGCTCGAGTTCGAACACGCAGCGGTTCTCGGCGATGCAGGCCTCGAAGGCCAGGCTCTCCAGCGGCAGCCATTCCAGGCGCGCCCCGGCGGCCACGCGCGCGTGCAGGCGCTGCGCCGCGCCCGCCCCGAGGCTGCGATAAAAGCGCGTCGCCCCGGGCGTGGTCAGCAGCGCATGGGCACCCGCCCGCACGTCGACCTCGACGTCCACGGTGTCGCCGCCCGCCATGCCCCCCGGCGGGTGCACCAGCACGTGGTGGCAGCGCTCGTCGCCTTCCGGATGCAATGCGGCCAGCACGCGCGTGGCGCCCTCGTGGCGATGCCACGCCACGGTGCGCGGGCCGACTCGCTCGTAGCGCAGTTGCAGGCGCGAGGCCCAGCCCGCGCCGGTCACGTCGTCGCCGGGCCTTTCGAGCACCCCCATCTCAAGCTCCCGCGACAGCAACGAGCTTCGGCCGCGACGCCGCCGCCGGCGCGCTGCGGCCCTTCGCCATCGATGGGTGCATCGAATCCTCCCCCGGCACATGCCGTAATGCGGCGGGCCGTCGACGACCCGCACCGCACGGAAACCGAAGCAAGGACCGTGCCTGCGCCGGGTCCCTCGCTACGCCGGATCCGACTCGCGGAATTCCAGCTCGACGCGTTCGCCGGGAGCGCGCGCCAGTTCGCGCTTGCGCAGCTCGACGCGGCGGATCTTGCCCGACAGGGTCTTGGGCAGTTCGGCGAACTCGATGATGCGGATGCGCTTGTACGGCGCCAGCCGGTCGCGCGCGAAACGCAGGATGTCGAGCGCGACCTCGCGCCCCGGCGCCACGCCGGCGCGCAGCGCCACCACCGCCTTCGGCACCGCGCCGCGCACCGCGTCGGGAGCCGGCACGACAGCCGCCTCGGCCACCGCATCGTGCTCGATCAGCACGCTTTCCAGCTCGAAGGGACTGATGCGGTAATCGGCGGCCTTGAACACGTCGTCGGAGCGGCCGATGTAGGTCAGGTAGCCGTCGGCGTCCCGGCTGGCCACGTCCGAGGTGTGGTAGTTGCCGCCCCGGCAGGCCTGCGCGGTCTTGTCGTCCTGGCCTTCGTAGCCCAGCATCAGGCCGAGCGGGCGATGCGCCAGGTCGAGCGCGATCTCGCCGTCGTCGCAGGATTGCTCGTCGGCGTCGAGCAGCACCACGCGGTAGCCCGGCAACGGGCGCCCCATCGAGCCGGGCTTCAGCGCCTGCCCCGGCGTGTTGCCGACGATCGCCGTGGTCTCGCTCTGGCCGTAGCCGTCGCGGATGGTGATGCCCCAGGCGCGACGCACGCTGTCGATGACCTCGGGATTCAGCGGCTCGCCCGCCGCCACCGCTTCGCGCAAGCCGACCTTCCAGCGCTGCAGGTCCTGCAGGATCAGCATGCGCCACACCGTCGGCGGCGCGCACAGCGAGCTCACGCCGTGACGCTGCAGCGCGTCGAGCACGGCGGCGGAATCGAAGCGCGCGTAGTTGAAGATGAACACCGTGGCGCCGGCGTTCCACGGCGCGAAGAAGCAGCTCCACGCATGCTTGGCCCAGCCCGGCGAGCTGATGTTCCAGTGCACGTCCCCGGGGCGCAGGCCGATCCAGTACATGGTCGACAGGTGGCCCACCGGGTAGCTCTGGTGGCTGTGCAGCACCAGCTTGGGCCGCGACGTGGTGCCGGAGGTGAAATACAGCAGCAGCGGGTCGTCGGCGCGGGTCGGGCCGTCCGCATCGAAGCGCGTCTGCGCCAGCGCCGACTCCGCGTAGGCGGTCCAGCCGGGGGCGCTGCCGCCGACCACGATGCGCGTGTACTCGCCGGTGAACGGCGCGAAGCGCTCGACCGCCGGCAGCGTGCAGATGACATGGCGCACGGCGCCGCGCTCGAAGCGGTCGCGCAGGTCGTCGACGCTGACCAGCGTGGTCGTCGGCACGATCACCGCGCCCAGCTTGATGCACGCCAGCATGCACTCCCACAGCGCGACCTCGTTGGGCAGCAGCAGCAGCACGCGGTCGCCGCGCCGCACGCCGAGGCGGCGCAGCCAGCTCGCGACCTGGTCGGAGCGGCGCGACATGTGGTCGAAGCTCAGCCGGTCCTCGTGCCCCTGCTCGTCGACGATCCACAAGGCCGTGTCGTGGTTGTCGCGCGCCATCGCGTCGAAGTAGTCCAGCGCCCAGTTGAAGGTCTCCAGCTGCGGCCAGCGGAAGCCCTCGTAGGCGGTCTTGTAGTCGCTGCGATGATGCAGCAGGAAATCGCGGGCCTGCACGAAGGCCTGCGCGCCCGAACTCTCGCTCATGCGTGTCTCCCAGCCGTTGACCGTGGCATGCCCGCCAGCGTAGCGCCTTCGCGGCTCGGCGCCAAAGGGTCAACCCGTGTCGGGCAGGCTCGGGCCGCGCATGCCGGCCTCGCCGGGACGCGCCCGCGCCTTCAGCCTTCGCGCGCGGGCCAGCACGCCGGGGAGCTTCCGAGCGCCGCCGCGGCAAGCTCCCAGCGCGACTCGACGCCGGCGATCCGCCAGGGCATGCGCAGGCGTCGCGCCGGGCCCCAGGCCGTGTGCTCGACGCCTTCGGCCAGATCCTCGTCGCGTGGCGCCGCGTGCGGCGACACTTGCGCGGGCTGCGGCTGTTCCAGCAGCAGCCACGCGCTGCGCGCCAGCGACAGCCGCGCCCGCGTGGCGATCGCGCCGTGCACGCGCAGGCGCAGCGCGCGCAACGCGGCGGCGGCCATCAGGTAGCCGGTGGCGTGGTCCAGCGCCTGCACCGGCAGCGGCAGCGGCCGCGCCGAACCGCGCCAGCGCATGCCGGCCTCGGCGATTCCGCAACTCATCTGCACCAGGCTGTCGAAGCCGCGGCGTCGCGCCCACGGGCCGTCCCAGCCCCAGGCGTCGAGGCTGACGTCGACCAGCCCGGGGCGCAGCTGCGCACGCGCGGCCGCGTCCAGTCCCAGCGCGTCCAGCGCGCCCGGGCGCAGCCCGTGCACGAACACGTCGGCGTCGGCGAGCAGTTCGACGAAGCTGCGCAACCCGTCGGCAGTCTTCAGGTCCAGGCGCGCGCACAGCTTGCCCACGCTGACTTCGGGAATGACTCCGGGCTCGTTCCAGTCGGGCGCGTCGATGCGAAGCACCGTGGCGCCCAGCGCGGCCAGCATGCGCGTGGCCACCGGACCGGCCAGCACGCGCGTCAGGTCGAGCACGCGCAGCCCGCGCAGCGGCCGCCCGGGACTCGGCGACCAGCGCGCAGGCGGTGCCGGCGTGGTGTCGCGCAGCACCAGGGGCTGACGCAGCAGCGCGACGCCCTGCGGGTGCTCGCGCCACGCCTGCGCCCCCCGCATGGCGGCCGCGCAGCCCCCGGCGTCGACCACCGCCTGTTCCAGCGCATCGGCCTGCCACTGCGCGACGCGCGGCGCGGCCTGCGCGGCGTCTGCGCCGGCGGGCAAGCCGAGTACCCGGTACGCGGCGTCGCGATGCGGCGGCGCGTTGGCGTGCAGCCGGATCCAGCCGTCGCGGGCGGCGTAGTCGCCGGTCAAGGGGTCGCGCAGCGGCGGCGGCTGCCAGCCGATCGGCCGCAGCGTGGAGCCGAAGCTCAGCGCCGCGAGCCTGCGGTCGACCTGCACCGCGGCCTCGCGCTGCGCGGCCGCGGCGGGCGCCGGCGCGGCCAGTTCGTCGGCCGCCAGCGCGGCCACGCCGACCGCGGCGGCAGCGAAGTCGCTGACCGCGAAGGCCGAGTCCAGCGCGCCATCGCCATGCAGGCGCAGGCGCCGCAGCCGGCCCGGGTCACCGTCCAGCCCGGCCCACATCGCGGCCGCCAGGGCGTGCGCGGGCGACGCAGGCATGGCGCGGACCCGGCGTGGCGCGCGCGTCGGCTCAGACCTGCAGGTCGACGTTCTTCGTCTCGGGCGTGGCCAGGATCGCCAGGATCGCCGCCACCGCGTACAGCATCACGAACATGCCGATGTACACGTAGGCGCGGTGGATGCCGTAGGCATGCAGGATCAGCCCGGCGATGATCGGGATCAGCCCGCCGCCGTAGACCTGCGAGATCTGGTAGCCGGCGCTCGCCCCCGAGGCGCGATACCGCGTGGGGAAGTTCTCGGTGTAGAAGGTGGGGATCGCGCCGTAGCCGAAGCCGAACACGAAACCGAATCCCACCACGTCGGCCAGCACGGCCAGCCAGAAGTTGCCGGTGTTGATCAGGTAAAAGTACGGGATCGCCCACACCAGGAACACCACCGCCGAGACCAGCAGCACGCTGCGCCGGCTGATGCTGTCGGCCAGGCGGGAGCCGATGATCATGAACACCAGCATCGACGCCGCGGCGATCAGTCCGATGGTCTCGGCCTGCGTGCCGCTGAACCCCACCGCCTTCATGTAGCCGGTGCCGAACACGAAGCTCAGGAAGAAGGCCCCGCCGAACATCGCGTTGACCACCGAGGTGCGCAGGATGGTCAGGGGCATTTCCTTCCACACCTGCGCGGCCGGGGCGGCCAGCACCTGGCGCTGGTTCTGGAACTGCTCGAACACGAAGCTGTCGACCGAACGCGCGCGGATCACGATGCCGACGATGGCCACCGCGAAGCCGATGAAAAAGAAGATGCGCCAGCCCCACGCGACGAACTCGGCCGGCGCCATCGACGCGCGAACGGCGATCACCGAGCCGAATCCCAGCAGCAGGCCGATGGGGATCGCGAAGCCGACCCAGGCCCCCCAGAAGGCACGCTTGCCGGATTTCGCGGCCTGCTCGACCACCCAGGTCGACGCGGTGCCGAACTCGGCCCCGAAACTGATGCCCTGCAGCAGCCTGAACACGATCAGCAGCACGGGGGCGGCGACGCCGATGCTGTCGTAGGTCGGGGTCAGCCCGATCAGCAGCGTGGCCACGCCCATCAGCAGCAGCGCGTAGACCATCGCGTCCTTGCGCCCGTAGCGGTCGGCGATGTTGCCGAAGATGAAGGCCCCGACCGGGCGGATGACGATGCCCAGCCCGTACACCCCGATCGCCGCGGCCACCGCCGCCAGCCCGGGCAGCTTGAAGAACACGCCTCCCCAGACGGTCGCCGCGATCACGCCGGTGACCAGGAAATCGTACTGTTCGATCACCGAACCGATGATGCTCGCCAGCGCGACCTGGTAGATCTGGTCGCGACTGGGCGCGGCCCCCTGTGCTGCATTGCTTGTCATGAGTGGTCTCCGATCCGGCGTGATGCCGTATGCACTTCTCGTGATGGTCGCCTTGCCGGCGACCCCGCGGTGCTGCTCATTGCGATGTGCTCTTTGTACTACTTCCCCGCCGCCTGCTCCATCACGCGCAGCGGCGCGGCGGGCCCGCGCTGCGTGTTCACTCGTCGGCCAGTCCGAGACGCCGCGGCTGGCGACGTTCGACGGCGTTGCGCAGCAGGGCCGCCACGCGCAGCGGCGCGTGCGCGAACTTGCCGTAGGGCATGGTCAGGAACAGCGCCAGCACCGCTCCCAGGTGCAGCGCCATCAGCGCGGGCATCGCCGCGCCGGCGCGCCACGCCGCCAGCGCCAGCCCGCTGCCCGCAACCAGCAGCAGCAGGCCGATGAAACCCAGGTCCATCGGCGCCTGCGCGGGGTCGCCCTGCAGCGGCTCGCGGCGCAACCGCAGGCGCAGCTGGCCCAGCGTGCCCAGCACCATCGAGACCCCGCCGACGATTCCCAGCAGCGTCGGCAGGCTGGTGTAGGCATAGGGCGCCGGCAGGCCCAGCCCATAGTCGTAGAAGGTGGCGACCACGGTGGCCGCGAAGCACAGCGCGAAGCCGTAGAAGGTCGCGTGGTGGAAACGCCGTCGCGCCAGCGAGTAGCGGTCGTCCTCGTTGTTGCAGCCTTCGCCGTGGCCGCCTCCCAGGTAGCGCAGCGTGGCGGCCGCTCCCGCCGCCTCGGCCGCGCAAGCGGCCCCGATCGCGTCCGGGCCCAGTTCGCGCCAGAAGCGCGCGACCCCGACCCCCAGCGCCACCACCGCGTACGCGAAGGCCGCCGAGAACAGCCACGCCAGCAGCGCGTGCGGGAACACGCGGTAGAAATTGCCGCCGGCCACCGCGCCCCACAAGCTGCCGCGCAGCGCCAGCGCGAGCAGCAGGAACATCGCCAGCGCCGCCGCCAGCGCCAGCGACAGCGCGAGTGCGTTGCGCGCGTACAGCGCCCCCAGCGCGCGCGGCCAGGCGTGGCGTCGGTAGCTCTGCCCCCGCAGCTGCGCCAGGGTGCGCGGAACATTCACGGCGAATTCATGCGGCGGCGCGTACTGGCAGGCGTGCAGGCAGGCGCCGCAGTTGTGGCACAGATGGGCCAGGTAATGCACGTCGGCGGCGGGGAACTCGAGCCGGCGGGTCATCGCCGGGAACACCGCGCAGAAGCCCTCGCAGTAGCGGCAGGCGTTGCAGATATGCAGCATGCGCGAGGCCTCGGCCTCGACCGGCTCCGACGGCGCACCCACGGGGCGCATGCCGGCCGCGGGCGCGACCGCCTCGCCGGCCTCGCGCATCAGGCGTTCAAGCTGCTGCACGCGCCGCCTCCCCGCGCGCGGCCTGCGCCGCGCGTTGTCCGGCGATGCGCCCGAAGGCGGTGCCGATGCTCATGCCCACGCCTGCCGTGTAGCCCCGGCCCAGCACGTTGCCGGCCATCATCTCGCCGGCGACGTACAGGTTCGGGCTGGGCCGGTCCCCGAAACGCACCGCGGAGCTCTCGTCGGTACGCAGCCCCAGATAGGTGAAGGTCACCCCCGGGCGCAGCGCGTAGGCCTGGAACGGCGGCGTGTCGATGGGCAGCGCCCAGTGGCTTTTCGCCGGCGCCAGGCCCTCGGTGCGGCAATCGTCGAGTCGCGTGTGGTCGAAGCTGCCGGGACGACAGGCGGCGTTGTACGCGCCCAGCGTGCGCAGCAACGGCTGCTCGGGAAGCTGCAGCGCGCGCGCCAGCTCGGGCAGCGAGTCGGCGCGGGTGCCCGGGAACACCGGCGGCATGAAGCGGCCCACCGCCTTCGCGTCGATGATCGAATAGGCCAGCTGCTGCGGTTGCTGCGCGACCAGGCGACCCCAGATCGCGTAGCGCTTGGGCCAGAAGTCCTCGCCCTCGTCGTAGAAGCGCTCGCCGTCGCGATTGACGACCACGCCGAGGGACACGCAGTCGATGCGCGTGCAGATGCCGCCGTCGTACAACGGGGCGCGCGCGTCGATGGCCACCATATGGGCCTGGGTCGGATCGCCGACGGCGTCGGCCCCGGCGTCCAGCATGAATCGCAGCAGCACCCCGGTGTTGTAGCGGGTGCCGCGGATCAGGAAGCGGTCGGCCGGATACTCGCCGCGCTCGTTGCGCCCCCAGGCCTCGCGCAGCCATTCGCGGTTGGACTCGAAGCCGCCGGCGGCCAGCACGCAACTGCGCGCCTCGATGCGCTCGTCGCCGACCCACGCGGCGACGAAGCGCGAGCCTTCGAGCTGCAGGCGCTGCACCGGCGCCTCGTAGCGCACGGCCACGCCCAGGCGCTCGGCACTGCGGTAGTAGGCGTTGAGCAGCGCCTTGCCCCCGCCCATGAAAAACGCATTGGTGCGCGCCGTGTGCAGCGCGCCCGACAGCGAGGGCTGGAAGTGCACGCCGTGACTGCGCATCCACGGGCGCACGCTGCCGGAGGCGCGGATCACCAGCCGCGCCAGCGCCTCGTCGGTGCGCCCGCCGGTGACCTTCAGCAGGTCCTGCCAGAACTCCTCCTCGGGGTAGGCGTCGACCAGCACGTCCTGCGGCGCATCGTGCATGCAGCGCAGGTTGCGCGTGTGCTGCGAATTGCCGCCGCGCCACGCCCGCGGCGAAGCCTCCAGCATCAGTACCGACGCACCGGCCTCGCGCGCGGTCAGCGCGGCGCACAGCGCGGCGTTGCCGCCGCCGATCACGAGCACGTCGATCACGTCCCGGTTCCCGCGGGCAAGGGGCCAGATGGATTGCGCATAGCCCCGCAGTGTCGGTTTCGGGGGCCTGTTCGTCAATTGCAATGATGGCAATGATTCATCGAAAATAAACATCAATGCCAGGACATCCCCTCCCCGTGTCCCGGCCGCGAACCCGCCCGCACCATGAGCCTGCCTTTCGACCTCGACGACCTGATCGCCTTTCGCGCCCTCGCCGAGCTCGGCAGCTTCCGCCGCGCGGCCGAGGCCGTGCATCTGTCGCAGCCGGCGTACAGCCGGCGCATCGACAAGCTCGAGCGCGCGCTCGGGGTGCGCCTGGTCGAGCGCACCACGCGCCGGGTGCGCCTGAGCGCGGCCGGCCGCGAGTTCGAGCGCAAGATGCGCGTGCTGCTCGACGACCTCGACAACGCGCTGCTGGCGATCCGCGGCGACCCCGGAACCCGCGGCGAGCGGGTCACGCTGGCCTGCGTTCCCACCGTCGTGCCGTCGCTGGTCGCCGGGGTGCTGGCGCGCTACCGGAACAGTCACGCGCGGGTGCAGGTGACGGTGCTCGACACCAAGTCCAACGAAGTGCGCGAAGCGGTGGCGCAGGGCGACGCCGACTTCGGCCTGAGCTTCGTCGACGAACCCGACGGCGACCTGGAGTTCACCGCGCTGTTCGACGAAGCCTTCGTGCTGGCCTGCCCGCCCGGGCACGCCCTGGCGCGGCGAGCCGGCGTGCGCTGGGCCGAACTGGACCGGCATGCCTACATCGCGCTGGCCCGCACCTCGGGCAACCGGCTGATCGTCGACCGCGCGCTGGCCGCGGCCGGGCTGCGCCCGCGCGTGGCCTACGAGGCGCAGACCGGCGCCACCGCGCTGGCGCTGGTCGAGGCCGGGCTCGGCGTGGCGGCGATGCCGGCGATGGCCCTGCAGGGACGCGAGCATGCGCGGCTGGTCGGCGTGCCGCTGCACGAGCCCGAGGTGCGGCGCACCATCGGGCTCGTGCGCAGGCGCGCGCGTGCCCTGTCGGCCAGCGCGGCGCAGTTGTACGCGCTGTTCCGCCAGGCCGGCTCGGATTGACAGCGGTCGCAACGCTCGCGCCTGCGCGCTGCTAGCATCGAAAGCCCTTCTTTTCACGCTCGCAGAGGCTTTCGCCATGGCCCAGCATCCCCCTTTCCACCTCGCGTTCCCGGTCACCGACCTCGCGGCGGCGCGGCGCTTCTACGGCGAACTGCTGGGTTGTCCCGAAGGACGCAGTTCGGACACCTGGGTCGACTTCGACTTCCACGGTCACCAGATCGTCGCCCACCTGGCGCCCGACGAGGCCGGGCATCGCGCCACCGGCTCGGTCGACGGCGACCACGTGCCGGTGCGCCATTTCGGCGTGATCCTGCCGATGCCCGAGTGGCAGGCGCTGGCCGACCGCCTGCGCGCCGCGGGCGTGCGCTTCATCATCGAGCCGCACGTGCGCTTCAAGGGCGAGGTGGGCGAGCAGGCGACGATGTTCTTCCTCGATCCCTGCGGCAACGCGCTGGAATTCAAGTCCTTCGAGGACATGAGCCAGGTGTTCGCGAAATAGCCCGTCGCCGTCGATCCGGAGATCCCGCCATGCTGCGCGCCCGCGACCTGTGGGACGACGTGCTCGAGCTTCGCGCGCGTTGCCCGCTGGTGCACAACGTGACCAACCTCGTGGTCATGAACTTCAACGCCAACCTGCTGCTGGCCGCCGGCGCGTCGCCGGTGATGGTGCACGCCGCCGAGGAGGTGCAGGAGATGGCGCGGCTTGCCGGCGCCGTCGTGCTCAACATCGGCACGCTGCAGCCGTCGTGGGTGGAATCGATGCGCCTGGCGCTGCTGGCGGCACGCGAGCGCGGCACCCCGGTGGTGCTCGACCCGGTCGGCGCCGGCGCCACCGCGTACCGCCGCGAGGTCGTGCGCGCGCTGCGCGCCGCGGCCGAGCCCGACGTGCTGCGCGGCAACGCCGCCGAGATCGCCGCGGTGGCCGGAGCCGGCGACGCCGCCGGTGCGCGCGGGGTCGACAGCATGCTGGGCGCCGATGCCGTGCTGCACACCGCGTCGCGCCTGAGCCGCGACAGCGGCTGCGTGGTGTGCGTGTCCGGCGAGCACGACCATGTCGTCGATCCCCGCGGCCGCCATGCGCGCCTGGGCAACGGCGACGTCTGGATGACCCGCGTCACCGGCGTGGGCTGCGGCGCCAGCGCGCTGGTGGCGGCCTTCGCGGCGGTGCAGCCCGACCGCTGGCGCGCCACGGTCGCGGCGATGGCCTACCTGGGAGTCGCCGGCGAGATCGCCGCCGAACGCGTGCGCGATGCGGGGGGCGGCCTGGGCAGCTACCAGGTCGCGCTGCTCGACGCCGTGCACCTGCTCGACGCCGACACCTTCACCTCGCGGCTGCGCCTGGAACTGCCGGCGTGACCGCGTCGCCCTGCACCCCCCGCGTGGCGCGCGACTCGCTGCGCCTGTACCTGGTGGTCGGCGGGCTCGACGAGGCGCCGCTGCTGCGGCTGGTGCACGACGCGGTGCGCGCGGGCGTGCGCTGCGTGCAGCTGCGCGAGAAGGAGCTGTCGACCCGCGAGTTCGTCGCGCGCGCCAGGCGGCTGCGCGGCCTGCTGCGCGAGCACGGCGTGCCGCTGATGATCAACGACCGCCTGGACGTCGCGCTGGCCGCCGGGGCTGACGGCGTGCACGTGGGCCAGGACGACCTGGAGGTGGCCGACCTGCGGCGCCACATGCCGCAGGCCATCATCGGGCTGTCGGTGGGCACGCTGGACGAGCTCGACCGCGGGCTGCGCCAGGACGTCGACTACCTCAGCCCGAGCCCGCTGTTCGCCACCCGCAACAAGCCGGACGCCGGCGCCCCGCTGGGCCTCGACGGCCTGCGCGCGATGCGCGCGCGCTGCACCCTGCCCCTGGTGCCGATCGGGGGCATCGACGCCGGCAACGCGGAGTCGGTGTTCGAGGCCGGCGCCGACGGCATCGCGGTGCTCGGAGCGATCGCCCACGCCCGCGATCCGGGCGCGGCCGCCGCCGCGCTGGCCGCCGCCGCACGCCGGGACGGCGACGCCGGCATGCCGGCGTCGCCTCGCTGAGCCCACTTCCGGCGGCGCCCGGCGGCGCACGTCCGGCGCCGAATCCAGGATTTCGCAGTTTTCGGTACACCCTGGCTTGAGTCGTAAACGATAATGGTTCGCATTCGTTATTTGCCAGGGAGCAAGCTGCATGCGTACAAACTGTCGTTGGTCGGTGGTCGCGCTGGGGGCCCTGTGCGCCGCCTGCGCGACCGCGGCGCGGGCCCAGTCCTGCGACGTGGACGACTACATCACCAAGGCCATCGGCATCGAGGAGCCGTGGGTCGAGAACTCCGCCTACCTGTACACCCAGGCGGGGGGCAGCCCGCGGGCGCTGAGCTTCGCCCCCGAGCTCGAGGCCCGCTTCAACGACCGCGTCGGCATGGAGCTGGACCTTCCCGGCTACACCGCGCAGACCCCGCTGGGCAGCGCACCCGGCGCCTTCGGGCCGCTGGCCGCGGGCCTGAAAGTGGCCGCTCTGCACGAATGCGACATGGGCCACGGCCGCGCCACCTTGCTGACCGCGGAAATCGAGGGCCAATACTGGGCGGACCCGCGCCCTTCCGTATTGCCGGACCAGGGCAATTCGGTCACCGCGCAGGCGATGTGGGCGCAGCTCTGGTATCCCTGGTTCACGCAGGGCGAGGCGGGCTACACGCAGGCCGTGGGAAACGGCGTCACCAGCGGCTGGTTCGTCGACACCTCGCTCGGCAGGGCGCTGAGCAGCGCGTGGTCGGCGCAACTCGAGGTGCATGCCGACAACCAGTTGATCCTCGACGGCGCAGGTCGAGGCATCGAGGGCAGCGTGATGCCCCAGATCGGCTACCGCGGCTCACCGACCTGGCTGATCGCGCTGGGCGAGCAGGCCTCGTTCCAGCAGGCCGGCGGGCATCCGCAATGGTCGACCTGGCTGATGGTGGAACACGAGTTCTCGCCGTGATGGCGCGCCCGGCGGGGATCGAACCCACGACCCTCGGCTTCGGAGGCCGATACTCTATCCACTGAGCTACGGGCGCATGGCGCCGGACATGCGTCCGGGCCAAACCGACAGTGTAGCGCGAGCGCCTCGGCGCAGGGTACGCGGCGCGACCGCGCCCGCATGGCGCGCGCCTGCCACGACACGGCCCCGCGTGTCGTGACAGGCGTCAACTCCGCGTGCATGCTGCAGCGCAACGTCCGCGCGTATGCGCCCGGGCCTTGCGCCACGTCCTATCATGCAGGCCGCGCGCGGAATGACCGCGTTGCTCGAGATGCCATTCGATCCCTTCCCGCACCGACCATGAGCGCACACGACTCCAACCATTCCAAGGGCCATGCCGCGCCCTCCGACGCCACCGGGGCCTTGCCCTTCGCCCCCACGCTGCGCAAGCTGATCATCATCCTCGTGGTGGGCTTCGCGGTGCCGGTGATCATCCTGGTGGTGATCGCCCACATCATCGCCACCGACACCGCGCCGCCGGTGGCCTCGCAGCCGATGGCCGCGCAGAGCCTGGCGCCTGTCGCGCAGGCCAGCGTGGCCAGCGCGCCGGCGGCCGCTCCCGCGGCGGCAGCGACGACGGTGGCCGACGCCGGGAAGGCGTTGTACGACAGCACCTGCATCGCCTGCCACGGCGCAGGCGTCGCGGGAGCGCCCAAGTTCGGTGACCAGGCAGCCTGGGCGCCGATCATCGCGCAAGGCCTGCCGACGCTGTACACCCGCGCCATCCACGGCTACACCGGCAAGCGCGGCATGATGCCGCCCAAGGGCGGCAGCACCGCCAGCGACGGCGACGTGAAGGCCGCCGTCGACTACATCGTCGAGCATTCGAAGGGAGCCGGTTCGGCCGTCACCACCGCGGCCGCCAGCACGGCACCCGCCGCGCCGGCCGCCGCCGCGACGACCGTGGCCGACGCCGGCAAGGCGCTGTACGACAGCACCTGCATCGCCTGCCATGGCGCCGGAGTCGCGGGCGCGCCCAAGTTCGGCGACAAGGCGGCCTGGGCGCCGATCATCGCCAACGGCCTGCCGACCCTGTACACCCGCGCCATCCACGGCTACACCGGCAAGCGCGGCATGATGCCGCCCAAGGGCGGCAGCACCGCCAGCGACGCCGACGTGAAGGCCGCGGTCGACTACATGGTCGACCACTCCAAGTAAGCCCGATCGGGCAGCGGCGGCCCCTTCGCGGGCCGCGAGCGCGGCTCGACGGGGCCGTGCCCGTCAAGCCGCGCGCCAGCGCGCAAGCGCCGACGGGCTCGCGCAAAAGCCCAGGCGCGACTCGATGTCGCGCAGCGCAAGCGGGCGCAGCGGCATGGGTGCGAGCCCCGGCAGGCGCAGCGTGGCCGCCGGCTCGTCGAGCCACGGCGCCAGCAGCACGGTATCCAGGCTGTGCAGCAGTCCCGGACCGATGTCGCAGCACAGCCACACGCGCCCGGCCTCGTCCAGCCAGGCCTCGCGTGGCCGCCCTTCCCCACCGGTATGCGCGCGCAGGCTGGCGCCCGCGCCTTCGACGTGCAGGCGCAGCACCAGCGGCGCGCTGTCGAGTTCCACGTAGACCTGCTGCGGCCCGTTCTGGAAGAACCAGCAGCCCTGCGCGTCGCGCTGGTAGTTGCGCGCGATGAACTCGCACAGCCCCGCGTGCAGCAGCCGGCTGGCGCCCTCACGCTGCAGGCTGCCGTCGTCGCGGCGCGGCCACGGCAGGGCCTGCGCGTCGCGAATCCACCACTGGCCGCGCGAATCCAGCGCCAGCCAGCCCGCACAAGCCGGCACGTCGGGCCAGCGCCGCATCGCCCGCAGAACCTGCTCATCCATGCCTGTGTGCTCCGGCGCCGAACGCCGTCAGTGCAGGCGGTCCGACTGCGCCAGCAACTCGCCGGCTTCGTCGAGGGTGCCCGGGCTCGCATGATGCAGCACCAGGCGCCAACCCTGCGGCGTGCGCAGGTACACGTTGGTGGCCAGCACGCAGGCGGAGGCCGGCGCCGCGCCGGCCGGCAGGCGCACGCGCTCGACCACGTTGTGCACGGCGCACCCCAGCGTGACCGTGCGCAGCACGCGTTCGGGCGCGATGGGCAGCGCGCTGCCGCCCAGCATCTGCTCGTAGCTGGCGCGGATGGCCGCCGCGCCCACCAGGCGCGGGCCGCCGGGGTGCACGCACACCGGGTCGTCGTCGTCGCTCCACACGCGCATCACCGCTTCCACGTCGCCGGCCTGCAGCGCCTCGTAGAACGCGGCCTCGGCGGCTTCGGCGGAACTGTGGGGGGCACTGGCGGGGGAGGAACTGCGGGGCATGGTCGACTCCGTGCGGCCGCGCGCGGCCGCGGCGAATTCACGAGAACACGACCGTCTTGTGGCCGTTGCGCAGGATGCGGTGCTCGACATGCCAGCGCACCGCGCGCGCCAGCACCTGGTTCTCCACGTCCTGCCCCACCGCGGTCAGCTCCGCGGCGTCGAGCGAGTGGTCCACACGCTGCACGTCCTGCTCGATGATCGGGCCCTCGTCGAGCTCGGGGGTGACGTAGTGTGCGGTGGCGCCGATCAGCTTGACGCCGCGGTCGTGCGCCTGCCGGTAGGGCCGCGCACCCTTGAAACTGGGCAGGAAGGAGTGGTGGATGTTGATCGCGCGCCCGTCCAGCGCGGCGCACAGCTGCGGGCTGAGGATCTGCATGTAGCGCGCCAGCACCAGCAACTCCACCCGCTGCTCGCGCATCAGCGCCTCGATGCGCGACTCCTGCTCGCGTCTGGACGCCGCGTCGGCGCCCGCGGCCAGCGGCTCGTGGTGGAAGGGCACCTCGTAATGCGCGGCCAGCGACGCGCAGTCGGGGTGGTTCGACACCACGCCGACCACGTCCATCGCGATCTGCCCGGCGCGCCAGCGAAACAGCAGGTCGTTGAGGCAGTGCGCCTGGCGGCTGACGGCGATCAGCACCCGCGGGCGCTGCGCGCAGGCATGGATCGACGCCTGCATGCCGAAGCGCTGGCGCAGGTCGGCGAACAGCAGCTCGAGCTTGTCGGCGCCGTCCAGGTGCGGCGGCGCGGCGAAATGCACCCGCATGAAGAACAGCCCGGTGTCGGGGTCGCCGAACTGCTGCGAATCCAGGATGTTGCAGCCGGCCTGGAACAGCAATCCGGAGACCGAGTAGACGATGCCCTTGGCATCGAGGCACGACAGGGTGAGCACGTAGTCGTTGGAGCGATCGGGCATGGAAAGCGTGGGACGGGCCGTGAAACCCCCATTCTAGGAAGGGCGCGAGAGCCGCCGCGCGGACTGCGGTGCGCGCCGAAATTACCCCAATCTTTCAATGGCTTGGAGATCGTGCGGAAAATTTCCGCAGGCATCGCCGAGCTCCGCGCCACGCTCCTATAGTCCGCCGATCACGCATCGAACGAAGCTTCGCACTGGAGAACGCCATGAGAAGGATCGGATGGCCGCGGCTGCTCGCATCGGCCCTGGGGCCGGGTCTTTGCGCGCTCGCGCACGGCTCGATCGTCTACGACGTCGAGATGGCGCCCGAGGTCGCGCAGCACTATCGGTTCGCGGAGCCGGTCGGCGCGAGGTGCTCGACCCTGGAGACGCGCGAACAGAGTTTCGCGGTCCGCTGCGGCAGCCACGGCGCGGGCGACGCGGGCGCGCCCCCGCCGAACATCGGCGAGGTGCACGTCGACATCATCGACAAGGCCAGCGGCGAGGTCTTCAATACGCTGTACGCCTACGAGAGCCTGCAAGGCGGCGGCCGCATCGAGCTTCCCGGGTACGCGTCGTGCGACGAGCGCGGAGGCTGCGAGAACCCCGACTACCTCGGCAGCGGCCCGGTGCCGTCGCTGCACTACGAGGACGAATTCGCCGTCTTCTACCTCAACAAGGTCGGCCGCGGGCAGGACTGAGCGCGCGGCAGGCTCCGGCAGGCCGCCGCGGGCGCATCACAGCCTGGCGATCACCGCCTTCGTGAAGGCCTCGGTGCCGGCCTTGCCGCCGAGGTCGCCGGTGCGCACCTGGTCCTTGTTCAGCGTATCGCTGATCGCCGTGCGCAGGCGCTGCGCCTTGTCGTGCTCGGCCACATGGTCGAGCATCAGCGCGGCGGCCAGCATCAGCGCGGTCGGGTTGGCGATGCCGCGCCCGGCGATGTCGGGCGCCGAGCCGTGCACCGCCTCGAAGATCGCCGCGTCCTGGCCGATGTTGGCCCCCGGCGCCATGCCCAGGCCGCCGACCAGCCCGGCGGTGAGGTCCGACAGGATGTCGCCGAACAGGTTGGTGGTGACCAGCGCGTCGAACTGCCACGGGTTGGTCACCAGCTTCATGCAGCAGGCGTCGACGATCACGTCGTCCAGCGCGATGCGGTCGGCGTACTTCTCCTGGTGCATCTGGTAGGCGGTCTCCAGGAAGATCCCGGTCAGCGCCTTCATGATGTTGGCCTTGTGCACCACGGTCATCTTCTTGCGCCCCAGCGCGATCGCGGTGCGGAAGGCGTAGTCGAGGATGTGGCGCGATCCCTGGCGGGTGTTGACCCCGGTGGCGATGGCCACCGCGTGCGGGTCGTCCTCGATCGGGATGTAGTGCTCGTAGCCCATGTACAGGCCTTCGACGTTCTCGCGGAACACCAGCAGGTCGATGTTGTCGAAGCGCCCGCCCGGGATCATGGTCTTGGCCGGACGCATGTTCGCATACAGCTTGAAGGCCTCGCGCAGGCGCACGTTGGACGAGCGGTAACCGCCGCCGGAGGGCGTCTCCAGCGGCCCCTTCAGCGCCAGCCGGGTGCGCCGGATGCTGTCCAGCGTGGCCTCGGGCAGCGGGTCGCCGGCGGCCTTCACCCCGCCCAGCCCGGCGATCTGCGCATCCCACACGAAGGGCGCGCCCAGCGCGTCCAGCACGCGCAGCGTGGCGTCCATGATCTCGGGGCCGATGCCGTCTCCGGCGATCAGGGTGGCGGGAATGCGGCTTGCGGGGGTGCTGACGGCCATGTCGGGTCTCCTGGATGCTGCCCGCGCCGGGCGCGGCCCGGCCCGGGGGGGCACGATCCGTCAAGGATAAGCGCTGGCGCCTGACGCCACCTTGACATGACCCCGCCCCGCGCTGCCGAGCGCCCGCCACGGCCCTGCGCCGCTTCCTGCCTTGTGTGGCGGGGACATCGCGAGCGGCGCAAGCGCGCTCGGCGCTTCGGGCGCCGTCAGCGCGCGGCCTGCGGCGGGTCCAGGAAGCCGTCTGCGCGCCAGGTCAGCACCAGGGTGTCGCGGCAGCCGGCGGCGGCGTCGAAGCCGGGCTGGATCGGCGTGGTCTCGTGGATCACCCGCGTGTCGTCCATCAGCAGCACGCTCCACGCCTGGCGCAGCGTGAAGCGCACGCCGCGCGCGCCCTGCAGCTCGAACACCCGGCTCTCGCCGCCGCGGATGTCGCGGCGCTGCACCAGCAGCACGGCGACGAAGTCCACGCCGTCGCGATGCGCTCCTTCCGGGGTCGGGCGTCCGATGCCGCCGGCGGTGTCGATGCGGAACTGGTGCGCCTCGACGAACCAGCGCGGCTGCGGTCGGAGCTGCGCGAACAGCTCGCCCAGCCCCGACAGCAGCGAGCGCCAGCACGCCAGTTCGCACAGCGTCGGGTCCAGCGGCTCGAGCCAGCGCACCAGCCCGCCGTGCAGCGCGTTGTAGGTCAGCGGCTGGTAATGCGCGCGATGAGGAACCTGCACCAGGCCGCGCGCCTGCTGCCCGCTGCCCTGCAGCTCGTGCACGAAGCTGCCGTGGCGCCGCCTGCGGTAATGCCCGCCATCCTTCAGGTAGGGGTCGGGCGGCAGATCGTCCCACAGCGGCGTGGCGGCCGCGCAGTCGCGCGCGTCGAATCCGCACAGCTCGCCGAGTGGCTCCGGCTGCAGCAACGCGAAGCCCTGCTCGCGCAGGCGCCGCAGCAGCGCGCCGCGCAGCCCTTCGGCGGCATCGCCGTCGCCCTGCGGGGCCGCGGCGAAACCCGGGCCGAGATCGAAAGCCGCCATCGCGAGGTCCCGGCGCGGCGGCTCAGCGCCCGTCGCGCAGGCCGGTGCTGCGGTTGAACACCGGCCGTCCCGCGCGATGGTCCACCGCGTCGGCGACGAAATAGCCGTGGCGCTCGAACTGGAACGAAGTCCCGGGCGCCGCCTGCGCCAGCGTCGGCTCCACCCAGGCCTGCACCACGCGCAGGCTGTGCGGGTTCAGCGCCTGCAGGAAGTCGGCGCCGCCGGCATCGGGCTGGTCCTGCAGGAACAGGCGCTCGTACAGGCGCACCTCGGCGGCCAGCGCATCGGCCGCGGCGACCCAGGTGATCACGCCCTTGACCTTCACCGCCGCCGCGCCCGGGGTTCCGCTCTTCGTGTCGGGAACGATGCGCGCATGCACCTCGCGCACCGCGCCGTCGGCATCGCGCTCGGCCCCGGTGCACTCGATGACGTAGCCGTACTTCAGGCGCACGCGGCCACCCGGGTACAGGCGGAAGTAGCCCTTCGGCGGATCCAGCTCGAAGTCGCCGCGCTCGATCCACAGCCGCGGGCCCAGCACGAACCCGCGGGTGCCGCGTTCCGGATGGTGCGGGTGCACCGGCGCCAGGCAAGGCTCCAGCCGATCCGCGCCGATCACCTCGTCCCAGTTGTCGAGCACCAGCGCCAGCGGGTCCAGCACCGCCATCGCGCGCGCGGCCTGCGGGTCGAGGTCGTCGCGCAGCGCGCCCTCGAGCACCGGATAGTCGATCCACGAATCCGACTTGCTGACCCCGATGCGCTCGGCGAACAGCCGGATCGCGCCCGGCGTGTAGCCGCGTCGGCGCAGGCCGGCGATGGTCGGCAGCCGAGGGTCGTCCCAGCCGGCCACGCGGCCCTCGTCGACCAGCTGCGCCAGCTTGCGCTTGCTGGTGAGCACGCTGCTGAGGTTCAGGCGCGCGAACTCGTACTGGTGCGGCAGCGGGCGCTCGAGCAGCCCGAGCTCGGCCAGGCGCTCGAGCAGCCAGTCGTAGAAGGGTCGCTGGTCCTCGAATTCCAGCGTGCAGATGCTGTGGGTGATGCGTTCCAGCGCGTCCTCGATGGGGTGCGCGAAGGTGTACATCGGATAGACGCACCAGCGGTCGCCGGTGCGATGGTGGTGCGCGAAACGGATGCGGTAGAGCGCCGGGTCGCGCAGGTTCAGGTTCGGCGAGGCCATGTCGATGCGCGCGCGCAGCACCATCGAGCCCTCGGCGTGCTGGCCCGCGCGCATCTGCTCGAAGCGCTGCAGGCTCTCGGCGGGGGGACGGTCGCGCCACGGGCTGTCCACGCCGGGCTGCGTCAGCGTGCCGCGGTTGCGCCGCATCTGCTCGGCGTCCTGCTCGTCGACGTAGGCCAGCCCGGCCTCGATCAGCGCGCACGCGGCACGCCACATGACGTCGAAGTAATCGCTGGCGAAGTACTCGTGGCGCACGCCGTCGCGCACCCAGTCGAAGCCCAGCCAGTGCACGGCGTCGCGTATCGCCTCCACGTACTCCTGGCTTTCTTTCTCGGGATTGGTGTCGTCGAAGCGCAGATGGCACACCCCGCCGTAGTCGGCGGCCAGGCCGAAGTTCAGGCAGATGCTCTTGGCATGCCCGATGTGCAGGTAGCCGTTGGGCTCGGGGGGAAACCGCGTGCGCATGCGCGCGCTGTCCAGCGGCGCCTGCGCGAGCTGCCGCGCGTCTCCCGGAACGCCGGCGTAGTGCCGGCCCTGCAAGGCTCCCGAGGCGAGATCGGCCTCGATGATCTGGCGCAGGAAATTGGAGGGCTTGGACGGGGCGGTTTCCGGGGTCGGCATGGATCGGCTTCGGCGGCGCGGGCGCGGGCTTCGCGGGAAAAACCCTTATTGTCCGCCAAGCCCGGGGCAAGGCGCCAGCGCAGCGCGCCCGATGCCCCCCGCCCCCCTTGGCGCCCGGCGGGCACCGTAGAATGGCAGACCCCGCGACGCCACCGCGCAACGGCGATGCGCCGCGGCCCGGACGCGCGCGTCCGGCCCCAGAACAACCAACGATGGCGCCAGTGCGCGCCGGGAGCACGAAGCTATGGCCGGCCACTCCAAATGGGCCAACATCCAGCATCGCAAGGGCCGCCAGGACGAGAAGCGCGGCAAGATCTGGACCAAGATCATCCGCGAGGTGACGGTCGCCGCCAAGCTCGGCGGCGGCGACCCCAACACCAACCCGCGCCTGCGGCTGGCCGTCGACAAGGCGCGCGAGGTCAACATGCCGGCCGACAACCTCAAGCGGGCGATCGACCGCGGCACCGGCAACCTCGAGGGCGCGCACTACGAGGAGATCCGCTACGAGGGCTACGGCCCGGCGGGCGCCGCGATGATCATCGACTGCATGACCGACAACCGCGTGCGCACCGTGGCCGAGGTGCGCCATGCGCTGTCCAAGTTCGGCGGCAACCTCGGCACCGAGGGTTCGGTGGCCTTCCAGTTCCGGCATTGCGGGCAGTTCCTGTTCGCTCCCGGGACTCCCGAGGAGCAGGTGATGGAAGCCGCGCTGGAAGGCGGCGCCGAGGATGTCGAGACCCTGGACGACGGCTCCATCGAGGTGCTGAGCGAACCGGGGGATTTCGAGGCCGTCGGCAAGAGCCTGGACGCCGCGGGGCTGAAGCCGGAGTTCGCCGAGATCGGCATGAAACCCAGCGTGGAAGTCGAACTCGCCGGCGCCGATGCCGAGCGCATGCAAAAGCTGATCGACGCGCTCGAGGACCTCGACGACGTGCAGCGCGTCGACCACAACGCCATCCTGCCCTGAGTCCCGCCGCGCCCTGCCCTCCCCCATCATGAAAATCCTGGTCATCGGCTCCGGCGGGCGCGAGCACGCGCTGGCATGGAAGCTGGCGCAGTCGCCGCGCGTGAAAAAGGTGTACGTGGCCCCCGGCAACGGCGGCACCGCGACCTCGCCGCACCTGCACAACCTGCCGCTCACCGACATCGAGCGCCTCGCCGACTTCTGCGTCGCCGAGGACATCCACTTCACGGTGGTCGGACCGGAGGCGCCGCTGGCCGCCGGCATCGTCGACCATTTCCGCATGCGCCGGCTGCGCATCTTCGGGCCGACCCGCGGCGCCGCGCAGCTGGAAAGCTCGAAGGCCTTCGCCAAGGAGTTCATGCAGCGGCATGCGATCCCGACCGCCGCGCACCGCACCTTCAGCGACCCGGCACCGGCGCACGCCTACATCGCCGAGCGCAATTGCGCGCTGGTGGTGAAGGCCGACGGGCTGGCCGCCGGCAAGGGCGTCGTGGTGGCGTCGACGCCGGAGCAGGCGCACGCCGCGGTCGACGACATGCTCGAGCGCAACGCCTACGGCGTGCAGCATGGAGCCCAGGGCGCGCGCGTGGTCATCGAGGACTTCCTCGAAGGCGAGGAAGCCAGCTTCATCGTGCTGGTCGACGGTCGCAACGTGCTGGCGCTGGCCTCCAGCCAGGACCACAAGCGCCTGCGCGACGGCGACCAGGGGCCCAACACCGGGGGCATGGGAGCCTATTCGCCGGCGCCGGTGGTCACCCCCGAGGTGCATGCGCGGGTGATGCGCGAGATCATCCTGCCGACCGTGCAGGGCATGGCCGCCGACGGCCACCCCTACACCGGATTCCTGTATGCCGGGCTGATGATCGACCGCCAGGGACACGCGCGCACGCTGGAATTCAACTGCCGGCTCGGCGACCCGGAAACGCAGCCGATCCTGATGCGCCTGAAAAGCGACCTCGTGCAGGTGCTCGACGCCGCCATCGATTCGCGACTCGACACGCTGGAACTGCAATGGGACCGCCGCACCGCGCTGGCGGTGGTGATGGCCGCGCCGGGCTACCCGGAGGCGCCGCGCCTGGGCGGCGCGATCGACGGCATTCCCGAGCCCGCCGAGGACCTGCAGGTGTTCCACGCCGGCACCCGGCTCGAGGACGGGGTGCTGCGCACCTCGGGCGGGCGCGTGCTGGCGGTCACCGCGCTGGGGGACTCGCTGCGCATGGCGCAGCAGCGTGCCTATGTCGGCGTGCGGCAGATCCGCTACGACGGCATGCAGTTCCGCCAGGACATCGGCTGGCGCGCGCTCAAGCGCTAGGCAACCCGGCGAGGCGTCAGATCACGCCGTCGCGGCGCAGCGCCGCGATGGCGTTGGCGTCGAAGCCCAGTTCGGCCAGCACCTGCTCGTTGTGCGCGCCGAGCCTGGGGCCCAGCCAGCGCGTGGCGCCGGGCGTGCGCCCGAGCCTGGGAACCACTCCCGGCAGGTCCACCGGGGTCCCGTCTTCCAGCGCGTGACGCTCGATCATGCCGCGCGCGCGGAACTGCTCGTCGGCGCAGATGTCGGCGATGCTGTAGATGCGACCGGCCGGCACGTCGGCCTCGCGCATGGCCTGCACCACGCGCGTCGCCTCGTGCGCCCCCACCCACTGCTGGATCGCCTGGTCGATCTCGGCGGCGGCGCGGATGCGCCCGGGGTTGGCGGCGAGGTCGCCACGCGCCGCGAGGTCGTCGCGCCCGATGGCCAGCATCAGGCGGCGGAAGATCGCGTCGCCGTTGCCGGAGATCTGCACCCATTCGCCGCCGGCGCTGCGGTACACGTTGGACGGCACGATGCCGGCGATCGAGCTGCCGCAGCGCTCGCGCACGGTGCCGCCGACGCTGTATTCCATCAGCGTGCTTTCCATCATGTTGAACACCGACTCGGTGAGCGCGACATCGACCACCTGTCCCTCGCCGCCGCGCTCGCCGTCGAAGCGCCCGCCGGTGGCGTCGCGATGGCGCAGCGCCATCAGCGCGCCCATCACCGCGTGCAGCGCCGCGATCGAGTCTCCCAGTGAAAGGTTCGAGCGCATCGGCGGATGCGCGGGGTCGCCGGTGACGTAGCGCATGCCCCCCATGGATTCGGCGACGGCGCCGAATCCCGGCTGCGAGCGCAGCGGGCCGGTCTGCCCGAAGCCCGAGATGCGCACCATCACCAGCGAGGGATTGGCCTCGTGCAACGGCTCCCAGCCCAGGCCGAGTTTCTCCAGCACGCCCGGGCGCATGTTCTCCACCACGACGTCGCAGCGCCGCACCAGGCGCAGCGCGATGTCGCGGCCGGCGGCAGACTTCAGGTCCAGCGTGATGCAGCGCTTGTTGCGCGCCTGCGCCGCCCACCACAGCGAGGTACCGTGGTGCAACTGGCGCCAGCTGCGCAGCGGGTCGCCGCCCGGGTCCGCGCCGCGCGCCGGGGTCTCGACCTTCACCACGTCGGCGCCGAACTCGGCCAGCAGCCTGGTCGCGAAGGGGCCGGCGATCAGGCTGCCCAGCTCGAGCACGCGCAGGCCATGCAGCGCGCCGCCCGCGGCAGCCCGGGAATCGGGGGATGGGTTGGGACTCGACATGGCCTCATTGCACCACAGGCGCGCCGGCAGCTCGAAGCGGGCTTGCCCGGGCGGGCGCCCCGGGCGACCTTGCGCTCAGCGCCAGAACACCCCCTGCAGCAGCAGCAGGCAGGGACCGAGCACCAGCAGCGCCCACCCGAGGTAGCCGAAGAAACCCGGCATCTCGATGCCGCGGCGCTGCGCGATGGCGCGCACCATCAGGTTGGGCGCGTTGCCGATGTAGGTCATCGCGCCCATGTAGACGGCGCCGCCGGACAGCGCCGCCAGCACCGTGGCCTCGTGCATCAGGCGCTGCGCATCGCCGCCGGCGACGTTGAAGAACACCAGGTAGGTGGGGGCGTTGTCGAGCAGCGCGGACAGACCGCCGGTGAGCCAGAAGTACATCGCCGGCAGCGGCTGCCCGGCGCCGTCGGCGGTCAGGCGCACCAGCGGGCCGAGCACCCCGTGCTCGCCCGCGCGCAGCATGGCCAGCACCGGGATGATGCTGATGAAGATGCCCAGGAACAGCTTGGCCACCTCGGCCATCGGACCCCATTCGAAGTGGTTCTCGCGGTGCACGTCGCGCGGGGTCGTGGCCAGCGACAGCCCGATGGTGGCCAGCAGCAGCAGATCGCGCACCAGGTCCTGTCCCGGCAGCACCTGCCCGAGCAGGCGCAGCTCGAAGGGCGCCCGCCACAAGCCGCTGAGCAGCACCGCGCCGCTGACCGCGAGCAGCCACAGCAGGTTCCACGCACCGCGCAGTCGAAGCGGCGAGTCGGGGGTCGGATCCGGCCTGCGCTCGCCCTCGCCGCGCCAGTACCAGCGGTCCAGCATGTAGAACACGCCGAGCAGCAGCGCGCACAGCAGCGCGGTCGGCGCCGCCATGTGGCGCAGGGTCCAGAAGAAACCCACGCCGTGCAGGAAGCCGAGGAACAGCGGCGGATCCCCGAGCGGAGTCAGCGCCCCGCCGGCATTGGCGACCAGGAAGATGAAGAACACCATGACATGCGAGCGATGCCTGCGCGAGTCGTTGGCGCGGATCAGCGGGCGCACCATCAGCATCGCCGCACCGGTGGTTCCCATGACCCCGGCCAGCAACGCGCCGACTCCCAGCAACGCGGTGTTGTGCCCGGCGCTTCCATGCAGGTTGCCGCGCAGGCTGACCCCGCCGCCGATGGTGTACAGCGCGGTCAGCAGCAGCAGGAACGGCAGGTATTCGCCCAGCAACGCGTGCGCCACCAGATGCAGCGCG
>JAKAXL010000124.1 GCA_021816585.1 Pseudomonadota bacterium | reverse complement strand
CGGCGCATCCACGGCGACACCCGGCGGCACCGCGCAGGGCGCCGCGGCCGCACCCGCCGGCGTGCATGCGGTGCCGGCGCGCGGCGCGCCTGCGGCCACGACCCCCGCGACACCGGTCGACGCCGCATCCACCGGGTCTTCGCGTTACGCGTCCACCCCCGCAGATGCCACGCCGGCCGCCAGCGACGAAGCCCCCGCATCGCCGCAGCAGGCACGCTCGTTCATCGCCTCCATCCTGCCCAGCGCGCGCGCCGCCGCGAAGGCGCTCGGCGTCAGCCCGCTGGGCATCCTCGCGCAGGCCGCGCTGGAAACCGGCTGGGGACAGCATGCGCCGGGCAACAACCTGTTCGGCATCAAGGCCGGCGCCGGCTGGCAAGGCGCGTCGCTGCACGAACTCACGACCGAGGTCGAGGGGGGGCTCGAGCGCGTCGGCCAGGCCGCGTTCCGCGCCTACCGCAGCGCCGCCGCCAGCGTGCGCGACTACACGAACCTGCTCGAGTCGCCGCGCTACGCCGCGGTGCGCGGGCACGGCGGCAACCTGGGTGCCTTCGCGCAGGCGCTGCAAAGCGCGGGCTATGCCAGCGACCCGGGCTACGCGAACAAGCTGCTGGCGGTGGCCAACGGCTCGACCATGCGCGGCGCGCTGCAGTCGCTGGGCGCCACGGCAGGCTCAAGTCTGCCGCTTCCGTGACGTTGATACGGTGCCTTGCACGATGCCCCACGAGACCATGTCCACGCGCGCGATCCCCGCTGCACGCCCCGACGAAGCCGAGGAACTGGCGCTGATCGACGCGCTGGGCGCGATGCTGCGCGACAAGCGCAAGGCGCTGCTCGACGGGGACATGTCGGAGCAGGCGCTGGCCGCGCTGTGGCAGCCGCTGCTCGACCGCCTGCAGCCCTTCGCCACCCGCCGCATCGGCGGCCGCGCCGCCGCGCCGAGCCCGCGCCTGCTGGCGCAGGTGGACGCGCTGCGCCAGGAACACGAAGCCCTGCAGCACACCTTGCAGCTGTGGAGCGGCGCCTTGCGCGTGGCCCGCGACAAGTCCGCCCGCCGCCCCAGCGAGCCGGTCTACGGCCGGGCGCCGACGCAGGCGCCGCGCGGCAGCCTGGGGAGGGGTTGAACCATGTCGGGAGTCAGCGGTCTGGTCAGCAACGCGGTCACCGGCCTGCAGGCGGCGCAGGATGCGCTGCAGGTCACCGGCAACAACATCTCCAACGTCAACACCCCCGGCTACAGCCGCGAGCAGGTGGTGCAGACGACGCAGCCGGCGAGCCTGTACGGCGGCCTGTACCTGGGCAACGGCACCGACCTGACCACGGTCACGCGCAGCTACAGCAACTTCCTGCAGACCCAGGTCTGGAGCACCACGGCCAGCGCCAGCGGAGCCAACACCCTCAACAGCGAACTGCAGTCGCTGGTCAACCTGTTCGGCGGCAACGCGTCGGGGCTGAGCACCGCGGTCAACCAGTTCTTCAGCAGCGGCGTCGGACAGGTGGCGGCGCAGCCTTCCGACATTCCGTCGCGGCAGGCGCTGATCAGCCAGGCGCAGACGCTGTCGCAGACCCTGAACAACGCCGGCCAGCAACTGCTCGACACCTCGAACGGGGTGAACCAGCAGATCGGCCAGAGCGTCGACACCATCAACTCGCTGACCGGGCAGATCGCCCAGCTCAACGTCCAGATCAACTCGCTGACCACCGCCACCAACAGCCCGAACACGCTGCTCGACCAGCGCGACCAGCTGGTGACGCAGCTGTCGGCGCAGCTCGGGGTCAGCGTGCTGCAGCAGGGCAACCAGCTCAACGTGTACACGACCACCGGCCAGGTGCTGGTGGCCGGCAGCCAGTCCTACCAGCTGAAGACCGCCCCCAACCCCTACGACCCGTCGCAGACCGAGGTGGCCTACGCGTCCAACGGCGCCATTCTGTCGCAGGGTCTGCAGGGAGGCACGCTGGGCGGTCTGCTGCAGTTCCGCAGCCAGGTGCTGCAGCCGGCGCAGGACGGGCTGGGGCGCATCGCCGACACGCTGGCGCAGCTGATGAACAACCAGCAGGCGCAGGGGCTGAACCTGTACGGGCAGCTCGGCGCGCCGATGTTCCAGTCGGGGCCGGTGCAGGTGCTGGCGAACTCCGCCAACAGCGGCAGCGCCACCATCAGCGGTTCCATCACCAACGCCGGCCAGCTCACCGGCAACGACTACAAGCTGCAGTACGACGGCAGCAACTGGACCGCCACCAACCTGTCCACCGGACAGGCCACGAGCCTGAGCTCGGGCAGCTCCGGCGCAGTGACCACGCTGAGCTTCGGGGGTGTGCAGATCGACGTGACCGGCGCAGCCGCCGGCAACAGCTTCGAGGTGCTGCCCACGCGCCTGGGAGCGCTGGACTTCCAGTCCGTGCTCAGCGACCCGCGTGCCATCGCCGCCGCCGCGCCCTATGTGGCGAGCGCCGGGCAGACCGTCTCGGGCAGCGTGGTGAACTCCAACCTCGGCAACCTCGTGATGTCGGCCGGGCAATACACCTCGGGCAGCGCCGGCGCGGTGGTGGTCAGCGGCGCCAACGTACCCACCGCGCTGCAGCTCACGCTCACCAGCGGCGGCGGCAGCGGCTCGGTGGTGAGCTTCCAGGTCACGCAGCAGGGCTCGGCCGGCGTGCTCGCCAGCGGCAGCCTGACCCTGGGCGGCAGCGGCACGACGATCGCCGTGCCCTACGCCTCCAACCCGCCGGGCGGCTACTGGAGCATGAACCTGAGCGGCTCGCTGGCGGTGTCGGGCGACACCTTCAGCATCAGCCCGGGCGGACCGGGCAACGGCGGCAACGCGCAGGCGATGGCGGCGCTGCAGAGCGCGAAGACCCTGCAGAACGGCTCGCTGTCGCTGCAGGGCGCGTACACCCAGCTGGTCGGCCAGGTGGCCTCGCAGGGTTCGCAGGCGCAAAGCGCGCTCAGCGCGGCCAATGCGGTGGCGCAACAGGCGACGAGCGCGCAGCAGTCGGTGTCCGGGGTGAACCTGGACCAGGAGGCGGCGCGCCTGATGCAGTACCAGCAGGCCTACCAGGCCGCGGCGACGGCGATCCAGATCGGCGGCAGCCTGTTCCAGACCCTGATCAGCGCGGTGCAGGCGGCTTGAGCCGGCGAAGCGGGAGAC
>JAKAXL010000058.1 GCA_021816585.1 Pseudomonadota bacterium | reverse complement strand
GCGTTGCGGACGCAGCGGCGGCTCGCACACAGGTCCTGGGCCTGCAGGCCTCCTTGGATCGGTTGACGACATTTGTGACAATGCGTTCGCCTCAGGCGCGAACACGGACCAGCAAGCCCCAACAAGGTGCCCGTCGCTGAGCGTTGCCGGTCGATTCCACAGGGCAGTTGACCTTGAACCCCCGATTCCTACCGTGACACTGATACGCCTACAGGGGGCAGGTCGAGTCGCATTCGCCCAAAGCAGCAGCGGGCAGGTCGCCGCACCGCTGCGCCGTGCTGAAGTTCTAACTTGTCGACCACCACCTTGGTGGGTTCGCATCGAACATTTTTAGTTCGCGCAATTCGTACACTTTTACTTCGCCGGAAGAGGAGGGAGCGGGGTTCGCGAAAGGCGTACCTGGCGACATCATTTAACATAATGCAAATATGCGCCGTTCTCCGGGCGGCACGAAGCCCCGGTCGGCCGCTGCGCTCAGGCATTCAGGCTCAGGCGCGCCGTCACCACTGTCCAGGCTTGCGCGCGCGGTCCAGCGCATGGCCCAGGACCTGCGCGGTGGCTTCGTGGGACCTGCGCATCGCCAGTTGCAGCGCGGTGAAACCCATCGCGTTCCGGCGCTTCGGGTCGGCACCGGCGGCCAGCAGCAGGCGCACCGTCGAGGTATGGCCGAAATACGCCGCCATCATCAGCGGCGTGGTTCCGTTGGGCGCCGGCCGGTCGACGAGCGCGCCGTGCGCCAGCAGGAACTTCACCAGATCGTCGTGGCCGTCGGTGGCGGCGTACGACAGCGCCGACCAGGCCGGCGCCCGGCCCGGCGGATTGACGGCGGCGCCGCGCGCCACCATCGCTTCGGCCAGCGCGGTGTCGCCGCGCAGGCAGGCGATCATCAGCGCGGTCTCGCCCTCCGGGTTGCGCTGGTCGAGGCGCAGGTGCGGCTGATCGAGCAGCAGCCGGGCCACCTTCAACGCGTGGTACTGCAAGGCCAGGTACAGCGCGCTGTTGCCGTGCGCGTCCACCGCGTTCGGGTCGAATCCTCGGCGCAGCAAGGCCCGCACCGCATCGACGTCGTCGAGCTTGAGCGCGCGGAAGAAGTCGTCGAAGGCCCCTGCCCATGCGCTGCCTCCCCAGCCCGCCACGGCGCCGAGCAGCCCCGCCGCGAGCCCGCGGGCGGCGCTCGCCAGCAGGCGCCTGCGGGTCGCCCGCGGCTGCCGCGGAAGGGCTTCAGGATGGTTCAGAAACAACTTCAACTCCTGTCGCTACCGGCTTGAAAAGCCTGTCGAAATTCGCCTCGGTGAACTGCTCGACCTCCGCCTCCTCGCAGCCCCGCAACTGCGCCAGGAAGCGCGCCACGTAGCGTGTGTAGCCGGGCTGGTTGGTCTGCCCGCGGTGCGGCACCGGAGCCAGGTACGGACTGTCGGTCTCCACCAGGATGCGGTCGCTGGGCAGGCGCCGCGCGACCTCCTGCAATTCCCGCGCGTTCTTGAAGGTCAGGATCCCCGACAGCGAGATGTACAGCCCGAGGTCCAGCGCGGCGCTCGCCACCTCCCAGCTCTCGGTGAAGCAGTGCAGCACGCCGCCCGCCTCGTCCGCGCGTTGCTCGCGCAGCATCGCCAGCGTGTCGTCGTCGGCGGCGCGGGTGTGGATCACCAGCGGCTTGCCGACCGCGCGCGCGGCTTCGATGTGCACCGCGAAGCGGTCGCGCTGCCACTGCATGTCGGCGCGGCTGCGACCCTCGAGCCGGAAGTAGTCGAGTCCGGTCTCGCCGATGGCCAGCACCCTCGGGTGTCGCGCACGCGCCGCCAGCGTCGCCGCGTCGACCTCGGCCTCGTCCTGCGTGTCCGGATGCACGCCGACCGTCGCCCACACGTCCGCGTGGCGCTCGGCGCAGCCCAGCACCTCGTCGAATTCCTCGACCCGGGTGCTGATGTTCAGCGCGCGCAGCACGCCGTGCTCGCGCATCGACGCAAGGATCTCGTCCTCGCGTTCGCGCAGTCCCGGAAAGTTCAGGTGGCAGTGGGAATCGGTCAACGGCATGGCGGAAACGACGGAAACGACGGAAATGCGCGCGGCGGCGCTGCGCCCCCTGCGGGCGCGCGCCACCCGCCGCGCCTGGTCACAGCGTATGGGTGGGGCGGTTCGCCGCCTCGGCCGTGGGGCCGAGGATTTCCTCGATCAGGCGTCGAAGCTGCTTGGCCTTCTCGTCGGAGGGGAATTGCACGCCGATGCCCTGGCTGCGGTTGCCGGCGGCGTTCGCAGGGGTGATCCACGCCACCTTGCCGGCGATCGGGAAGCGCTGCGGGTTGTCCATCACGGTCAGCAGCAGGTAGACATCGTCTCCCAGGCGGTGCTCGCGCGGGGTCGGGATGAAAATGCCCCCGTCCGGGAAATAGGGAATGTAGGCCGCGTACAGCGCCGGCTTTTCCTTGATCGCGAGCTGGATCACGCTCGGCCGCGACGTCGATGCGCCGGTTCCGGAGGTGTGGGAAGTCGCCATTCAGGTCTCCTCGGGTCCCCTATCTCGCCCGCTGGCTGCACAGTTGGCGCAATTCTACGACCCAGGCCTGCACCGCGAGCCCGGCGTGCAGCGGGAAGTCGGCGTGGCGCGCGGCCTGCGCGAGGCGCTGCCACCATGCCTGCCAGGCCCCGCGGTCGCCCCGCTGCGCGAGTTGCCGCAGCGGCTCGTCGAATCCCTGCAGGTAGGTCGGCGCCAGTCCCGCACGCACCCGCTGCAGGTCCAGGCTCAGTTTCTGCAGGGATTCGATGGCCACCGCCGGGGTCACCCCGTCGGGCTGCGGCGCCTCGCCGGCGGCGAGTTGCCGCAACAGCCGGCGGGTCCATTCCAGGCCGCGTGCCGGCTCGGGGTCGAACACGGCGTTGCGGCACCAGCGCGCCACGGCCGCCGCATCGGACTCGCCGCGGCGCTGCAGCTCGGCCACCGCGTCAGCCGCCCCGGGGCCCTTCCAGGGGCGCAGCGAGCATCGGCTGCGCAGCGTCGGCAGCACCTTCTCGAGCTGATGAGTTCCCGTGAAAAAACAGAGTGATGCAGGAGGTTCTTCAAGCAATTTGAGAAGTGCGTTGGCGGCCGGTGCCGCCATCGCGTCCAGCGGATGCACCAGGGCCACCTTGAAGCCGCCCCGGTGGCTGGTCGACTGCGCCCAGTCGATCAACGAGCGCACGTCGTCGATGCCGATCTCGCGCCCCGCGGCGGCACGCCGCTCGGCGCCCTGCTCCGTCTGCTCGGCTTGCGCCAGCCCGAGCTCGGCGCCCAGCGCCGGCGGCACCAGCACGCGCAGGTCCGGGTGCGTGCCGGCGCGCAGCAGGTGGCATCCGGCGCACTCCCCGCAAGCCCGCGCCTGCCAGGGATCCCCGGCAACGGGCGTGCGCTCGCACAGCAGTGCGGCAGCCGCGCGCATCAACCCGTCCCAGAGTCCGCAGCCGCGCTCGCCGTACAGCAGGTATGCCGGAAAATCTCTTTTTTCCACAGCGTCTTAGAGATGCTTCTTGATGTGATCCATCAACTGCAGGCGCACACTCTGCGGGTCCTGCGAGGCGTCGACCACGCACCAGCGCCCGGGCTGCTCGCGCGCCAGTTCCAGATACTGCTGACGCACCCTCGAGAAAAACTCGGTGGACTCGCGCTCGAAACGGTCGGGCTCGCGCCCCTGCGCCTGCAGACGCTTCGACGCCACCTCGGCCGGCACGTCCAGCAACAGCGTCAGGTCCGGCTGCAGCCCGGGGTGCACCCAGTGCGCCAGCGCTTCCAGGCGATCCCGCGGGATCCCCTTGCCGGCGCCCTGGTAGGCCAGCGTGGCGTCGGTGAAGCGGTCGCAGACCACATCGTGGCCGAGCAGCAACGCCGGCTCGATCACCCGCAACACATGCTCCTGGCGCGCCGCGAACACCAGCAGCGCCTCGGTCGAGGTGCTCATCGGCTCACGCAGCAGCAGCTCGCGCAGGCGCTCGCCCAGCGGCGTGCCCCCCGGCTCGCGCGTCGCGACGACCTCGCGCCCGAGACCTCGAAGCGCATCGACCACGGCATCGAACTGGCTGCTCTTGCCGGCACCGTCGATGCCTTCGAGCGTGATGAACAGTCCACGAGAAGAAGATGGGCTCAAGATGGGTCCTCAACGCTTGATCCGGCGGCGCTGCGGCGCAGCGGATGCCGATTTCGCGGGATCGCTGCCATGGGGCTGGAGCAGGTAACGCTCGACCGCGGCATCGTGCTCGGCAAGCGTATCGGAAAACGCGCTGCTGCCGTCGCCCCGCGCGACGAAATACAGCGCGTGCCCGGGTGCCGGGTGCAGCGCAGCGTACAGCGAAGCCTCGCCGGGCAGCGCGATCGGGCCGGGCGGCAGCCCGGCGTGCAGGTAGGTGTTGTAGGGCGAGGCCACCTGCATGTCCTGGCGCGTCAGGTGCCCGTGGTAGGCGTCGCCCAGTGCGTAGATCACCGTCGGGTCGCTCTGCAGCGGCATGCCGGCGCGCAGCCGGTTGATGAACACGCTGGCGATGCGCGCGCGGTCGCCCGGGCGCCCGGTCTCCTTCTCGATCATCGACGCCAGGGTCAGCGCCTGCTGGGGGTCGTGCAGCGGAAGTCCCGGCTGGCGCTCGCTCCAGGCCGACTGCAGTTCAGCCTGCATGCGGTCGTAGGCGCGCTTGAGCAGCGCCAGCTCGGAACTGCCGCGACCGTACAGATAGGTGTCGGGGAAGAACTCGCCCTGCACCGGCAGCCCGGCGGGCGCGCCGATGCGCTGCAGGATCTGGCGCGGGCTCAGCCCGGCGGCATCGTGCACCAGGTCCGGCGCCTGGTTCGCGGCCGCCAGGAACTGCTCGAAGGTCCAGCCTTCGGGAATGGTCAGCGGCAGCAGCGACTGGTCGCCGCGGGCCATCTTGCGCAACAGCTGCCATGGCGTGATGCCCTGCTCCACCTGGTAGCTGCCGGCCTTGAGCTGCGTGGCCCGGCCGCTGAATCTGGCCAGCCAGTAGAACAGGCGCGGCGACAGATCCGCGCCTTGCGCGCGGATCTGCTGCGCCGCGCTGCGGGCGGCGCTTCCGCTACGCACGGAGAAATCCAGCGGCGAATGCTCCAGGCGCAACGGCAGGTTGGCCCAGGCGATGAAAGCGGACGCCGCAACGGCGGCGGCCACCACGACCAGCGCGCCCAGGCGGGCGAGCCAACGCAACTTCGGAGGGTTCACGCGGACTTCGGCAGGCGCCTCGCGGCCGCGGGCCGCCGCACACGGCGGCGTCCCGTTCGCGACGGCGCGCGGGCAGGGTTTGGAACAGCTTTCTATACTAGTTCACGCGGCCCGCCGGGCCTTCCGCCACCGACCGATGCAATCTCCCCACGACGCCACCCTCACCGAACTGCCCGCCGCCGGCGTGCTGCTGGCGCAAGGCCCGCAGGCCGTCGATCTGTTGCATGCGCAACTCACCCAGGACCTGCGCGACTGGCCCGAAGGCAGCGCGCGCATGGCCGCGATGTGCACGCCGCAGGGACGCATGCTGGCGGACTTCCTGCTGTGGCGCGAGTCCGATGGCGCGATCGCGCTGCTGCTCGATGCGGCCCTGCTCGAAGCCACGCTCAAGCGCCTGCGCATGTTCATCCTGCGCCTGAAGTGCAGCCTGGAGGACGCGAGCGCGCAGCGCCGCGTGTTCGGGCTGCTCGAGCCGCTGCAGGCCGTCGCCGGCTCGCTGCCCGCCTCGCTGGGCGTCTGGCAGCTGCGGCACGACGCCGGCGTCACCGGGATCCGCCTTCCCGATGCGCCGGGGCTGCGCCGCACGCTGCTGGTCGCGCACGGCGAGGCCGGGCTGGCCGCGCTGCGCGCGCGCCACGCCGGGCTCGCCGCGGGGAGCGAGCAGGACTGGCAACTCGCCGAGATCCGCGCCGGGATCGGCCATGTGGGCGCGGCGACGACGCAGCGCTTCGTGCCGCAGATGCTGAACTACGAAGCCCTCGGCGCGATCGACTTCCACAAGGGCTGCTACCCGGGGCAGGAGGTGGTGGCGCGCACCCAGTACCGCGGTGCGGTCAAGCGGCGCACCTTCCCGGTTCGCGGCGCGCAGCCGATGGCCGCCGGCGACGAGGTGTTCAGCACCGACGATCCCGCGCAGCCTTGCGGCATGATCGTCGGCGCGGCGCCGGCCGGCGACGGCCGCTGGGAGGCGCTGGCCGAGCTCAAGCTGAGCGCGCTGGAGCACGGCGAGTTGCGGCTGCGCGGCGCCGACGGCGCGCCGCTGCAGGCCGGCGAGCTGCCCTACGCGCTGCCGGCCGAGGCCTGAGCCGGCACGGCCGGGTTGGAGGACGCATGTGCCTGATCGCGTGGTCGTGGCAGCCGCGGCATGCGCGCTGCCTGCTGCTGGGCGCCAATCGCGATGAATGGCTGGCCCGCCCGACCGAGCCGATGCACTGGTGGGACGCCGTGCCGGGCGTGCCGCCGGTGCTGGCCGGACGCGACCTGCAAGGCGGCGGAACCTGGTTGGGAATCCGCCGCGACGGATTGCTGGCGGCCTTGACCAACGTGCGCGAAACCGGCTCGCGCGAGGCGCAGCGGCCGTCGCGCGGCAACCTGGCGGCGCGTTTCCTGCAGGGCCGGCATCCGCGGTCGGGCGAGCCGTGGGCGGCCGGCGGCGTGCCGGCGTGGGCGCGCGAGCTGCAGCGCCACATGCACGAATTCGCCGGCTTCAACCTGCTGCTGGCCGACCTGCGGCGTGGCGAGATGGTGTGCGTGTCCAATCGCGCACCGCTGGTCGACGTCGAGCCGGGAGTGCACGGCTTGTCGAACGCCGCGCTGGACACGCCGTGGCCGAAGGTGCTGCGCCTCAGGCAGGCGGTCGCGCACGCCCGCGACGATGAACAGGACTTCGAATCCCTGCTGCAGCCGCTGCTCGACCCCGCGCCCGCCGAGGATTCCGAGCTGCCACCGCTGCCCCCCGGGATGCAGCTCTCGCGGGAATGGAACCGCGGGCTGTCGGCCGCCTTCATCCGGCTGCCCGACTACGGCACGCGCTGCTCCACGCTGCTGCGCGCGCATTCCGACGGCAGCATCCAGGTGCTCGAACAGCAGCACGAGGCCGACCGCGCGCGGCGCGAATTCCGCTGGAACTGGCGCGATTGAGCCGGGCGCGCCGGCGTCAGAGGGCGCGCGCGGCGGCCTGCGCGCTGGCCCAGGCCCACTGGAAGTTGTAGCCGCCGAGCCAGCCGGTGATGTCCACCGCCTCGCCGATGAAATGCAGCCCGGGCACGCGCAGCGCCTGCAGGCTGCGCGGGTCGAGTTCGGCGGTGGCGACGCCGCCGCGCATCACCTCGGCCTTGTTCCAGCCCTCGGTCTGGGTCACCTGCGGCGTCCATGCGCACAGCGAGCGCGCCAGCTCCTGCAGCGTGGCGCCGGCCACCTCGGCGGCGCGCCGCGAGCCGTCCAGTCGCTGTCGTTCCAGCCAGACCTGGGCCAGGCGCCGCGGCAGGAACTGCGCCAGCAGGCTCAGCAGCGACTGACGCGAGCCGCGGCTGGACTCGCGCAGCAGCGCGGCAAGGTCCTTGCCGGCCGTCAGATCGATGCGCAGTTCGCGCCCTGCCTCCCAGTAGTTGGAGATCTGCAGCGTGGCCGGCCCGGAGATTCCGCGGTGGGTGAACAGCAGGTCCTCGTCGAAATCCTGCGCGCCGCAGCTCGCGCGCACCGCGACCGACACCCCGGCCAGCGAGGCCAGCGGACGCAGATCGGCGTCGGCCAGGCGCAGCGGCACCAAGGCCGGATGCGGCGGTTGCACCCGCAGGCCCAGGCCGCGCGCCAGGCGCAGCGCCCAGTCGGAGGCGCCGATCGCCGGCACCGGCAGGCCCCCGGTCGCGACCACCACGCGGGCGCAGGCCAGCGTGCCGGCATCGGTGTCGAGCTCGAAGCCGCCGACGCCGGGGCGCAGCTCGTGCACGCGGCACGGATGCAGCCAGCGCACCCCGCCGCGCTCGCATTCGGCGCGCAGCATGTCGACCACGGCCACCGCGCTGTCGTCGCAGAACAGCTGGCCGCGATGCTTTTCATGAAAGCCGATGCGATGGCGCCGCAGCAAGGCGGTGAAGTCGCGCGGCGTGTATTCGCGCAGCGCATGCGCCGCGAAACCCGGGTCGAGGCCGACGTAGTGGGCGGGCCCGGTGGAGACGTTCGTGAAGTTGCAGCGCCCGCCTCCGGAGATGCGGATCTTCTCGCCGATGCGCCGTGCGTGCTCGACCAGCACCACGCGGCGCCCGCGCTGGCCGGCCACCGCCGCGCACATCATGCCCGCCGCCCCGCCGCCGACCACCACGACGTCGCAGCGGGCGCCCGCGTCCGTGCCGCGGCTCATCGCGACAGCGGCGCGCGCAGGACGCGCGGCGTGGTGGAGCAGTACACAGGGGAGCTTGCGGCGGGGATCATGCGGACGGCACAAGAGCGCGCATTGTCGCCGAAGCCGACTCCCGCCCGCCCCGGCGCCGCCCGGGCCTGTCACATCTGCACACATGCACCTCGCCCGCTAGGCTTGCGCCTGCCTCGATTCCGCGCCTCCCGCGCCCCACCTCCGAATGAGTACGCTTTCACCTGCTGCGGGCAGTCCCGCCGCGCCGCATGCCGCGCCGCTGCCCCGCGCCTTCCTGCCGCTGATGGCGCTGGCCTGCGGCGTCGCCGTGGCCAACATCTATTACGTGCAGCCCCTGCTGGCGCAGCTGGCGGCGGCCTTCCACACCTCGGTCGGGGGCATCTCGTCGGTGCCGGCCGCGACCCAGCTCGGCTATGCCGTCGGCCTCATCGCGCTGGGCCCGCTGGGCGATCGCTACCCGCGGCACCGCGTGATCATGGGCATGGGCGCGGCGCTGGTGCTGGTGCTGCTGGCAGCCACCTTCGCCGTGTCGGTGCCGATGATGGCGGTCGCCAGCCTGGGGATCGGGCTGACCGCGTCGGTGGCGCAGCAGCTCATCCCGCTGGTGGCGCACCTGGCGCCGGCGGAACGCCGCGGGCGCGCGGTCGGCCTGGTGATGAGCGGGCTGCTGGTCGGGATTCTCGGCGGCCGCGTGATCGCCGGCCTGCTCGGGCAGTGGCTGGGCTGGCGCACGGTGTATGGTCTCGCGGCCCTGATCAACCTGGGCTCGCTGCTCATGCTGTGGCGCGTCGTGCCGCGGCTGGCTCCGGACGACACCTCGGCGCGCGGCTATCCGCAACTGGTCGCGTCGACCCTGGCGCAGTTCGGGCGCCATGCCGAGCTGCGCTCGGCCGGCCTGGTCGGCGGCCTGTTCTTCGGCGCCTTCAGCGTGTTCTGGGTCGGACTGACGCCCCTGCTGGCGAGCCCGGCCTACCACCTGGGCCCGGCAGCCGCGGGGCTGTTCGGCATTCTCGGGCTTTCCGGCGCGGTGGTGGCTCCGCTGTCCGGGCGCCGCTCGGATCGTCCGGGCGGGCCGCGGCGCGTGATGTTCGTCGCGCTGAGCGCGGTGTTCGCGTCGTGGGGACTGTTCGCCTTCGGCGCGCACGGCCTGGCCTGGCTGGTGCTCGGCGTGGCGGTGCTCGACATGGGGGTGCAGGGAGCCCACATCGCCAACCAGACCCGCATCTTCGCGCTGGACGCGGCATCGCGCAGCCGCATCAACGCGGTCTACATGACCCTGTACTTCCTCGGAGGAGCCGCCGGCACGCTGGTGGCGGGCCAGGCCTGGGCCTTCGGCGGCTGGACCGCGGTGGCCGCCGCCGGCGCCGGCTTCTCGCTGCTGGCGCTGCTGCTGCACGCGGTGTGGAATCCGCGACGCGCCGGCTGAGCGCCGCCGGGAGCCCCAGGCCGCCCAGGCTCTAGAACACCAGGTGCACGCGCACGCCGGCGATCCACGCCGGCGCGCCCTGTCCCGACGGGCTCCACGCGCGCTGCACATCCGGCTGCAGGGCCACGCGGCGCGTGAGCTGCCACGAATAGGTCGACTCCAGGATGGTCTCCGCGTGCAGCGCGCGGATGCGCACCTGGGTCAGGCCGATGCTGAAGGCGTCGCGCGGACGCTGCGAGAAAGGGTGCTGCAGCAGCAGGCCGGCGGCGGCGAAGCGCCGCACCAGATTGCCGGTGGCCGGCGTGGTTCCCCCCAGCACGAAGGCGCCCCAGCGCCGAAAGCCCTGGCGCCAGCGCATTTCGCCGACCAGGTAGCCGCCGGCGGTGTCCGCGCCCAGCGAGGCGACGGGCTGCGTGTAGCGCCACACGCCGAGCTTGAGGTCGTCTGCCGGCCCGCCCTCGCTGTGCCCCCAGTCGCGCTCGAGTTCGAGCAGGCGCAGGCTGCCGTCGTACAGCGCGCCGGCGAGCTGCGGCGGATTGCCTTGCCAGATCCCGGCCCGCGCGCGCCATGCATGCGCCCAGTGCACCTCGCCCATCGCCCCCAGGCCCGGGTTCGGGAACGACGGATCGTTGAAGTTCGACGTGAAACTCGGAGCGAGCCCGAAGGAGGCGTTGTGCAGCAGGTCGGCGACGTCGCTGGACTCGAAGTACTGGTTGACGTCCATGATCCCCACGCGCACCAGCGCGTGGCTCCAGCGCTGCCGGAACGTCGCCTGGTACACCCGCAGGAAATTCGGCGCCCACTCGTTGCTGGGCCACTGCAGCACGCCGGTGCCGGCGGTCGGGTTGCCGGCCGCGCGCACGCCCTCGATGCTCAGGTCGAAGCGCCCGCCCTTCCAGGCCCCGGCCCGGCCGGTGTCGAAGCGCCCTCCCCACTGCAGCAAGGCCGAGGACTCCGAGCCGAGCTTGTGCCCGCTCCCGAAACCCGCCATCGAATCCAGGTCGAGATGCCCCGCGCTGCTCCACGGCGACGGCGCCGGCTCGGCCCGCGCGCTGGCGCCGCCGAGCCATGCCGCGAAGCCCGCGGCGGCGAGCACGGCGGCGAATCGATGGGGCAACGGACGGCGGCTGCGCTGCACCGGACGCCTAGCGCTGCCCGACCCTGGCGTGCGCGAACACACCGCGCGCCTCGCGGGGTTCGCTGCGCCAGTACTGCGGCGGCACCTCGAGGCTGGCGCCCAGCGCGGCGGCCGCATGCCAGGGCCAGCGCGGATCCCACAGCATCGCGCGCGCCAGCGCCACCATGTCGGCGCGGCCCTCGCGCACGATCTCCTCGGCCTGCCTGGGCTCGGTGATCAGCCCGACCGCCATGGTCGGCAGGCCGGTGGCCTCGCGCACCGCCTGTGCCAGGTGCACCTGGTAGCCGGGGCCGACGGGGATCTGCTGGCGCGGCGACACGCCGCCCGACGACACGTCGATCCACGCGCAGCCGCGGCGCGCCAGTTCGTGCGCGAACTCCACCGTCTGCCCGATCTCGAGTCCGCCGGGGACCCAGTCGGTGGCCGACACGCGCACGCCCACCGCCACCGCATCCGGCACGGCCTGGCGCACCGCGTCGTACACCTCCAGCGGATAGCGCATGCGCGCCTGCGCGCTGCCGCCATAGGCGTCGCTGCGCGCGTTCGCCAGCGGCGACAGGAACTGGTGCAGCAGATAGCCGTGGGCGACATGCAGCTCGATGGCCTGCAGGCCCAGGCGCACGGCGCGCTGCGCGGCGCGCACGAAGGCCTCGCGAATGCGCGCCAGTCCCGCCGCGTCCAGCTCCGCCGGCGCCGCCTCGCCGTCGGCGTGGGCCAGCGCGGACGGCGCAACCGGGGTCCAGCCGCCGTGCGCGGCGTCGAGCAGCGCGCCGCCGTCCCACGGGCGCGCGCTCGACGCCTTGCGCCCGGCATGCGACAGCTGCACGCCCATCGGCAAGGTGCCGGCCTTGCGCGCGATGTCCAGCACGCGGGCCAGCGCGCTCTCGTTGGCGTCGCTGTACAGCCCCAGGCAGCCCGGAGTGATGCGCCCGATGTCCTCCACCGCCGTGGCCTCCAGCAGCAGCAGGCCGGCGCCGCTCTGCGCCATCTGGCCCAGATGCACGGCATGCCAGGCGCTGGCGCTGCCCTGCTCCGCGCTGTACTGGCACATCGGGCTGACGACGATGCGGTTGCTCAGGCGCAGCGCGCCGAGCTGGATCGGGGTGAACAAGCTGCTGGACATGGAAGAGTCTCGCCAATCGTGAACGAAGCGGGCCACGGCCGATGCGGCGCCCGCAAAGGGCAACTATACGAAGCGATCGCCGATGGCGCAGGTGCTGCGCGCCGGAGGCTGCGGCTACCATGCGCGCAGCCGACACGCAGAGGTCGACAACCCTGGAGACAAGACATGAATCGAACTGCAAGCGCCGCGGGCGCGCGCGCCTCGTGGCGCGACGGACTGACGCCGATGCACTGGAAGGTGCTGGCCGGGGGTTTTCTGGGCTGGGTGTTCGACGGCTTCGAGGCCATCGCGCTGATCATGGTGCTGGTGCCGATGCTGCATTCGCTGCTCAGCCCGGCGCAGCTCGGCGACTTTCCGGTCTACGCCGGCACCGCCATCGGCATCACGCTGCTCGGCTGGGGCCTGGGAGGGCTGGTCGGCGGCATCATGGCCGACTACATCGGGCGCAAGCGCATGATGCTGTGGTCGGTGCTGCTGTACGCGGTGTTCTCCGGACTCACCGCCTTCGCCGACGGTTTCGTCGTGCTGTGCCTGTTGCGCTTTCTCACCGGGCTGGCGCTGGGCAGCGAATGGAGCACCGGCATCTCGCTGCTGGCCGAGACCTGGCCGCGCAACGCCCGCGCCAAGGGCGCCGGCTTCCTGCAGTCGGGCTTCGGCTGGGGCACGCTGCTGGCCTCGGTGGCGTGGTATGTGCTGTCGACCACCCACCCGCTGGGCGCGCAGAGCTGGCGCCTGATGTTCGTGCTGGGCGCGCTGCCGGCGCTGTTCGTGCTGTACCTGCGCCACGGCATCGACGAGTCCGAGAAGTGGCGCGAAGCGGTGCGCGCCCGGCGCTGGGCGCCGACCGAGGCCGCCGCGCAGGCGGCGCGCGCCGCGCAGCCCGCAGGCGGGCGCCCGTTCTCGCTGTCGCAGTTGTTCCGCGACCCGCAGGCGCGACGCCGCACCGTGCTGACCACGCTGCTGTCGATCATCACCACCATCGGCTGGTGGGCCATTTCCAGCTGGCTGCCCATCTACACCATCGGACTGGCCAAGGCGCAGGGGCTGGCCGCGGCGCCGGTGTGGGGCGCGCGCGTGTCGATCTCCTACACCGTCGGCGCGATCATCGCCTACATGATCGCCGGCTTCATCGCCGACGCCATCGGGCGGCGCCTGTTCATGTTCCTCGGCTTCCTCGGCTGCCTGGCCAGCACCGTCGTCACCTACAAGCTCACCCACAGCGTCGGCACGATGATGATCGTGGCGCCGATCAACGGCTTTTTCACGCTGGGCTGCGCCTATGTGTGGATGGCCATCTACCCGGTGGAGCTGTTCACGTCGACCGTGCGCTCGACCGCGATCAGCGTGGTGTTCAACGCCGCGCGGCTCATCGCCTGGGTGTTCCCGATCATCGCCGGCACGCTGATCCGCTCCTTCGGCGGAATCAGCCAGGCCGCGCTGATCATGGGCTCGGTGTACGTGCTGGGACTCGTGCTGCCGTGGATGCTGCCGGAGACCGTGCACAGCGGACTTCCGGACTGACGGGCAGGCGACATGGGGGGCGGCAGGGGCCTGCTAGCATGCCCAGGCTATGCTCATCACGGTATCACCGCGGGCTTCGAGCCCGGCAGTCCGGCCTGCTGCGACTCCATGAACCCGGCCACGTCCCCCACCCGTCGCGCATCCCGACCGCTGCAGCAGGCGGTCGTCGCGCTGGTCGTCGCCTACCCGGTGCTGCTGCTGGTCGTCGACGGCTGGGTGAACACCTTGTTCGGACTGCTGCTGATCCTGTCGCCCTTCGTGTTGTGGCAGGTCGATGCACCGGGCGCGCAGCCGCAACTCGACCGCCGCGGCGTATGGGCATACGCGCTGGCGATGGCCTCGTTGCCGCTGGCGGTACTGCTGGCGGAGTGGGCCAACCAGCGCTGGGCCTGGCGCTTCTACGACGCGCCGTCGCGCTTCCTGTTCGCCGTGCCGGTGTTCCTCGCACTGCGGCGGATCCCGCGCCGGCGCCTGCGCCTGATCGGCCTGGGATTCGCCGCCGGCGCGATCGCGGCGCTGCTCGATGTGCTGCTGGACCCCAACCACTCCTTCGGCCCGCACCGCGTCGGGACGAGTTTCCTGAACCCCATCCATTTCGGGGACCTGTCGCTCAGTCTCGGCCTGCTGGCTGCGTTGAGCATCGACTGGGGAACGCGCGATCCGGCATGGGCGCGCGGACTGAAGGCGCTGGCGCTGTGCGCCGGGCTGTCTGCGTCGGTGCTGTCCGGCTCCCGCGGCGGCTGGGTGGCCTTGCCGGTGCTCGGGCTGGGCTGGCTGTGGCTGCGACGCGGACAGATTGCTCCCGCCAGACTCTGGCTCAGCGGCTTCGGCGCGGTCGTGGCGGGGGTGGGCGCCTATCTGCTGGTTCCGGAGATCCACCACCGCATCGGGCTGATCCTGGTCGACCTGGTGGACTTCCGCCACGGCATGGACAACACCTCGGTGGGAATCCGCTTCCAGCTCTGGCGCGTGGCGTGGATGCTGTTCGAGCAGCACCCGCTGTTCGGAATCGGGCCGGGTGGCTTCAAGGCCGTGATGCCGCAGATGCTGCAGGCGGGTCAACTGACGGCGCTGGCCGCCGACTTCGGGCGGCAGGAGGTGCACAGCGAGATCATGTCCAAGCTGTCGCAGATGGGCGTGTCCGGCTTCGTCGCGCTGATGAGTGCCTATTTCGTGCCCTTCGCATTGTTCGCGCGCGGATTGCGCAGCGACGATGCGACGCGCCGCCGCGCCGCCGAGATGGGCCTCGCGCTGGTGCTGTGCTTCGCGGTCTACGGGCTGACCGTGGAGATCTTCATCCTGAGCATGACCGCGGCCTTCTTCACCCTGACCACCGCGGTGCTGCTGGGCATCGCCTGGAACGACTCGCGGGAGTAGCCGCATGTTCAGCATCCTGATCCCGAGCTGG
>JAKAXL010000057.1 GCA_021816585.1 Pseudomonadota bacterium | reverse complement strand
AGCGACTGCGCGAGGCTGGTCTGCTGCGTTGGGACGCGAGCGCGCAGGACTACCGCTTCTCGCCCCTGGCGGGTCAATTGCACGGGCTGCTGGCGCCGCTGACCGCCTCGATCGGTGAGAATGACGACCTCGCCCCGCTACTGGCGCAGGTCGCCGGGGCACAAGCCCTGGGCCTGGCCGATGCCGGCCAACTGCGCCACCTGCATGCCCAGTTGGCCAGATTGCATGACGAGTTCGCCGATGCCATCGCCAGCGGCTCCGAGATCCAACTGCACGCCGCGCAACCGCGGTTCGCACGGGCCATTGCCCTGGTCGAGCGCGCCGGCCAGGCCCTGACCGCGCTGATCCGCACCGAGGGCGGGGACGCTCGTTTGGAGCGCGAGGCTCGCGCCCTCGGCCTGGCGCAGGCGCGATTGCTGTCCATGGCCAGTCAGTTCAACCGCGCCATCCAGCAGGCCGATCGCCAGCGCGTGACCCTGGGCAGCACCGGGGTCACCAGCTCGGACGTGCGCGAATGGCTCAAGCGCCAAGCGGCGCTGGACACCCTGCTCGACGGCGCGCTGGCCGTTGCAGTGCGGCCGGTGTTTGTCAGCCAGCACGATCTCCTGGATGTGGCCGAGGGCGAGCTCGAACGCGACCGGCCCGATCCGCAACGCTCGACCGGCTTGCCCGAACCCCGCGACGCCGCGGCGGGACAGATCGAGGTGCCGCGCATGCCCCCCGAGCTACAGTGCCTGATCGAGCAGCTGGCGCAATGGCGCGGCGGCGCGGCGGCCGGTCAAACCACCACGCGCCGGCTCGACGAGACCGTGCTGGGGGGGCGTTTCGCGCAGGCCGCCTACCGACTCCAACTGATGCCCCTGCTCGACGACCCCCAGGCCCGGACCCTGAAGGGCCAGACCGGCGATCTGGCGCGCGCGGGTTGGCGCTGCGCGTTCGAGTCCGCGGTGGCTGCCGTCAATGACCCGCATGTGGCCGCCCTCAGCGAAGGCCGGATCGAAGCCACCGAGACCCCACCCGATGCCTGACCACGACGACGCGGCCCTGCTCGCCGCCGAGCTCCTCGCGCGCCGCTGGTTGCCCCGGCAGCATCCGCGGGTCAAACGCGCCCTCATCGACGCCGAGCTCTGGCAGGCGGTGGAGGATCGATTGGCGCAGGTCGGCCTGCGCCTCGTCGACAACATCTACGCCGATCACATCACCACGGCGCTGCGGCGCGGGGTCGACCACGCGGTGTTCGGCGAGGCCGCACTGAACGCCAACAACAACGTCGAGCTGCCGCGCGACGCCGTCTCGCTGCTGGTGGTGCTGTGGGCCATGATCGTGCTGCCCAAACGGGAGCGCCAGGCCGCACGAGTGGCGCAGGGGGAGTCCGAGTTCCAGGGCGAGATGTTCGCTGGCGAGCGCCCAGTTCCGCGGGCGCAGAGCGCCGGCCCGGTGGTGTCCTACAGGACCCTGCTCGCGGATTTTGGGAAGCAACTGGGCAAGAAGACCCGCCTGGACTCCAACCTGCGCCGCCTCGAGACCCATGGATTCATCGAGCGCCATGGGGACGACATCCGTGAAGGGCCGCTGCTCGACCTGCTGCTCGACTACGACGTGCTGGCACCGCGCATTCTCGACGGCACGCTGGCCGACGTCCTTGCCACGACGCGCGCGCAACGCGACGCTACGCCGGGTGCCGGCGACGACGGCCAAGGGGGCTGAGCCATGTTCCACCTCCAGTCGATCGAGCTGCTGCACTGGGACTACTGCCAGCGCCTGACCCTGCCGCTGGACGGCTCCATCATCGCCGTGGCCGGCCCCAACGGCTCGGGCAAAACCACCCTGCTCGATGCCATGCGCACCCTGCTCGGGCTGGACTGCTCTGGCGGGCGCAACTACAAGACCTACGCCCGCCACGCGAATGCGGAGTCGGTTTGGCTGCGCGCAACCGTGGACAATCGGCCGCGCACCCGCCAGACCTCATCGCGCCCGTTCTCCCGGTGCCTTCTGCACGCCGACCGCGTGACCCTCGCCTGCCGCATTGACCGCAATGCGGGCGAGTGGCGCCGACGCTATGCCATGATCGATGGCGACGTCGCGATCGAGGCCCTGGTCGAGCTTCCCGAGAAGGACTGGCTCGGGCTGGAACACTGGCGCGGACGCCTCGAGGGCGCGGGACTGAGCCGCGCCATCGCCCGAGTGCTGTCGTTGGAGCAGGGCCAGACGGATCGCCTGTGCGAATACTCGCCTAAGGACTTGCTGCACCTGGTATTCGACGTGTTCGGCGACCAGGACGTGCTTGAGCGCTACGAGGAGGCGCGTCGCCACCAGGGCGAGGTCGCCAACGAGGTCGAAGCGGCGCGGCGCGATCTCGCCCACGGTCAGGCGCAACTGGCCCAGCTCGATGCGCGGGTCAATCTCTACCGTCAGTACCAATCCAAGCAACGCGAGCGCCAGGCGCTGCTGACCGAGGTCATTCCGGTGCTCGAGTGGAGGGAGCAGCGTGACGCCCTGACCACCCGAGCCCGCGACCTGGACCGGCAGCGCAAAGCACACAACGCCACGCGCCAGCAACAGGAGCGCGATCGCAAGCGGCTGTTCGAGCTGGAACAACAGCGCAGCGCGGCCGAGGCCGAGCTGACCGGCCTCAACGCTGCCGTTGGCGCGGCGCAGCACGACTTGACCGCGGCCAACGTGGCCGAGCGCCGCGTTGCCGACATCGTCGCCGAAGCCAACGAGCTTGAGCGATTGGCCACCGTCGAGACCGATGCCGCCGGACTGCTGGCGCATCTGGAAGCGCTGCGCGCGCGCAAGAGCGAGCTCGATGCCGACTGGCATGCATTGCAGTCGCAGCAGATCGAGGCCACCCGCGCGCTGGAGGCCCTGGACAGTGCCAGCCGCGCGCCCATGCCCGCCGATGTCACGCGCCTGCGCGGCCTGCTGCGCGCCGCTGGCATCGACCATCATCTCGTGGCCGATGTCGTCGACGTCACCGACCCCGCCTGGCGCGCCGCCGCCGAAGGGGTCCTGCGCGCCTCGCGCTGGGTCGTCGTGCTTGAGCGGCCACAGGACGAGGCGCAAGCCCTGGCGCTGGCCGAGCGCGAGCGCTATCGCCATTACGTGGTCGCGGAGGCAGTGACCGCGCCGGCGGCGCCACCCGCCGACAGTCTCATGGCGGTGCTGGCCTTCAGCGCCCCGATCCCAGCCTGGCTGGCGCGGCAGCTGGCGCAGATCCGCCGTGTCGAGTCAACGCGCGATGGCCTCTCGCAGGGCGGCGAGTGGATCACCCGCGAAGCCTACTGGCGCGATGCCCGCGGCGGCCGCAGCGTCTGGGTCGAGCCGGCCGACTACCAGTTCGGCGCCGCGGCGGTGCTGGCGCGCCGGCAGTCACTTCAGCGCCGCCTGGCCGATCTCGCCGCCCGCCTCGACGCCAGCGGCGAACAGCAGACGACCATGGAGCGCCAACTCAAGGCGGCCGAGCAGGCCGCACGCGGGCACCAGGCGGCGACCGAGCTGTTGCAGCGCGGCGAGACGTTCGCGCGCGCCCGAAGCCAGCTGCCCCGGCTGGTCGAAGCGCGACGCCTGGTCGGCGAGCGATGGGGCACGGCCAACCGGGCGGTCGAACAGGCCCAGGCACGGCTGGGGGAACTGCGCCGCGACAGGGACGAGACCGGACGCCGGCTCGACGAGGCGGAGTCCCAGCTGGCGCGCCACAATCGCGAGTGGGAGGCCAGGCGGCGCGAACTCCGGGAGGCGTCGCGCGAGTCGACCGCCCTGCGCCGGCGCTTTCCCCCGCGGTGGATCGCGGCTGACACCCTCGACGCGCTGCACCAGCGCTATGGAAACTCCACCCAGGCCCGGCTGCGCGACGATGCTGTTGCGAAGGAGCTGAAGGACGGCGAATGGGAAACCGACGCCTCGGTGGAAGAGCGCCATACGCTGATGGTGGCCACCGTAAAGGGCCACAAGGGCATGCTGCAACAACGCGAGGCCAGCAACGAGGCAGCGCGCATCGCCGTGGGTAATGCGCGCGAGCGCTACATCGACGTGCTGCGCTCGACCGTACGGCGCTACCGCCGCAACATCACCGAACTCGGCCAGCTCGCCGGCGTGGAGGTCAACGCCGATCTGCCTCACCTGGACAACGACGACACGGTATTGCGCCAGGCTGAACTGAAAGTGAACTTCAACTTCGACGGCAAGGGCCAAATCGGCCTCAACGACGGCGAGGCATCGGGCGGACAACAGGTGATGAAATCGCTGATCCTGCTGGTCGGATTGCTCAAGGACGACGATATGCCAGGCGGTTTCGTGTTCATCGACGAGCCCTTCGCGCATCTGGACGTGCGCAACATCCAACTGGTCGGGAACTTCCTCAAAGCGACCCGGGCGCAGTACGTGCTGACCACCCCGATCACCCACAACGTCGAAGTGTTCGAGCCGGCCGACGTGACCCTGGTCACGTCCAAGAAACCACCGGGCGCACGCTGGGCGCCCCCGATCGGCGTGCTTCAACGCCGAGCCGAGGCCCCGGCGGGCTGAGTGAACCCATGGACCTGCAGGACCGGCCGATCCGGCGCGGCGTGCGTGAGCGCTGCTCCGTCGGCGACGTCCCCGCCGCGCTGTGGTTGATCGACCCCGAGGCCCGGGCACTCCTGGTGCGCTGGGTGCGGCGCGATGCGGCGTCGCGTTCCCGCGCGTCGCTGCTTGGCGGCGCCGGCGGCGCCAGCATCGAGCGCTGCGACGCCCTGTGCGAGCGCCTGCTGCGAGAGGGCTGGATCACTCGCCGCGAAACCTTGGTTGGTGGTCATTGGAGGTGGGAGACCTTGAGCTGGCGCGACCTGGGCCGACTGCAGGCCCTGCTCGGCGTCACCAGTCGCGACCAGCGCGACCAGCAGCGCGCCGCCGCCCTGGCGGATTTGGCCGATTGGCTAGGCGGGCGAGCCGAAGGCACCGACTCGCCCCGCGGCCTGGAGCTCGAGCTGGCCCAGGCGCAGGCGGCCCTCTCCGCGGACCGCGCCATCCGGCTCGAGACCTTGAGCGCCCGCATCCAGCAGCTACACGCCCTCGCCGCCTGGGTCGACGCCAAGATGCAGGGAACGCGGCGGGACTTTGCGCTGCATGCTGCCGGGCATACCAAGTCGATCAGCGCCGGCGACTGGACATGGCTGGACCAGCACATCGATCTCGAGCGCCACGGGATCCAGGGTTTCACGCCACTGTTCTGGATCGCGGGAGAACTTGAACTGGCATGGCAGCAGCACTGCGTGCACCTGGGCGCGGTGCGCTTCCTGCCTATTCCCATCGAGGATCTGTTCGGCATCCGCGCCGCATCGCCCCGCGTCGCGCGCTGGTGGCTGATCGAGAATCGTGCCAGCTTCGAGCGCCAAGCGGCCGCGCACGATCCGGGTACGGCCACCGTGTGGTTGCCGGGCCGGCCGTCACCCCGCTGGCTTGAGGCGATGGCCCACCTGCTCACCCTGGCCCCTGCCCCGCTGCAGGTCAGCGCCGATGCCGACCCTGCGGGCGTCGAGATCGCACTGAGTGTCGGACGACTGTGGGCGCAACGCAACCTGCCCTGGGCCCCGCACCGCATGGGGGTCGAGGAGTGGCAGCACAGCCAACAGCACTGGCCTCTGAACGACTATGACCGATTGACCCTTGCACGCTTGCGGGAGCGGCGCGATCTGCCGCAGTCGCTGCGGACGCTGTGCGAGAGGATGGAGCAGGACGGGCGCAAGGCGGAGCAGGAGCAATGGCTGTGAGTTCGACTGCTTGCGAGCAACAACGCGGCACGTGGGGCCTTCGCCACGGCCCGCTCGGCTGGCAAAAGGCTCTCACAAGTTGAGTGTTCTGCAGGCGTGGTGACTGGTCGTCGGGCAAAGCGGCCTTGTAGCCGGGAGGCAACGCGGCGACCCTCGGGTGTCAACGTCGGATGCCGTGCCGGGACATGGGGATTCGCAATGCGCCAGGCGTCTGATCGATCATCCAGGCCATGCCGCCGAACGGCTGATCATCAGCCAATCATGCCGGAGCCGGACTCCCCGCCTTGGCCGCCACGCGGCGGAGCGCACTCGCCAGGTTCCTGACTGCGCGGATATCGCTGGGCGTGCTGGGAATGGGGAGGCCCTCGCCGCCAGAGGCCGTCTCGCTGGCGCGGCGATAATGGCCGCCGGCCGCATCACGGCTCCCCGCGGAACTCCCCATGGACCATCCCACGCCCTTCGCGCGCACACCGGCACCGCCCTACTACGCGGTCGTGTTCAGCTCGAAGCGCCGCGATGGCGACGACGGCTACGAGCGCGTCGCGCAGCGGATGGTCGAGCTGGCGTCGTCGCAACCCGGTTTCCTGGGGGTGGAGAGCGCCCGCGACAGCGCCGGCTTCGGCATCACGGTGTCGTACTGGGCCACGCTCGAATCCATCGCCGCGTGGAAATCCCAGCTGGAGCACCTGGCCGCGCAGGACCATGGCCGCAAGCGCTGGTACGCGCACTACGAGGTCCGGGTGGCCCGCGTCGAACGGGCCTACGACTTCGACGCGCAACCGGGATGACGCGGCCGCTGCCGCGGGCGGCGCCAGCGAATCGGCACGGTACTTGATCCCGGCAAAGGAAATCTTCCCCGGCTTTCCTACGATGGGGCATCGGGATTCAACGGGGAGTCTTCCGTGCGAGCCGCGAGACGCGCGCTGCTGGTGGGGGTGCTGGGAACGCTGAGCCTGCTGGCGGCCTGTTCGTCGATGCTGCCGCGCGGCCAGGCGCATACCGACCGGCCCTGGCCGAGCTACGAGGCGGCGCACGCGGCCTACGCGTCGATCCAGCCGGGGCGCACCACGGTCGAGCAACTGCGCGCCCTCGGCCTCGACCCGCGCACCGCCCCCAATGTCAAGCTGCTGAGCTACTCGGACATCCTGCGGCGCCTGGTCCCGCCCACCGCGGACGTGCGGCTGGACCCGGGGATCCGCGACTGCCTGAACGACAACGGCCGGTGCCAGGGATTCGAGGTGGTGGAGAACCACGTCGATCGTCAGCGCGTGGGGGACTTCCTGCTGGACTTCCTCGACTTCCGCCGCGAGACCCACACCACCGGCTGGAACTTCGACATGGTGGTGCTGGTGAACCACGGCGTGGTGGTGTTCAAACTCTGGGGCGGCGAGCCGGCGGTCTCGGACAGTTCGTCCACCCGCAACCCGCTGGGCCCCCTGCAAGGCTTCGGGGCCAGCGGACTGGGGCGCTTCTGAGCCGTCGCGCCGGCCGGCACGGCAGGCCCCCGGCCCGCGCGCAGGCCGCTGCCGCGGGCTTCAGCCCTTCGGCCTGAAGGCGACGTCCTGGACTTGCTGCTCGGTGCTCGCGTGGTCGGGCGCGGCGGCGGCGTCGGCGACGCGCGGCGGCGCCTGGGTCTGCGCCTGCGCCTGCGCCTGCGACTGCGACTGGGCCGGCGCCTGCGCCTGCGCTTCCTCTTCCGCGGACTTCATGCCCTGCTTGAAGCCCTTCACGGCTTCGCCGAGGTCGCTGCCGATGTTCTTGAGCTTCTTGGTCCCGAACACCATGACCACGATCGCCAGCACGATCAACCAGTGCCAGATGCTGAATTCACCCATTCCCGAACTCCCGTCCACTCCACGTCGCGGGGCCGGCGCATTGCCAGCCTGCCGTCGACGACCGCCATTGTCCTCCCGGCAGGTCCCGAAAAGTGCAAGCAAGCGCTACAACACGGCCGCCGGCAGGGTCGCCGTCGCGCCGCGCGAGGCTCACGGCGCGGGCGGCGCCGCGAGCCGGATGCGGGTGATCTCCGAGGGCGCGCCGAAGCGCTTCGGGGGTCCCCAGTAGCCGGTGCCGCGGCTGACGTAGACCTGCAATTGCGCGACGCGGTGCAACCCGGCGGTGAAGGGTTGCTGCAGCCCGACGAAATGGTTCCACGGCCAGAACTGCCCGCCGTGGGTATGCCCGCTGAGCTGCAGGTCGAAGCCGGCGCGCGCGGCCAGCTCCGAGGAGCGCGGCTGGTGCGCCAGCAGGATGCGCGGCAGGCCTTCGGGGCTGCCTTCCAGGGCCTTGAACGGGTCGCTGCGGTGGGTCGGCTCGAAGGCCTGACCCTGCGGGTCGGTCACGCCGGCCAGCACGAAGCGTGCGCCGTCGTGCGAGACCACCGCATGCGTGTCGAGCAGGCAGCGCAGCCCCAGGCGCTCGAACTCGGCCACCCAGGGCACGGCGCCCGAGTAGTACTCGTGGTTGCCGGTGACCAGCCAGGCCCCGTGGCGCGCGCGCAGCTCGCGCAGCGGCTGCGTGTGCTCGCGCAGCCGCTCCACCTTCCCGTCCACCACGTCCCCGGTGATGGCGACGAGGTCGGGTTGCAGCGCGTTGACCCGCTCCACGATGGCGCGCACCTTCGGCGCCTTGATGGTCGGCCCGACGTGGATGTCGCTGATCTGCACGATGGTGAAGCCTTCCAGCCCCGGCGCAAGCTCGGGGATCTCCACCCGCACGTCGACCACCCGCGCCACCCGCCTCGCGTTGACCAGGCCGATCAGCGACACCAGCAGCGCCGCCGCGGGCACCGCGACGGCGCTGGGCCGCACCCAGTGCGCGGTGTCGGGCAGCAGCAGCACGATCTCGCGCAGCAGCGTCAGCACCAGCGTGGTGGAGAACAGACCCAGATCGAAAAAACCGGCCCAGGCCACCTTGTCCCAGGCGTCGCCCGAGCGGAATCGGCTCAGGAAACCTGCCGGGATCAACAGCACCGACAGGGCCAGCAAGGCCGCGCCGATCGCGCGAGCGGCGAGCCCGTAGCTGGGCAGCAACTGCACGCCGATGTACACGTGCAGCAGCGCGAGGACCGGCCAGATGCGCAGGAAAAAGCGCCGGATGCGGCCGCGCATCGGCCGCGGCGGGCTTGCATCGTGCGCGCCGCCGGAAAACCCGGACTCGGAAGGCGATGTGCTGTTCATGCAGTCGGTTGTAGCCGATCCTGCGGGTTTGCGTCGTCCTCGGTTCCGCACGGCCCGCGCCGCGCTACGATCGTCGGGCCATGCCCGCGCACATCGCCATCGTCCCCGAGGAAGTCGAGCTGAAGGCGATCCGCGCCCAGGGCCCCGGAGGCCAGAACGTCAACAAGCTGTCCAGCGCGGTGCAGTTGCGCTTCGACGTGGCGGCCTCGTCGCTGCCGCAGGCCGTGAAGGATCGCCTGCTGGCGCTGCCGGACCATCGCATCACCGAAGGCGGCGTGGTGCTGATCAAGGCGCAATCCCACCGCAGCCAGGACCTGAACCGCCAGGAAGCGCTGCGGCGCCTGCAGGAACTGGTCGATTCGGTCGCGCATGCTCCGAGGAAGCGCCTGGCGACCAAGCCGACCCGTGCGTCACGGCAACGCCGCCTCGAGGGCAAGGCCGAGCGCTCGCAGCTCAAGGCGCGCAGGGCCAGGGTGGATCGCTCCATCTGGTGAGCGGCGCTCGCAGACGGTAAGCATTTGCAAGGTTCTCGCGCCAATTGCGTGCGCGAGAGGCCCGCACCCGGCCCCACAACCGCGCTTTTTCGGGTCCTGCTTGACGATTGGGAAGCGCCGTTTGCGCTCCGTCAATTCCATCGCCAAATGCAGCGACTCCCACGATCGGTCTGCCGCAAAAAATCGATTGGACCTGTCACCGCGCCCCCCGGATCATCGCGGCCCGGTACGGCGAACGCCGGGCGCCGCGGGTCGACCGCGCGCGGGCCCCGCACGCCGCCGGCACCGTCCATCACAACGACAACTCGGGAGACCTTCCTTGCCTCGCTTGCCGCTCGTCGCTTCGACCCTTCTCGCCTGTGCAGCCGGCAGTTTCGCGGCCGCCGCCCAGGCCGCCGACACCCCCTCCGCCTGGCCCATGTATGCGATGCAGCCTGGGCACAACGCCGTGCTGGCCTCGCATTTCCCCGGGGTGCACTGGACTTTCGACACCCCCGGCGCGGCCGCGGCGCGCGCCGCGGTGAAGAACAACACGACCATCCGTGACCTGGTGGGCTTTCCGATCGGCGTGGCGGTGGCGGGCGGCGCGGTCTACGCCCCCAATGACAACGGCTACCTCTACCGGATCGACGCGCGCAGCGGCAAGCTGCAGTGGTCCTTCGATGCGTACAACCAGCTGATGGGAACGCCGGTGGTGACGCACGCCGGCGGCAGGGAACTGGTGTTCGTGGGCGCCGGCAACTCGGTGTTCGCGTACAGCCATGCCAAGCGCTTCGGCGTGCACGGAGCCGGCGTGATCCGCGGCACCGACGTGTCGGCCTTCGACGCCGTCGATGCCGCCACCGGCAAGCTGGTGTGGAGCTACCCGACGCCCGGCGAGGACATGCCGACCCCGGTGCTGGCGCACGGCCTGCTGATCTTCGGCAACGGCGACGGCCATGTCTACGCGCTCGACGCCGCCACCGGCAAGCTGGAGTGGAAGACCGGCATCGGATCCTTCGTCAGCATGTCCTCGGCTGCCTACGACCCCGTGCGCAACGTCGTGATGATGGGCGGGACGCATCCCAGCGACATCTACGCCGTCGACGCCGCCAACGGCAAGCGCCTGTGGACCGTGCACCCCGCGCACGTGTACTCCAGCAGCGCCGGCGACGGCACCTGGGCGGTGGCCGGCAAGCTGGTCGTCGGCCAGATCGAGACCCGCCACGCCGGGCAGACCACGACCTCGGGGTCGGAGGAGATCGGCATCGACATCGCCACCGGCAAGGTGGCGTGGAGCACGCTGCTGGGAACCGGCAAGACCCCGCCGCGCAACAAGGACGCGGTGCCCGCGGTGGACGCGGGCATCGTCTACACCGGCAGCCCGGTGACCCACACCGAATACGCGATCGACGCGAGCAGCGGCAAGGTCGTCTGGAAGACCCGGCTCGGCCCCGGCATGAAGGCCGCGCCGACCATCGTCGGGGACAAGGTCATCCAGCCGACGGGCAGCGGCAAGATCTTCACGCTGGATCGAAGCCACGGCGCCATCACCCACGTCTACGACGCGCACCAGGGCGGCTACGGCCCGCAGAACGGCGTGGCCATCGGCGGCACGCTGTTCATCGGCACCAACACCGGCTACCTGCAGGCGATCCCGCTGCACGACCTGGGCGTCGCCGGCTGAGCGGCGGCAGCCCCGACCCGGGTCGACGCTGCGATCCGGGTCATCTTTCGATCAGCGGAAGATCTTGCCGGGGTTGAGGATTCCCGCGGGGTCCAGCGCCTGCTTCAGCGCGCGCATCAGGCCGATGGCCTGGTCGCCGGCTTCCTCGCGCAGGAACTCCTGCTTGTGCAGGCCCACGCCGTGCTCGCCGGTGCAGGTGCCCCCCAGGCGCAGCGCACGGCGCACCAGGCTGGCGTTCAGGCGCTCGGCGAGGTCGCGCTCGGCCGGCTGCTTCGGGTCGATCAGGAAGCCGACGTGGAAATTGCCGTCGCCGACATGGCCGACGATGAAATACGGCAGGCCCGCGGCGTCGGCCTCGGCGACCGTGTCGTTGATGCTCTCGGCCAGGCGCGAGATCGGCACGCAGGTATCGGTGGTCACGCAGCGGCAGCCCGGGCGGGTCTGCAGCGCCGACAGGTAGGTGTGGTGGCGGGCCTTCCACAGCCGGCTGCGTTCTTCGGGCGTGTCGGCCCAGGCGAAGTCGGAGCCGCCGTAGCCGGTGGCGATCTCCTGCGTGGTCTGCGCCTGCTCGCGCACGCCCGAGGGGCTGCCGTGGAATTCCATCAGCAGCAGCGGCTGCTCGGGCAGGCCGAGGGCGTCGTGCGCGTTCACCGCGCGCACCGCGTTGGCGTCCATCAGTTCGCAGCGCGCGATCGGCACCGCGGCCTGGATCAGTTCGATGGTGCAGTCCACCGCGCTGGCGACGTCGGGGAACGAGCACACCGCCGCCGCCACCGCCTGCGGCTGCGGATGCAGGCGCACGGTGATCTCGGTGATGATGCCCAGCGTGCCCTCGCTGCCGATGAACAGGCGCGTGAGGTCGTAGCCGGCGCTGCTCTTGCGTGCTCGGGTGCCGGTGCGCACGACCTGGCCGTCGGCCAGCACGACGGTCAGCGCGAGCACGTTCTCGCGCATCGTGCCGTAGCGCACGGCATTCGTGCCGCTGGCGCGCGTGGCGCTCATGCCGCCCAGGGTCGCGTCGGCGCCGGGGTCGATGGGGAAGAACAGGCCGCTGTGGCGCAGTTCGTCGTTGAGCTGCAGCCGCGTGACCCCGGCCTGCACGGTGGCCAGCATGTCGTCGGCGGCCACTTCGAGCACGCGGTTCATGCGCGTCAGGTCCAGGCTCACGCCGCCCTGCACCGCCAGCAACTGCCCCTCCAGCGACGAGCCGGCGCCGAAGGCGATCACCGGCATCGCATGCGCGGCGCACAGGCGCACGGCGTCGGCCACGTCCTCGGTGGAGCTGCAGAACACCACCGCCGAAGGCGGCTCGACGTCGAAGGGCGATTCGTCGCGGCCGTGCTGCTCGCGCACGGCGCGCGCGGTGCTGAGCGCGTCGCCGAAGCGCGCCGTCAGGCGCTCGAGCAATTCGGCGGGAAGCTCGCGCTGGATGCCGGCGGGCGTGAGGCGGTCGTTCATCGCAGGTGTCCTCGAACATGCGGCCGGCACCCTGTGCGGCCGCGTACACATGGCCGGCCAGCATACACCGCACGCGGCGCGCGCGTGCACGCATCGCGCCCACGCGGGCGCGCCCGCGGCCTTCAGCGCGCCGCGGCACCGGCCTCGTCGCTGTAGGCGCTGCTGCCGTTCGGGCTGCGTCGCGGGCCGCCCGGCCAGTCCATCACCTTGAATCCCTGTGCGGCGCCGAAGTGCTCGCGGATGTAGTGGTAGGTGAAGGAGCCCGAGCACGACTCCGGACCCAGCGGCGACACGGCCTCGTCGCAGTCGTTGGAGTCCAGGTCGCCGCCCGGGATCAGCGCCTGGTCGGGAATCGCCGCGTACAGCCCGGTGGGCCTGCCGCCATCGCTGCGTCCGGACGCGGCGTCGATGCCCATCAGGGCGCGGCCGTAGGTCGCGACCCCGGCGCCCGCCTTCGCCGGCGGCACGCCCTGGTCGATCAGCACCTGCAGCGACTCCTGCACCGAGAAGCGTGCAACGCCCTCGGGCGCATCGTCGAGCGCGAAGCTGTTGGCCAGCAGCGCGGTGCGGCCGCTGCCTCCCGGCCGATGGTTGAAGGCGCCGTAGAAGTCGTAGCTCATCAGGTTCACCGAACGCAGCCGCGGCAGCGCCGCGATGTCGCGCAGCACCCCCGGGGCGAAACCGACCCCGGCGTCGCCGCGCAGGTACGCGGGGCCGGCCAGCGTGGTGACGCGGATCGAGCGCGGCGGCGCCATCGCGCCCAGGCGGGCATCCAGCGCGCGCGCCAGTTCCAGGTAGCCCAGCGACTGCGCGTGGCTCATCGCCGGGTTCTCGTAGTCGAGGTCCACGCCGTCGATGCCGTAGTGCTCCAGCACCGTGGCGACCGAATCGACCAGGCGCTGCAGTTTGGCGCCGTCGCCGAACACGAGCTCGAAGGAGTCGTCATGCCCGTGTCCGCCGATGGCGATGAACTTGTCCAGCGCGCCGCCGCCGGGCTTGCGGTACGCCACCAGGGCCTCGAAATTGCCGTACTGCGCGCTGAAGCGCCAGCCGTAGCGGGTGTTCGCGTAGGAGCACACGGGGTTGTCCCCGCCGCGGCAGAAGGGATCGTCGGGACGCAGGTCGGACCACGGGTCGTTGAAGTACACGGTGCCGTCGGGCGCGATCTCCAGGAAGGCATAGTGGATCGCCTCCAGCAGCTCGGCCTTGTGGTCGAAGTCGGGGTTGGCGATCACGCGGCCGCCGGGGCCGATCGCCCCCGGCACGAAGTAGGCCTCGTAGCCGCGCGCGCGATCGCGGTCGTAGATGCCCCAGTCGGTCCAGTAGGCGGCGCGGTAGGCGCCGGGCGCGGCGTCGCGCAGCGCACGCAGCAGCGAGGTGTCCGGGGCCTGCAGCGGGTCGGTGTCGCCGGAGAGTTCCCAGACGATGGTCGTGTTCGACCCCATGGCCTGCTGCAGCAGGGCCTGCGTGCGCAGGTCGGCCGGGCTGGAATAGGAGATGTAGAAATTCTCGGCCTGCGCGAGCGGGGCGACCGGCAGCAGCGCGGCGACGGCCGCCAGCAACGGCAGGACGTGCCGCAGGCGCCTCGCGAATCGGGGCGGCAGGGAGGGACTCGCTACGGTGCGTGCTCGGGACGGTATACGGGACATGGTCGGTCTCGCCGGGCCGGCTCGACGCGGGGTCGGTCCGGCAGCGGGACTCCCTGATGGAGATGCAGGCCTCGGCGCGGGCGCGCGGTGCATCGCCGCGCGCTCCGCGGCCCAGTCTAGGCAGCGCGCGTGCACCGCGCGCGCGGCGCACGGTCCGGCCCCGCGCGACGCGGGGACTTGCGTGCGAGCCGCAGCCCCTTGCCGCCGGCTACCCGGCGTTCGCGTCCGGCGCCAGCAGCCCGAGGTAGGTGGCCTCGACCTTCGGGTCGTGCAGCAGCTGCCCGGCCGGCCCGTGCATCGACACCTCGCCGAGTTCGAGCACGTAGGCGTGGTCGGCCACCTGCAGCGCGGCGCGCGCGTTCTGCTCGATCAGCAGCACGCTCATGCCGGCGTCGCGCAGCTGCGCCACCGCGTGCAGCACCTCGCGCACGATGCGCGGCGCCAGCCCCAGGCTGGGCTCGTCGAGCATCAGCAGGCGCGGCGCGCCCATCAGCGCGCGCCCCAGCGCCAGCATCTGGCGCTCGCCTCCGGACAGGGTCTGCGCGGCCTGCGCTCGGCGCTCCTTCAGGCGCGGGAACAGCTCGTACACCCGCTCCAGCTCGCGCTGGCGCGCGGCGCGACCGTCGCGCCGCCGGAACGCTCCCAGCAGCAGGTTGTCGTGCACGCTCATCGAGCCGAACAGGTCGCGCTTCTCGGTGACCAGCCCGATCCCGGCCTCGACCCGCCGCTGCGTATCGCTGCGGCCGAGGTCGATGCCGTCGAACTGCACCGTCCCGCTGCA
>JAKAXL010000056.1 GCA_021816585.1 Pseudomonadota bacterium | reverse complement strand
CAAGCTGCTGCCGCTGTTCCTGATGACCCTTCCAGGCGCAATGGCCATTCCGCTGCTGCCTCGCCTGGAGCAGCCCGACCGGGTGTGGCCAACCCTCGTGGCAAGCTTCGTCCCGCCGGGGCTGGCCGGGCTGATCCTGGCTGGGCTGCTGGCCGCGCTGATGTCGAGCTGCTCGGCGACCTTGAACTCCTCGGCCACGTTGCTGTCCGCGGATTTCGTGCGGCCGGCGCTGCCGGGCCTGTCGAGTCGCCACCTGGCATGGTTCGGACGCGCCGCCACGCTGTTGATCGCCGCGGGCGCGGGCTGGTGGGCGCCGATGATCCGGCACTTCCCCGGGCTGTGGGCCTACGTGCAGGAGATCATCGCCTATGCGCTGTCGCCGATGCTGGCGGTCGCGCTGCTGGGCATGGTGTGCCCGTGGTTCGGCGCGAAGGCCGCGCTGCGCACGCTGGCCAGCGCGCACCTGGCCAGTGCCGCGTTGTTCGGCGCCGGGCTGAGCGGATGGGTGCACCTGCACTACTCGGTGGTGGGCGGCGTGGTGTTCGCCAATACGCTGCTGCTGGCGGGCGCCTGGATGCTGCTCACGCGAGCCGCCGACCGCCCGGCCCCGGCCAGCCCGGCGCTGGAGGTGGTCCGGCGCGACAACCTGCCGCGCCTGCCGCTGGACGTGCGCCTGGGCGCGCTGGCCGTGCTGCTCGGCGTGCTGGGCCTGCTGCTGGCTTTCGGGTGACGCGAAGGCGGCCCCCACCCCCGCCGCATTCGGGTTTGTCCCGTGGGCAGGCGCGGGCGGCCTCCTATTATTATTGACCGACCGGTTGGTTGAATTTGCTCCGGCCTCGCGGCCGCGGGCATCGCTGCCCGGCCGCCCCCCCTCCTTCCCTTCGCATCGCCACGCCATGTACACCCAAGCGATGGACCTCGGTCCGCAGGATCAAGCCGCGGCCCCCGCGCACGCCGCCGAACAGGAACTGCTGCGCCGCTTCGACGCGCGCATCGACGACGGCGGCTTCATCGAAGCCAAGGACTGGATGCCCGAGCACTACCGCAAGACGCTGGTGCGCCAGATCAGCCAGCACGCGCATTCGGAGATCGTCGGCATGCTGCCCGAGGGCAACTGGATCACGCGTGCGCCGACCCTCAAGCGCAAGGCGATCCTGCTGGCCAAGGTGCAGGACGAAGGCGGACACGGCCTGTACCTGTACGCCGCCGCGGAGACCCTCGGCACCTCGCGCGACCAGTTGCTCGACGCGCTGCACGAAGGCCGCGCCAAGTACAGCTCGATCTTCAACTACCCGACCCTGAGCTGGGCCGACGTCGGGGTCATCGGCTGGCTGGTCGACGGCGCCGCGATCATGAACCAGGTGCCGCTGTGCCGCTGCTCCTACGCGCCGTATGCGCGGGCGATGATCCGCATCTGCCGCGAGGAGAGCTTCCACCAGCGCCAGGGCTACGACGCGCTGCTGACCATGATGCGCGACGGCACGCAGGCGCAGCGCGACATGGTGCAGGACGCGGTCGAGCGCTGGTGGTGGCCGAGCCTGATGATGTTCGGCCCCCCGGACAGCGCCAGCACGCACAGCGCGCAAAGCATGCGCTGGGGCATCAAGCGCATTTCCAACGACGATCTGCGGCAGAAGTTCATCGACGCCACCGCCGAGCAGGCCCGCGTGCTGGGGGTGCGCCTGCCGGACCCGCTGCTGGCCTGGAACGAGCAGCGCGGGCATTACGACTTCGGCCCCATCGACTGGGACGAGTTCCACCGCGTGGTCGGCGGCGACGGACCCTGCAACCGCGAGCGCCTGGCCGCGCGCGTGCAGGCCTGGGAGGACGGCGCCTGGGTGCGCGAGGCCGCGCAGGCGCACGCCGAGCGGCAGGCGCAGCGCGAGACGCAGCGCGCCGCCTGAGGGCAACAGCACGGCGGATGCCGGGCTGCGCCCGGCCCACCCCGATCACACCGGAGTACACACCATGAGCGAACAACAGGACACGGCCGGCTGGCCGCTGTGGGAAGTCTTCGTGCGCAGCAAGGCCGGGCTGGACCACAAGCATTGCGGCAGCCTGCACGCGCCGGACTCGAAGCTGGCGCTGGAGCTGGCGCGCGACGTCTACACGCGGCGCCAGGAAGGCTGCAGCATCTGGGTCGTGCGATCCGACCAGATCACCGCCAGCGACCCCGCCGACAAGGACATGTACTTCGACCCGATGGAAGACAAGGTGTACCGCCACCCGAGCTTCTACAAGCTGCCCGCCGAAGTCGACCACATGTGAGCGCCGACGCACCATGCACGATTCCATCCGCCTGCCCGAGTCCGACCACGCGCGCTACCTGCTGCGCATCGGCGATCTGTGCCTGATCCACGCCCAGCGCCTGGGCGAATGGACCGGGCACGCGCCGATCATCGAGGAAGACATCGCGCTGACCAACATCGCGCTCGACCTGCTGGGCCAGGCGCGCGGCATGCTGACCCGCGCCGGCCAGCTCGCCGGGGGCTTCGACGAGGACCAACTGGCCTTCCTGCGCGACGAGCGCGACTACCTCAACCCCACGCTGGTGGAGCTGCCGCGCGGCGATTTCGCATGGGCGATGGTGCGCAACCTGATGGTCGCGGTGCTGCTGGAGCTGCTGTGGCAGCGCCTGCAGCAGTCCTCCGACGCCGAGGTGGCGGCGATCGCCGGCAAGGCGGTCAAGGAGGCGCGCTACCACGCGCGCCATGCCGCGGACTGGGTGCGGCGCCTGGGCGACGGCACCGAGGAGTCGCACCGGCGCATGCAGCGCGCGCTGGACCAGCTGTGGCCCTACCACCATGAGCTGTTCGACGGCGACGCCATCGACGACGCGGCGGCCGCCGCCGGGCTGGGCCCGCGCGGGCCGGAACTGCGCGAGCCGTGGCTGGCGCGCATGCACGCCGAGCTGCGCGCGGCGACGCTGCAGCTGCCGCCGGACAGCGCCTTCCGCAGCCGCGGGCGCCAGGGCGTGCACAGCGAGCACATGGGCCACCTGCTGGCCGAGATGCAGTACCTGCAGCGTGCCTACCCCGGAGGCGCGTGGTGACGTCGGCGGCGCTCGCCGCCACGCGCGAGCAGCGGGCCTGGCAGGTGCTGGCCCGCGTGCCCGACCCCGAGATCCCCGCGGTCTCGGTGTGCGACCTGGGCATCGTGCGCGAGGTGCATGAAGACGACGACGGCGCGCTGCAGGTGGTGCTGACCCCCACCTACTCCGGCTGCCCGGCCACCGAGATGATCGAGCAGGACGTGCGCAAGGCGCTGCTCGACGCCGGGCTCGGCCCGGTGCGCACGCAACTGCGCCGCGCGCCGGCGTGGAGCACCGACTGGATCAGCGACGAGGGCCGGCGCAAGCTGCGCGACTACGGCATCGCGCCGCCGGGGCCGGTGTGCGGCGGCGGCGCCGCGGCGTCCGGCAGCCCGATGTTCGTGCAGCGCAGCTCGGCGAATCCGCCCTGCCCGCGATGCTCGAGCACGCACACCGTGCAGCTGTCGGGTTTCGGCTCCACGCCGTGCAAGGCGCTGTGGCGCTGCCTCGACTGCCGCGAACCCTTCGACTATTTCAAACCCTTCTGATGCGGGCGGCCGCGAGGCCGCCGGACGCCCGGCCATGGACACCCATTTCTATACCCTGCGCGTGCGCGCCGTCGAACCCGACACCGACGAGGCGGTGATCGTCAGCTTCGACGTGCCGCCGGATCTGCGCGAGCTCTTCGCGTTCACGCAGGGGCAGTACCTGACCCTGCGCACGCGGCTCGACGGCAAGGAACTGCGGCGCTCGTACTCGGTGTGCGCCGGGGTCGACGACGAGTTGCTGCGCATCGGCGTGCGCAAGGTGCGCGGCGGCGTGTTCTCGAACTGGATCGCGCAGTCGCTGCACGCCGGCGACAGCATCGACATCATGCCGCCGCAGGGGCGCTTCTACGTGCCGGTGGACCCGCGGTCGAGCCGCAACTACCTGGGAATCGCCGGCGGCAGCGGCATCACGCCGGTGCTGTCGATCCTGAAGACCGTGCTGGCGCGCGAGCCGAACAGCCGCTTCACCCTGCTGTACGGCAACCGCAGCCTGCGCTCGACCATGTTCAAGGAAGAGCTCGAGGACCTGAAGAACCGATTCCTGTCGCGGCTGCAGCTGCACTACGTGTTCTCCGACGAGCACAGCGATTCGCCGCTGCACCAGGGAGTGCTGGACGCGGCCAGGGTCGCGCAGTTCCTGCAGCGGGTGGTTCCGGCGCACGCGATCGACCACGCGTTCGTCTGCGGCCCCTACCAGATGAACGACCAGGCCGAGGCCGCGCTGGTGCAGGCCGGGGTGCCGGCCGAACGCATCCACATCGAGCGCTTCGGCGTGGCCCCGGGACAGGCCGAGACGACCGCCGCGGGCGCGGTGATGCACCACGCGGAGACGCGCGACCCGCCGCTGGCACGGGTCACCGTGGTGCGCGACGGGCTGCGGCACACGGTGGACTTCCGCAAGGGCGACCCGAGCATCCTCGACGTGGCCACCGCCGCCGGGCTGGACCTGCCGTTCTCGTGCACCTCCGGGGTGTGCGGCACCTGCCGCGCCCGACTGCTGTGCGGCGAGGTGCGCATGGACCGCAACTTCGCGCTGGAGAAGGCCGACCTGGAAGCCGGCTTCATCCTCGCCTGCCAGGCGCATCCGCTGACCGAGCAGGTGGAGATCTCCTTCGACGATCGCTGAGCGCGATCGCCGGCTCAGACCACCTGGTAAAAGCGCAGCAGCACGCGCTCGGGGGTGCGCACGCCGGCGCCGAGGAACACGTGCTCGGTGATCCAGCGCCATTTCGGCGACGACGCCTCGAAGCTGGGCGTGCAGCGGAAGTACACGGCGTCCGGCGGCACGGACTCGCCGCGCAGCAGACGCGCCGTCACCTCCTCGGCGGCGCAGCGGATGGCGCGGTTGTGCACGTACACGATGTCGCCGGAGTCGGTGCGCAGCATGTAGCGCGCGTCGAGCTCGACCAGCCGCGGCGTCAGCACGCACTGGTAGTCGGCGCCGCCGGGCAGCACCTCGGCGCTCCAGCCCTGGCCTCGCGCGCTGCCGCCGAGGATGGGGATGAGACGCCGCAACCCGTGCTGCGTGTGCCCGGCGTCCAGCGGCGCGCCGACCTCGACCTCGAAGTCGGCGAAGTACACCAGCTCGGGCTTCGCGATCTCGTGCATCGGCAGGCTCGCCCGGTTCAGACGTGGTAGGGGCGCAGCCGGGTCTGGATGCGCACGTGCGGGTCGTCGGCGTGCTCGACCGTCAGGTAGCGCAACGGAAAGCGGCTGCCGGACGGCGCCGCGTCCCACTGCGCGCCGATCAGCGGCGTGGTGGCGACGTTGGGCACCGGCCCGTCGCGGAAGTTCACGCGGCCCACCGTGGTCACGATGTCGAGGCCGCGGATGGCCTTCACGACGGCGTTGCGATCCATCGGCGCGCCGCTGCGCTCCAGCACGCCCAGCCCGACGTCGAACAGCGACAGCGTGGCGCCGATCTGCTGCGTCCACTGCCTGCCCGTGGCCTTCTCGTAGGCATTGGCCAGCGCGCGCCCGCCGATCCCCGCCACCGGCGACACGTAGGGAAAGGCCGGCGACCAGTAGGCGCCGGTGGTGATGCCCACCCCCAGGCTTCCCAGCGCCTGGATGTCCGACGGAAACAACCCGACCTTGGCCGGCGTGACGATGCGCAGCTGCCGCGCCAGCCCCTGCTGCGCCGCCTGGCGCAGGAACACCGCGAAGTCGTTGGGCAGCGGAGCCCCGGTGAGAATCTGGATGCCGGCCGACTTGAAGGCCTGCACCTGGGCCGAGAAGTCGGTGGTGCCGTCCTGGTAGGCGCCGGGGTCGACCACCTTGTAGCCGGCCTTGCGCAGCTGCGGCACCAGATGCTCGCGCAGCGCGTTGCCGTCGGCGTCGTTGGGGTAGAGCGCGCCCACCACCTTGTTGGTCGGCAGCAGGTTCCAGATCGACAGGTACATGCGCGCGAACTGCGCCACGCCGAAGGAGAAGTGGTAGGTCCAGTGGAACGGCGACGGCTGCCCCGGCTTGGCGCCGCGCCCGAAGTACCACGACTCCCACGGGTCGACCGTGGACAGGCAGGGCACGCCCGCCGCCTCGCAGGCGTCCGCCACCGGGTTGACCACCTCCGGCGTGGAGGTCGCCAGCATCAGGTTCACGTGGTGATCGTTGATCAGCTGCTTGGCCAGCTGCGACGCACGCGAAGGATCCGACTGCGAATCGCGCGCGAGGATCTGCAGCGCGTGCCTGCCCGAGCCCGCCCGCAGCCGCCCGCCGGTCTTGCGGCGCACCAGATCGATGACGAAGGGGTCGCTCTGCCCGAAGCCGGCCAGCGGACCGGTCAGCGGACTGATGAATCCCACCCGCACTTCGCCGGAGCCCGCGGCCAGCGCGGGGGCCGGCAGCGCCAGCGCGGCGGCAGCGGCTCCCGCCATGCCGAGCAGTTCGCGGCGGCCGATTCCCGGCGGCTCGGCATGGAGGTCCTGGCTTGCTTCTGGGGGGCTCTGGGTGAGGCGCATGGGGAGGCTCCTGGTGCGGGCGCGGCGTCGCTGCGCGCTCGGCAGCCGAGGCTTGGATGGCGACGCACAGGCAAGTTTAGTTATCTTGATGAAGCAATTACTCAGGGAAAACCAGCCCTGAACACGAGCGTCGCGAGCCCGCATCACGCTGCTCGTCGGTCCGGTCGCGGCAGGTGCTCCAGGGATGGGCCGGCCGCGCTGCACATCGTTGTTTTGTGTAATTTTTTGCTTGACCTGGCTTCGACAGCACCCGGACCCATGGCCGCGCAGGGGCGAACTGCAATACGCTACGCACAGGGAGAGACACGACAGCGATGAAGCTCTACGTGGGGGCGATCGACCAGGGCACGACCAGCTCGCGCTTCATGGTGTTCGACCGCGAGGCGCGGGTGGTCGCGATGGCGCAGCGCGAGCACCGCCAGATCTGCCCGCAATCCGGCTGGGTCGAGCACGACGCCGAGGAGATCCTGCGCAACGTGCACGAGCTGTGCGGGCAGGCGCTGCGCGAGGCGGGTCTGCGCGCCGGCGACCTGGCGGCCGTGGGAATCGCCAACCAGCGTGAAACCACGCTGCTGTGGGAGCGCGCCAGCGGACGGGCACTGGGCCACGCGCTGGTCTGGCAGGACTGCCGCACCGATCCGCTGGTGCAGGACATCGTGCGGCGCCGCGGAGCGCAGGCCTGGAGCGCGCGCACGGGGCTGCCGGCCGCCAACTACTTCTCGGCATGCAAGCTGCAATGGCTGCTGCGCCATCACGCGGACGCGCCGGCGCGCGCCGCGCGCGGCGAGCTGCTGTTCGGGACCATCGACAGCTGGCTGGCGTGGAACCTCACAGGCGGCGCGCGCGGCGGGCTGCACGTGACCGACGTGACCAACGCCAGCCGCACCAACCTGTTCGACATCCACCGCCTGGCGTGGGACGAGGAGATCCTGCACGAACTCGGCATTCCCGCCGCCTGCCTGCCGCGCGTGGTGGCGTCGGCGCAGCCGATCGGGCGCATCGCCGACGGTCCGCTGGCCGGGGTCGCGCTGTGTGCGCTGCTCGGCGACCAGCAGGCGGCGCTGATCGGCCAGGCCTGCTTCGAGCCGGGGCAGGCGAAGGTCACGCACGGCACGGGCTCGTTCCTGCTGATGCACACCGGGCAATCGCCGGTGGCCTCGCGCTGCGGTCTGCTCAGCACCGTGGCCTACCAGTTCGGCGACGAGCCGGCCTGCTATGCGCTGGAAGGTTCGGTCGCGGTCAGCGGCGCGCTGGTGCGCTGGCTGCGCGACAACCTGGGCCTGATCGAGCAGGCCTCGCAGATCGAGGCGCTCGCGCGCGACGTCCCCGACAACGGCGACGTGTACTTCGTGCCGGCCTTCTCGGGCCTGTTCGCACCCTACTGGCGCCCCGATGCGCGTGGCGTGCTGGTCGGGCTGAGCCATCACTCGCAGCGTGGGCATATCGCACGCGCGGCGCTGGAGGCCACCGGCTTCCAGGTGCAGGAGATCGTCGACGCGATGCAGCGCGACAGCGGCGTGCGCCTGCGCGACCTCAAGGTCGACGGCGGCATGAGCGCCAACGACCTGCTGATGCAGTTCCAGGCCGACATGCTCGACACCGAGGTGCTGCGGCCGCAGTGCGGCGAGACCACCGCGCTGGGCGCCGCCTATGCCGCCGGACTGGCGGCCGGCGTGTGGTCCGGCACGGCCGAGTTGCGCGCCCATTGGCGCGCGCAGCGCAGCTGGCAGCCGCGCATGCCGCAAGCGCGGCGCCGCCGGCTGCAGCAGCGCTGGCAGCAGGCGGTGCAGCGCTCGCTCGGATGGGCCGGCGACTGCGAACCATGACGAATACCCCGACCCACCGACCTTGATGCACGCCCGCGCGTAGGCTGTATGGATCGCGGGATCGCGGATGCAACCGCTCCCGGATCCTGCCGCCTCGGCATCTCGCCGGTCGCGCGCTTCGAACCATGCTCAAGAAAATCAAGACCGAGCAACTGATCGTCGGCATGTACGTGGCCCGATTGGCGGGCTCCTGGCTGCAGCACCCGTTCTGGCGCCGCGCCTTCCTGCTGGAGCAGGACGAGCAGATCCATGCCATCGTCGAGTCGGGCATTTCCCACGCGTGGATCGATCCGTCGCGCGGGCTCGACCTTCCCGACGACCCGCCGCGGTCCGCGGACGCTCCCGCTGCGCCGCCCGCCGACCCCGCGCGCGCGGCCGACCCCGCGCCGGACGTCGCCCCCGCGCCGCCAGCGCCGTCGGTGTCCGCGGGCGCGGCGCGACCCGGCGCCACCAGCTTCGAGCGCGAGCGCGCCGATGCGCAGCGCCTGTACGCGCAGTCCAAGCCGGTCATGCAGGCGATGTTCCACGAGGCCCGCCTCGGACGGGCCATCGATCGGCAGGGACTGGAGGACCTGGTCGGCGAGATCTCCGCGTCGCTGCAGCGCAACGCCACCGCGCTGATCAGCGTGGCGCGCCTGAAAAGCGCCGACGAGTACACCTACATGCACTCGGTGGCGGTGTGCGCGCTGATGATGGCGCTGGCGCGCGAACTCGGCATCGACGAGCCCGAGCGGGTGCGCGAACTCGGGCTGGCGGGCATGCTGCACGACATCGGCAAGGCCGCGGTCCCGCTGGAGATCCTCAACAAGCCGGGAAAGCTCAGCGACGCCGAGTTCGAGGTCATGCGCAGCCACCCCGCGCGCGGCGCGCAGTACCTGCAGGACCTGGGGCTGCGCGACGAGGTCGTGCTCGACGTGTGCCGCCACCACCACGAGCGCATCGACGGCGCGGGCTACCCGGACCGCCAGGCGGAGCCGGCGCTGTCGCTGCCGGCGCGCATGGCTGCCGTGTGCGACGTGTACGACGCGATCACCTCCGACCGCCCGTACAAGCGCGGCTGGGACCCCGCCGAGTCGATGCGCCGCATGGCCGCGTGGGCCGGGGATCACCTGGATCGCCGGGTGTTCCACGCCTTCGTGAAAAGCCTGGGCATCTATCCGGTGGGCAGCCTGGTGCGGCTGGAATCGGGCCTGCTCGGCGTGGTGGTGGAGCAGTCGAAGTCCTCGCTGCTGCAGCCGCGGGTGCGGGTGTTCTATTCCACGGCGCGCCGCGCCTACGTGCGGACTTCGACCATCGACCTGGCGAGCGCATCGACGAACGAGCGCATCGCCGGGCCCGAGGACGCCGCGACCTGGGGCATCGAGAACCCGGCGCGCTTCCTGGCCTGAGGCCGGACGCGTCGCTTCCCGCCGAGCGCAGCGTGCCGTCCCACGTCCCGGCCCTCGCCTTCGCCGCCGTGCTGCTGGGCGCCTTGCTGCACGCCGGCTGGAACGTGGCCGTGCGCGGCCACGGCGGCGACCGTCGGCTGGACACCGCGCGTCTGGTGCTGGGCAGCGCCGTCGTCGCCGCCGCGCTGCTGCCGTGGATGCGCCAGCCGGCCGCGCCGGCATGGCCGCACCTGGCGCTCAGCGCGCTGCTGCACGTGGGCTATTTCACGCTGCTGGCGGCGGCGTACGCGCGGGCGCGGGTGGCCGTCAGCTACCCGCTGATGCGCGGCGTCGCCCCGGTGGTGGTGCTGCTGGCGGCGGTGTGGGTGTTCGGCGAACCCTTGCACGCGACGCAGGCGGCGGCCGTGGCCGCGGTGGCGCTGGGCGTGCTGCTGCTGCGCGCGAGACTGCTGCCGGGCGAGCATGGCGCCGTCGCGCTGGCGCTGGGCAACTCGGCGGTGATCGCCGCCTACACCCTCAACGACGCCGCCGGAGCCCGGTTGTCGGGCGCGCCGATGGCCTACGCGATGTGGAGCTTCGCGCTGACCGCGCTGCCGACCAGTTGCTGGCTGCTGCGCGGCAGCGGCCCGCGTGCGCTGCTGCGCACCCACCCGGACCGGCCGGGCGATGCCGCCGCGGCGCTGCGCCTGCTCGGGCGCGGCCTGGGCAGCGGCGCCAGCAGCGTCGCGTCCTACGCACTGGCCCTGTGGGCGATGACCCGCGCGCCGGTCGGCCAGGTGGCGGCGCTGCGCGAGACGTCGATGCTGTTCGGCGTGCTGCTGGCCTGGGCCGTGCTGGGCGAGCGCCCCGCGAAGCGCGCCCTCGTGGCGGTGGCGCTGATCGCCGCCGGCGCGGCGGCACTGGCCTAGCCTGACCAGGCTACGCGACGTAGCGCTCGAGCGGCGCCGGGCGGCCGAGCAGGTAGCCCTGCGCGTGGCCGACCTCGAGTTCTTCCAGCACCTGCAGCTCGGCTTGCGTCTCCACGCCCTCCGCGACCACCTCGCTGCCGGTCTCCTCGGCGAAGCGCACCAGCGCCGCCGCCAGCGCACGATAGCCGCGGTCGGAGTCGACCTGGCGGATCAGGCTGTTGTCGAGCTTGATGACGTCCGGGCGCAGCTTGAGGATGTGCCGGAAGCTGGCGTAGCCGGCGCCGGCGTCGTCGACGGCAATGCGCAGGCCGCGCCGGCGCAGCGGCGCGAGCACGCGGGCGATCACCGCGTAGTCGTCGACCGAGGAATGCTCGGTGAGTTCGAGCAGCACCCGCGCGCAGTCCTCGCCGTCGAACAGCGAGTCGATGCCGCCCTCGAGGATGGTCCTCGGCGACGCGTTGATCGACACGTACACGGACGCCGGAACGAGTTCCAGGGCCTGCAGGGCCTTGCGCATCACGCCAACCTCCAGCGGCGTCTGCATGCCGATGCGCTCCGCCTCGCGAAACCACTGGTCCGGCGGACGCGCCGGCGGATCGACGAAGCGCGCCAGCGCCTCGTAGCCGACCACCCGCCGGTCGGCCACCTGGACGATCGGCTGGTAGACGATGTGGAAGCGCTGCGCGGCGAGCACCTCGCGGTGCAGCGCCTGCAATTCACGCTCCTTGCGCTCGTGGGCCGCCTGCTCCTGGATGAAACGCGACGCCATGTCCGCGAAGCAACGCACGATTTCCAGGTCGCGTTGCCCGAGCCCGGAGTTCCCTGCGCGGCTGAAGCAGCACAGCGTGCCGTAGATGCGGCCGTCGTCCAGGCGGATCGGCACGCTCAGATGGGCGCCGACCGGAATCTCCCGGGTCGCGCGCAGGCGCAGCGCCTCGGGCACCGCGCGCGCGTCCTGCATCAGGCCGGGAAGGCGGCCGTCGACGATGCGCTGGCAATAACTGTCCTCCAGCGCATCCGAGGCCCCGACACCCACCGGGATCGAGGCATCGCCGGAATCGACATGACGAAACACCCGCCGGCCGTCACGGAACTCGGAGACGAAGGCCACGTCCATGGCCAGAAGCGAGCGCAACGAGCGCAAGGCTTCCAGAACCAGATCGTCGGCCATGCTGCGCCTGTCGGTCATCTGCAAGCTTCCCTGCGGTTGGGGACACAGTGACCGGATGCTACGGCAGGTTCGCGCCACTGGGGGGCCCTGCCTGGCACGAGAACGGTAACTTGGTGCAATGTTCCCGAGAGCCGGTCGCTGCCCCGCAGGATGTTCGGCACCCTCGAGTCCCTCACACAATCAACACCTTGGCAGAGTCCTTCGGCCCTTCCGGCCGCGTGAGGAAGGCGGTCGGACCCGTCGCGGCACGGGCGCCGCCCAAAGAAAAGCCCGGCACGCAGGCCGGGCGAACATTCACACTAGGAGTGAAGTCCCTGGAGGAGGGAGATATAAGTCTATCCGAATATTCTTCTGGACGCCAACCCGAGGGTGTATCCGGGGGTGTCGGGGCGCCCCGAGCGCCGACGACGCCGCAGGCACGAAAAAAAGCCGCAACATTCAGCAAGCGCGCACGCACCGACGCCGCGGTGTTGCGCGGACCACCGGAGCCCCCACGCGCTGCGCGCGGCCCCCCGAGCGGGCCAAGCCCGCCTTGGGGCGGCCCGGCGGCGGGCTTGATGGTTGGGCCCCCGCTCACTGCGTTCGCCGCCCCCCAAGGGGGCCAAGCCCGCCTTGGGGCGGCCCGGCGGCGGGCTTGATGGTTGGGCCCCCGCTCACTGCGTTCGCCGCCCCCCAAGGGGGCTGAGCTCGCCTTCGGGGCGGCCGCGCGGCGAGCTCATGGCAGGCTCTCCAGGTAAGGACGCATGACATTGGCGACGCGGCACATCGCAGCGAAGTGCCAGAGCTCGTCCATGGTCACGCGCTTGGCCCGCCAGGCCTCATGGAGGGCTTCCAGCGCGACGTCCAGACCGATCTTGTTCCGAAACTTGAAGCAGTCGACCACGGTCTTGGGCACGCTCGTGACGGGCACAGGAACCCCGTCGACGATGTGATCCTCGATCCCTTCGGTGAGCGCGCTCCCGGAGAAGCGAACGATCCGCAGCGGTGGATAGCCAGCCTTGGGCACCCTCGCGGACTTCGGAATCGCAAGCCAGACCTCGAACGGAGCCTGGGTGGTGAGCGCATGGAAGCGCAACGCGGACAGGAGGCAGACGACGCCCTTGGGGTGCATACGCGCGACCTCGGCAAGCTGGGCGTGTTCGGATGCTGAACGGTCTGGCAAAGCGTAGAGACCCCGGCGGAGCCGCACGAGCGATCCATCGCGAACCAGTCGCGTCAGGGCGACCCGCGGCAGCCCCATGCTGACTAGGTCAAGGGGGCGCACCAATCCACGCGACCTCGCGAGGTCCAGGATGGATTCTGCATCTGTTGACATGCAAGAATGATGTTCCATAACGCATGCCATTGTCAACTACGGGAGGCGTTATGGAACAACCCGCCAGACCCGCTTGCGTAGCACTGCGCCATTCCTCTGTTTGACCAAGTGCGGGGACCATCGATGTCGGGGCGCCCCGAGCGCCGACGACGCCGCAGGCACGAAAAAAAGCCGCAACACCTTGATTTCTCCCGGTGTTGCGGCCCTTGCCGAAGGTCTTCGGACTGCGTGTTGGTGGAGCCGGGGGGAATTGAACCCCCGTCCGCAAACTATCCATCGCAAGCTCTACATGCTTAGTGTCATCGTTTGGTTTTAACCGACCAGGCGCGGATGCACACGCTCCCGGTACGGCGATCCGCTGGATTTAGTGACTGCGCACGCGGCGCGCGCGGTCACGAGCTGATGTGAATGACCTCGCAGGTGTTGCCACCCCGGCCCATCAGCGAACCGTTGCGAGGCCCGCAGCCCTTAGGCCGCGAGAGCGAAACTTTCGTCGTTCGCGTTTAACTTGATTCCAGTGGATTTACGAGCGTACTGGTGCTCGGCATGCACTCCACAACTTCAACATTCACGTCGAAACCGGATCGGCCCCGTGGACCGCGGATGGTACTCCCTTTCGCGGCTTGAGACCCATGTGGGGCCACGGCCGCCGGGTTCAAGCCCGTGGCTCCAACCCGGCGCCGGCGCGGCGCGAACGCGTGTTGACCGGCGTCAGCCCGCGGGAGCGTGCGCGGGCATGCGCCCGGAGCACAATGACGGGGATGCCTTTGTCGTGCACGCGCTGCGCCGTACCGCGGCGGCGAGGGCCCAGCGGAGGGCCGGACGGCCGATGTGCGGAATCTGCGGAGAGTTGCGTTTCGACGGCCTGCCGGCCGACACCGACGCGGTGGCACGCATGGCGCGCGCGCTGGCGCCGCGCGGCCCCGACCACGAGGGGGCGTGGAATTCCCAGGGGGTGGCCTTCGGCCACCGCCGGCTGTCGATCATCGACCTGAGCCCGGCCAGCGACCAGCCGATGCGCGACCCCGCAAGCGGCTGCGTGCTGGTGTTCAACGGCGTGATCTACAACTACCGCGAACTGCGCAGCGAGCTGCGCGGGCTGGGCCATGAGTTCGCCTCCAGCGGCGACACCGAGGTGATCCTGAAGGCCTACGCGCAGTGGGGCGAGGACGCGGTGGCGCGCCTGGAAGGCATGTTCGCGTTCGCGCTGTGGGACCCGCGCAGCCGCGAACTGCTGCTGGCGCGCGACCGCTTCGGCATGAAGCCGCTGTACCTGGCCGACGACGGCAGGCGCCTGCGCTTCGCCTCCAGCCTGCCGGCGCTGCTGGCCGCCGGAGGCGTCGACCGCGAGCTCGACGCGGTGGCGCTGCACCACCTGTTCACGCTGCACGCGGTGGTTCCGGCACCGCGCACCGTGCTGCGCGGGGTGCGCAAGCTGCAGCCCGCGCATACCTTGCGCGTACGCCCGGACGGCTTGCGCACGCGCCGGCGCTACTGGCGCCTGCGGGCGCAGCGGCCGGGTGCCGAGGCCTGCGCGCCGACCAGCGAGGCGCAATGGATCGAGCGCACCCGCGACACGCTGCAGCGCGCGCTGCGCAGCCACCTGCAGGCGGCCGACGTTCCGGTGGGGGTGCTGCTGTCGGGAGGGCTGGACTCCAGCCTGCTGGCGGGCATGCTGGCCGGCAGTGCGCAGCTGCGCACCTACTCGATCGGCTTCGCCACCGGTCCCGACGACCCCGAGCGCGCCGACGAGTTCGAGTACTCCGATGAAGTCGCGCGGCACGTGGGCAGCCGCCATCACAAGCTGCTGGTGCCGCGCGACGCGGTGCTGCGCGAATTGCCGCACACCGTGGCGCGCATGACCGAGCCGATGTTCAGCCACGACGTCGTGGCCTTCGACCTGCTGTCGCAATGGGTGGGGCACGACC
>JAKAXL010000055.1:11390-15288 GCA_021816585.1 Pseudomonadota bacterium | reverse complement strand
CGCGCGGTACCTGCTGGTGCTGCAGGGCGCGCCGTCTCGGGTCTTCGATCCTGGTGGAGGAGGTTGGATTCGAACCAACGTAGGCGTAAGCCAACAGATTTACAGTCTGCCCCCTTTAGCCACTCGGGCACCCCTCCGAGGCGAACCTAAAATTCTCAAGGCGTCGCCGGAATTTGTCAACTCCCCCCGGCGGCGTTGCCGAACAGGCGCTGCAGCGCCTCGCCCGGGTCGGGCTGGCGCATGAAGGCCTCGCCGACGAGGAAGGCGTGCACGCCGTGCGCACGCATGTGCGCGACGTCGGCGGGGCTGGAAATGCCGCTTTCGGTGACCACCAGGCGCCCGGCCGGGATGCGCGGCAGCAGGTCCAGCGTGGTCTGCAGCCGGGTCTCGAAGCTGCGCAGGTCGCGGTTGTTGATTCCCAGCAGCGGCGTGCGCAGGCGCAGCGCGCGCTCGAGTTCGTCGCCGTCGTGCACTTCCACCAGCACGTCGAGCCCCAGGCCCATCGCGCAGTCCTCGAGTCCGGCCAGGCGGTCGTCGTCGAGCGCGGCCGCGATCAGCAGCACGCAATCGGCCCCCATCGCGGCGGCCTCGAACACCTGGTAGGGGTCGATCAGGAAGTCCTTGCGCAGCACCGGCAGCGTGCAGGCGGCGCGCGCCGCGCGCAGGTAGTCGGGGCTGCCCTGGAAATAGTCGCGGTCGGTCAGCACCGACAGGCAGGCGGCGCCGTGCGCGGCGTAGCTGGCGGCGATGGCCTCGGGGTGGAAGTCGGGGCGCAGCAGCCCCTTCGACGGGCTGGCCTTCTTCACTTCGGCGATCACCGCGGCCTGTCCGTGCTCGACGCGCCGGCGCAGCGCCGCGGCGAAGCCGCGCGGAGCGTCGGCGGCGCGCGCGCGTGCGCGCGCCTCGAGCTCGGCCAGCGGCAGCAGCGTGCGCGCCGCCTCGATCTCGCGCGCCTTGGTGGCCAGGATGCGTTGCAGGATGTCGCTCATCGCAGCGGCGCCTCGGGGGAGCGGGCGGCGAGTTCGCAGGTGCAGTCGACGAATTCCTGCAGCTTGGCGCGGGCGGCGCCCCCGGCCAGCGCCTTGCGCGCCAGTTCCACCCCCTCGCCGAGGCTGGGGGCGACGTCGGCGGCGTACAGCGCGAAGCCGGCGTTGAGCAGCACGACGTCGCGTGACGGCCCCGGGCGGTCGTCCAGCACCTCGCGCATGCGCGCCACCGACTCGGCCGGCGAGGCCACTTGCAACGCCGCGAGTTCGCAGGTCTCGAGCCCGTAGTCGGACGGGTGCACCGAGTACTCGCGCACCTGGCCGTCGCGCAGCTCGCCGACCATCGTGGGTCCGCACAGCGAGACCTCGTCGAGCCCGTCCGCGCCATGGACCACCAGCACATGCCGGCTGCCCAGGCGCTGCAGCACGCGCACCAGGATGCCGACGAGGTCGGGGTGGAACACGCCCAGCAGCTGGTTGGGGGCACCCGCCGGGTTGGTCAGCGGCCCCAGGATGTTGAACAGCGTGCGCACCCCCAGCTCCTTGCGCACCGGCGCCGCGTGCTTCATCGCGCTGTGGTGGTTGGGGGCGAACATGAAGCCGATTCCGGTGCGCCGCAGGCACTGCGCGACCTGATCCGGGTCCAGCTGCAGCTTGCCGCCGAGGGCTTCCACGGCGTCGGCCGAGCCCGACGACGAACTCACGCTGCGCCCGCCGTGCTTGGCCACGCGCGCGCCGGCCGCGGCGGCCACGAACATGCTGGCGGTGGAGATGTTGAAGGTGTGCGCGCTGTCGCCGCCGGTGCCGACGATGTCGACCAGGCGGTCGGTGTCGAGCAGCGGCACCTTGGTGGCGAATTCGCGCATCACGGTGGCCGCCGCGGTGATCTCGCCGATGGTCTCCTTCTTCACGCGCAGCCCGGAGATCAGCGCCGCCATCATGACCGGCGACATCTCGCCGGTCATGATGCGGCGCATCAGCGCGAGCATTTCGTCATGGAAGATCTCGCGGTGCTCGATCACGCGCACCAGCGCTTCCTGATTCGTGATGGTCATCGCGCGCTCCTTCAGCGATTGGGCATGTCGAGGAAGTTGCGCAGCAGGCGGTGGCCATGCTCGCTCTCGATCGATTCGGGGTGGAACTGCACGCCCTCGATGGCGTGCTCGCGGTGGCGCACGCCCATGATCTCGCCGTCGGCGGTGCGCGCCGAGACCTCGAGGCAGTCCGGCAGCGTGGCGTCCTCGATGGCCAGCGAGTGGTAGCGCACCACGGTGTAGGGGCTGGGCAGGCCGGCGAACACGCCGCGACCGTCGTGCTCGATCGGGCTGGTCTTGCCGTGCATGATGCTGCGCGCGCGCACCACCCGGCCGCCGAAGGCGGCGGCGATGGCCTGGTGCCCGAGGCACACGCCGAGGATCGGCAGGCGTCCGGCGAAGTGCTGCAGCACGCCGACGCTGATTCCGGCCTCGGCCGGCGAGCACGGGCCGGGGGAGATGACGATGCGTTCGGGGGCCAGGTCCTCGATGTCGGCCAGGCTCAGCTCGTCGTTGCGCACGGTGCGCACGTCCTGGCCGAGTTCGCCGAGGTACTGCACGAGGTTGAAGGTGAAGCTGTCGTAATTGTCAATCATCAGCAGCATGGTTCGACGCTCCTGGGGCTGCGGGATGCGGGGGCGCCGGCGCGGCGGCCCGGCGATGCGGAGCCGGGGCGCCCGGGCGGGCGGCGTGGGAAGGCAGGTGCAGGGGGGGTGTTCAGGCGGCTGGCTTGCGCCAGGGCCAGGCCTCCCCCATGGCGCAGCGGCACGCGGGTTGCGTGCGGCCGGGGGCGCCGGGGTGCTGGAGGTCGATGCATGCTTGCATGCGCGCATTATCGCAATTTCGTCGCGGCGGGTGGCGCAACCCTCCGGTTGCCGCGCGCGGGCCCGGCTCAGGCCTTGTCATGCACGCCGGAATGCACGCGCCCGGCCGGCACGTGGCGCGCCGCGGATTCGACATGGCCGATCTGGTCGTCGAAGAAGAAATCGGGCTGGAACTCGCGCAGGAACGGCCCCTTGTCGAGCCCGCCGAGGAACATCGCCTCGTCGATCGCGATGTTCCACGACATCAGCGTGCGGATCGCGCGTTCGTGCGCCGGTGCGCTGCGCGCGGTGACCAGCGCGGTGCGCAGGCGCATCGCCACCGCGCCGGTGCTGGCCGCGTTCTGCAGCCGGTGCAGCGCCTCCAGCAGCGGCTTGAAGGGACCCGGGGGCAGCGGCAACGTGGCCTTGCTGGCCTCGTGGCGGGTGAAGGCGGGCAGGCCCTTGCGCTGGTAGACACGCTCGGCTTCGTCCGAGAACAGCACGGCGTCGCCGTCGAAGGCGATGCGCACCTCGTGCGGATGCGCCTGCCCGGCGTGCACCGATTGCGGGTACACCTGGGCCGCCGGAAAGCCCGCGGCCAGCGCCGCGCGCACGTCGTCGGGGTTGGTGGACAGGAACAGGCGCGCGCCGAGTGCGCGCAGGTAGTGGTAGGGCGGGCGCCCGCGCGTGAACACGCCGCGCTCGATCGCGGTGGCGTGGTGGCGCGCGGAGCGGAACACGCGCAGCCCGGACACCGGATCGTTGCGCGACAGCAGCACGACCTCGACACGGTCGCGCTCGGCGTCGCTGGTGTTGAAGGCCAGCAGCTTGCGCACCAGCTGCAGCGCCACGCCGGGTGGAGCCGGCACGTCCAGGCGCTCGAGCTGCAATTGCATGTACGCGGTGTCGTCGGCCGTCTCGAACACCCGGTTCTCCTCCTCGAAGTCGAACAGGGCGCGCGACGAGATCGCGACCACGAGCTTTTCCGGCGCGGCGGGGGGCGTGGCAGCGGGGGGTGCGGACGGGCTCATCGCGGCTTGCGGTCGGAGGCGTGTGCCGCCGAGCTTACCTGAGG
>JAKAXL010000055.1:0-11290 GCA_021816585.1 Pseudomonadota bacterium | reverse complement strand
GTGCCCCCAGGGCCGGGCTGCGCCCGGCCCGCCCCCCGCGCTCCCGGCCCGGGGGCCGTGCGATCAGCGGCGATCGCCGTCGCGGTCATGCCCGGCGCGGCCGCCGAACAGCGAGGCCATCACCGTGCTCGACGCATCGCAGGCATGGTTCAGGCACGGCAGTCCGAAGCCGCCCTCGAGGGTGCGCAGCAGCGAGAAGTGGTCGTAGAAGGTGTTGTCGACCACGCGCGGCCCGGGATGGTTGTTGATCACCATGGTCAGCACGCGGTTGGGCTCGGCGACCCCGTAGTCGTTCTCGTCCCAGGTGATGACGATGGCGTTGCGGCCGTCGCGCCAGGCCGGCGACGACTGGATCGCCTGCACCAGCTTGTTCACGGCGACGTCGCCGCGGTACATCAGCGCGGCGCCGGTGCAGTCGGCACCGGCATTGCCGCGACCGTGCTGGTCGTTGCACTGGTTGGGGGCGATGAACGAGAAGTTCGGCACGCGCCCGCTGCGCAGGTCCGCGTACAGACCCTGCGTCCCGTCGAAGCCGACGATGTTGCGGATCGCCGGGCCTTCCTGGATGTCGCGGAAATACACGAAGGGATCGTGCTTGGCCGCGTACAGCTGCACCATGGTTCCGGCGGGGGTCGGGCTGCTCAGCAGCGAGCCGCTGTCGTTGCCGTTGACGAACACGCCGTCGCTGTAGTTCACGCGGTCGGCGCCGCCGGCGGGCAGGTTCTCCTGGTAGCTCTTCCAGGTCTTGCCGGCCGCCATCAGCTGCTCGGCGATGGTCTTGCCCACCGTCGGCGCGGCGGCGAAGCCGACCTTGCCGTCCAGGTCCCAGGATCCGGTGGCCGGGTTGCCGGGGACTCCCGAGCCGACCGGGTAGACCTCGTTCACGTAATCGATCGCCGGGGTCTCGGCGTCGACGCCGGAGCCGTGGATCGGGCAGATCACCGTCGGCTGGCCCGCCGGCGCGGCCACGTCCAGGTTCGGGATGCCGGAGACGATGTTGGGCACGCAGGAGGCGTTGTGCCAGTCGGGCATGTTGTCGCTGCGCACGCCGAAGTTGGAGCCGCCCACCACTTCCAGGTAGTTGGTCAGGCTGGGGTGGCCGACACCGTAGTAGTTGGCGGCGACGTTGGCGGTCTTCGCCAGCTGGTTGATGAAGGGTACGTCGGGGTTGCCCACCTCGGCCGAGAAGGGCTGGTTCTCCATCATGATCACCCAGACATGGTCCAGGTGGGGTACGCCGGCGGGAACCGGGCCTTCGTCGGCCTGGGCGGCGCCGCAGGCCAGGAACAGGGTGCCGAGCAGCGCGGCAAGACTCTTGCGTTTCATGGTCGTCCTCGAAATGGGATGGTCGAAGCGGCGCGATGTCTCATCGTGTTGCGCCAGACACGTTTTGTAGGGAAGTCGCGAGGCAACTTGATGACAGTTGCCTCGAATCCGCTTCGACCCCCGCGGACGCGGGGTGCGGGTTCAGCGGGAGCCCTGGGCGGCTGCGCGCATCGCGGCGGCCTCGGCGGCCGCCGATTCGGACCCCGGAGATCCGACGACGGTCGATCCGGCGGACTCCTGCGGCCCCGCGTAGCGGGGCGTCGGACCGCCGGGTGCCGCATAGGCGCCGGCGCCCGGCGGCGCGGCGGCGCGGCCCTGCCGTGCGGCGCCGGGGGATCCGGTGCCCGGGCTCGTGGCGAGGGTCTCGCGCACGCCGTCGCGCAGCAGTACCGCGCGGCCGAACGAGGTCTCGACCAGGCGCACTCCCGCTTCGACGTCGGCGCCCACCTTGTAGGCGTGCGGGGTGCCGCCGCCGACTCCGATCAACGCGGCACCGGCGCGCGTGCCGCCGCCGATGACGCCCCACAGCCGGTATCGCGTCGGCGCCGCGACGCTGCGCTGCGCGCTCGGAAACAGGCGCGGCGCGGTGCGCGCGAATTCCTGCCAGCGCGCGGCGGCAGGCGCAGGCGGCGCCGGCGCATGGGCGCTGCGCCAGATGGCCAGCCCCCAGACGCCGCAACTGGCGATGCAGCCCAGCGCGAGCAGCAGCGCGACGAGGGCGGCGGGCAGTCGCGCCGGTTCGGCCGCGGGGCGCGGCGCAGTCGTGTGGTCTGGCATGGCGACGGCCGCTCAGTGCACCAGGTTGTTCATCTGGATGATCGGCATCATCACCGCGAGCACGATCAGCAGCACCAGCACCCCCATGCCGAGGATCAGCAGCGGCTCCAGGATGGTGACCAGCGTGAAGGCGCGACGCTGCACCTCCTGCGAATGCTGGGTTGCGGCACGCTGCAGCATGTCCGGCAGCGTGCCGGTCTGCTCTCCCAGGCGGATGAAGGTGATCAGCACCGGCGGGAAGCGCTTGTGCAGGTTCAGCGCCGAGGCCAGCGACGAGCCCTCGCGCAGCAGGCTCAGCGCCTCCTGCGCGTCGGCCTTGAGCACGCGGTTGCCGACGGTGTCGATGGCCGCCTGCAAGGCGCGCAGGATCGGCACGCCGGCCGCCGTGAGAATGGCCAGCGTGGAGGCGAAGCGCGCCGTGTTGAGTCCGCGGATCAGCCTTCCCAGCTGCGGCACGCGCAGCAGCATGGCGTCGATGCGCATGCGCGGCCCGCTCAGGCGCAGCGCCTGGCGCAGCAGCAGCGCGCCCGCGCCCAGCACGGTCGCCAGCGCCCAGCCCCATTGCCGCATGAAGTCGCTGATGGCGATCAGCCCGATGGTCAGCAGCGGCAGCTTCTGGTGCGCTCCCTGGAACACGCCGACCACCTGCGGCACGACGTAGGTCAGCAGCAGCACGATGACTCCGATGGCCACCAGCACGACGATCACCGGGTAGGCCACCGCGGCCAGCAGCTTGGAGCGCAGCTGCTGGCTGCTCTCCAGGTAGTCGGCCAGGCTGCCGAGCACGGAGCCGAGGTCGCCGCTGTCCTCGCCGGCGGCCACCAGCGCCCGGTAGACCTCGGAGAATTCGCGCGGATGCTGACCCAGCGCGGCCGACAGGCTGTGTCCGCCGCCGACCTCGCTCTTGATCGACTGCAGCATCTCGGAGATCTCGCCGCGGTCGGCATCGTCGGCCAGTGCGCCCAGCGCGCGCTCCAGCGGCAGTCCCGACACCAGCAGCCCGGCCATCTGCCGGGTCAGCAGCGCCAGCTCCTGCGTGTTCAGGCGGCGACGCGCGAAGCGCCGCCGCGCCGCGGCCGGACTGTCGGCGGTGATCGGGTCGACCTGCAGCGGAATCAGCCCGCGCGAGCGCAGCATCGAGCGCGCGCCGCGCGCGCTGTCGGCCTCCAGCACGCCGCGCTGTTCGGCGGCGCTGGCATCGAGGGCGACGAAACGATAGGCGGACATCGTGGGTCGGGAGCTATTCGCGCGTCACGCGCAACAACTCGGCCAGCGAGGTCTGGCCGGCCTCCACCCAGCGCATGCCGTCGTCGCGCATGCTGCGCATGCCCGCCGCGCCGGCCAGGCGGCGCAGCTCCGCCTCGGCGGCACGCTCGTGCACCGCGGCGCGCAGCGCGTCGTCGGCCTCCAGCAGCTCGAACACCCCCGTGCGTCCCCGGTAGCCGGTGTGATTGCAGTCCGCGCAGCCGTCGGCGACATAGCCGGGGCCGTCGGGGGCGGGGCGGCGGCATTGCGGGCACAGCTTGCGCACCAGGCGCTGCGCCAGCACGCCGAGCAGCGACGACGCCAGCAGGAAGGGCTCGACCCCCATGTCGATCAGGCGCGTGACCGCCGACGGCGAATCGTTGGTGTGCAGGGTCGCCAGCACCAGGTGACCGGTCAGCGAGGCCTGGATGGCGATCTGCGCGGTCTCGAAGTCGCGGATCTCGCCGATCATCACGACGTCCGGGTCCTGCCGCAGGATCGCCCGCAGCGCACGCGCGAAGGTCAGCTCGATGCGCGGATTGACCTGCGTCTGGCCGATTCCGGCGAGGTCGTACTCGACCGGATCCTCGACGGTCATGATGTTCATCTGCGTGGCGTCGAGCCGCGCCAGCGCCGAGTACAGCGTCGTCGTCTTGCCGCTGCCGGTGGGGCCGGTGACCAGCAGCAGCCCGTGCGGATGGCGCACCAGCGCGTCGAAGCGCTCGAGCATCGGCCTGGACATGCCGACGGCGTGCAGATCCAGACGCGCCGCCGACTTGTCGAGCAGGCGCAGCACCGCGCGTTCGCCGTGCGCGCAGGGCAGCGTCGACACGCGCACGTCCAGCGCGCGCCCTCCGATGCGCAGCGAGATGCGCCCGTCCTGCGGCAGGCGCTTTTCGGCGATGTCGAGCTGCGCGAGGATCTTCACGCGCGAGATCATCGCCGCATGCAGCGCCTTGTTCAGGCGCACCACGTCGCGCAGCGCGCCGTCGATGCGAAAGCGCACCACCGAGCTGGCCTCGAAGGGCTCGACGTGGATGTCGCTGGCGCCGTCGCGCGCGGCCTGCGTGAACAGCGCGTTGAGCATGCGGATGATCGGCGCGTCGTCCGAGGTCTCCAGCAGGTCCTCGACCGCCGGAAGGTCCTGCAGCAGGCGCGACAGGTCGACGTCGCCCTCGACCTCGCTGACCACCTCGGCGGCGCTGCCGTCGCGTGCCGCGTAGGCCGTGTCGATGCGCTCGAGCAGTTCGTCGCGGCCGATGCGGCTGACCTGCTGCACCGGGTGCAGGCGCTGCACCTCGGCCATGCCGGCCGCGCGCGTGGCGTCGCTGACCCACAGGCGCAGCTGGTCGCCTTCGCGCTCGGCCAGCAGCGACTGGTCGCGGCAGAAGGCGTAGGGCAGGGGATAGCGTTCGGACATCGCGACGTCGGCGCCTGGTTCAGGGCTTGGACGCCGGCGCGTCGGCCGGGCCGAGATCGGGAAGCACCGGCCCCGGCATGTACGGCAGGCCGAACGATGGTGGCAACTGGTCCTGCCGCTGCAGGCGCTGCGCGGTGCTGTAGTCCTTCGTCGACAACCGCGTCCCGGCCGCCTGGTCGCGCACGATGTAGGGCCGCAGGAACACCATCAGGTCGGTCTTTTGCGTCGAGTGCGACTTCGCGCCGAACAGCAGGCCCAGCAACGGGATGTCGCCGAGCCCCGGGACCTTGGTGTCGTTGTGGTCGACTTCGTCGCGCATCAAGCCGCCCAGCACCAGGGTCTGGCCGCTGTCGACCAGCACCGAGGTCTGGATGGAGCGCTTGTTGGTGATGTACTGCCCGTTCGTCGCCGTCGGGTTGGCGACGCTGGAATCCTCGGTGAACACGTCCAGCCGCACGACGTTGCCGGCGGTGATCTGCGGGCGGATCTTCAGGGTCAGTCCGACATCGTGGCGGTCGTAGGTCGCGAACGGGCTGGTCGGATTGCTCGAACTGCCGGTCTGCGTGTAGGAGCCGGTGAGGAAGGGCAGGTTCTGGCCGACCACGATCTTCGCCGTCTCGTTGTCCAGGGTCATCAGGTTGGGCTGCGACAGGATGTTGGCGCCCTCGTGGGACTGCAGGAAGTTCGCCAGCAGGCCCAGCGAGGTCACGCCGGCGATGGTGTGCAGCACGCCGATGTTGAGTCCGCCCGGGGGAACCACGCTGCCGTTGAGGATCGCCTGCCCGGCGCCGCCGCTGGAGATGCCGGCCTGCAGGTCGATGATGTTGGAGCCGCCGCTGCCGAAGTTGGTGCCGCCGATCACGGCATTGTTGCCGCCCGCGCTGCCGGCGCCGGACTGCCATTGCACGCCCAGCTGCGCGGCCTTCGTGGCCGTGATCTCGACGATCAGCGCCTCCACGTAGACCTGTGCGCGGCGCACGTCGAGGCGGGCGATCACGGTCTTGAGCTGGCGGTACACCGGGGGCGGGGCGTTGATGATCAGCGCGTTCATCGCGGTGTCGGCGTACACGGTGCCGCCCTGCGGCAGCGCCACCGTCTCGTCGCCCTGCTCGGGGCGGAACGACGGCGTGGCGCCCATGCCGCTGCTGGAACTGCCGGAGCTGCCGGAAGTCTCGCCCATGCCGGACGCGTAGGCCGAGGACATGCCGGAGGTGCTGGCGCTCGATCCCGCGCCGGCCGCCGCCGACAGGCCCTGGCGCGCCGTCTGCAGCAGCGAGCCGGTGCCGCTGCCGGCGGAGTTCTCGTTGGCCAGCACGCCGCGCAGCACCTTGGCCAGCGAAGGCGCCGACGCGTTGTGCAGGTAGATGACGTGGATATCGTCGTCGCTGTCGATCGACGGACGGTCGAGCTTGTGGATCATCTGCTCGATCTGCATCAGCTGTGCGCCGTTGCTGGCCCGAACGATCAGCGAATTGCTGCTGGTATCGGCCACGACCACGGCGTGCATGCCGTTGGCGCCGAGGATCGCCGACGGCATCGGCACGCGCGGCGGCACCGCGCCGCCACCCGATCCCGACTGCATCGTGATCAGCTTCTCCACCGTCGGCGCCAGTTCCGAGGCGACCGCGTAGCGCAGCGGGACGACGTCCACCTCGCTGCCGGTGGGCACGTCGAGTCCGGCGATGATGCGCGCCAGGCGACGCAGGTTGTCGGCGTAGTCGGTGATCACCAGCGCATTGCTGCCGGGGTCGACGTTGATGGTGTTGTTGGGGGAGATCAGCGGCCGCAGCACCGGCAGCAGGTTGCTGGCCGCCTGGTAGCGCAGGTCGAACACCTGCGTGACGACCTGGTCGCCGCGCCCGGGAATGCGCGCCGGCGCGTTGCCCACGCCGACCGGCGTGGTCTGCAGGCGCGCATCGGCTTCCGGAACGACCTTGAACACCCCGTCGTGCTCGACCACCGCGTAGCCGGCCAGGCGCAGCTGGGTCAGCAGCGCGAGATACACCTGCTGCGGCGGCACCGGGGTTTTGAATTGCAGCGTGATCTGTCCCTTGACCCGCGGATCGACGATGAAGTTGCGCCCGGTCGCGGCCGCCACGGCCTGCACCGCGCTGGAGATCTCGGCGTTGACAAGGTCGATGGTCATCGGCGCGTGCCCCGCCTCGCTGGCGGCATGGGCCGGCTCCCGCGCCGCCGCGCCGGCCGAGGCCAGCGGCGCCAGGCCCAGCGCGGCGCTGAGCAGCCAGACCAGGGCGTGGCGGGTGCCGCGGGCGCCGCGGGCGCCGCGTCGCGGCTGGTGGCGAATGCGAGAAGGGCTCATGGAGGGGCGTTCCGGAAAGTCACAGGGCGATGCGTACATGGTCGCCTTCGCGCCGGCCCAGCAGGCCGAGCAGGGTGGCCAGCGACTGCTGCTCGCCGGGGGCCGCGCGCGCGGTGCCGGAGAACTGCAGGCGCTGGCCGTTCCACACGCCGTCGCCGGCCAGCACCAGCGCACCGCTGACGGTGCGCAGGCTCAGGCCGGCGCTGGCGCCGTTGCCGACGAGGTCGACGCGATAGCTGCCCAGCGGCGACAGGGCGCTCAGGCGTGAGCTCATGCCCGAGGCGTCGATGGACAGGCCGCCGCGGGTGTTCAGGCGACCGGCGCTGGAACTGAGTTCGACATGGCGAAGCTCGACGCGTACCAGCCCGCGCAGCGCCAGCGTGTTCCACGGCGTACCCAGACCTTCGAGCAGCGTGGCCGGGAAGCTCGCCTGCCAGCGCGCGGGCAGGGTCTGCTCCAGCCGCCAGCCGTGCACGCGGGCCTGCGCCCGCCACACCAGCGGGCCTTGTGCGAGCGGCGGCCAGCGCAGCTGCAGCTGCAGCGCGCCTCGCCAGATCTGCCGCAGGCCCACGCTCCAGTGCAACATGCCGGGAAGCAGGGTCGCGTCGCGTCCCTGCGGACCGGAGGAAAGCACCACGCGGGCCTCGCCGTCGTTCCAGTCGCCGCGCGCATCGCACAGCTGCACGCGCTGGCCGGAAACCGCCGTGACGGCCGACGCGACCCAGCTCGCGGGTGCGTGCGCCAGCACCGCCCATGCCGCGCCCAGCACGATCGCCGCCGCGATGGGCGGGCGCCGGGCCGCAGCGGGCGAGGCCTTCATGGTTGCCCCTGCGCATCCGCGCCGCCCGACGGCGGTTGCGAGAGCTGCAGTGCGATGCTGCCCGAAAGCTTCGAGTCCTGCAGCGCCAGCTTCGCCGTGCGCACCTGCGCGCCCCAGTCGCTGCGCGCGTGGCGCGCCAGCTCGGCGAGCGCCCCGGCGGGCAGGCCCTGCAGCCTGATTTCCGGCCCCTGCGGCAGCAGCGTGACCTGTGCCTGCGCGCCTTGCTGCTGCAGCCACTGCTTCAGCACCGAGTCCAGCCCGGCCGGCGCCGCCGGTGCGGCCGGCTGCCGCGCCAGGCTCGCCAGCTCGTCGGCCTGGGCCCGCGCCCGCGCCAGCTCGGTGCGGAGTTCGCGAATGCGTCCAGGCGCCTGCGCCTCGGTGCGCAGGGCCGGGCGCAGCAGGACCAGCCACGCCACGGTGACCGCCACCACTGCCAGCGCCACGCTGACCAGGCTGCGCTCGCGCGGCGACATCGCGCTCCAGCGCGCGCGCGCCGAGGCGCCCAGCTCGCGCAGCGTCGAGGAGTCGCGCATTCGGGAGGCGATGGCCATGGCGTGGACGGATCTCAGGTGGCGGGCTGCAGGCGCAGCGTGTCGCCTTGCGTACTGCACGGCAGGTCCTGCACGATGCAGCGCCTGGCCGCAGCCGAGGCCTGCCCGGCCGGCAGGCGCAGTGCGAGGCCTGCGCCGGAGTAGTCCAGCGCAAGCGGCCGGGTACCGCCGAGCACGCTGGCGGCCTGCCCCATCAGGGCCTCGATGCCGTCGCTGGTCGGCGCGCCGACGCGTCGGCGCGCCTGGTCCAGCGCGCGGCGCATCTGCAAGCCCGGATCGAGCACGGCGGGCGCCCCCGGAAGCGCCTGCGCGACGACCGTCTGCAACTGGCGCTGCAGCGCCGCCTGTTCGCGTCGCAACTGCAGCGCGTGCAGGTTCAGGCCCAGCAGTTGCAGCCCGACCAGGCCGCCGGCCAGCCAGCCGACACGACGCCAGGCCGGCGTGGCGGCCTGCTCGCGAAGCCGGGTCCACAGGCGCTGCGCCGCGGCGCGCGGCGCCAATTCGAACTGGCGCAGGTCCCAGGGCGAGGAGGCCGCGCGCTGCAGCCACTGCGCGCGGGTGCAGGATTCGAGCAGCGCGTCGTCGCCGAACCAGCGCCTGGCCAGCGTCTCCAGGCCCGGCTCCACCAGCAGGCCCGCGAGCCGCGAAGGGCAGGCGTCGGGCTGGTCGGCTTCGCCCAGGTGCAGCCAACCCGCCTCGCCCGCGGCGTCGCGCCACAGCAGGCGCACGCGCGCATCATCGAGGCGTTGCAGGCAGCCCCACTGTGGTTGCAGCAGCGCCGGCTCGGGGACCACGCGCGGCGCCGCCAGGCCGGCGTCGCGCAGGCGTTCGAGCGATTGCGCCAGCGGCGCGCGCGCGCAGCATGCGGCCCAGCGCAGGCTGCCGTCGGGCTCGCGCGGGCCGGCGGCCAGGTGTTGCGACGCGAGGTCCGCCAGCAGCCGGTCCTCCAGCGCGCCCGCGAGCGCCGCCTGCAGGCGCGCCGCCGGCATCGGCGGAAGTTGCAGGCCGAGCAGCGTGAGCTGCTCGGCCGGCCACACGCCGACGACTTGCGCTGCGCGCGGCAGCAGGGCCAATTGCGCCTCGCCCTGCTCGAGCACATGTGCGCCGTCGTCGAGCCGTGCGTAGGGCACGGCTCCCGGTCGGCCGGCGACGGGAAGAACAAGCACGAGGCGGGTCATGCGCGGGGATTGTATGTAGCGGCCCCGCGCTTTGACCCCCTGCTTCGGCGGGATGATTGGGGATGACGCAACATGTGCGGCTGCAGTCATACAGGATTCACGCAACCCGGGCTGGTTGTGCCGCGGCAAGCCACGGCGCCACGCGCTGCATGCGCAGCACCTGCGTGAGTCCGCCCACGCGCTGGATCAGGGCCTGCTCGGCATATTCGAATTCTCCGATGCGTACCCTGGCCACGGCCTCGAAATAGCTGCTCGACACGCCGACCAGCGTGGCGTCGACCGTGAACGGCACGGCGGGCCCGAGTGCCTGGGAGATCGCCTGCAGGTCGTTGAAGTGCTGTTGCGCGCGGCGAGCCAGCAATTGCGTGGCCTGCGCGGCGTCCACGCCCAGCACCGCGGCCAGCACCTGCACGCCGGCCGTGTTGGCGTTCACCGGAGTCGGCGAGGGCAGTACGGTCACATAGGGCGCCAGGCGCGGCAGTTGCGCCGCAATGGCCGGCGACACCCGCGCCAGGTCCTGCAGTTGACGGATCGGCAGCACGGGTGCGTTCGGCAGTTGCGCGGCCGCGATCGCCTGGGCGATCTGCTGCGCCAGCCCGGGGTCCGCCCCGATCGCGCCGCACAGGCGCTGCAGCGCCTGGACGGCATCGGGATTCGGTCTGCCGGCGGTCGCCAGATCCGTCAGGTTGAATCGAGCCTGGGCGTCGACGATGTGTCCCTCGAGCCAGACCTGGCCGAGACTTTCCTGGCGGCCCGCGGCGAGAAACTTGTCCAGGTTCGCCTCGGCCAGCGGAACCGCCCACGGCTGGTCGAGCGCGACCACCTGGGTGTTGTTCGCGGCCTCGCGCAGGATCAGGCGCGCCCAGTCGACACCGCCGCGCAGCAGCCAGCGCGCCTGCTGGCTCTGGCGTGCGGCCTGTTCGCGCTGGATGGCCCCCCACTGGCGCCACAGCATGCCCGACACCATCACCGCGGCGAGCGCCGCCAGCAGCAGCGCGGTGATCAGCGCCGCGCCGCGCTGGCGCCGCGGGCGACGCAGGGACCTCATTGCCGGTTCTCCAGCAGGAACTCGCGCTGCACGGTGCCGCGCAGCGCCTGCTGCGTCAGCATCAGGGTCCAGCGCAGACCCGCGGGAGTGCGCAGTTGTGCCAGCAGCGGGTTGTTGCCGGACTGCGCGACGTTGGCCGCGGTGTAGGGACTGACCCAGGCCCCCGACTGCTGCTGCAGGCCGGTGCCGGCGTAGCGGAACACCAGGACCTGCATCGAGGCCACGCCGTCGAGCATCTCGATGCCTGCGCCCGCGGGGCTTCCCATCGCCTGCAGCAGCGGTCCGGGCAGCGGCGCCGGCGGACTGGCCCAGCGCATCAGCTTGCCGCCGCGAAGGCCCCAGCGCACCACCTCCAGCATGCCCGCGTACGGCGGCAGGGATTGCGCCCACGCGCGCAGGTCGGCGCCGAGCGGGTCGGCGGGCCGGCGCACGATCAGCAGGTCGCCGTTGCCGGCCAGGCTGACCGCCGGCAGATTCTGCCCGGCGTCGCTGGCGGCGGCCAGGTCGGCACGCATCTGCTGCATGGTCAGCTGCAGCTGGGTTCCCGCCTGCATGCGCAGCTGCGAGTCGTCGCGCGCGCGCGCCACGCTGTCGAGGCCGCGCCA
>JAKAXL010000054.1 GCA_021816585.1 Pseudomonadota bacterium | reverse complement strand
GCCTGCTTGGAAGAGCGCGGGCTCCGCGCCGCGCGCTGCGCGTGCGCTCAGGCTGCCTGCGGCGCGAGTTGCTGCAACCCGCCCAGGTACGGCTGCAGCGCCTTCGGCACGTCGATCCCGCCGTCGGCGCGCTGGTAGTTCTCCAGCACCGCCACCAGCGTGCGCCCGACGGCCAGCCCGGAGCCGTTGAGGCTGTGCAGCCACTGCGTGCGGCCCTGCGCGTCGCGCGTGCGCGCCTGCATGCGGCGGGCCTGGAAGGCGTCCATGTTGGAGCAGCTGGAAATCTCGCGATAGGTGTCCTGCGCCGGCAGCCAGACCTCCAGGTCGTAGGTCTTGGCCGACCCGAAGCCCATGTCGCCGGTGCACAACAGCATCGTGCGGTACGGCAGCTCCAGGCGTTGCAGCACGGCTTCGGCGTGCGCGGTGAGCTGCTCCAGCGCCTGCGCCGACTGCTCGGGCGCGCACAGCCACACCAGCTCGACCTTGTCGAACTGGTGCTGGCGGATCATGCCGCGCACGTCGCGCCCGTAGGAGCCGGCCTCCGAGCGGAAGCACGGCGTGTGCGCGACCAGGCGCATCGGCAGCTGCTCGGCCGGCACGATGCTGTCGCGCACCAGGCTGGTCAGCGGCACCTCGGCGGTGGGGATCAGGTAGAAGTTGCCGAGTTCGCCGCGCGGCACCGCGAACAGGTCGGCCTCGAACTTCGGCAGCTGGCCGGTTCCGCGCAGGGTCTCGGCGCTGACCACGTAGGGCACGTAGGCCTCGGTGTAGGCATGCTCCTGCGTGTGCAGGTCGAGCATGAACTGCGCCAGCGCCCGGTGCAGCCGTGCCAGCGGCCCGCGCAGCACGCTGAAGCGCGCCCCCGAGAGCTTCGCGCCGGCCTCGAAGTCCAGCCCCAGCCCGGCCCCCACGTCGACATGGTCGCGCACCGGGAAATCGAAGCTGCGCGGCTGCCCCCAGCGCCGGATCTCGCGGTTGCCGGTCTCGTCCGCACCCACCGGGACTTCCGGGTACGGCAGGTTCGGCACGCCCATCAGCAGCTCTCCGAGCTCGAGCTGGATCTGCTCCAGCCGTGCCGCGGAGGCCTCCAGCTCGGACTTGATTCCCGCCACCTGCTGCATGGGCTCGCTGGCGTCCTCGCCCTTCGACTTGTGCTGGCCGATCAGGCGCGAGAGCTGGTTGCGCCGCGCCTGCAGCTCCTCGGTGCGGGTCTGCAGCTGCTTGCGCTCGGACTCCAGCGCGCGAAAGCGCTCGACGTCGAGAAAGGGCTGCGGCTGCTTGCGGGTGTTCAGGCGGGCGACGACCTCGTCCAGGTCCTTGCGCAACAGGTTGATGTCCAGCATGGGAGAGCCGTTGAGTGCGGAATGCAATGACTGCGGGAAGGCAGGGCCCGCCTGCGCGGGCCCGCCCCGGGGCCGGGCGGCGCGCGCGGGCGCCGCCGGCTTCAATTTCGCTGCACCTTCGGCCCCAGACCCTTGGGCAGCGGGAAGCGCAGGGTCTCGTCGACTCCGTCGAGTTCGCGCACCGCGGCCGCGCCGAGTTCGCGCAGGCGGTCGATGACCTGCTGCACGAGCTTCTCCGGGGCCGACGCGCCGGCGGTCACGCCGATGCGCCGCGCGCCCTGCAGCCACTCGGCGCGCAGGTCGGCCGCGGTGTCGACCATGTAGGCCGGGCGGCCCAGCCGCGCCGCGACCTCGCGCAGGCGGTTGGAGTTGGAGCTGCTCGGGCTGCCGACGACGATCACCACGTCCACCTGCGGGGCCATGAACTTGACCGCGTCCTGCCGGTTCTGCGTGGCGTAGCAGATGTCCTGGCGCTTGGGTTCGCGCAGGCGCGGATAGCGCGCGCGCAGCGCCGCCACCACCGCCGCGGCGTCGTCCACCGACAGCGTGGTCTGGGTCACGTAGGCCACCGCGTCCGACTCGGGGAAGGGAAGCTGCGCGACGTCGGCCTCGCCTTGCACCAGATGCACGCCGTCGGCCTGGCCCATCGTGCCCTCGACCTCCGGATGCCCGGCGTGCCCGATCATCACCAGATGCAGGCCTTCGGCGCGCATGCGCGCCACTTCCACGTGGACCTTGGTCACCAGCGGGCAGGTGGCGTCGAAGATCTTCAGCTGGCGCGCCTGCGCCTGCTCGCGCACGGCCTTCGACACGCCGTGCGCGGAAAACACCAGCGTCGCCCCGGCGGGAACGTCGTCGAGCTCGTCGACGAACACCGCGCCCTTGGCGCGCAGGCTCTGCACCACGGTGGTGTTGTGCACGATCTCGTGGCGCACGTAGATCGGCGCGCCGAACAGCTCCAGCGCGCGCTCGACGATGTCGATGGCGCGGTCCACGCCGGCGCAGAAGCCGCGCGGGCTGGCCAGCAGCACGTCCATCGCCTCGACCGCCGCGGAGTTCACAGCACCCCCAGGATCTGCACGTCGAACACCACGGCCTTGCCGGCCAGCGGGTGGTTGAAGTCGAGCTCGACCACCTCGTCGTCGGCGGCGCTGACCGTGGCGGCCGCGCTGGCCCCGCTGGCCGAGCTCAGGCCGGCCAGCTGCACCGCGTCGCCGACCGCCAGGCTTACGCCGTCGGGCAGGTACTGGCGCAGCAGGCTGCGCGGCACGCGCTGCACGCGCTGCGGGTCGTGCGGGCCGAAGGCGGCGTCGGCGGGCAGTTCGAAGCGCGCCTGCGCGCCCTCCTCCAGCCCCAGCAGGCACTGCTCCAGCGCCGGCGCGAGCTGCTGCACGCCCAGGCTCAGCGTGGCCGGGTTGTGGCCGAAGGTGTCCACCCAGGCGCGCCCTGCGGGGTCGGCCAGGCGGTAGTGAAGGGTCAGCAGGGAGTCGGGTCGAACGCAGGCCACGGTGTCGATAAACTGTGTCGTGACGGCCGGCCGGCGGTGGTTGCCGAGGCCGCAAACCCCCATTGTAGGGACCCTGCAGGCACCCGCCAGCACCCGCCAGCATGTCCACGCGCATCGCCGACCTTCCCCCCGCCGCGCGCCCCCGCGAAAAACTGCTCGCGCACGGCCCGCAGGCACTGGCCGACGCCGAACTGGTCGCGCTGCTGCTGCGCAGCGGCCTGCGCGGCTGCAGCGCGCTGCAGCTCGGGCAGCGCCTGCTCGACGCCTTCGGCGGACTGCACGGGCTGCTGCACGCGCCGCAGGCGCGGCTGCGCGCGCACAAGGGCCTGGGCGCGGCCAAGTACGCGGAACTGGCCGCGGTGCTGGAGCTGGCGCGCCGCGCACTGGCCGAGCCGATGCGCGAACGCCGGCTGTTCGACACCCCGGACGCCGTCGCCGACTACCTGCGGCTGTGGCTGGGCGGCGGCACCGTGGAGGTGTTCGCGGCGCTGCTGCTGGACCACCGCCACCGCCTGCTGCACGCGCAGCAGCTGTGGCAGGGAACCCTGTCGCACACCGCGGTGTACCCGCGCGAACTGGTCAAGCTGGCGCTGGCCCACGAGGCTTCGGCGGTGATCGTCGCGCACAACCACCCGTCCGGCGTCGCCGAACCCTCGGCCAGCGACCGCCATCTGACGCAGCGCCTGAAGTCCGCGCTGGGCCTGCTGGACATCGCGCTGCTCGACCACCTGGTGGTCACGCGCGGCGACGTGTACTCCTTCGCGCGCCAGGGGCTGCTGTGAGTCCGCCACCACGTCCGCCGGGCGCAGCGAGGAGGGTCGTCGCATGAGCACGCGACTGCCGCGCCGCGAGCGCCGGCGCGTGCCCGCGCAGCCGCAAGGCCCGGCGCCGCACGGCGCGGACAGCGCGCAGCCTTGCGTGGCGGCCGACGCGCCGCCCGTGCCGGGCGCGGCCGACGCGCCCCGCCACGACGATCCCGAGGGCCACGACGACGAGCGCGAGCTGTTCCTGCGCGCGGTGGCCGGTGCGCAGGCCCTGCGGGCGCCGCAGCGCGCGCAGCTGCGCCCGCCGGCGCAACCCGCGGTGGCGCGCCAGCGCATGCGCGACGAACGCGCCGCGCTGCGCGAGTCGCTGTCCGACAGCGTCGACCTCGACAGCCTGCTGGAGACCGATGAATGGCTGTCGTACCGCGCGCCGGGAATCGGCCCCGACGTGCTGCGCAAGCTGCGCCGCGGCCACTGGGTGATCCAGGCCGAGCTCGACCTGCACGGACTGCGCCGCGACGAGGCGCGCTGTGCGCTGCTGGAGTTCGTGCATGCGACGCAGCAGCGCGGCGCGCGCTGCGTGCGGGTGATCCACGGCAAGGGGCTGGGTTCGCCGGGGCGCGAAGGCGTGCTCAAGCACAAGGTGCGCAACTGGCTGCTGCAGATGCGCGACGTGCTGGCCTTCTGCCAGGCGGGTCCGCACGACGGCGGCGCCGGCGCGCTGCTCGTGCTGCTGCGCCCGGCCCAGGCGGGCGCCGCGCAGCGCCCCCGCGGCTGAGCGACCGCGTCGCCGCAGCCCGGCCCGCCTGGCGAGCGCCTCAGGACCCGGCGTGCCCCGCAGCCCGCGGATGCCCGGGCATCCATCGCTCCAGCAGGCGGTCGCGCAGCGCCGCGAGTTCCCCCAAGCGGCCGGCGGCCTGCGCGGAGTTGCCGCTGCCGTGCCATTCACAGATGTCACGACCGAGCGCGTGGAACTCCGCGTGCAGGCGCTCGAGGCGGTCGAGCTCGGCCGCGCTCCAGCCGCTGCGCAGGGCGTCCGTGTGCAGCCATTCCCCGAAGCGGCACTGCCGCGGGTCCAGCGCCGGGGCCGAGGCGCGCTGCCCCTTCACGTAGGCGTCGATGCCCCGGACCCACGCGCGGTGCTCGACCCCTGCATGCAGCGTGGCGAGTTCGCTCGATGCCAGCGCCGGCAGGGTGCGCCACTGCGGCGCCGGGCGCCACATCGACGCCCACCGCGCCAGCTCGTCGGCCGGCATCGGCCGCGCGATGCCGAAGCCCTGCGCCAGCTCGCAGCCGAGCTGCAGCAGCACGCTGCCATGCTCGATGGTCTCGACGCCCTCGGCGACCACCTTGCGCCGGAACGCCGCGGCCATGCCCATCACCCCCTCGAGAATCGCGAGGTCCTCCGGGTCGTCGAGCATGCCGCTGACGAAGCTGCGGTCGATCTTCAGCACGGCGGCGGGCAGCAGCTTGAGGTAGGTCAGTGACGAATATCCGGTCCCGAAGTCGTCCAATGCGAACGACACCCCCAGTTCCTTGCAGGCATTGATGATGCCGGACACCTGCGCGAGATCCTGCAGCGCGCTGGTCTCCAGCACCTCGAGTTCGAGCTGGCCCGCGGCGACTCCGGGATGCTGCCGCAGCCGCTCGCGCACGCGCTCCACGAAATCGCTCTTCTGCAGCTGGCGCGCCGACACGTTCACGCTGAGCCCGATGTCCAGGCCCTGCGCGCGCCAGCGCCGCAGCTGCGCGAGCCCCGTGTCGAGCACCCAGTCGCCGAGCTCGACCGACAGGTCGTGATCCTCGATCTCCGGCAGGAACAGCGCCGGGCCGAGCAGACCGCGCTCCGGGTGCTGCCAGCGCAGCAGCGCCTCCACGCCGACGAGCCGGCCGCTGCGCATGTTGACCTTCGGCTGGTAGTGCAGCACGAATTCGCGCGCATTCAGCGCCTTGCGCAGGCGCTCGACGATCTCGTGGTGGCCGCGCAGGCTGCGATCCTCGTCGGGATTGAACGCGTGGCAACGGTTCTTGCCCGCGAGCTTGGCCTGGTACATGGCCTGGTCCGCCTGGCGCAGCAGCTGGTCGGCGTCGACCTCCTCGGACTGCGGATAGTAGGTCACGCCGATGCTGGCCGACAGCCTCAGTCGCAGCTCCTCCAGCGCGATCTCCTCGGCCGCCGCCGCCAGCAGGCGGCGGATGGTCGCCATGCCCTCGGCCCGGTCGTGCTGGTCGAGCAGCACGACGACGAATTCGTCGCCGCCGATGCGCGCGATCGTGTCGCCCTCGCGCACGGCCTGGCGCAGGCGCGCGGCGACGGCCGCGAGGAAGCGGTCGCCGACCTGATGCCCGTGGCGATCGTTGATGATCTTGAAACCGTCCAGGTCGAGGAAGGCGACCCCGAGCATGGTCCCGCGACGCAGCGTCTGGGCCATCGCCTGGTGCAGGCGGTCGGCGAGCAGGACCCGGTTGGGCAGCGAGGTCAACAGGTCGTAGTGCGCCAGGTACTCGAGCTGATGCTCGCGCTCCTTCAGCGGCGTGACGTCGGAGAACAGCGAGACGTAGTGCGTGATGTCGCCGCGGCTGTCGCGCAGCGCGCCGATCGACTCCAGCAACGCAATCGGGCTCGTGTCCTTGTGACGGTTCCAGATCTCGCCCGACCAGTGGCCCCGCTCGACGAGCTCGCGCCACATCGCCGCGTAGAACTCGCGGCCCTGGCGATCCGACTTGAGGATGCGCGGATTGCGCCCGAGCACCTCGTCGCGCGCATAGCCGGTGATCGCGCTGAAGGCCTCGTTGACCTCGACGATGTCGCCGTCGACGTCGGTCACCATGATGCCCTCGCGGGCCTGGTTGAAGATGCTCGCCGCCAGCTGCAGCCGTTCCTCGGCCTTGCGGCGCTGCGTGATGTCCAGGAAGGTCACCGCGCATTGCCCCGGCGCCGCCTGGTAGGCACTGACGGCGTAGTACACCCCGAGCAGCTCCGAGCCCTGCTCGAACTGCACCGGCTCGCCGCTCAGGGCCACCTTCGCATAGCTGCCGATCCAGTCGGCCGCATCGTTCTCGATGCCCGGCACGACCTGGGTCAGGCGCCGCCCGACGACTTCGCGCGCCTTCAGTCCGGTGGTCGTCTCGAAGCCGCGATTGGCAGCCAGGATCAGCAGGTCCACCGGGACTCCCCGATCGTCTTGCACGACCTCGAACATCACGAAGCCGGTGTTCATGTTCTCGAACAGCGAGCGGTACCGGCTCTCCGATTCGACGAGTTCGCGCTCCACCCGCCGGCGCTCGGTGACGTCCTCCTGCACCGAGACATAATGCGTCACCACGCCGTCCTCGCGACGGATCGGCGACACGTGGGCGAAATCGATGTATTCGCTTCCGTCCTTGCGCCGATTGCGGAACTCCCCGCTCCACGGCTCGCCGCGCCGCAGCGCCGCCCACATGGACTCGGCGGTTCCCGCGGGCGTGTTGCCCGAATGCAGGATCGCCGGAGTCCTGCCCCGCACCTGCGCCAGCGTGTAGCCGGTCTGGCGCTCGAAGGCCGTGTTGACGAACTCGATCCTCGCGTCCAGGTCGGTGATCAGCACGCTCTCCGGGCTCTGCTCGACGGCCCGCGACAACTTGGTCAGCTGCCGCTCCACGCGCCGGCGCGAGACGATGCGCCAGACCTCGCTGAGCAGCAACTGCAGGGTCTCGACATCGGTGGCGTCGTAGTCCTGCGGCTTGTTGCCGACTCCGGCGACCACGACGACGCGGCCGTCGTCGATCAGCGGCACGCTGATCAGACGCGCAAGTCCGGCGTGCCCCTGCGGAAGCCCCTGCCGCTCCTGCGCCGACGCATAGTCGTTGACCACGACCGCATCGCGCAGGCGCGCCGCGTCGGCCCACAGGCCGGCGCGGCTGACCGGATGGTGCCTTTCCAGCACGTGGCCGGCGTGACTGCGCGCGGTGCGCGCGGACCATGCGGTCAGCGCGATGTTCTCCTCGTCGGATTCGAGGAAGTGCATGAAGCTGATGCCGCTCGCGGTCAACTCCTCGGCGTGCGCCAGCACCTCCTCGAGCAGTTCCTGCTCGTCGCTGCGCTCCGCGATGCGCGGAAGCTCGAGCAGCACCTGCGCGCGCCTGGCCTGCAGGGCCAGCAGCGCGACGTTGCGCTTGCGCACGCTGATGTCCTGCATCGCGCCGTGCAAGCGCACCACGACGCCCCCCCGCACCACCGGCGCGCCGATCGTGCGCACCCACTTGCGACCGCCGGTCGCCGGGGCGATCTCCAGCTCCAGGTCATAGGGCCGGGCATGCTCGACGGCGTCGCGGATGGCCGCGCGGATGGTCTCGCGGTATTCCTCGCAGATGAACTCGATGCCCTTGCCGGCGTCGATCGGTGCGTCCTCGGGCAGCCCGTGGATGCTCGCGCACTCGCGGGTCCAGGTTCCGCGTCCGGTGGCCGGGTCGAAGGACCAGCCGCCGGCGTGGGTCATGCTGCTCATCGTGCTGAGCAGCTCCTCCTGTTCGCGCAGGCGTTCCTCGTCCCGCTTGCGCTCGGTGATGTCGTGGGAAATCCCGAACACCCCGACGACCTCTCCGGCGGCGTCGCGGATCGGCCCCTTCGTCGCCAGGAAGTGCATCACCCGCCCGTCCCGGTTCGCGAAACGCTCCTCCAGGGTACGCGTCGCGCCGCCGGCCATCACCGCCTGGTCGTTGGCCCGCAGCTGGCGCGCGGCGGCCTCGGGCAGCAACTGCGAATCGTCGCGGCCCAGCACCTCGCCGACCTCCTTGCCCAGGAAGCGCGCGGTGGCCGGGCTGACCAGCTGGTAACGCCCCCTGAGGTCCTTGACGAAGATCGCATCGCCGGTGCTGTCGACGAGCGCACGCAACTGGCTGCCGTGGATCTCCAGCTTGCGCAGCGAAGTGCGCAGCCTCTGGCTCATCAGGCTCACCAGCAGGCCGCTTGCCGTCAGCGTGGCGAGCTTCGCCATCGCCAGCGGCCATGCCGCGGCGAGCCCATGTTGCCCAGCGACGACCGCGAGCACGCAGCTCACCGCGAGCCCGGTCGCCAGCAGCCCCGGCCCGGCGCCTCCGAGCATGGCGCTGACGATGATGGGCAGACTCATCAGCGCCAGCAGTTCATCCGGCTGGCCCGCGCCGACGAGGAGACGCCACAGCAGCAGCGTCGCCGCGATGGCGGCCGCCGCGAACATGTACGTCCCCGCGCGCAGGCCCGCAGCCCGCAGCGCGGGCCCCGCGGCCGCGGGCCCCGGCTGCTGCGCGTCGGGCCGTGGATTCATGGGGCGCCTCCCTGGTCGATCGCAAGCCGCATCCGCCCCCGGGCAGGCGCCGAAGCGGCGGGCGCTCCCGGGTTTCCACGTCCAGAGGATAAGTCGACGCGCCCGCCGCCGGAAGCCGCACGGCATGTTCCAGCGCAGGGTTCGTGCCCGCGACGCAGGAGCCGCCGCCGCTGGCAGCGCCGCTAGCCGTTGCGGTTGCGCATCCAGTCGGCGGTGCCGTCGAAGGCGTGCTGCAGGCGCTGGCGCAGGGTCTCGTCGACCTGCAGTTCGGCCATGGCCTGGCGCATGCAGGCCAGCCAGGCGTCGCGCTCGGCCTCGCCGATCGCGTAGGGGAAGTGGCGCATGCGCAGGCGCGGGTGGCCGAAACGCTGCTGGTACAGGTCCGGCCCGCCGAGCCAGCCGCTGAGGAACCAGTACAGCTTGTCGCGCGAGCCCTCCAGCGACGTCGGGTGGATCGCGCGCAGCGCCGCGTAGCCCGGCTCCAGGTCCATCAGGTCGTAGAAGCGGTCGACCAGCGCGCGCACGCCGCTGTCGCCGCCGAGCAACTGGTACGGCGTCGCGGCCTCGCTCGGAGTGTCGTCGTGCGCCGCGTTCGGCGTGTCGGTCGGTGCGTTCATGAGGGGTATTGTCGTCGTCGCGGCGATGGCGGGCTTGCGCGCGGTCAATCGCCGCCGCGCAGCAGGCGCAGCGGCGGGGTGCGCAGCACGCGGCGCAGGCTCAGCCAGCCCACCGCCAGCGCCAGCGCAGCGCCCGCCGCCACGCCCGCGGCCAGCCACCACGCCGGCGGGGTCCACGCGAACTCGAACACCTTGCGCGCCAGCAGCCACGCGGCGACCGCCGCGCCGGCGGCGCCGAGCAGCCCGCCGAGCGCGCCGACGAGCAGCAGCTCGGCCGCCATGACCCGTCGCAGCAGCCGGTCGGAGGCGCCCAGCACGCGCCACAGCGCGGTCTCGCGTTCGCGCTCGCGACGCCCGATCAGCAGGGTCGACGCGACCACCGCCAGCCCGGCGCCCAGCGCGAGGCCGAACAGCAGCTGCACCGCGCTGCCGACCTGCGCCAGCATGGCGCGAAATTGCGCCAGCAATTGCGCCAGGTCGATGATCGTGATGTCGGGGAATCGCTCCGCCAGCCGCGCGTCGAGCTCCGGCGGGGCCTGCGCCGACTCGTGGAAGGCGGCCAGGTAGGTGTAGGGCTGGTGCAGCAGCATGGAGGCCGGCGCGAGCACGAAGAAGTTGGCCCGCATCGACGCCCAGTCGACCTTGCGCAGGCTGGTGATGCGCGCCTCCACGTCGCGGCCCGCGATGTCGAAGCGCAGGCGGTCGCCGAGCCGGAGCCCCAGCGTGTCGGCGATCCCCTGCTCCACCGACAGCCCGCTGGCGCCGGGCCCCGCGGTGGCCCGCCACGAGCCGGCGACGATGCGGTTGTTCGCCGGCAGTCGCGGCGTGGTCGACACGTTGAGCTCGCGGTCGATCAGGTGGCGCGCCCGCGGGTCGGCGTAGTCGCGCCCGAACACCGCGCGCCCGTTCACCGCGACCAGGCGCGCGCGCACCATCGGGTACCACTCGAAGCGGCGGATTCCGGCCTCGTGCAGCGCCGCGCGGAAGGCCTCGCCCTGTTGCGGCTGCACGTTGATCACGAAACGGTCCGGCGCATCGGCGGGCAGCGAGGCCTGCCAGCCGCCGAGCAGCCCCTGGCGCAGCATGCCCACCAGCAGCAGCGCCATCAGCGCCAGCCCCAGCGCGGCCACCTGGGCCACCGCGGAGGCGCCGCGCGCGCCCAGCTGGCGTGCCGCCAGCGCCGCCGCACCGCGTCCGCGCGCGCCGGCGCGGCGCAGCAGGGCCAGCGCGCCCGCCGCCGCGGCGGCCAGCAGCAGCGCCACCGCGGCGAAGGCGCCCAGCGCGATCCAGCCCAGCCAGCCGTCGCCGCCCAGCACCAGCAACAGCAGCGCGAACAGCAGCAGTCCGACCCCCGCCAGCAGGTGCACGCCACGGCCGCCGGCGACGGCTTCGCGACGCAGCACGCGCAGCGGCGGCACCTGCAACAGGCGCAGCAACTGCGGCAGCGCGAAGGCCAGCAGCAGGCTGGCCATGCTCCACAGCACCAGCGCCACCGGCTGCCAGCCGGCGGCCCCCAGGCGGGTGGCGCCGACGACCCCGTGCAGCATGCCCAGCAGCAAGGCCTGCAGCCCGAGCCCGGCCAGGCTGCCCAGCGCCCCCGCGCCCAGCCCCAGCACCGCGAGTTCGGCCGCCAGCAGCCCGAACACGCGGCGCCGCGACATTCCCAGCGCTTTGAGCAAGGCCACCGACTGCTGGCGCCGGCGCGCGAAGTCGCGCGCCGCCACCGCCACCGCGACGGCCGCCAGCAGCGCCGCCAGCAGCGCCACCAGGCGCAGGTAGTCGGCGCCGCGGTGCAGGTTGCGGTCGAAGCCGTTGCCGGCGGCGTCCGCCTTGTGCAGTTGCAGGCCGCGCAGCGACCCCGCGTCGATGGTGTTGCGCGCCCACGCCGCGTACTGCGCCACGGCGCGCGGCGGCCCGACCAGCGCCAGCGCGTAGCCGACCCGACTGGCCGGCTGGATCAGCCCGGTGGACGGCAGGTCGGCGAGGTTGAGCAGCACCCGCGGCGCCAGCCCCGGAATGCCGGCGGCGCTGTCGGGCTCGGCGGTGACCAGCGCGGCGATGCGCAGGCTGCGTCCGCCGAGCACGATCGGCCCCTGCGGCGGCACGCCCAGGCGGCGCGCCAGCTGCGGCGATACCCAGACGGTGCCCGGTTGCGGAATCGGCGTGCGCGGCAGCGCGGCCCCCGGCGCCACCGCGCGCAGGCTGACATGCCCGAGCAGCGGATAACCGGCGCCGACCGCCTTCACCACCACCAGCTGGGTGCGCCCCCGCGCGCCCGGGCCCAGCGCCATGCTGGCGAACACGTCGCTGCGCGCGCCGCGCAGGCCCAGCGCGCGCGCGTGGGCCTCGAACTGCGGCGGCAGGGGATGGTCGCCGCGCAGCAGCAGGTCGCCGCCCAGCAACTGCGCGGCGTCGCGCTGCAGCCCGGCGTGCAGGCGCTGCGCCACGAAACCCACGCCCGACAGCGCGGTGGCCGCCAGCAGCAGCGCGATCCAGATCAGCCCCAGCTGCGGCGAACGCAACTCCGCCAGCAGCAGCGAGACGAAGGCGCGGGGGCGCATCGGCGTGCCGGCCTCGTGTCGTGGGCGTCGCGCGCGTCGCCTGCCGGGGCCTTGCGCCTCAGGCGGCCAGGTCGGTCTGGAACACGCGGCCGGCGTGCTCGCGCAGCGCGTGGAAGGACACCTGCGGCCAGCGTTCCTGCAGCACGCGCAACTCCGCGGCGTGGGTCAGCAGCACGGCCGGAGCGTCGACCACGTCGTAGGCCAGGCGGTGCGCGTTCTCGTCGATGAAGCGCTTGAGGTCGCGCTCGTCGTCGCTGTGGATCCAGCGCGCCACGCGGTACGGCGTCGGGCCCAGGCGCGCCGCCACGTTGTACTCGCCGCTGAGCCGGTGCAGCACGACGTCGAACTGCAGCGCGCCCACCGCGCCCAGCAGCAGGCTGCCGCTCAGGTGCGGGCGGAACACCTGGATCGCGCCCTCCTCGCCCAGCTGCATCAACCCGGTGCGCAACTGCTTGCTGCGCAGCGGGTCGGCGATCTCCACCGCCTGGAACAGTTCCGGCGCGAAGAACGGCAGCCCGGTGAACTGCAGGGTCTCGCCCTCGGTCAGCGTGTCGCCCAGCCGCAGCGTGCCGTGGTTGGGAATGCCGATGATGTCTCCGGCCCAGGCCTCCTCCAGCAGCTCGCGGCGCTGCGACATGAAGGCCACCACGGTGTTGGGGCGGATCTCCTTGCCGTTGCGCCCGACGCGCAGGCGCATGCCGCGCGTGAAGCGCCCCGAGCACACGCGCACGAAGGCGATGCGGTCGCGGTGCGCCGGGTCCATGTTGGCCTGGATCTTGAACACCACGCCGCTGAAGCGCGGCTCCTGCGGCTGCACGACGCGCTGCAGCGCCGGGCGCGGCTGCGGCGGCGGCGCCAGGTCGACCAGCGCGTCCAGCACCTCGCGCACGCCGAAGTTGTTGATCGCCGAGCCGAAGAACAGCGGCGACTGGCGCCCGGCGCGGAACTCCTCCACCTGCAGCTCGGCGGTGGCCTCGCGCAGCAGCTCGAGCTCCTCGCCGGCCTGCGCGTGCTCGGCGCCGAAGCGCTGCGCCAGCTGCGGGTTGTCGAGGCCGTCGATGATCTCGTCGTCGGCGTCGTCGAGGCGGTCCTCGCCGGCACGGAACACGCGCATGCGCTGGCGCCGCAGATCGAGCACGCCGTGGAAGTTCTTGCCCATGCCCACCGGCCAGCTCAGCGGCACCGCGTCCATGCCGAGGTGGCGCTCGATCTCGTCCATCAGGTCCAGCGGCGCGCGCACCTCGCGGTCCATCTTGTTGACGAAGGTGATGATGGGCGTGTTGCGCGCGCGGCAGACCTCGAGCAGGCGCAGGGTCTGCGCCTCCACGCCGTTGGCGGCGTCGATCACCATCAGCGCCGCGTCGACCGCGGTCAGCACGCGGTAGGTGTCCTCGGAGAAGTCCTGGTGCCCGGGGGTGTCGAGCAGGTTGATGACGCAGTCGCGCCACTCCATCTGCATCACCGACGAGGCCACCGAGATGCCCCGCTGCTTCTCGATCTCCATCCAGTCGGAGGTGGCGTGTCGGCTGGCCTTGCGCGCCTTCACCGAGCCGGCGATCTGGATCGCCCCCGAGAACAGCAGGAGTTTTTCCGTGAGGGTCGTCTTGCCGGCGTCGGGGTGGGAAATGATGGCGAAGGTTCTCCTGCGCCGGATCTCGGGGGTGGTGCTTTCATTCGACATGCTGGGTTCCTGTTGCGAGCAGCGCCGGATACCGTCCCGCACGCAGCTCCTCGATCGCTTGTTCCGTCAGCTTCCACGCTTCACCCTTGATCCGCGCGATCAGTTCGCGCCACACACGCTCGAAGGCGCGAAGCGCATCGTCGTCGTGAAAGCGCACGCCGGCCGGCAACAAGGGCGCGATGTCCTCGATCAGACTTCGGGTCAGTTTCTCGAGCATGCGCTGCTCGGCATGGGCCCGGGTGATGATCGTCCCCTCCTGCGCAAGGTAGTGTTCGAAGGCCGCAACGATACGGTCCGCGTCGAGGCGGAGCTGGTCGAGTCCTTGCTGGAGATCGAACAGGTCGCGGTTCTTGCGACGCTGCAGCAACGCCCGCAGCTTGGTCCCGAAGATTTCCTCGGCGGCGAACGTCACGATCTCGACCTCCGCGCGGTACCAGTCGCTTTGCACCGCGAAGGGCATCGTCACCAGACCGAACAGATTGGCATGTTCGCGCGTGTTGATCTCGACCTTGAGGCTCAGCGGATGGTCCGCATCCACTTCGGGGCTGAAGCGATAGACCAGATGCATCGAGTGCTGGGCCTGTTGCCGCTTCGGCTTGCCGAGCCATGCCAGTGCCTCGCGCACGGCATCGACGGTCTCGCCGATCGGCCCGGCCGTCGTCTGCACGATGTCGATGTCCTCGGAGTACCGAAGCGGACGCTGGAACAGCAGCTTGTGGATCGCCGTTCCACCCCGAAACGCGATGGTGCCTCGCAGTGCGGGCGAGGCGAAGAGATCGCAAAGGGCCCTGGAAAGGATCAGGTCCTGCTCGACCTGTCGCGGGTCGGGCCAGGGAGCTTGTCGACTCCAGGCTTGAATCATGGCCAGCGGAATCAAAAGTCGAGCTCCACGGGTTCATGGATGAGCAGCTTCCACTGCGCATCCCTCTCGCCGGGCGTGGCAAGCAGGCTGCTCACCGGCTTGATCGCGGGATCCAGCGGCACGAAGGCCTTGGCCTTGAGCGCGAAGGGCTCGAGGCTCCTGGCCTGCCGCGGGTGTCCGACCTGCTGCAGCACGTAGCCGACGCGGCGGGCGCACGAAGCCTCATAGGCCGCGGCGAGCTGCGCGAGCCGCTTCGGCTCGGCCTTGGCGCCGATATCCCTGGCCACTTGCGCCACGGTGTGGATGCCGCCGGCCTTGTGAAAGTAGCGTGCGCAATCCAGCAGAGTCAACTCGACACCCGCGACCCGGGCATACCCGGCCGCGGTCTTGATCCGGTCGAGCGCTTCGGCCTGATTCACGTTGGCAAAACTGGCTGGCGCCTGGTAGACAAATTCGATGCGGTGACGCCCCAGCTCGATGCCGCGCAATTGGCGCGGCACGACGACCTGGAACACCATGGCTGCTTGATGGGACGCACCGTGAAAGGCCGCGGCCCGCAACAGGGAAACCCGATAGTCGAGCTGCAGCGCCCGCATCAGCGGATCGATCCACTGCGCGGGATCGGGGGCACCGGTGACCTGATCCTCCGGACGCAGGATCAGGAAAAACCCCTTGCGAGGACTGGCGATGCGCTTTCTCGCCGCCAGACGGACCAGCGCCGCCGTCAGGGCATCCGGCGAGAGGTCGAGCACAGCCTCGGCCTCCTCGCGCGAGAAGGTCGCCCTGCCCTGGATGAGCCTGTCATCCACGAATCGCTCAAGTGCGCCCATGCCAAATCATATACGGAACCGGACATTTCTGCAACGGTTACGCTTATGATTCGGGAAATCCGCGCGCGCCGCCGCCCAGGCTCCTCAGGCCCCCTGCTCCTGCTCCTGCGCCAGCGCCTGCAGCGAGGCCTCGGCGGGAGGAATCGGCGCTGCCTCGCTCACCGCCTGCAGCGACTCGGCGGGCGCCGCAGTGGATTCGTCCAGCAGCGGCGGCTCGGCCGGCTCGACCGCCTCGACCGGCTCCGCCGGCCCGACCGCGGCGGCGGGCGGCTGCTGCGGCAGGCGTGGTTTCGCGCTGCGCGGCGGCGGGCAAGCGGCCTGCGCCGCGCCTTGCAGGGCCTGCGACGCCTGCTGTTCCAGCCAGCTCTGCAGCTGCCGCGCCCGCGGCTGGTGTTCGCGCGCGTGCTGCAGCAGGCGCTCGGCGTCGTGCCATTCGCCCAGCCGGTTCTGCAGCGTGGTGGCCAGCCGGCCCTGCTGCGCAAAGTCGCGCCGCTGCTTGCGCGGCAGCACGCCAGCCATGCGCTCGGTCGACAGGCGCAGTTGCTTGGAGGCGATGCGCAGCGCATGCAGCCG
>JAKAXL010000123.1 GCA_021816585.1 Pseudomonadota bacterium | reverse complement strand
GTGCGGACGAAGTGACGACGTTCCATCGCGATACTCCTGTCATGGGAAGGAATCGGCTGCAACGTAGGACAGCCGCCGAGCAATTGCGCGCTCCGCTTGCATGACCACAATGATTAGGTGGTCTATCGCGCCTGCAAGCTGCTCGTCGGCGCCTACTCGAGCATCGACTGCAGGCCCTCGGTGAGTTCGGCCAGCGGGGGGATCTCGGCCTCGATGCGCTGCGGCGACAGCTGCAGGCGCCGGCCCGTCTCCAGCGGAAAGGCGGCCTCGAGCTCCTCGGGCGACATGCCGCGCAGTTCGCCACGCGCCCGCCACGCGCCGATGTGCACGCACGCCGCGAGCTCGGAGAACTCGCCGTCCAGCCTCGGTGCGGGAACCTGTCGCAGCGCCTCGACGATCGGCTGCGGGAAATGCCAGGCCCGCGCGAGCGCGGCGGCGACCTCGCCATGGTGGAAGCCCAGGGCCTGCCGTTCGAGCTCGGCGCGCCCGGCATCGAGCACGTCGAGCCGGCGGTCCAGCGGCGCCACCGCCTGCGGCGCGGCGGCGTGCAGGTGCAGCTGCCCGATCCCGTGCAGCAGCGCGACGGTGAACACCGTGTCGGTCGGAACCGCGCAGCACGCGGCCAGCCAGCGCGAGGCGCCCACCGTGTAGAGGTTGTAGCGCCAGAACTCCTGCAGATCGATACCCCGCGTGTTGCGGAACGCCGCCGCGATGCCGTGGGCCAGCACCAGGTTGCGCACCATCACGAAGCCCAGCATGCGCAGCGCGTCGTCGATCGAGCCGATGGTGCGGGAGACGTGGAAGTACGCCGAGTTGGCCAGGCGCAGCAGCTTGGCGCTGAGCACCGGATCGGCCGAGAGCTGGCTGACGATGTCGCGGAAGGCCGCGTTCTCGTCGCTGAAACTCTGGATCAGCTGCTGCGCGACCTTCGGCACCGTGGGCAGCTTGCGGGGTTCGTCGAGCAGGCTCTCGAGGTCGATCATCGGTCCTTCCCTGGTCGCAGGCATCGCCGCCGGGGCTGTGACATTCAGGCCGCGGGCGGCCTGCGGCGGCCGCGCCGGGGCGCGGCGGGAACCCGCACGGCGCTGGTCAGGCTGCGTGCCAGCGCGATCACGCGCTGCGGATCGGCGTCCAGCGTGCCCATCAGGAACTCGATGATCTCCGAGCGGGGATTGGCCAGCGTGGGCTCGATCATCATGACCGCGGCCGCCAGCGCGAGCGCGCGTTCCCGCGCGGCGCGGTCGGGCAACAGGGTCTGCAGCGCGTTGAGGGCCTCGACGGGGGCCACCGCGGTGATGCGCGCCTGCTCCTTGAGCATGCGCGCCCAGTCGATTCCGGCCGGCACGCTGGCACGGGCGCGGGGAGGCAGCTGGGCCAGCAGCCGCGCCAGGCGCAGGCTGCGGCGCTCGAAGGCGCCGATCGAGGCCATTCCGGCCAGCACGATGCGACACACCGCCTCGGCGAAACCGCCTTCGTCGATGCGTGCCAGGACCTCGTCGCGCGCCTGCGCGATGTCCTGCAGCGCGCGTTCATGCGCCCGCAGCGCATCCGGGGCGTCGGGCCGGAACCAGCGGCCGAAGCCGGCGGGACCGTAGACCGTCCGCGCGAACCGCACAGCGTAGGCATCGCGCTGGTCCCGGTAGGCATGCAGCAGCGCGGTCATCGTGGCGTCGAGCCGCTGCTCGACCTCGCGCAGCGGGTTGTCGGGATCGGCGGCCTTGCGCCGTGCCCGCACCTGCGCGGCGAGCCCGCGGATGAACGGTGCCGCCGGCGATGCGTCGGACAGCAGCTGCCGCTGCAGGCGCAGCGGATGCATGCCGCCGATGGCGTCGCCCACGCCGCGGCTGGCCATCGCCTTCACCCATGGACGCATCAAGGTCTTGTAGCACTGCGCGTTGAACTCCGACACCTTGGCGATGGTCGAGAACAGCGCCTCCTCGTCGCGTCCCTCGGGGTTCAGCGCCAGGATGTCCTGCATCGTGCGGTGCTCGTAGTGCACCGTGTAATCGCCCGGCTCCAGCGAGTCCCAGCGCTGTACATCGCGAGCATCCTTGGCCTGCAGCCGCATTTCATAAAGACCCGGCGGGAGGCTTTCGAGGATGTCGAGGGAAGCGACCAACTGGTCGTGCTCCTTGCGCGCCACCTCGCCGCCGACGAAGATGCCGAGGTGGCCGACGCTCTCGTGCAGCACGTAGACGATGGTGCGGCCGGCGGCGGCGATGGCGCGCTCGTCGCCCCAGGTGTCGATGATCCAGTCCAGCGCTTGCGGCACCGGCGTGATGTTGTCGCCCTGCGACGCGAACACGACCACCGGCGCGGTGATCGCGCGCAGATCGATCGGGCGACCGTCGGCGAGCACCTCGCCGCGCGCCAGCCGGTTGCCGACGAACAGCTGCTCGACGATGGTCTCGATCTCCGAGCCGGTCATGCGGAAGTAGCCGCCCCACCAGCGCTCGAACTCGAGAAAGCGCGCCGCCTCGGTGTCGACCTCGGACCACAGCCTGTAGTAGCGGCTCCACCAGGTGTTGGCGGGATTCAGGCGCTCGAAGTTGTCCACCAGATGGGCGCCGTCGAAGCGGTCGGCGCCGAGATCGGCGGTCAGCGAAGCCAGCCACGAGCCGCCCAGCGCGGCGGCGGCGTAACGCATCGGATTGAGCGTGGAGCTTCCCGCCCAGTAGGCCAGCGGCGCTCCCACCACCATCAGCGGGCCGAACAGCTCGGGGCGCGTGGCGTCCAGCGCCATCATCGCCCATCCGGCCTGGCAGTTGCCGACCACGACCGGCCTGGCCGCGCATTCGGGGTGGCGCTGGATCACCGTCTCCAGGAACACGGCTTCGGCGTGCATCACGTCGGACAGCGTCTGCCCGTCCTCCGGCTGCGGACGGAAGGTCATGAAGTACACCGGGTGCCCGGCACGCATGGCCACGCCGACTTCCGAGTCGTTCTTGAAGCCGCCGATGCCCGGCCCATGGCCGGCGCGCGGGTCGACCACCACCAGCGGGCGCAGCTCGGCGCGCGCCGGCAGGTCCTCGGGGGGGATCACGCGCAGCAGCGCGTAATTGCAGGGGCGCTTCAGCGTGCGCCCGTCGAGCACCAGTTCGTGCTCGAACTTCAGCAGCGGCGGCGTGCCGCGGTCCAGGTGCTCGCGATAGTTGTTGCCGCGGTCGAGCAGGGCGTCGACGAACAGCACCGTGCGCTGCACGGCGTCGCTCAGGTAGGCCTGGGCGTCGGCCGGCGTGGTTGCACGCCTGGTCGCCGGCGCGGCGGAAGCGCCGGGCACTGATTTCCCGCGAGTGCTCATCGCATGATCCTCGGGCTGCAAGCCGGGGCGGCGCCACGCCGGCCTCGGTGATGGGTCG
>JAKAXL010000122.1 GCA_021816585.1 Pseudomonadota bacterium | reverse complement strand
CGGCGCAGCGCCGCCGGCGCGTCCAGCACGCAGGCCCCCGCCCCGAGCAGCGGCAGCAGCCACACCGCCTGCGGCACCTGCCCGGCGTGGATGGCCACCAGCGACAGCGCCCCGAAGCTCATGATCTCGCCCTGCGGGATGAAGATCACCCGCGTCACCGCGAACACCAGCACCAGCGCCAGCGCCAGCAGCGCGTAGATGGCGCCCAGCGTGAGTCCGCTCTGGCCGAGGTAGAGGGCGATTCCGAGGTTCATGGTGAACGCGGGGGTTGCGGGTCGGTACTCGAACTTAGTTCAGCAGCTTCCAGGTGCCGTTCTCGATGCGCACCATCGCCACCGCGCGGTCGTCGAGGCCGTTGTGGTCGGTCGGGCTCATCGAGTAGATGCCGTCGGCGCCCTGGATGTCCTTCAGCCCTTCCAGCGCATCGCGCAGCGCGGCGCGGAAGGCCGTCGTGTCCTGCGGCTTGGCGTGCTGCAGCGCCACCGGGATCGCGTGCTCGAGCAGCACCCCGGCATCCCAGGCATTGGCGCTGAACTGCGACAGCGTATTCGGGCCGTAGGCATGCTGGTAGGCCTTCGCATAGATCATCGCCGAGGCCTTCACCGGGCTCGACTGCGGCAGCTGCTCGGCCACCACGCCGGGCGACACCGGCAGGATGGTGCCGTTGCAGTCGGCGCCGCACACGCGCAGGAAGTCGGGGTTGGCCACGCCGTGGGTCTGGTAGATCTGGCCCTGGTAGCCCACCTTCTTCAGCTCACGCTCGGGCAGCGCCGCCGGGGTCCCCGACGCGGCGATCAGCACGGCCTGCGGCTTGGCCGCGAGGATGTGCAGGATCTGCCCGGTCACCGAGGTCGCGGTGCGGTTGTAGCGCTCGCTGGCGACGATGTGGATGCCCGCGGCCTTCGCGTCCTTGGAGAAGTTGTTCCACCAGTCCTCGCCGTAGGCGTCGTCGAAGCCGATGAAGGCCACGCTGCCGACCTTGTCCTTCACCAGGTTCTTCACCACGGCGCGCGCCATCAGTCCGGTGGTCTGCGGGGTGTTGAAGGCCCATACGCGGTTGCCCGACACCGGGAACACGATCGGGCGCCCGGCGGCCAGCGAGATGTTCGGCGTCTTCGCGCCGCCGATCACGTCCAGCATGGCCATCGAGTTCGGCGTGATCGACGAGCCGATCACGACGTCGACCTTGTCGTCGTCGATGAGCTTCTTCGTGGCCTTCACGGCGGCGGTCGGGTCCGACGAGTCGTTCATGAAGATGTAGTCGATCTTCTGCCCGGCGATTTCCTTCGGGTAGAGCTCGACGGTCTTCTTCTCGGGGATGCCCAGCGAAGCCGCCGGGCCGGTTTCCGACAGCACCACGCCGACCTTGATCTCGGCATGGGCGGTGGCTGCGCAGGCCATGCCGATGGCCGCGGCGAGCGCGAGATGGATGCTTTTCATTGCGGGTCTCCTACGGGGTGGATGGGCCTCGCTGCCTCGACGGGCATGCGCGACGACAGGGTCGGCGCGGCCGTCGCGGCCGTGCCTGCTTGGAAAGGGTGGGGAATCGGGTCGGGCTCAGGCATGCTCGCGGGCCAGGCGCAGCGCCTGGCGCAGCACGCCGAGGTCGCCGACGTGGTTGGCCAGCAGCAGCACCAGGCGCGCGTCGAGCAGCGCGGAACCGGCCGCGTCCAGGCCCTCGTGCGCCGCCAGCAGCTCGGCGTAGAAGGCGTCCGCCGCGACATTCGCGTAGGGACTGGCAGCGGCGGGGTCGTGGATATGGGGTTCGAGCACGAGTTCCATGACGGATTCCAACGAAACGGGAAGGCGCGGCGAAGCCGCGTGCTGTCAGTGGCCGGTGGCGCGCGCCAGCGCCGCGCGCACCGCCGGCACGTCCAGCCGGCGCCAGCGCGCCGCCACATGCTGGTCGGGGCGGATCAGGTAGACGGTGCCCTCCTGCGCATCGCAGCGCTCGGCCGCCAGGTGCTTCGTGTCGTGCAGCACCTGCACGCCGTCGAGTCGGCCCGGCTGCTCGGCCAGCACCAGCACACGCGGCGCCAGCGGGCCGCCGCCGAGCTCGCGCAGCGATTCGACGGCGTTGCGCATCGACTCCGCGCGGTCGGTGAACAGCAGCAGGCAGAAGTCGCCTCCGGTATGGCGCAGCAGCCAGTCGTCGCGGCCTTCGATCTGCACCGGGGCATCCGGCAGCGGCGAGCCGGGACGCAGCACGCCGCCGAAATGCGCGATGTCCGGGGTGTTCAGGCTCGACTGCCACAGATGCGTGGGCGTCGACAGGCGCCCCGAATTGACCAGCGCCTGCGCGAAGGCATGGCGCGACGCCAGTTGCAGCGTGGCCTCGCGGTAGCGCCGCGCGGCATCGGTCTTGGGGGTGATGAAGTCGGTGGAGCGGGTCGAGTTGGCGATGTTCTCGTCGGCCGCCGCGCTGCGCTCGGCGTCGTAGCTGTCGAGCAGCGACTCGGGGGCCTGCCCCTGCAGGACCAGCGCCAGCTTCCACGCCAGGTTGTCCACGTCCTGCAGCCCGGAATTGGCGCCGCGGGCGCCGAAGGGCGAGACCTGGTGCGCGGCGTCGCCGGCGAACAGCACGCGCCCGCTGCGGAAATGACGCATGCGCCGGCACTGGAAGGTGTAGACGCTGACCCACTCGAGGTCGAAGCGCATGTCGTGGTAGCCCTGCTGGTCGAGCATGGCGCGGATGCGCGGCACCACGCGCTCGGGCTGGCGCTCGAGTTCGGGATCGGCATCGGCGCCGAGCTGGAAGTCGATGCGCCACACCTCGTCGGCCTGGCGGTGCAGCAGCACCGACTGCCCCGGATGGAACGGCGGGTCGAACCAGAACCAGCGCTCCGCCGGGAACTGCGCGTGCATCGACACGTCGGCGATCAGGAAGCGGTCGTTGAACACCTTGCCCTCGGAGTCCAGCCCCAGCATCTTGCGCAGCGGGCTGCGCGCGCCGTCGGCGGCGATCACCCAGTCGGCGCGCAGCTCGTAGGGGCCTTGCGGGCCCTGCACCCGCAGCAGCACGCCCTCGCCCCGCGGCTCGACGGCCTCGACCTTGTTCTTCCAGCACAGCGCGATCGCGGGCAGCTGGCTCGCGCGCTCGACCAGGTAGTCCTCGAGGTAGTACTGCTGCAGGTTGACCATGCCCGGCATCTCGTGCCCGGGCTCGTCGAGCAGCTCGAAGTTGTAGACCTGGCGCTCGCGGTGGAACACGCGCCCGGTGTTCCAGGTCACGCCCTTGCGCAGCACCGGCTCGCCGGCGCCCAGGCGCTGCAGCACTTCCAGGCTGCGCTTGGCATAGCACAGGCCGCGCGAGCCGACGCTGACGGTGTCGTCGTCGTCCAGCAGCACCACCGGCAGGCCGTGCTGCGCGCAATCGATGGCGGCGGCCAGCCCGATGGGGCCGGCGCCGACGAT
>JAKAXL010000121.1 GCA_021816585.1 Pseudomonadota bacterium | reverse complement strand
CCGACGCGCAGACGCGGGAGCATTTGCGGCGGCATCCGGCAGACGCCCGCTGCATGCATCCGAGCGGGCGAATCGCAGCCGGAAAAAATCGCAGCCGGAACATTCAGCGCGCGGCCAGGCGCGTGCGTTCGCGCTCCTGGCGCGCCGCGCGCGAGCGCACATGCAGCAGGTCCCTGCGCGTGACCCATCCGACGAAGCGATTCGAGTCGGCATCGACGACCGGCGCGCAACCGATGTCCGCTTCCGCCATGCGATCGGCGAGTCGGCCGACCGGTTCGTCCTGGTAGCCCACCACGGCGCAGGGTTCGCCGGCAAGGCTGTCTCCGAGGGTCCCGTCGATGGCGGGAGCGCGGCGCGACCAGTTCAGCACCTGGGCGGGACTCAACAGGTCGACCAGACGTCCCTGGTCGTCGACCACCGGCAGGCTGCTGAGGCGGTGGCGTCCGGCGAGCTCGCCGAACATGGCCACGACCTCGGCGACGCGAAGACCGGCGCGCAAGGTCAGCTCGGGACGGCTCATGATGTCGCGCACCTGCGTGACCTCGAAGGGATCCACGGAATATTCATACGACAGGTGGCGGCCGCGCCGCGCCAGGCGTTCGGTCAGGATGGAGCGATGCATGACCAGCACCGTGGTCGCGTAGGCGACGGCACAGGCACAGACCAGCGCGGGAAGGGCATGCAGGTCGCCGGTGAGTTCGACGGCGAACACGCTGGCCGTGAGCGGAGCCCGCAGGCTGCCGCCGAGCACCGCGGCCATCGCCACCAGCGCCCAGAAGCCGGGATGGCCGAACGGCAGCAGGTGCGCCTCGAGTGCGCCCAGCGCGCCGCCCATGATCAGCAGCGGCGCGAGCACGCCTCCCGACGTGCCCGACGACAACGCGGCGATCCACACCACCGCCTTGCCGACGAGCAGCGACGCTGCCGCGTGCGTCGAGACGGTGCCCGCGATCAGGTGGCGGATGTTGCCGTAGCCGACTCCGAGCACCGCCGGGTCCCACCAGCCGCCGAGGCCGACGACCACCGCGCCGAGCGCCGGCCACCACATCCAGTGCACCGGGAGTCTTTCGAACAGATCCTCCACCCGGTAGATCGCGTTCGACAGCAGCGCTGCCTGCAGCCCCGCGACGAGGCCGACGACGGCGCAGGCGCCGTAGCCCCACCAGGGCATCGAGGGCCCCGGCACGTGCGGGAACAGCGGCCACGCGCCGATCAGCCACGGCCGCCAGGCGCGAGCCACCACGGCCGACACCGCGACCGGCACCAGGCTGCGGGGTTTCCATTCGAACAGCAGCACCTCCACGGCCAGCAGAATGGCCGCCGTCGGGGTGCCGAAGATCGCCGTCATGCCGGCCGCCGCGCCGGCGGCCAGCAGGGTCTTGCGCTCGGCGTCGCTGAGGTGGAAGCGCTGTGCGAACAGGGACCCCAGGGCGCCGCCGGTCATGATGATCGGGCCCTCGGCGCCGAACGGGCCGCCGGTGCCGATGGCGATGGCCGAAGCCAGCGGCTTGAGCAGCGCCACCTTCGGCTCGATGCGGCTGCGGCCGCTCAGGATGGCGTCGAGGGCCTCGGGGATTCCGTGCCCGCGGATCTTGTCGGAGCCGAAGCGCGCGATGAGTCCTACGATGAGGCCGCCCGCGACCGGGACCACGATGGACCACGGCCCGAGTCCGGTCGCCCCCAGGTGGTAGGGGGCACTCGACCAGCTATGAAAGTAGGCGACATGCGTGACCAGGGAGATCAGCTTCAGCAGCACCCATGCGGCGCCCGCGCCGAAGCTTCCGGTGGCCAGCGCCATCAGGGACAGCACGAGCAGGCGCCGATCGGCGCTGAAATCGCGCAGCACCGGACGCCCGGAAGCCTGGGAAGGGGTATGTCGCATCGACGAATCCAGATATTTCCTGTCAGGGCGCGCAATTTACATCGCAATGCGATATAAAGCAATGCCGCATGCCCATGCCACCGATGTCGCCACCGATGTCCCCACCGAAGCCGTCACCGAAGTCTGAAGGACCCTCGCGCCCATCCGTCGCCGGCGGCGGGTTGGCGTTGCAGGATTACCAGTTGCTGGCGCAGTTCCGCTACCTGCTGGCGCGCTTTCTCGCGTTCAGCGAACAGGCCGCGCAATCCGAGGGGCTCGCCTCCCGGCAGCACCAGGCGCTGCTGGCGATCAAGGGCTATCCCGGTGGGGCCGCGGTCACCGTGGGCGATCTCGCCGAACGTCTGGGGATTCGCCACCACAGCGCGGTGGGGCTGGCCGACCGCCTGGTCGCCAGCGGCTACCTGACGCGACGCGTGGACGACGATGACCGCAGGCGCGCCATCCTGGCGCTGACCGGGCGCGGCGAGCAGGCGCTGGCCGCGCTGTCGGCCGCGCACCGCGATGAACTTCGTCGCATCGCTCCGCTGCTGGAGCCGCTGCTGCGGCAGCTCGGCTCGCTGGAGCGGGACGGGTAGCTCAGCGAGGCGGCCCGCAGCGCTCGCCCGCGCTGGTTGCGGGCGCCGCAGCGCGCCGCGCGCGGATCAGACCTTGACTTCCTTGAGCCACCAGTCGTGCAGGTTGCAGGTGCTGGTGACCGTCGCCATGCCGTGGTAGCCGTCGGGCAGCTTGTGCTCGGACACCGGCTGGTCCTTCCAGTTGAAGGTCTTGCGGCTGAGGAAGCGGCCGCCCTCCAGCACCACGGTGTGGCTGACGATGTAGTGCGGCTCGCTCATCGGATGCGGGGTGCGCACTTTCATCATGCCGTCGCTGACCTCGACGATCGGCACGTGCAGCTTTTCCAGCTTGGCGAAGTGTCCGGGGTCCTCCTCGGTGAACACGACATTGCGCAGATCCATGGCCGGCGCGGCCTGCGCGCTGCCGGGCACGGCTGCCGCGGCGGCGGCCGATGCGGCGCCGGCCAGGGCGGTGCGGACGAAGTGACGACGTTCCATCGCGATACTCCTGTCATGGGAAGGAATCGGCTGCAACGTAGGACAGCCGCCGAGCAATTGCGCGCTCCGCTTGCATGACCACAATGATTAGATGGTCTATCGCGCCTGCAACCGGCGCGTCGGCGCCTACTCGAGCATCGACTGCAGGCCCTCGGTGAGTTCGGCCAGCGGGGGCATCTCGGCCTCGATGCGCTGCGGCGACAGCTTCAGGCGCCGGCCCGTCTCCAGCGGGAAGGCGGCCTCGAGCTCCTCGGGCGACATGCCGCGCAGTTCGCCACGCGCCCGCCATGCGCCGATGTGCACGCACGCGGCGAGCTCGGAGAAGTCGCCGTCCGGACTCGGTGCGGGAACCTGCCGCAGCGCCTCGACGATCGGCTCCGGGAAATGCCAGGCCCGCGCGAGCGCGGCGGCGACCTCGCCATGGTGGAAGCCCAGGGTCTGACGTTCGAGCTCGGCGCGTCCGGCATCGAGCACGTCGAGCCGGCGGTCCAGCGGCGCCACCGCCTGCGGCGCGGCGGCGTGCAGGTGCAGCTGCCCGATCCCGTGCAGCAGCGCGACGGTGAACACCGTGTCGGTCGGAACCGC
>JAKAXL010000053.1:1339-17152 GCA_021816585.1 Pseudomonadota bacterium | reverse complement strand
TGATCCACGTCAAGGAAAAAACTCCCTTCTGCGCGGACACTCGGGAGAGTCACCCAGGTAGCCGCCGGGCGTGTGGCGCGGCGCTGCCCGGACAGGAGCCGACCATGAATCCCACCAACCACCTGCAGGCCGTGCAACGCGCCGAGATCGAATGCCTCACCGGCATGCTCGAGGCCACCTTCGATGGCTTCGAACGCCTTTCCAGGCTGCAGCTGCAGCAACTGCGCGATGCCGCGCAGGGCACCTCGCAGCTGCTGCGCGGCGCCCTCGACGCGCGCGACGCCCAGGAATGGGCCGGACTGCCGCAGCAGCTGATGCAGGGCGACGGCGCGCGCGCCGCCGAGTACGTGCAGAAGTTCGGCGAGATCGCCGGCGCCATGCAGGCCGGCATCTCCGAGGCGCTGCAGCAAGGCGTCGCGCAGCTGCAGCAAAGCCTGCGCGAGGCGGCCGAGCAGGCGCCGTCGGCCGCGGCCGACGGCAGCGCGAACCCCAACTCCAACTGGATGCAAGGGGCCATCGAGATGGCCACCCAGGCCATGCAGGGGTGGAGCCGCAGCCAGGCGCAGGCCGCGCAGCAGCTCGGCGAGCAGATGCAGCAACAGATGCAGCAGCAGATGCAGCGGCTGGCGCAGCAGGGCGGGGGTGCCAAGGCGGCCGCGCCGGCGGCGGCGCCCGCGGCGCGCAGCACGACACGTCGCCGCGCCTCCTGAACCCGGCGACCCGGCGCGGCGGCGGCGCGGCGGGCCGCCACCGCGCGGCCCCATGCAACCGCCTCTTGCGGAGAGTTCCATGACCCGACTTGCCCTGGTCACCGGCGGCACGCGCGGAATCGGTGCGGCGATCGCCCGCCGGCTGGCGGCCGACGGATTGCGCGTGGCCGTCAACTACCGCGGCAACGAGGCCGCCGCGGACGCCTTCCGGCGCGACACCGGCCTGCCGGCGTTGCGCTGGGACGTGTCCGACCACGAGGCCTGCCAGGTCGGCGTGACCCGGGTCGAGCGCGAACTCGGCGCCAGCATCGACGTGCTGGTCAACAACGCCGGCGTGACCCGCGACGCGCTGCTGCACAAGATGAACCTGCAGCAGTGGCGCGACGTCATGCAGGACGACCTCGACGCGATGTTCAACATGTGCCGGGCGGTCATCGAGGGCATGCGCGAACGCGCCTGGGGGCGCATCGTCAACATCTCCTCGGTGAACGGACAGAAGGGGCAGTTCGGCCAGACCAACTACTCGGCCGCGAAGGCCGGCGTGATCGGTTTCACGAAGGCGCTGGCGCTGGAGTCGGCGCGCAAGGGCATCACGGTCAACGCGGTGGCTCCCGGCTACACCGACACCGACATGCTGGCCGGCATCGACGCGAAGGTGATGGAGGCCATCAAGGCGCAGATCCCGCTGGGACGCCTGGGCCGCCCGGACGAGATCGCCCACGCCGTGTCCTTTCTCGTCGACGAGCGCGCCGGCTTCATCACCGGGACCACGCTGTCGGTCAACGGAGGCCAGTACCTCGCATGACACGCCCGACCACCGACACCGAGGACGATGACGACGCGCCGCCGGCGACGCGGCAGGCCGTGTCCTACGCGAAGGCGCTGCGCGAGCTGCAGATCGAGCTGGTCAAGTACCAGAAGCACCTGATCGCGCACGACGAGCGGCTGCTGGTGATCCTCGAGGGTCGCGACGCGGCCGGCAAGGACGGCACCATCAAGCACGTGACCGAGCACCTGTCGCCGCGCGAGACCCGCGTGGTCGCGCTGGGCAAGCCCTCCGACCGCGAGACCAGCGCCTGGTATTTCCAGCGCTACGTGCCGCACCTGCCGACGGCGCAGGAGTTCGTGCTGTTCAACCGCAGCTGGTACAACCGCGCCGGCGTCGAGCCGGTGATGGGCTTTTGCGATGCGGCGCAGCATGAGGAATTCCTCGACACCGTGCCGGTGTTCGAGCAGATGCTGGTGCGCTCGGGGATCCGGCTGTTCAAGTACTACCTCGACATCGACCGCGACGAGCAGCGCAGGCGCCTGCAGGCGCGCCGCAAGGACCCGCTGAAGCAGTGGAAGCTCAGCCCCATCGACGCCGCGGCGCAGCAGCACTGGAAGGACTACAGCCGCGCCCGCGACCTGATGTTCGCGCGCACCCACACGCTGCACGCGCCGTGGTACGTGGTGCGCGCCGGGGACAAGAAGCTGGCGCGACTGAACCTGATCCGGCACCTGCTCACCCACCTCGAATACCACGGCAAGGACGCGGCGCTGGTGCGCCCCGACCCCGACGTGGTCTTCGGCTATTCCGAACAGGCGCTGCAGGCGGGACGCATCGCCCCATGAGGGGATGCGCCCCGCTCGCTGCGTCCGCTGCCCCCGAGGGTCCGCCAACCCGGAGAGTCCACGATGTACACCAAGATCCTTCTCGCCATCGACGCCAGCGGCACCGCGCAGCACGCCGCCGAGCACGCCATGGCACTGGCGCGCAAGCTGCAGGCCTCGCTGCGCATCGTGTGCGTGGTCGACTCGGCCAGCCTCGCCGGGGTGCTTCCCGGCATGGTGCGCCTGATGAGCGACGACGCGCGGCTGCTGCTGGACGACTGGATGAACCGCGCCGCGCAGTTCGGCATCGACGTCAGCACCGCGATGCTCGAGACCGCTCCCGGCTCGATGCGCGTGGCCGACACCCTGTGCATCGAGGCGCAGCGCTGGGGCGCGCAACTGGTCGTGCTCGGCAGCCACGGCCGCAGCGGCCCGGGCAACCTGCTGCTGGGCAGCGTCGCCGAGGCGGTCGCGCGCGGCTGCCACTGCGCGGTGCTGCTGGTGCACCCGGGCGACCCGCGTCCCGCCTGAACGTCGCCTGCCGGCCCGGGCTCAGCGCGCCAGCAGCGCGTCGACTTCGGCGAGGTCGCGCTCGTCGAGCCGGCCGGCGGCCAGGCGCAGGCGCAGCGACTGCACCAGCGCGTCGTAGCGGGCGCGCTCGGCGCGACGCTCGGTGTCGTACAGCTGGGCGGTGGCGTCCAGCACGTCGGCGCTGACGCGCAGCCCCACCCGGAAGCCCGTGTGCTCGGCCTGCAGCGCGCTGCGGCTGGACAGTTCGGCGCTGCGCAGCGCCTGTTCGCGCGCCCGCGCCGTGACCCATTGCGCGAAGGCCTGGCGTGCCTGCAGCCCGGCATCGCTGCGCGCGGAGTCCAGGTCCTGCTGCGCCTTGTCGAGCAGCGCCGCGCTCTCGCGCACCTGGCTGCGCACGCCGAACCCGGTGAACAGCGGCCACTGCACGCGCACCCCGACGGAGGCGCTGTCGACGCGGTCGCCGAACGGGAAGTTCGGCCCGCCGCCGCTGGTGCTGGCGCGGTCGATCCGGGCGTAGGCCTGCACCGTGGGCTCGCCGTCGGCGGCCGAGCGGCGCAGCTGCAGGCGGGCCACGCGCAGCTGCAACCGGGCCTGGCGCACCTGCAGGTTGTCGCGCTCGGCGCGACCCGCCCATTGCGCCGCATCGCCGGGCGGTGGCGGCAGCCTGGCCTGTGTCAGCAGCGGCGCCGGATCGCCGAACGGCGCGCCGGCCACGCTGCGCAGCGTATCGCGCGCCAGTTGTTCGCGGTTGCGCGCGTCGATCAGTTCGGCGCGCAGCAGGTCGTCGCGCGCCTTCGCGTCGCGCACGTTCAGGATGGTGCCGCTGCCGGCCGCGAAGCCGGCGCGCGCCGCCTGCAGCTGGCGCAGCGTGGCGCGCTGCTGGCGCAGCAGGGTGTGCACGCTGTCGCGCGCGGCCAGCAGGTCGAAGTAGTCCTGCGCCACCTGCACCATCAGCTGCTGGTCGACCTGCGCCAGCCGGGCATAGGCGATCTGCGCCGAAATCGTGGCCTGGCGCACCGCCACGCTGTCGCCAGGGGCGTAGAGATTCTGCGTCGCGCTGATCCCGACATCGCGTTCCAGGAAGTTCCAGTGCGAAGCGAGCCCGAAGGTGCGCAACAGCGGGTTGCCGGTCTCGTCGTGCAGGTTGCGACTGAGGCCCGCATCGGCGCGCACCTGCGGCAGCAGCCGCGAGCGCGCCAGCGGCACGCGTTGCAGCGCCGCCGCGTACGCGGCGCGCGCGCTGCCCAGCTGCGGGTTGTTGCGCTGCGCCAGCGCGAACACCTGCAGCAGCGTGTCGGCGCGCGTGGTCGTGACCGCCCCCGGCGCCAGCAGCAGCGACACCAGCAGCGCCGGCAGCATGCCGGACAGCCTGCGCATCGCGGAAGGGGCGGGAAGTCGGACGGGCATCGCGGATCGGGGCAGCGCCCGCGCGACGCAGGCCTGCAGCCGATGCTATTCGCGGGGGCATCGCGAAAGCTTGATCCTTGACAGAAAACCCCGGGGTCCGGCTGAGCACAATGACCCCAGGGCTTCGCTCCCGACCGTTGCGTACTTCCTCCCCTTGCCCGACCATGACCCTGCGCAAGCGCGTGATCCTCGTGTTGCTGGCCGTCCTGCTGGCCGGCGCGGCCTCCGGCTGGATGCTGCTGAGGCATCGCGCGGCGCCGCCCTCGCGGCTCACGCTGTACGGCAACGTCGACCTGCGCCAGGTGCAGCTGGCCTTCGACGCCGCCGGACGCATCCGCAGCCTGGCGGTGCAGGAAGGCCAGCGCGTGCGCAAGGGCCAGGTGCTGGCACGGCTCGACGACGTGCGCCTGCGCGACGCCTGGCAGCGCGCCGACGCCGCCCGCCAGGCGCAGTCGCAGGTGCTGGCGCGCTTGCGCGCCGGCAGCCGCCCGCAGGAAATCGCCGAGGCCCGCGCCGCGCTCGACGCCGCCGAGGCCTCGCAGGTGAACGCGCGCGCCACCTGGCAGCGCCAGCGCAGCCTGGTCGACTCGGGCTTCCTGCCGCGCCAGGCGCTGGACAACGCCACCGAGGCCCTGCGCGCGGCAAGCGCCGGGCGCGAGCGCGCCGCGCAGGCGCTGAGCCTGGCGCTGCAGGGCCCGCGCCGGCAGGACATCGCCGCCGCCGCAGCGCAACTCGAGGCGGACCGCGCCGCGCTGGCGCTGGCCCGGCGCCAGCTCGACGACGCCACGCTGCGCGCGCCGCAGGACGCCGTGGTGGAGAACCGCATCCTCGAAGTCGGCGACATGGCGTCGCCGCAGACTCCGGTGCTGACGCTGGCGCTGCAGGACCCGTTGTGGGTGCGCGCCTACGTCCCCGAGCGCGAGTTGGGGCAGGTGGCTCCCGGCATGCATGCGCAGGTGTACAGCGACAGCTATCCGGGCCGCGCCTTCGCCGGCTGGATCGGCTTCATCTCGCCGACCGCCGAATTCACCCCCAAGCAGGTGCAGACCGCCGAACTGCGCACCGAGCTGGTCTACCGCATGCGCGTGTACGTCTGCGACGCCTCCGGCAGGCTGCGCCTGGGCATGCCGGTGACGGTGCAGGTGCCGCTGCGCGACAACCCGGCCGGAGCCGCCGCCGATGCCTGCCGGGGCTGAGCTCGCAGCCGCGCTGCAGCTGCGCGGCGCCAGCAAGCGCTTCGGCCGCGGCGCCACCGCGGTGCAGGCCTTGCAGGAGCTGCACGCGACGGTCCCCGTGGGGTCGATCACCGGGCTGTTCGGCCCCGACGGCGCCGGCAAGACCACCTTGATGCGCTTGGGCGCCGCGCTGCTGCGCCCGGACAGCGGCGAGGTGCGGGTGTTCGGCCTCGACAGCGTCGCGCAGGCGCGGGAGATTCCCGGGCTGATCGGCTACATGCCGCAGCGCTTCGGGCTGTACGACGAACTCACCGTGCACGAGAACCTGCGCCTGTACGCGGACCTGCAGGGCCTCGAGCCGGCGGCGCGCGGGCAGCGCTTCGCCGAGTTGCTGCGGCTGACCGCGCTGGGCCCCTTCGGCGCGCGCCGCGCCGGCGACCTGTCGGGCGGCATGCGCCAGAAGCTCGGGCTGGCCTGCGCCTTGCTGCGCCAGCCGCGGCTGCTGCTGCTCGACGAGCCGACGGTGGGCGTGGATCCGATCTCGCGTCGCGAGCTGTGGCAGATCATCCGCGACATGCGTGGGCGCGGCGCCAGCGTGCTGGTCAGCACGGCCTACCTGGACGAGGCGCAGTGGTGCGACCACATCGTGCTGCTGCAGCAGGGACGGCTGCTGGGGCAGGGCGCGCCGCGCGACTTCGAGGACCCGCTGCGCGGACGCTGCCATTTCGTGCGCGGCGACCCGGCCGGGCGGCGGCGCCTGCAGCGCGAGCTGCAGCAGCGTCCCGGGGTGATCGACGCGCTGCTCACCGGCGACGGCGTGCGCGTGGTGCTCGAGCCCGGCGCCAGCCCCGGCGGCGACGGCCATGCCTGGACGCCGCGCGAGCCGGTGTTCGAGGACGCCTTCGTCACCGCGCTGCGGCGCCAGCGCCAGACGCCGTCGCAGGTGCGGCCGGTGCCGGGGGCCGCGCCGCCGTCCCCCGCGCAGCCGCCGTCGCCCACGACCGCGGCGAGCCCGTCGCCGCCGCCGACCGTGATCGAGGTGCATGGACTGCGGCGCAGCTTCGGCGACTTCATCGCCGTGCGCGACATCGAATTCGAGGTCCGCCGCGGCGAGGTGTTCGGGCTGCTCGGCGCCAACGGCGCCGGCAAGAGCACCACCTTCCGCATGCTGTGCGGACTGTTGCCGCCGACCGCCGGCAGCTTGCGCGTGGCCGGCGAGGACATGCTGCACGCGTCGGCGCAGGCGCGCCAGCGCATCGGCTATGTCGCGCAGCGCTTCGCGCTGTACGCGAACCTGACGGTCTCGCAGAACCTGGAGTTCTTCGCGTCGGCCTACGGGCTGCGCGGCGCGCGGCGCCGCGAGCGCCTGCGCTGGGCGCGCGAGCAGTTCGAGCTGGAGGCGGTGGCGCGCAGCGGCGCCGCCGAGCTGGCGCAGGGCTACCGCCAGCGTCTCGCGCTGGCCTGCGCGCTGATGCACCGGCCCGACGTGCTGTTCCTCGACGAGCCGACCTCGGGGGTCGACCCGCTGGCGCGGCGCGAGTTCTGGCAGCGCATCAACGCGCTGGCCGACGAGGGCGTGACCGTGCTGGTGACGACCCACTTCATGGACGAGGCCGAGTATTGCGACCGCCTGGTGCTGATGTCCCTGGGCGAAATCCTCGCCAGCGGCACGCCGCTGGAGATCCGCCAGCTCGCGGGCACGCCGCGGCAGCCGATGCCGGACATGGCGCAAGCCTTCATCCAGCTCGTGCAGGCGCACGAGGCCGGGCTGCGGAGGGCGCGGTGAATCGCCGACGCCTGGCCGGGCTCATGCGCAAGGAGGCGCTGCAGATCCTGCGCGACCCGTCGGCCATCGCCATCGCCTTCGTGCTGCCGGTGGTGCTGCTGCTGATCTTCGGCTACGGGGTGTCGCTGGATGCGCGCCACGTTCCGGTGGCGGTGGTGGTCGAGCGGCCGACCCCGCAGACCGAGTCCTTCGTCGCCGGGCTGCGCGGCTCGGCGCAATTCGCGCCGCGCGAATACGCCGATGCCGCGCGTGCCCGGCGTGCGCTGCTGGCCGGGCGCGTGCGCGCCATCGTGCAATTGCGCGCGGACTTCGGTCGCCGCGTGCTCGACGGCCGCGGCGCCGAGGTCGGGGTGTGGATCGACGGCGTCGACGCCAACACCGCGCGCATCGTGCAGGGCTACCTGCAGGGCATGTGGCAGAACTGGCTGCGCCTGCAGGCGCAGTCGCGCGGCGGCAGCCTGCGTCAGCCGGTGAGCGCGCAGGAGCGCATCTGGTTCAACCCCGCGCTGCGCAGCCGCGACTTCCTGGTGCCGGGGCTGGTCGCCGTCATCATGACCCTGATCGGCGCGCTGCTGACGGCGCTGGTGGTCGCCCGCGAATGGGAGCGCGGCACCATGGAGTCGCTGATGGCGACCCCGGTCAGCATGGACGAGATCCTGCTGGGCAAGCTGCTGCCGTATTTCGTGCTCGGCATGGGCGGCATGCTGCTGTCGGTGGCGATGGCGCGCTGGATGTTCCAGGTGCCGCTGCGCGGCAGCGTGCTGCTGCTGGTGGCCTGCTCGGCGCTGTTCCTGCTGAGCGCGCTGGGCATGGGGCTGCTGATCTCGACCCTGTCGAGGAGCCAGTTCGTGGTCGCGCAGGTCGCGGTGATCTCCACCTTCCTGCCCGCCTTCCTGCTGTCGGGGTTCATTTTCGACATCGGATCGATGCCCCCGATCGTGCAGTGGATCACCCACGTCATCGCGGCCAGGTACTTCGTGTCCATCCTGCACACGCTGTTCCTGGCCGGGGACATCCAGGCCGTGCTGCTGGGCAACAGCGCCGCGCTGGCGGCGATGGCCGCGCTGTTCTTCGGCGCCGCGCGACTGCGCTCGCGCAAGCGCCTGGACTGAGGGCCGGCACAGGCGGATTCCCATGTTCGAACGCATCGCCGCCCTCATCCGCAAGGAGTTCCTCGCGCTGTTGCGCGACGCGGCCAGCCGTGCCGTGCTGATCGGCCCGCCGCTGGTGCAGCTGATGGTGTTCGGCTACGCCGCCACCTTCGACCTGAACCACGTCCCGTACGCGGTCTACGACCAGGACGGCGGGCGTGCCGCGCGCCAGCTGCTGGCGCGCTTCGACGGCAGCGGCGAATTCGTGCGCGTGGCCACGCTGCATTCGCCGCTGCAGGTGCGGCGCTGGATCGACGAGCGCCGCGCCCTGCTCGTGCTGGATGTCGGCCCGGACTTCTCCAGCCGCCTGCTGTCCGGGCGCGGCGCGCAGCTGCAGGTGCTGATCGACGGGCGCGACTCCAATACCGCGGCCATCGTGCAGGGCGACGTCAACGGCGTGCTGCAGGCGTTCGACGACGAGTGGGCCGCCGCGCACGGCTGGCCGGCCAGCCCGGCGCGACTGCGCATTCGCTCCTGGTTCAACCCGGACCTGCAGTCGAGGTGGTTCATCGTGCCCGGGATCGTGGCGCTGCTGATGCTGGTGATCACCTTGCTGGTCACCGGCCTGTCGGTGGCGCGCGAGCGCGAACTCGGCACCTTCGACCAGTTGCTGGTGACCCCGCTGGGTGCGGCCGAGATCCTGCTGGGCAAGGCGATCCCCGGGGTGCTCATCGGGGGTTTCGAAGGCGGCGTCACGGCCATGCTGGCGGTGTACTGGTTCCACGTGCCCTTCACCGGCAGCGTGCTGGCGCTGGGACTGGGCATGTTGCTGTTCCTGCTCGCCGCCGTCGGCGTGGGGCTGAGCATCTCGTCGGTCGCCCGCACCCAGCAACAGGCGCTGCTGGGGGTGTTCCTGTTCATGGTGCCGGCGGTCATCCTGTCCGGCTTCGCCACGCCCATCGCCAACATGCCGGTCGCGGTGCAGTGGCTGACCCTGATGAACCCGATGCGCTACTTCCTGGTCATCGTGCGCAGCAGCTTCCTGCAGGGCGCCGGGGCGGCGCAGTTGCTGCCGCAGTACCTGCCGCTGGCGCTGATCGCCGGCGTCGGCCTGGGCACCGCGACCTGGCTGTTCAGGCGCCGCAGCCAGTGATGCGGCCGCGGCCGGCGGCGGTGCTCAGCCGCGCAGCCACACCCAGGCCAGCGACAGCAACAGACTCAAGGCCAGCCACGCGGCGGCCGGCAGCATCGAGCGGCGGCGCGACAGCACCAGCGCGTAGCCCGCCTTCAGCAGGTTGTTGCTGCCGGAGGCGATCAGCACCGCATGGATCACGGCGGTGTCGCTGACCTGGAAGTGCCCGGCCAGCAGCGACAGCACGAAGGGGTCGATGTCGCTGAAGCCGACGAGAAAGGCCAGCGCGTTCAGGCCGCCCACGCCGAAGCGCGTGGTCACGAAATCCGTCAGCGCCGCGAAGAACACGAACAGCGCGGCGAACACGAAGGCCACCGGCAGGTCCAGCGGGTTGCGCGAGTCCAGGCGCGGCGTCGCCGCGGCGGAGGAGTTCCCGCCGCGGCGCCACAGCGCCCAGGTCACCGCCAGGCTCAGCGCGCACAGCAGGCCGAAGGGCGCCACCAGTCGCAGCGCGGCGTCGCGGTGCCCGAGCAGCGCGATCAGCAGCCACAGCCGCAGGTACATCATCGCCGTGGCCAGCACCGTGGCGGCCGGGGCCTGCGAGGCCAGCGCGGCGTCCTGCCGCGCCTGGCGCGCCAGCACCACCGTCGCCGCGGTGCTCGAGTACACGCCGCCGAGCAGCCCGGTGAGCAGCGTCGACGCCTTCGGGAACAGGTAGTTGTGGGCGAGGTAGCCGGCGTAGGAGATCGCCGAGATCAGCACCACCGCCATCCAGACCTTGGAGTACGTGATCTGGCGCAGCCCGGGGATCGGCGTGTCGGGAAGCAGCGGCAGCACGAGCCCGGCGATGATCAGGAACTTGGCCAGCGTGACCCCCTCGGACACCGGCATCGCGTCCGAGATGCGGCGGATCAGCGGCTTTTCGGCCAGCATGGCGATGGCGACGATCAGCACCGCCGCGGGCATCCACTGCGGCTGCGTCTGCACCAGCGGTCCGAGCGCGTAGGCCAGCAGCGCGATCATGCCCGGAAGCAGCGCGCCGCCGCCGGTGCCCGCGCGCTCGCCGCGCGCCAGGTCGACCGCCAGCCAGGCAGCCAGCGCGAGCAGACCGCCGAGGTACAGGCCGCGCGGCTGCGAACCGTCGAGCAGCCACAGCACGAAGCCCGCGGCGCCGATCAGGGTCAGCGTGCGCGTGGTGCCGAAGCCCACGCCCTCGTCCTGCGCGCGACGGTAGCTGTGCAGCTCCAGCCCCAGCACGAAGGACAGCACGGTGGTCGCGCCGAACTGCAGCAGCAGCGCGGGAACGGCCCCGTTCATCGTGAGCCGGCCGGTTTCACGCCGCCTCCGTGTCCGTCGCGGCGGCTTGCGCCGGCGCTTCGCAGGCCTGCAGCGCCTGCAAGGCCATCACCGCTTCCTCGTCGGTCGGAAGCACCAGCACCGGCACGCGGCTGCCGGTGTCGGACACCAGGCCATGTCCGCTCTCGTTGGCCGCCGCGTCGAGTTCCACGCCCAGCCAGCCCAGGCGCTGCGCGATGGCGGCGCGGATCGGCGCCTGGTGCGTGCCGATGCCGCCGGTGAACACCAGCGCGTCGAGCCCGCCGATGCTCGCCGCGGTGGCGCCGATATGGCGCACCGCGGCGGCGACGAACAGGTCCACCGCCTGGCGCGCGCGCTCGTCCGCGCTGCCCAGCAGGTCGCGCATGTCGGAGCTGATCTCGGAAACCCCCAGCAGCCCGCTCTCGTGGTAGAGCATGTCGGAGATCTGGCGCGCGGTGAGCCGGTCGTGCTGCATCCAGCGCAGCAGCAGCCCGGGGTCGATGCTGCCGCAGCGTGTCGACATCACCAGCCCGTCGAGCGCGGTGAAGCCCATCGAGGTGCTGACGCTGCGCAGCTCGCGCATGCCGCACACGCTGGCGCCGCTGCCCAGGTGCGCGACCACCACGCAACCCCGCGCACGCTGGCCGAGCAGCGCCGGCAGGCGCCGCGCCACCGCGTCGAAGGAAAGCCCGTGGAAGCCGTAGCGCTGGTAGCCGCGATCGTGCCAGCGCCGCGGGATCGCGTAGCGCCGCTCGGCATCGACGTGCGCAGCGTGGAAGGCGGTGTCGAAGCAGGCCACCTGCATCGCGTCGGGCAGCGCCTGGCGCGCCGCGCGCACGCCGTCGAGCCCGGGGCCCTGGTGCAGCGGCGCCAGCGAGGCCAGGCGCTTGAGTTCGGTCTCCACACGATCGTCGATGCGCACCGCGCGCGTGTGCCGCAGCCCGCCGTGCACGATGCGGTGCGCGACGATTCCCGGCCTGGCCAGTCCGAGTTCGCGCTGGATCCACTCGACCAGCCACGCCGTCTCGCCGCCGATGTCGCCTCGAACCGCCCCCGGAGTCACGCTGCCCGGGGCCTGGCCGGCCAGCGCGTAGCGCAGTTGCGGGCGGCCGTCGTGCAGCTCGATCTCACCGCGCAGCAGCGCGACCGGCAGGCTGCCGTAGTTCCAGCCGGCGTCGCGCTCGAACCATGCGAACTTCAGGCTCGACGAGCCCGCGTTGATGCTCAGCAGCGTGGTGCCGGCCGGCGGCATCTGCGGTAGGGGTCCGTTCACGGTGGCGGCTCCGAGGCGCCTTCAGCGCTGCAGCACGTACTCGCCCGGCGCGTCGCCCAGCGACGCGGCGCCGCGCACGCCCAGCGGCGGCGGGTCGCGCGGCGGCGAGCTGTGCGCCGCCAGCCAGGCCGACCAGCGAGGCCACCACGAACCTTCCTCGCGCGCCGCCTGCTGCAGCCAGTGCTGCGGGTCGAGGTAGGGACGGCCGGGCTCGCGCCGCCCCCAGTGGTAATGGCGTCCGGCGTGCCCGGGCTCGCTGACGATCCCGGCATTGTGGCCTCCGGTGGTCAGCACGAAGGTGATTTCCGAGTGCGCCAGCAGGTGGATCTTGTACACCGAACTCCACGGCGCGACGTGGTCGCTCTCGGTGCCGACGACGAACCAGGGCTGCGGCGCGTCCTCCACGCTCACCGCCTGCCCGTCGACCCGCCAGCGCCCCTCGGCGAGGTCGTTGTTCAGGTACATGCCCCGCAGGTATTCGCTGTGCATGCGGTAGGGCATGCGCGTGGCGTCCGCGTTCCACGCCATCAGGTCGTTCGGGGGGCGACGCTGCCCCATCAGGTAGTCGTGCGTCATGCGCGACCAGATCAGGTCGTAGGAGCGCAGCATCTGGAAGGCGCCCGCCATCTGCGTCGTGTCCAGGTAGCCCTGCGCCCACATCATGTCCTCGAGGAAGCTGACCTGGCTGTCGTCGATGAACAGCGACAGTTCGCCCGGCTCGGTGAAGTCCACCTGCGAGGCCAGCAGGCTCAGCGTGGCCAGCCGCCGGTCGCCGCGCGCGCCCAGCATGGCCGCGGCGATCGCCAGCAGCGTGCCGCCGAGGCAGTAGCCGGCGGCGTGCACCGGCACCGGACCGCAGATGCGCTGCACCATCTCCAGCGCGGCCAGCGGGCCGTGCTCCAGGTAGTCGTGCATGCCCAGGTCGCGGTCCTCGCCGGCAGGGTTCTTCCACGAGATCATGAACACGGTGTGGCCCTGGTCGACCAGGTAGCGTACCAGCGAGTTCTGCGGCGACAGGTCCAGGATGTAGTACTTCATGATCCACGCCGGGACGATGAGCACCGGCTCGGGGTGCACGGCGCCGGTGCTCGGCGCGTACTGGATCAGTTCGGCCAGCCGGTTGCGCATCACCACCCGGCCCGGGGTCGCGGCGACCTGCTGCCCCGGCACGAAGCGTTCGGTCCCGGCCGGCGCGGCCCCGCTGGCCAGACGCTGCAGGTCGTCGCGCAGGTAGCCCATGCCCTGCAGCAGGTTGTTGCCGGCGCTTTGCAGGGTCAGTTCCAGCACCTCGGGATTGGTGAGCAACAGGTTGTTCGGTGCCATCGTGTCCAGCATCTGGCGCGCGGTGAAGGAGACCACCTGCTCGTGGTGCTTCGACACTCCGCGCACTCCGGTGGTCGCCTGCCGCCACCACGCCTGCTGCAGCAGGAAGGCCTGCTGCAGCAGGTTGAACGGAAAGCGCTGCCACCCCGGGTCGCGAAAGCGCCGGTCGCGGTCCTCGGTGGGGATGCAGCACGCGGGATCGGCCTCGCCGCGCTGGTGCTGCAGTGCCTGCGCGACGTAATTGGCGTACAGGCCCGCCATGCGCGCGGCTTCGCCGGCGAGCTCCAGGCGCTTGCCGGGGGAGGACATCAGGTGGCCCCACCAATCGGCCGCCGCCAGCCCCAGCGAGGCCGGGGAGAGCCCCAGCGTGCGCCGCGCCTGCAGCGCGTGCGCGGCCCGATCGATCAGCGTGGCGATGCCCGCGTCGGGACGCGGCGGCGGCTTCAGCGACGGGCGGGCCTGGGCCGCGGCGGGCGGCGCCAAGGGCTGCATGGCAGTCACCGCGGCGGGGGCGGAATTCGCCGCCGCGGTGGCGGGCTCGGGCTTCGTGCGTGACGTGCCGCGCGCGCGGCGTGCCGGCGCCGGGCTGGTTCGCGCAGCGCGGCGCGCACGCCGGGGATCCGAGGACTGGGGGTTCATTACGCTCTCCCCGGGCCGGCTGGCCCAGACATGCCGTATTTGTAATGCTGCGCCGCGCCAGGCGGCTTGATGCGCATCAAGCCGCTGCCCGCCGGGGGCGGGCGGGGCAGGGCGGCGAAGGGCCGCGCGGCGCATCGCGCGTGCATGCACAATAGCGGGTTGCCGGGAGCCCGGCCGGCACAGGGTCTCGTGCGCGCCCACGGCTCCATTCATCTCCAAGGAATCCTTCATGCGAGTCACCGTCATCGGCGCGGGCTACGTCGGCCTGGTCACCGCGGCCTGCTTTGCCGACGTGGGCAACACCGTCGTCTGCGTGGAGCGCGACTCCGGCCGCATCGATGCGCTGCGCCGGGCGCAGGTGCCGTTCTACGAGCCGGGCCTGAGCGATCTGGTGGAGCGCAACGCGCAGGCCGGTCGCATGCGTTTCGTGTCGGAACTGCAGCAGGGGCTCGACGGCGCGCAGGTGTGCTTCATCGCCGTCGGCACGCCGCCGCTGCCCACCGGCCAGGCCGACATGAGCCAGGTGCGCGAGGCCGCGGCGCAGATCGGGCGCTGCGTCGGCGGGCCGCTGGTGGTGGTGCAGAAGTCCACCGCGCCGGTCGGCACCGTGGCCATGGTGCAGGGGATCATCGACCGGGAAATGGCCGCGCGCGGCGCGCAGCACTGGGTGCGCGTGGTCAGCAACCCCGAATTCCTCAAGGAAGGCTCGGCGATCGAGGACTTCACGCGCGGCGACCGCATCGTGCTGGGCAGTCGCGACGAACGCGCGGTGGCCGTGATGCGCGAGCTGTACCGCCCCTTCAACCGCAACCATGAAAAAATCATGGTCATGGATCCGGCGAGTTCGGAACTGACCAAGTACGCCGCCAACACCATGCTGGCCACGCGCATCTCGTTCATGAACGAGCTGGCGCGCCTGGCCGAGGCGGTCGGCGCCGACATCGAGCAGGTGCGCCTGGGCATGGGCGTGGACCATCGCATCGGCAGCCATTTCCTGTATGCGGGTGCCGGCTACGGCGGATCGTGCTTTCCGAAGGACGTCAAGGCGCTGGCCTTCATGGCTCGCGAGGCCGGGCTGCGCGCCGAGCTGACCGAGGCGGTGGACGCGGTGAACCAGCGCCAGAAGCAGCGCCTGTTCGAGAAGATCGCCGCGCACTTCGCCGCCGACGGGCTGCGGGGAAAGACCTTCGCCGTGTGGGGCCTGGCCTTCAAGCCCAACACCGACGACATGCGCGACGCGCCGTCCATCGATCTCGTCGAGGCGCTGCTGGCGGCCGGCGCGCGCGTGCGCGCCTTCGACCCGGTGGCGATGGAATCGGCGCGCCGCCTGTGGCCCGCGCGCGAGGGCCTGCAACTGGTGGGCGACACGCAAGCCGCGCTCGAAGGGGCCGACGCGCTGGTCGTGGTGACCGAATGGCTGGCCTTCCGCTCGCCGGACTTCGAGCAGCTGGCGGCGCGCCTGAAGGCGCGCGTCGTGTTCGACGGGCGCAATCTGTGGGACCCGGCCGCCGTGCGCGCCGCCGGCCTGCAGTACTACGGCATCGGCCGCGGCTGATTCCCCAAGGGGATGGCCGTTCCTTCGGAACGGCCGTGCGGAATGTATGGAGGGCCCCCAAGCGCTGTCGCGCTACCCCCCAAGGGGGCTGAGCGTTCCTTCGGAACGGCCGTGCGGAACGCTCAGGTTGATGGGCCCCCACGCGCTTCGCGCGACCCCCCAAGGGGGCTGAGCGTTCCTTCGGAACGGCCGTGCGGAACGCTCAGGTTGATGGGCCCCCACGCGCTTCGCGCGACCCCCCAAGGGGGCTGAGCGTTCCTTCGGAACGGCCGTGCGGAACG
>JAKAXL010000053.1:0-1329 GCA_021816585.1 Pseudomonadota bacterium | reverse complement strand
ACCCCCCAAGGGGGCTGAGCGTTCCTTCGGAACGGCCGTGCGGAACGCTCAGGTTGATGGGCCCCCACGCGCTTCGCGCGACCCCCCAAGGGGGCTGAGCGTTCCTTCGGAACGGCCGTGCGGAACGCTCAGGACCGGTGCGAAGCCCCCGCCCGGAGTGCGGAAGTTGGTGGTCTGGCCCTGGTACAGGCGGGCGCTGAACCATTGCACGCGGCCTTCGTAGGCGTAGGCGCGCAGGTCGAACTTCAGCGGGGGCTGCTCGGCGCCGACATGCCGCAGCCCCGGCGGCTGCAGGCGCTGCGCGACGAAGCCGCCGCCGCGAATGTGCTCCCACACCGCGCGCGTCAGCTTGGCGCCGCGGTACGCGGCGCGCGCGCCGAAGCCCGCCCAGGGCTTGAAGAACCAGTCGCGCCGCTGCTCCCACATCGCCTGCGCGTTGTCGGGGCCGACCAGCAGGGTCCGTGGAACGTGCTGTTGCAGCAGCAGCGCCGCGGGCTCGTCCAGCCCCATCGCGCGCAGCTGCGGCGCGTCGCACAGCAGTGCCAGGTTGCGCTTGTCGGCCAGCAGCGCGTGCGCGCGCGGGTGCGGGGTCAGCACCGCCAGGTCCTGCTCCCAGGCCTGGCGCAAGGCCTGCTGCGACTCGCCCTCGAGCGCGAAATCGGTGAGCCGGTTGTAGACCATGTCCACCGGCTCGCCGTGCAGCCACAGCCGCCCGTCCTCGCAGCGCAGTTCGCGCGGGTCGGCGATTCGCGCGTGCAGCCCGGCGCGCTCGAACAGCCTCACGTACAGCCGGAACTCCGCGTACAGGTATTGCTGCATCGGGTGCTCGTCGACGATGGCGATCAGGCGCGGGCGCCCGCCGCGCCCGGCGGCCTGCCATTCGTGCAGGAACATGCGCAGCACCTCGTCCTCGAAGGCCGCGGCCGGTGCGGTTCCCGGCAGCAGCTCGCGCATCGCCTCGCAGCAGGCGTGCTGCGCACGCGCCAGCGCCGCCGACAGCAGCGCGCCTCCCGGGTTCGTGTTGACCTCGATCAGGTGCAGCTCTCCCGCCTCCAGGTGAAAGTCCAGCCCCAGGAACAGTCCCGGCTGCGCCACCGCGTGCCGCGCGGCGGGCGGCGCGTATCGCAGCACGCGCTGCCGCCACTGCGGCAGCCGGCTCGCCGCGTGCAGCGCCGCGGCGACCTCGCGCATGCGCTGCAGCCACGTTTCGTCGACGAACACCGGCAGCGCCGAGAACATGTGCGGGTTGCGCTCGCGCACCAGCTCGTACAGCCCCGGCTCGCCCAGTTCGACTTCCAGCGCGTGGCGCAAGCGCCGCGCATCCAGGCT
>JAKAXL010000120.1 GCA_021816585.1 Pseudomonadota bacterium | reverse complement strand
GGCTCGGCCGTGGTTTGCTCCAGCTGGATGGTCGTACTCATGGCGTGTTAACGCGCATTCTCGCACCGCCCGCGCCCAGCACCGGCAAACGCAGCGCAGCGTGTTGCACGCGCAACGCCGTCACAGCCCCCAGGGCCTCGAGCGCAGTGAGCGGGGCCCCCTTGCCGCAGTGAGCGGGGCCCCCCTTGCCGCAGTGAGCGGGGGCGGTCTTCAGGCTTTGCCGTGCACCAGGTGGCGCAGGTAGCTGGCCTTGCGCAGCGAAGGCTTGAGCCGGGAGCGCATGTGCTCGGCCTCGGCGCGGGTGGCGTAGGGGCCGACCAGCAGCACGTGCAGGCCGCGCGGGCTGCGCGGACTGCGGCAATGCGGTATGCCGAAGTGCTGCAGGCGCGCACTCAGGTGATCGAAACTGGAGGCCTCGGAGAAGGCGCCGACCTGCACGTACCACGCGGTGCGGCTGCACAGCCCCGCCGCCGCCGTGGCGTGCGCGCGCCGCACGACGCGCGCGTGGCCAGCGGCATGGTGCTCGGGGCGTTCATGCCGGACTCGTGCGGGCGGCGCGGTGCGGGTCGGCATGGGTGCCGCCGCGGTCGCCGCCATCGACGCCGCGGCCGCGGGCTGCGCCGCGCCCGCGCCGGACGCGGACATGGCCGGCTGCGACGCCGCCTGCATCGAGACCGGCTGCGAGGCGGTCTGCGAGGCGGTCCGAGAGGCGGCCTGCGAGGCCGTCGCGGGCGCGGTCTGCTGCATTTGCGGCAACGCCGGAGCGGATGCCGCGCGCGATGCGGGCGTCGCCGGCTGGCTGGCTGCCGCAGGTGCCGAGGCCGTCGCCCGCGCGGCGCTGGCCGGCTGCACCGCCACCTTCACGGTGCTCGGCGGCGCCGGCGTGCGCAAGCGGTGCACGACGAAGGCGATCAGCGCGACGACGATGACCAGCGCTGCGAGGATCAGGCCGCGGTTGATCCAGCCGAGGCGTCGTTGAATGTTGTCCAGGGGGTCGGTCACGGTCCGTGTGTGCTGGTGGACGGAGCCGATGCGGCGGCGGCCGTCGCGCCGGAAGGCGCGACCACCCTGCCCTGCTCGGCCCCGGTGGGTTGGTCGGGAGAAACGATGACGATGCTGACCCGCCGATTGGCCGCACGGCCCTCGGCGGTGGCATTGCTTGCCACCGGATGATATTGGCCGTAACCAGCCGCGACGAGTTGCTGCGGCGCGACACCTTGCGCGATCAGCATGTTCACGACGGATAGCGAGCGCATCACCGACAGCTGCCAGTTGGAGCTGAACTGCGCGTCGTGGATCGGCTTGTCGTCGGTGTAGCCGTTGACCTGGAACTGGTAGGGCAGCTTCAGCAGCACCTGCGAGACCTGCTGCAGCAGCGGTTGCGCGGAGGCGCCGAGCTCGGCGCTGCCGGACGCGAACAGCACGTTGTCGTGGATGTCGATGCTCACGCCCTGCGCACCGACACGCACCTGCACCTGGCCGGCCCGGATCTGCGCGGCCAGTCGCTGCGCCAGTTCGCCGGCGATGCTCGCCAGGCGCCGGCGCAGCGCCTCGTGCTCGCGCCGCGCGCCGCCGGTCTGCTCGCCGGCCACCGGCAGCGGCGGCAGCTGCACCAGTTGCGGCGGCCCGCCCGCTCCGGCGGCGCCCTGCACGGGCAGCGGCCGCGAGGGTTGGCCGGTGAAGGCCGCCACCAGGGTCTTCGACAGCACCTTGTACTTGCCCTCGTTGACCGAGGAGATCGAGTACATGACGACGAAGAACGCGAACAGCAGCGTGATGAAGTCGGCATACGACACGAGCCAGCGCTCGTGGTTCTCGTGCTCCTGCTGGCTGTGCTTGCGCGGCATGCCGGATCTTCGGGGGCGGGGGTGGGTTCGGCGGGCGCGCCCGGGCTCACAGGCCGGAACGCTGGCGCGCCACCTGGCGCCGGTGGTGCCGGAACACGAAGCGCTCGAGGTCGTTCTGCAGCGCCGGCTCCAGCGGCTCGATGTCCAGCCGGTGCCACAACTGCTCGCCCTCGACCTCCTCCTCGACCACCTGCCCGGGCAGCATCAACGGAAGCGCGATGCGGTGGCGCAGCCACACCCGCACCCAGATGCGCCGCCCGACCCCCACGGACTCATCGCTGGCCCAGTACAGCCGGCGCGCCGACAGCACGCAGGTACGCTCGCGCGGCAACTGCTGCATGCCCCGCAGCGCGGTGCTGGCCATCAGCAGCAGCAGGTCGAGGCGACGCTCCAGGTGGGAGGTGGCGTCGGAGCGCGAGGCGTCCGTCGCGGGCGCCGGTTCGTCGAGCATCAGCAGCGCTCGCAACAGGGTCAGGTTGTCGGCCATCACGTCGCCCAGCGCGGACTCGGGGGTGATGGTCTCCACCCAGTCCATCGGCAGGCGCGCGTGCAGGCTCACCACCTCGCCGCGAGCAGCGGAACCGGCCGCGTCTGCGAGATCGGGCGGAAAGGTCGAAGGCGGCGGGGGCTGGTTCATGGCGGTCGATGCGCGGGCGGCCGACGAAACCCGAGCATACCGGCTATGGACCGTCGGTGCGACACCCGCCGCATGCCCCTGGGGTCGCCCCGACCTTCGAGATCCGAAAAGCTCAGGCGCGCTTGAGGCCCTCGATCCAGGAGTCGCGCAGCACGGTGACCACTTCGGCGCAATCGTCGAGCGCCTGCAGGTCGTCGAAGATGTTGGCCTCGCCAAGGCGGTCGAGCAGGTAGCGGTAGATCCCGCCCAGGCGCCGGCTGAGTTCCCCGTCCTCGGCCGAGCCGGATTCCGGCAGCGCCACCAGCAGGTGCTCGACGATCTGGTAGGCGCGGGTCATCGACTGCACCTTGCGGTCCAGCGCCCGCTCGCGGATCGCGCTGCGCGCACGGCGCAGGTATTCGAGGATGCCGTCGAGCCCGAGCACCAGCAGGCGCTCGTCCTGCACCCCCTGCTGCCCCACCTGCCGGTAGGCGTTCAGCGCCACTGCGGTATTCATCGTTCAAGCCTCCTTGCTCGATCGTTCAGCCGCTCGTCGATGAGCTGCCGGTGTTGTAGAACGCGCTCAGGTACTGCCCCACCGACTGCAGCTGCGCCAGCTGCACCTGCATCGCGCTGAACTGCTGCTCCAGCAATGCCGTCTGCGCCGATGCGCTGTTCTGCAGCTGCGTGATCTGCTGGTTGATGCCGGTGATGGTGGTGTTGATTCCGTTGGTGGCCGCCGCGACGAAGCCGGTTTGCGTGTCCAGCGCACCGCTCAGCAGGCTGTTCATCGGCTGGTAGATGCCCTGGCTCACCGTGATCGAGCCGATGTTGCCCGCCGAGGGTCCGGTCACGCTGATTTGCAGGCCCAGCGCGGGACCCGGGCCAGTGACCGTGAGGGTCTGGCCGGACCCGCTGGCCGCCTGTCCGTTGATGCTGCCGACCACATCGGTGCCGGTGGCGCTGAGCAGTGTGGTCCCGATCCCGGTGCTGCCGGAGCCGGCGGCCTGGTTCGACACCACGCTGAAGCTCTGCGAACTGCCATAGGCGGCAGTCTGCAGCTCCAGGCTGCCGTTGTTGTT
>JAKAXL010000008.1:3270-81677 GCA_021816585.1 Pseudomonadota bacterium | reverse complement strand
CTCGGTGTTGGCCAGGCTTGCCCATGCCGAGGCGCCGCATGCGCACATCGATGCGAGCCCGTGCCTGTCGATCATGCAGGCTCTCGAACCGATCCGAGTATTCGGTCGTCTGGCGGATCGACAGCATCTGTCCACTATAGTGGACAGATGCCGCGTCGTCAGCCGTGGTTGACATCTTGAAGCGGGCTTTGCGAATGACGTCGGTCGGCCGTCAGCAGACCGTGCTCGACTTCCAACGCGACGTCGGCCGGCCCGACGAGGCGGACAAGCATCTGATCGAGCTTGCGTTCGCGGCCGGAGCGCAGGCGGTCGTCACGCACAACGTCCGCGATGTAGGCCGCGGAGAGTTGCGGTGGCAGACCCTGGAGGTCCTGACACCGGCCCAATTCCTGGAGCGCTACCCATGAGCACCCTCACGATTCGACTGCCGGACGACACGGCCGAACGACTGAAGACCCTGGCCCGCTCGCGCAAGCTGAGTGTGAACAAGCTCATCGAGGAACTGAGCATTCAGGCCATCACGGCCGCCGATGTGGAAGTGCGTTTCAAGGCTTTGGCCGCGCGCGGTGACATGGGCCAAGCCCTGGCCATTCTGGACAGGCTGGATGCGAAGGGACCCGCGAGCCGGTGAGGGCAGGCCGGAGGTCAGCGACACGTGTTCGGGGCGGCTTCACGGCGACTTCCCCCGTCCAGCGAGGCACGTGACGCGCCAGCTCGTGGTGAGTGAGTGCAGATCCAGGGGACGCCAGTTTCAAGGCCCGAGTGGTTCACGCCACTCGGGCTTTTTGGCGTCTGGTCGACATGATGCTGCCGACACGGACGTTAGCCGACCGAAGCGTGGCGCGGCTATGCCTGCTGCTGGGGCTCGTGGGGCTCGTGGGGCGCGGGGGCGTGGGCGGGGCTGCGCAAGCCGACCGCTCGCCTGATTTCCTGGATGCGCGCGTGCGCGATGGCGCGAACCCGCTCCTCTCCCTGTTCCAGAATGGCTTCGATGTGCTGCGGATGGTCCAGGTAGCCCTGGTACAGGCTCCTGGGACCGGCCAGGTGCCGTTCGATGGTGTCGACCAGGATGTCCTTCATTTCACCCCAGCCGATGCCGGCCTCGTAACGGCGCACCATCGAAGCGATCTCGTCGGCGTCGGCGAAGCCTCGGTAGAGCTCGAATAAGGTGCATTGTTGCCAGTCCTTCGGTTCTCCCGGGGGCAGAGAATTGGTCTTGATCTTGCGGATGGAACGCCGCAACTCGTCGACCGGGCCAAAGATCGGAATCGTGTTGCCGTAGCTCTTGCTCATCTTTCGCCCGTCCAGCCCCGGAAGGCTCTGCGCGTCGCCGACCATCGCGCGGGGAAGACGGAAATGCACCCCGTAGCGGGCGTTGAAGGAACCCGCGATGTCGCGAGCGATTTCCACATGCTGGATCTGATCCTTGCCGACCGGAACGTAGTCCGCGTCGAACAGCAGGATGTCGGCCGCCATCAGCACGGGATACGCGAACAGGCCCAGTGAAACATCGGTGTCCGCGTCCACGCCGCCGGCCGTGTTCTGGTCGCGAAGGGCCTTGTAGGCATGCGCGCGGTTGAGCAGCCCCTTCGGAGCGACGCAACTGAGGATCCAGTGCAGCTCGGCGATTTCGGGAATCCTCGATTGGCGATAGAACAGGACACGCTGCGGGTCGAGCCCGAGGGCGAGCCATGCGGCGGCGATTTCCAGGGTGAATCGCTCGACGCGCTCGGCGTTGTGGCACTTGACCAGCGCGTGCAGATCCGAGATGAAGTAGAAGATCTTCCGACCATCCTCGGCGCTCATGGCGACCGCCGGCTTGATCATGCCGATGTAGTTGCCGAGGTGCGGCGTGCCGGACGGTGTGATGCCGGTCAGGATGGTTTTCCGTTCCATGGCAGGATTCCTGGAGTGAATCGCGCTCCCAAAACGCAATTGGAGGCGCACGACCGTTCACGAGTTCCATGACGACCGTGGGGGCACTGCCAGGATCGCGCGCATTGCGATGAGCAAGCTCCAGCAGATCCATGCGGCCGGTGATCTGGAATTCCTCCGCATTCCGCCGAGCAATCGGCTCGAAGCGCTCAAGGGCGATCGTCGTGCTCAGCTCAGCATCCGTATCAACGATCAGTGGCGCGTCTGCTTTCGCTACGCGGCGGGCCACGCGTCCGAGGTCGAGATCGTCGACTACCACCGATTCCTGCAGGAGATGATCATGCCACGCGAAGTTCCGCTGTCGACCCCCGGTGAAATCCTGCTCGAGGAGTGGCTCACGCCCATGGGCTTGACCCCATACGCACTGGCCAAGGCCATTGGCGTGCCGCCGCGGCGCATCCATGAGATCGTCAAGGGCCAGCGTGCGATCACGGCTGACACGGCCGTGCGCCTGGCGGCGTACTTCGGGACCGATGCGCAGAGCTGGATGAACTTGCAGGCGCACTACGACACTGAACTGGCCAAGGACCGCATCGGAGCCCAGTTCCTGGCCGCAATTCGTCAGCATGCGACGTCGGTGTAAGCCTGGTTTCGCGTGTGGAGTCGTCGGCGCTGCCGAACCGGCTTCAACGCGAGCACGACCTTCCAACTCGCACCTTGCGCCAACTCGTGGTGAGAGTGAGCAGATCCAGGGGGCGCCAGTTTCAAGGCCCGAGTGGTTCACGCCACTCGGGTTTCTTGCGTCTGGAGCTTGGCTCGGGCCCAGACGATGAGGATCGGAGCTGCCGTGGCGCGCCGGCGCCGTGCGGGGATCCGCGGTGGTGCTCAGGCAGGTTCGAGTTCGAGATGCACGCGCTGCCCCAATGCCGCGGCGATGTTCACCAAGGCGTCGAGCGAGAAGCGTGACAGCCGCCCGCGTAGCAGATCGTTCATGCGCGGCTGGGTGATGCCGCAACGTTGCGCGGCATCCGCCTGGGTCCATCCGTGGCTGGCCACGATCTGTGCAATGGCGCGCATGAGATCACTGCGAGCGCGCAGGTTGGCCGCCTGCTCCGGCGTGTCCGCAATGGCGTCCCAGACGCTCTTGTAGCTATGCGTTTGCGTGCTCAAGGTGTCCTCCCGATGATGTCCCGGAAACGCTTTCGAGCCAACGCGACGTCCTCCCTGGAGGTCGCTCGGGTCTTTTTCTGGAAAGCATGCAGCACACATACACCGCGTCGTCCAGTCGTGCCGTGTAGATCACGCGGTAGGTGCCCGCAGGCTCCCGGATTCGAAGCTCCTCCACGCCCGGGCCGATGGAAGGCATGGCCTTGAAGTCATCCGGCTGTTCCCCTCGTTGCACGCGGTCCAGCTGGAAGCCGGCGTCCTGCCGGGCATCGCTCGGGAAAGCGCGCAGGGCCTTGAGAGAATCGCCCACGAAGCGGAGCAGCTTCATGGGTGACGACTATACCAGAATGGATATAGTTGATCGTGTCATGGGCTTGCGCTTGATGGGGCCAGCCTTGCCCAGCGGATTCCTGCCAAACCTCGATGTAGAAGCGTTGCGGCCAGGACGCGGGGAGCAGCTTGGCTTCACGAAGAGGCCACGGCTGCGTCCAGGAGCGTGCATCCTGGCGCGACGCGCGTTGACCCTGCCTGGCGACAGCGCGTCGCATGACGGGGTCGTGCTGGAGCGGCTGACGCCGCAAGGCCCGAGTGGTTCACGCCACGCGGGCTTTGGGGCGGCTGGGGGCGGGGAAGGGCGAGCGCATCGGCCGCCAGTCGGCCCGAGCAGTCATCGACCGCGCTTCGCTCGACGGGAGGCCTCGCCTCTCGGCGGGCCTGCGAGGCATCGATGGCCAGAGGCTGCTACCTTTCTGCGTGCGTTGCCATGGATCGGGCAGCCGCCGAGTGTCACGTCAGATGGCACGGGAAGCCGCTCCCTGGCCTGTTTCGACATCCATCCCTCCAGGAGACTCATCGTGTTCAGTCACGTCTTGCTCGGCACAAACGACATCGAGCGATCCAGGCGCTTCTATGACGCCGTCCTTCATGTCCTCGGCGCGGGAGCCGTGATCGAGAACACGAACAAGACCGGCCAGCGACGCCTGTTCTACCGGCATGACGGTTCCTCCTTCGGCGTGAGCGAACCCATCGACGGTCGTCCTGCCACGGTCGGCAATGGAGGCACCATCGGCTTCAAGTGCAACTCGCCCGAACAGGTGCGCGAGTTCCACGACGTCGCCGTCGCGAACGGGGGCACATCCATCGAAGAGCCGCCCGGCCCGCGCACGGGTCCCGCGGGTGTTCTGTATCTCGCCTACGTGCGCGACCCGGACGGCAACAAGCTCTGCGCGGTGCATCGCCCCAAGGCGTAGGGGCGGCACGACCCCCGTCCTTTGCCGTGGCCCCCGGACATCAGCCCGTCACCCCATGAAAAGTCCCCACGCAATCACGGCGCTTTCGCGATTCATCCGGATTGCGGCGCTGCTGGCGTCGGCCGCCTGCTCGGCGCGTGCAGCGCATGCGGCCGGCAGCTGGGTGAAGGATCCGTCGGATTTCCCGTCGAGCCCGCTGTGCGGGTCTGCCGAGGTGACCCTGTGGACCTGTACGGCCCAGCGCAGGACCTATTCCCTATGCGCGCAAAGGGGCGCCTTGAGCGATCCCATCACGATCCAGTATCGGGTTCGGGATCGACGCGGCAGGATCGTGCTGCGCTACCCCGAACCCATGCGGGCGCCCAGGTCGGTGTTCTCCTACATGTGCTCCGCCAACGGCGATGCGGAGGTCGAGTTCACGATCGGCCAATCCACCTACGCGCTGGTGGACCCATTGCGGGACGTGTCGTTCATTTCCGTGACCAGGGACGGCAAGGAGCTGACCCATCGGACCTGCAGTGAAGGCCATCAATCCCTGCAGCTCAACGACACGATGGCGCTCATGCGGGCCCTCGAGCTGCCGCAGCCGAACTGAGGGAGGGAACGCGTTCCCGGATGACGCGCAGGCCCGCGGTTGCGCGCCCGAGCGCTTCGCGCCGCCGTCCGGCCGGCAGCTCGGCCTCGCCGGCGCACCGCGCGCTCGAAGCTCAGCGCGCATCCACCTGCAAGTGCAACAGGGCGGCGTCCTTGCCATCTTGTCCGGGAATGTGCATTCGCACGCGGGTGCTCAGCATCTGCTGCCAGGGTATCCAGTGCTTGCGGTCCAGGCTGGCGTACTGCCGATAGCCGTAGATGCCCTGTTTGAGCACCACGTGCAAGGTGGATGTTCCGCCCTGGGCGAAGGCGCTGCCGTCGACCACCGTGCGGATGGACAGCGGCGTGCCGGCCGGAAAGTACAGCACATAGGCATGGCCGGCGGGCAGCGGCTCGCCGATGCGCACCACGGGGAGCCTGGCGGTGTTCTCGGCGGTGGGGGCTTGGCCGGCAGGCAGGCCGGCGCAGGCGGACAAGGCCAGGCTGGCCGGCAGCAGGGGCAACAGCAGACGTCGCATGGAGACGCTCCTCCGGGGCTGCGGATTGCCGCAGCGTACGCCGCGTCGAGCGCAGCACCGCCAGCTTGCCGCACGGCGCGAGCCCGACGGCCGCGACGATCAGCGCCGACTCCGCGCCGGGCCCGGCGGCGGCAAGCCGGCCCCCCGTCGCTCGAACAGCAGGGTGGACCAGCGCGTGCCGCAGCGCTGCAGGGCATCGTCCTCGTCCCAGCGCCCGATGGCCTGCAGACCGATGCGCTCGAACAGGCCCTGCAGGTCCTTCGCGGCCAGCGGCGTGAACAGCCTTGCGCCGGCGTCGCGATGCTGCTGCAGCGCGTCGCCGCGCGTCAGCGGTATCGACACCAGCAGGCGCCCGCGCGGGCGCAGCACGGCATGCAGCGCCAGGGCCGCGTCGAACAGATCGTGTTGCGCAAGGTGCATCAGCACGGCGCTGCACAGCACGCCGTCGAAGCCGCCGCCGAAGGGCTGGCCGAGATCGGGCAGCGCGGCCGTGGCGATGCGCCCGTCGAGTTCGGGGTGCCGGCGCAGGGCCTGCGCGCGCAGCGCCTCGACCGGCTCGACGCCGAAGGCCTCGAAGCCCGCCGCACGCAGCGCCGCGAGGTCGCGCCCCGAGCCGCAGCCGACGTCGAGCACCCGGCCGCCCGCCGCGAACGCCGCCCCAAAATGCCGCGCGAGCGGGCTCGCCACCCGTTCGTAGCGCGCGGCGACCTCGGCGGCGTGCTGCTCGTAGTAGGCGGCGGTGGCGGGGTCCATGTTCGGTTCGGCCGGGGCTGCCGGCCATCGGGTGCATCCGCGGGCAGGGCGGCCTCCTCGCGTTCGGCCTGGTGCCGACGTCGCATGCCTGGGCCCTGCGGTGTCGCGGAAGTCGCTCCGTGTCGATGGTATGTGGAATGTGGAATGGCCTGGGTGCGATCCGCACAGCGCGGTCCGAGGGACAATGTCCGCTGGCAGACCCCGCGATGGAGCACGAGCGATGAACAAGCCGACCGCGCTGATCACCGGAGCCAGCCGCGGCATCGGCCGCGAGCTGGCGCGCACCCTCGTCGCGCAGGGCTGGCAGGTGCTGGCCGCGGTGCGCGACACCGCCGCCGCGCCGCCCGGCACGCAGGCCGAACGCGTGGACATGGCGGACCCCGACTCGATCGCCGCGCTGGCGCGGCGCCTGCAGGCCGGGAATTGGCGGCTCGACGCGCTGGTCAACAACGCCGGGGTCTACGAGGCCCCGGCGCGCCTCGTCTGGGACGTCAACGTGCGGGGTCCGCTGCTGCTGACGCAGGCGCTCGAATCCCTGCTCGCACCCGGCGCGCGCGTGGTCATGGTCGGCAGCGGACTGGGCAGGATGTCGGCGCAGCCGCGAAAGCTGGCGCAACGCCTGTGCGCGCCGGGGCTTTCGCTCGACGACATCGCGCGCCTGGCGCAGGAAGCGCCCGGCGGCTACGGCGCGAGCAAGGCCGCGGTCACCGCGCTGGCGCGGGTGTACGCCGCGCGGCTGAAACCCCGCGGCATCCTGGTCAACGCGATCAGTCCCGGCTGGGTGCGCACCGACATGGGCGGGCCCGGCGCGCCGCGCTCGGTGCAGCAGGGCGCGGCCAGCCTGCTGTGGGGCGTGAACCTGCCGCCCGACGGACCCAGCGGCGGCGTCTTCGAGGACGGCGTGGCGATCGACTGAAGCTGCGCCAGCGCTGCCCGTGCGCGCGATGGCCCGCAGGCGCGGGCGCTGGCGGGTGCGTGCGGGGCACGCCAGGCGTGCGCCCGCGTGCACCACGAACGGGCCTCGTGGCGGCGCGAATGCGCGTCCGCGGTGCGGGGTTCCCCAGCACCGTGCGTCCGCGGCATGGGCGGCTGCATGGCAACTGGCACGCGCCTTGCTGCGGCTCTTTGTCACACCAAGGCTGCGCATGCGACAACTGGACGTACACCCCCTTTCGAGCGATGGTGCCGACCCCCGCGCACAGGTCGGCATCGAGGTCATCCGGCGCCTGGCCGCGCAGCGCGATCTCGAGCGCTTCTTCGAGCTGGCTGCGGCGGAAGCGGCGCGCGTGCTGCACGCCGATGGCGCGGCGATGATCGAACTCGACGGTCCGGCCCACCTGCGCTATCGCTTCTTCCAGGGCCTTCCGGAGGACTACCGGCGGCTGGCGGCGGGCTACCGCTTCGAGATCGGCCAGGGAACGGCGGGTCTTGCGTTGCGCTGCGGCGAGCCGGTGTTCACCGCCGATTACCCGAACAGCGAACATGCCATGCCCGAGTTCGTGCGCTGCGGCCTGGCTGCCAACCTGACGGTGCCGGTCGGCCCGTCGGACGACCGTCGCGGCGTCATCGCGCTGGCCTGGTTCGACCGCAGTCCCGAGCCCGCGCCCGACGCCGCGCAACTGGCGGTGGTGGCGATGGTGGCCGACCTGCTGTACTGGGCCCTGCACCGCCAGCACCTGGAACTGAGCCTGCAGCAGCAGGCGCGGCACGACGCCCTGACGGGGCTGCCGAACCGGCGCTATCTGCTGGGACATCTCGAAACCATGCTGCGCCAGCAATCGCCCGGCGCCCCGCTCGCCGTGGCCTGGCTCGACCTCGACGGCTTCAAGCCCGTGAACGACCTGCACGGGCACGAACAGGGAGATGCCGTGCTCGGCATGTTCGCCGAACGCTTGCGCGGCGCGGTGCGCGAAACCGACTTCGTGGCCCGCCTGGGCGGCGACGAGTTCGCCGTGGTGTTCGCCGAGGTGCACGGCGAGCACGAGTTGCATGCCTTGCTGGACCGGCTCAGCGCGGGCCTGAATCGCCCCTACCGCCTGCGCGGCGGGATGGCCGTGGAATGCCCGGCCAGCATAGGCGCCGCGTGGGCCGGCGGCGCCTCGTCCGACGCCGAGTCGCTGCTGCGCGACGCCGATCGGGCCATGTACCTGGCCAAGGGCCGGTATCGTCCCGAGCAGTCCGCCTGGCGCGTGTTCTCGCAGCCTCCCGCGGAGTTCGGGGCGCCCGCCGAGGCGGAGCTGCCCGGAGACCTGGAACTGCACTACCAGCCGGTGTTCGATGTCGAACGCGGCCAGGTCGTGCGCCTGGAAAGCCTGGCGCGCCTGCGCCGCGACGGACAGCTGCTGGCGCCGGCGCAATTCCTCGCTCAGCTCGACTCGCGCCAGCACCGGCGCCTGCTGGACGGCGTGCTCGACGCCTCGTTGCACCAGCTGGCGCAGTGGGAGCTGCAGGGGCTGGCGGGTCTGGGCGTGTCGGTGAACGTGGAGCCGCGTTCGCTGGGCGAGCCGGACCTTGCCAGGCGCGTCGCGGCGTCCCTGCAGCGTCACGGCCTGCATCCGAGCCGGCTCACGCTGGAAATCCTCGAGCGCGGCGAGCTGCTCAGCCGCGATGCCGCGCTTCGCCAGCTCACGCTGCTGCGCGCCATGGGAGTGCGCCTGGCCATCGACGACCTCGGCACGGGACATTCCAGCCTGCTGCGCCTGCGTGGGTTGCCGATCGACGAGATCAAGCTCGACCAGGCTTTCGTGCGCGAGATCGCGCGCAACCTGCAGGACATCGCCTTCGTGCGAAGCGTGCACGAACTCGCCCACGGGCTGCACGTGCAGCTGGTCGCCGAGGGGGCCGAGAACGCGCAGGTCATCGAGATCCTGCGTGCGCTGGGCATTCGCCAGGTGCAGGGGTGGGGCATCGCGCGCGCGGTGCCGGCGGCGAAGCTGCCCCAGCTGCTGGCCCGGCTCCGGCACTGGCGCCCGGCAGCCGCGGGTCCGGCGCTGGCGCTGGCCTATACGCGGCACCTGAACCTGGACTCGCACATCCTCGGCCTGCTGCAGAACGCGCCATCGCACCTGCGCTTCTTCCGTCCTGGCGAATCGATGCACGCCGAGCTGGACTCGGCGCTGCGCGAGGTTCCCGCGGCGCGCGAGCTGGTTCGCGAGCAGCGCGTGCTGCTGGCCGACATGGCGCGCCACCACGAGCTCGATCTGCGCCTGCCGATGCGCCGCTACCGGCAACTCGGCGAGCGCGCGCGCGAATTGCTGGCACTGGCCGCGCGCATGTAGCCGGGCGCAGCCTGACCGTCGAGGCCCTCGCGAACGGGACCCGACCTGCTTCAAGCGCCGTGTGCGGCCCGGGCGTCGGGCTTCGCCCTCATCGAAATTCGGCAATCAGGCAATGAACAGCAGCTTCGACGAAGCGATTCAGCAAATTGCCAAATACTTGGCAGTCGAATTTGGGTGCGCTCCCTAGACTATCCATCATGCCGTGGCACAGGGAGGCGGCACACCACGGAAGGCGCCGAACGCGCGTGCCGGCAGCGGACGATGGAGGGGGTGATGTCGACGAGGGAGCAGGATCATCGGGGCGGACTGGAGCGTGCCGACGCAGGCCGCCGCACCGACTATCCGCTGCGCATCGCGGGGCTCTATGCGCTCGTCGCGCTGGCCTGGTACCTGTTCTCGGATGTGCTGATCGGCGCGCTGTTTCGCGATCCCGCCGCGCTGCGGCAGGCCGAGTCCGCCAAGGGCCTCGTGTTCGTCGCCTGCACGACGTGGATGCTGTATGCGCTGGCCCGGCGGCATGCCGCGACCACGGAGCGGTCGGCCCGGGCGGCCCGGCAGGCAACCCTGATCAGCGAGAACAGGCAGCGACGGATCGCCGAGTTGCTGGACAACTCGCCGGATGCCATCTTCGCGAAGGATCGCGGCGGGCGCTATACCCTGGTGAACCGCGAGGTGGTGCGCGTGACCGGCAGGAACGCGGGGGACATTCTCGGTCAGGGCGATGAGGCCGTCTTTCCGCCGGAGCAGGCGGCGTTGATCGCGGCGAACGACCGCACGGTGATGGAGCGGGACGAGGTGCTGCGCACCATCGAGCGTCTGTCGACCGCGGACGGGGAAGTCGTCTATCTCGTCACGAAGGGCCCGTTGCATGATGCCGAAGGGCGTGTCGCGGGCATGTTCGGCATTTCGCGCGACATCACGGAGCGAGAGGCGGCCAAGGAGAAGGTCGCCCACACGCTCGAGGCCTTGCGCGAGGCCCAGGAGATGGCGCGCATAGGCAGTTTCGTGCTGGACCTCGAGCAGGGGGTCTGGGAGAGTTCGGACGGACTGGATCGGATCCTGGGCGTCGAGGGCGCGGGCGAGCGCAGCGTCGCGGCATGGGCCGCGCTGGTTGCGCCCGAGGACAGGCGCGCGATGGACGGGTATTTCGCGCAGGAGGTTCTCGGCCGGCGGCAGATGTTCGACCGCGAATACCGCATCGTCCGACCGGGCGATGGCGCGCGGCGCTGGGTGCACGGACGCGGAAGACTCGATCTCGACGCCGCCGGCAGACCGATCAGGATGCGCGGAACCCTCCAGGACATCACCGAGCGCGCCGAGGCGCAGGCCAAGGCGCAACTGTGGCTGGAGGCCTTCGAGAACAGCGGGCTGTGCTTCGCGATCAGCGATGCCCGCAGCAACCGCCTGGTGGACGTCAACCCCGCCTTCGCGGCCCGACGCGGCTACACCGTGGCCGAGATGCGCGGCATGATGGTCGACCAGTTGTTCGCACCGGGCTACACGCCCGCGTACCACGATCGGAGACTGGGCGTCGACAGCAACACGCAGGTGACCTTCGAGTCGCAGCATGTCTGCAAGGACGGGACCACGTTCCCGGTCTGGGTGGACCTGACCGTCACCAGCGACGCGGACGGCCAGGCGAGCATGCGGGTTGCGTGCGCCTTCGACCTCACGGAGCGCCGCAAGGCGCAAGAGGACCTGCGCATCGCCGCGATCGCCTTCGAATCCCAGGACGGAATCATGGTGACCGATTCGCGCGGGCGCCTGCAACGGGTCAACCGGGCCTTCACCCGCATCACCGGCTACGACGAGGAGGAGGTCATCGGGAAGACGCCGGCGCTGCTTCACTCCGGGCTCCAGGACGAGAGGTTCTATGCCCGGATGTGGGCAGGCATCGGCCGCGACGGCTACTGGCAGGGCGAACTGGTCAATCGCCGCAAGGGCGGCGAGCTGTACACCGAGCGCCTGGCGATCTCGGCGGTCAAGGACCCGGGCGGCCAGGTGACGCATTACGTGGGTTCGATCGCGGACGTCACGCAGCAGCGCGAAGCCGAATCGAAGGCCGAGCACCTGGCGTATTTCGACGCCTTGACCGATCTGCCCAATCGCATGCTGCTCCACGACCGCCTGGAGCATGCGCTGTCGTGGAGCGCCCGCAGCCAGGGCTATTGCGCGCTGTTGTTCGTCGACCTCGACAATTTCAAGAAGGTCAACGACACCATCGGCCACCATGCCGGGGATCAGTTGCTGGTCCGGGCCGCGCAGCGTCTGAAGCTGGCGATTCGCGAGGGGGACACGGTGGCGCGCTTCGGCGGCGACGAATTCGTCGTCGTGCTGGAGGACCTGGGCGACAACCCGCAGGTCGCCGGAACGCGGGCCGGCCGGGTCGCCGAGAAGTTGCGCACCAGCATGGCCGAGGTCTACGAGCTGGACAGCCAGGCCTTCTACTGCACGGCGAGCATCGGCGCGACGCTGTTCAAGGGCGGCACCGATTCCACCGAATCCATCCTGATGCACGCCGACCTGGCGATGTACCGCGCGAAGCAGGACGGGCGCAACGCACTGCGCTTTTTCGAGCAGAACATGCAGGTCGAGCTGGCCCGGCGCACGACCCTGGAGGCCGAGCTCAGGGTCGCGATCGCCCGGGGCGAGTTGGTGCTGCACTACCAGCCCCAGTACGACCGCGAAGGCCGGCTCGTCGGTGCCGAGGCCCTCGTGCGCTGGAATCACCCGACGCGCGGGCTGCTTCTTCCCGGTGAGTTCATCGGGCTGGCGGAGGAGACCGGGCTCATCGTCCCGCTGGGGCGGTGGGTGCTGGATGCCGCGTGCGCGCAGATCGCGGCGTGGGGCGCGGAGGACGCCACCCGCGAGCTGGTGCTGGCCGTCAACGTCAGCGCCCGACAGTTCGCGCAGGACGACTTCATCACCAGGGTCCTGGCGTCGCTGAAGGCGGCCGGGGCCGAGCCCCGGAACCTCAAGATCGAACTCACCGAGAGCACGGTGCTGGAGAACGTGGGCGATGCCTTCGAGAAGATGCAGGCGCTCAGGGGCAGCGCCATCTCGTTCTCGCTGGACGATTTCGGCACGGGCAGTTCGTCGCTGTCGTACCTGACCCGTTTGCCGCTGGATCAACTCAAGATCGACAAGTCCTTCGTCGACGAGCTTCCGCTGGATCACCAGGATGCCTTGGTCGCCCAGACCATCATCGCGATGGGCAAGGGGCTGGGCCTGACGGTGGTGGCCGAAGGCGTCGAGACGCGGGCCCAGTGGACGTTTCTGATGCAGCACGGCTGCGACGTGTTCCAGGGTTTTCATTTCGGTGCGCCGCTGGCGATCGACGATTTCCGGCGTCTGGTCGATCGACAAGGCGCCGGCGCGCCTGCGCAGGGCGATGCCGGCCCGGGCGCGCGGGTGCCTGGTGAATGAGCATCGCTGCGCGGCGCGCGCCGACGCCGCAGCGTGGCCTGTGGGACAATGCGCCCCCTTGCAGCCTCAGCCGGATTCCATGCAGCCAGACCCCCAGGACCAGCCGCTCGACGCCATCGTCGCCGCCGTGCAGTTGCCCGATGTGAGCGACGGGGACTTCGAGTCCTCGCTGGCCGAGCTGCGCGAACTGGCCAAGACCCTCGGCTACCGGGTGGTGCAGACCTTCACCCAGAAGCGCGCCAGTTTCGACACCAACGCCTATCTGGGAGCGGGCAAGCGCGACGAGCTGCGCGAATACGTCGACAGCCACGCCCCTTCCGGGCACGACGAGCGGCCGGGGCACGCGACGAATCCGGATCTCGACGGAATCCAGTTCCTGCTGATCGACCACGAGATCTCGCCCTCCCAGGCGCGCAACCTCGAGAAGGCGGTGGGCTGCGAAGTGATGGATCGCACGATGGTCATCCTCGAGATCTTCCACCGCCATGCGCGTTCGCGCGCGGCACGCGCCCAGGTGGAGATCGCGCGCCTGGGCTACATGGCTCCGCGCCTGCGCGAAGCGGCCAAGCTGGCCGGTCCGCAGGGCCGCCAGCGCAGCGGCACCGGCGGACGCGGCGCGGGCGAGTCCCACACCGAACTGGATCGACGCAAGATCCGCGACCGCATCGCCGAACTGCAGGCGGAGATCGACGCCATGGGCAACGAGCGCCAGACCCGGCGCGCGCGCCGCCAGCAGGGGCAGGGCGTGGCGACGGTGGCCCTGGTGGGCTACACCAACGCGGGCAAGTCGACCTTGATGCGCGCCCTCACCGGCAGCGAGGTGCTGGTGGCGAACAAGCTGTTCGCCACCCTCGACACCACGGTGCGCGTGCTGCATCCCGAGAGCGTGCCGCGCGTGCTGGTCAGCGACACGGTCGGCTTCATCAAGAACCTGCCGCACGGGCTGGTCGAATCCTTCCGCTCCACGCTGGACGAGGCGCTGGACGCGTCGCTGCTGCTGCACGTGATCGACGCCAGCGATCCCGGCTTCGAGCGCCAGCGCGAGGTCACCGACCAGGTGCTGGAGGAGATCGGTGCGCAGGACGTGCCGCGTATTCGCGTGTTCAACAAGATCGACCACGTCGGCGACGCGCAGGCGCAGCGCGACTTCGAACGCGACATGCGCGCCAGGTACCCGTCGTGCATCGTGATGAGCGCACGCAACGCCGACGACGTCGCCGCGCTGCGCCAGGTCATCGTGGACTGGTTCCAGCAGGACCTGGTCGAGGCCGAGCTGCGGCTGCCGTGGTCGGCGCAGCAGCTGCGCCGCGAGATCTACGCCGATTGCGAGGTGCTGGCCGAGACCGCGGACGAGGCGGGCGCCGTGTTCCGCGTGCGCGGCGAGGCGTCGACCATCGACGCGCTGCGCGGGCGCCTCGGCGGCATGCAGCTGCCGGCCTGATCGCGCGGCAGCGGGCGGGTGCCCCGCCGCGCTCAGGCCTTCAGCAGGGGCAGCACGATGCGCTGCAGGCGCCCGGCGGTCCAGGCAGGGTGGGCGTCGTCCCAGCCGTTGTCGGCCAGCAGGCCACGACGGTCGATGGTGAAGCTCACGGGGATGCGCCAGATCCGCCCGTAGGCCCCGGCGTAGGCGCCGCCCAGCAGCCCGACCGGGAAATCCAGCGTCGCGGCCACGCCGCGCACGGCGGGCAGTGCATCCTGCCCGTCGAGGCTGAATCCCAGCACTTCGAGACCTTGCCGGCGGTGTGCCCGGTAGAAGGCCGACAGCAGCGGAAGTTCGTCGCGGCAGGGTCCGCACCATGTGGCCCAGAAGCTCGCGATCACGACCTTGCCCAGCAGATCGCGGGTGGCGATGCTGCGTCCGTCGAGGGTGTGCAGCACCAGCGGCGGTGCCATGGCGCCGCGGCGCAGGACGGCGTCGGCACCGGCCGGCCGGGCGGACGCGCCGAGCAGGGCCCATGCGAGTGTGCGCCGCAGGGCACGCCGGCGCGCGGGCAGGGCGCAGCTTCGGCGAGTCGGGGGGAGCGGGTCCATGGGGGTGTTCATCGGCGTTCGGCAAGGATGCGCCGGGCATCGTAGCGGCTGCGCCACGCCGGGCCGGATTGCGACAGCGCAAGGTTCGCGCGGCCGGCGCCGCGGCCGCGGGGGCGGGCGCGGCGGTCTCGTTATCATGGGCGGGCCTTGCCCCTGGATCCATGAACCTGCCTGCACGCCTGCGTTCGTCGAGCCGCGGCATCCTCGTCTGGATGCTGCTGGCCGCGTACGTGTGCGCGCCGCTCGCGGCCTGGGCCCAACCTCGATCCCAGTCCATCACCGTGCCCTTCTGCACGGCGCAGGGACCGACGAAATCGGGGACGGGCTGGCCGCGGCGCATCGTGCTGCGCTTCACCAGCCATCCGCAGGTGGCCGCCAGCATCGTCGCGTTCGCGCTTCCTTCGACCGCGGACTACGCATTCGGTGCGATCGAGCATGCGCGTTTCGAGTCCGCGCTGCATCGTGCCCCCATCGCGGCGCCTCCCATCGCGTGGCGCCCGCCGCCGCGCGCTCCTCCTGCTTCCCCGGCCCGGGTCTGAAGCGCCGTCGCACGCGGTGCAGCCAAGCCGCCGTGCGACCTGAACCGCCACCAGCGTTTGCGCCTCCCCCAGCGTGCGGGAGGTCGCGGTCTCGCCATGGAAGTCTGCTGCCATGCATCCCTGCAACCGTGCGCTCGCACGGGTCCTGGCGCTGTGCTGCGCCGCATCCGCCCCTGCCGGCGCATTCGCCTGCGCCACCTGTGGCTGCGCTCTGTCGTCGGATGCCGCGATGGGCTACTCGGCCTCGGCCGGGTGGCGCCTCAGCCTGCAATACGACTACATCGACCAGAGCCAGCTGCGCTCTGGCGGCTCGGCCGTCGCGCCCGCGCAGGTGGCGGCGATCAACGACGCCGGAGGCGACCAGGAGGTCGAGCAGCGCACCATCAACCGCTACTGGACCCTCGGACTGGGCTACAGTCCGAACGCCGATTGGAACTTCAGCTTGCTGGTGCCGTACATCGACCGCAGCCATACGACCTACGGCGCGGCGGCCGATCCGCTGTCGTCGCAGGATCTCAGCGGGGCCACGGTCAGCGGCATCGGCGACCTCAAGTTCATCGCCGCATGGCAGGGCCTGCTTGCGACCCACGCGCTGGGCCTGCAACTCGGGGTGAAGCTGCCGACCGGCGATTACGGCGGGCCGAACGCCTCCGGCACTGCGGTGGCGGGCCACGACCCCACTGCCTTCTCCACCGGGCCGAACGCGCGCCAGCCCTCCCCGGGCAACCTGCTCGACACCAGCCTGCAGGCCGGCAACGGCAGCACCGACCTGATCGTCGGCGCCTACTACTACCAGGCCGTCAGCCAGAACTTCGACGCTTTCGCGAGCGGCCAGTTCCAGTCGTCGGTGATGCACCGGCTGGACCAGCCCGGGCAGGACTACCGGCCGGGCAACCAGGAGAACCTCAGCGTCGGGCTGCGCTACGAGAAGAACCCGGACTCGGTGCCGCAGTTGCAGCTCAACCTGAGCCACAAGAGCGCCGACCAGGGCGCGCTGGCGGACACCACCGACACGGCTGGAACGGTGGCGTACCTGAGTCCGGGGCTGAGCGTCGCGCTGGCGCGCGGAGTCGTCGCCTACGGCTTCATGCAGGTTCCGGCCTACAGCCATCTGCAAGGTTATCAATTGTTTCCCCGCTGGACCGCATCCGCGGGTCTCGGCTATTCCTTCTGAACACCCTCCCTCGAGGAACCCACGATGAATCCCGTACACATGTCCTCCATCGTCTCGCGCCGCCGCTGGCTGGCGCTGCTGGCCGGCGCCACGCTGGCCGTTCCCGGCTTCGCCTTCGCGGCATCCACGGCGCCGGTACAGGCGCGCGATGCGTGGATCCGCTGGCTGCCGGCGGGGCTTCCCGCGGGCGGTTACATGGAGCTGCACAACCCTTCCGCCAAGCCGGTCGATCTGATCGGCGCCTCCAGCCCCGATTACGGCCGTGTGATGCTGCACCACAGCGTGATGAAGGACGGCACGATGCAGATGCTGCCGGTCGCGCGCGTCACGATTCCGGCCGGCGGGGATTTTGCGTTCAAGCCCGGCGCCTACCACATCATGCTGATGCAGCCTCGGCACGCGGTGAAGCCGGGAGATGAGGTTCCGGTGACCCTGAAGTTCGCCGGCGGCGAGAGCCTGGAAGTCCGCTTCATCGTGCGCAAGCCCGACGCCGGCGGCGGCATGGGATCGATGCCCATGTCCGGCGGCAAGCACTGAACGCGCCACACCCGGCGCGCGCCGTGCGGCCGCGCCGGGATGCCGCCGTCGCCGACGACGATGCGCGCGTCGGCGTGCGGCCCTCCCATGGCACCCGACCCGAGGCTTGATGATGAGACATCCTGTGCGAACCGGTTCCTTCCTGCGCTTGTTGCTGTCGGCCGGACTCGCGGCGCTGCTCGCGCTGTCGCTGGCCGGCTGCGGCAAGAAGCAGCATTGGGACATGAGCAATGTCAGCGCGGTGCTGGCCAGACTGCATCTGTTCGACATGGTGTCGGCCGACACCGGCAAGCCGGTACGCGCCGCCGACTTCCGCGGCAAGGTGGTGGTGCTGTACTTCGGATACACCCATTGTCCGGACGTGTGTCCGCTGACCATGTCCCACCTCGCCACCGCGGTCGGCGATCTCGGGGCGCTGGGCAAGGACGTGCGCATCCTGTTCGTCTCGGTGGATCCGGCGCGCGACACGCTGCCGATCCTGAAGGCCTATACCCAGGCCTTCAGCCCGCAGGCCGTCGGGATCCGCGGAACCATGTCGCAGATCGTCGCCGCGACCAAGCTGTACCACGTGGCCTTCAGCTACGGAGAGAAGGACAAGTACGGAAACTACGTGGTCAATCACAGCGCTTCGATCTACGTGTTCGACAAGCAGGGCAAGGGGATCCTGATCGGCTCGGACCTGACGCAGCCGAAGCTGATCGCGCATGACTTGCGGCAGTTGATCCAGGACTGATGATGATGATGCAAGGCAAGCGATGGATGCGCGAATGTCCTCGCCCTCGATGCCCCGGAGGCACCCCATGAAATCCACCCTCAGGCCACTGCTTGCGTCGGCGCTCGTCGGCGCCGCGCTGCTCGGCGGCCAGGCCCATGCGGCAGGCGTCGACGCGACGAAGATGCTCGATCTGGCGCGATCCTCGGGATGTCTGGCCTGCCACGCCCTGGACCACGCCAAGGTGGGGCCGTCCTACGCGGAGATCGCCAGACGCTACCAGGGCCGGCCGGACGCCGTGCACACCCTGCAGCAGGCCATTCTCAACGGGCACAGCGGCACCTGGGGCCTCGTTCCGATGCCCGCCTACGGCGGTTCGCAGGACCTGCTGACGGCTGCGCAGGCCAGGGACCTGGCGCGCTGGGTGCTGAGCCAGGCAGGCGCCAGGGCGGCCCCCTGAGGTCCGCCCGAGGGGGCTGGCCAGCTACGGACGCGCCCCGCTACAGTTGGCAGCGGGGCGTCGATGCCCCGAAAGCGCGCCCGCGCGGCGCCCCCGTATCGCGCGAATCCCGGCCCCGCCGCTGCGGCAGGGCCGGCAACGGAGGCCCGAGCCATGGCCGAGATGATTCTCCTGGGTACGCGCAAGGGTACGGTGATCGTCGATCGCCTCGATGCGGGCTGGCGGGCCCGCCCGATCCTGCATGCCGGGATCCCCGTGTGCCATGCGTTGCGCGATCCGCGCGACGGCACGCTGTGGGCCTCGCTGGACCACGGCCACTGGGGGCCGAAGCTGTCGCGCTCGCGCGACGGCGGGCAGACCTGGCAGGACCTGTCGTCGTTGAAGTACCCGGCAGGCGCGCGCTACATCGTCAAGGTCCTGCCGACTCCGGACTTCGATCCGGCGGCGCCGGCTTCGCAGCCGGAGTACAAGGACGCCGCGGTGTACAAGATCTGGACCCTGGCCTTCGGGCCTGCCGCGCAGCCGGGCCGGATGTACGCGGGGACCATCCCGGGAGGCCTGTTCGTCAGCGACGACGGCGGCGACACCTGGGAACTGAACCGCCCGCTGTGGGACCACGCCAGCCGCGGCGGGGACCTGTTCGCCGGCGACGCGAGCAGCGACAACCGCTGGTTCGGAACCCCGGCCAGCGTCGACTACGGGGTGTTCGAGCCGGGGATCCATTCGGTGATCGTCGACCCGCGGGATCCCGCGCACCTGCACGTGGCCGTGTCCTCGGCCGGGGTGCTGGAGACCACCGACGGCGGCCGCAGCTGGCAGGGGCGCAACCGCGGCATGCTCAACGACTACCTGCCCGACCCGCGGGCCGAGTGGGGGCACGATCCGCATTGCGTCGCCGCCTGCGCGACGCAACCCGACCACCTGTGGCAGCAGAACCACTGCGGGGTGTTCTACAGCGAGGACGGGGCGAACAGCTGGAGCCGGGTCAGCCAGCCCGACGCCGGGGTGCACTTCGGGTTCCCGATCGCGGTGGACGCGCGCGACGGTCGCCGGGCCTGGGTGGTGCCGGCGCAGGCCGATGCCCAGCGCATGGCCATCGGCGGCGGGCTGTGCGTGGCCCGCACCGACGACGGCGGGAAGTCGTGGAGCGTGCTGCGCAAGGGCCTGCCGCAGCAGCACGCCTACGACATCGTGCTGCGCCACGGCCTCGACGCCAAGGGAGACCGCGTGTGCTTCGGCAGCACGACGGGCAACGTCTATCTGTCCGAGGACCGCGGCGAATCCTGGAGCTGCCTGGGCAGCCATTTCCCGCCGGTGTATTCGGTCCGCTTCGGATGAGTGCCATGCCGACGGTGGAAGTCACGCGGCACCTGCACCGCTTCCTGCCGACGCTGCGGGAGCGCCCGATCGTGGTGCCGGCGGGCTCGGTGGCCGAGGTGCTGCGGGCGGTCGACCGCATCGCTCCGGGGTTCACCGATTACGTGCTCGACGAGCACGGCGCGGTGCGCAGGCATGTCGCGCTGAGCATCGACGGCAAGGTGGTCGTCGACCGCCAGGCCCTGTCGGACCGGGTGGGCGAGGGGTCGACGGTGCACGTGTTCCAGGCGCTGACGGGCGGCTGAGCTCCGCGCCGGTTTCGGGCTCGCCGGGCATGGCACCGGGCACGGCGCCGGTGCATGGAGCCGACGCCGTCGTCCTACCATCCGCGCATGTCCGCCACCGCCTTTCTCACGCTGCTCGCGGCAACCGTGCTGCTGGTGCCCCTGTTCAAGCGCCTGGGGCTGGGATCCCTGCTGGGCTACCTGATCGCCGGCATCGCCGTCGGCCCCTACGGCCTGCGCGTGGACTCGCAGCCCGCCACCGTGCTGCACACGGCCGAGCTGGGCGTGACCCTGCTGATGTTTCTCATCGGGCTGGAGCTCAAGCCCGCGCGCCTGTGGGCGCTGCGCCGTCAGGTGTTCGGGCTCGGCGTGCTGCAGATGGCGGGCGTGGCCGTGCCGGTCATGGCCGTCGCCGCGCTGCTGGGCCTGCCGCTGCCGGGCGCGGCGCTGGTGGGCGTGGCGCTGGCCATGTCGTCCACCGCCTACGTGCTGCCGCTGCTGGCCGAGCGCCGCGAACTGACGACGCGGCAGGGGCGCGAGGCCTTCGCCATCCTGCTGTTCCAGGACGTCAGCGTGATCCCGATCCTGGCGCTGCTGTCGGTCTACGGCGGGCACGGCCGCCGCCCGGGCTGGGCGGCGCTGGCGGCGCTGCTGCTGCTGGCCGTGGCCGGCCGCCCGGCGCTGGCGGCCATGTTCCGCTACGTGGCGCGCTTCGGTCGCGGCAACCGCGAGTTGTTCGCCGCGGCCGCGCTGCTGGGCGCGGTGGGTATCGGCGTGGGCCTGAGCGCGGTGGGGCTGTCGGCCTCGCTGGGCGCCTTCCTGGCCGGCGTGCTGCTGGCCGATTCCGAGTTCCGCCACGAGCTGGAGGCGGCGATCGAACCCTTCGAGAGCCTGCTGCTCGGCCTGTTCTTCATCGCGGTGGGCATGGGCATGCCGCTGGGCCTGTTCGCGGCGCGCCCGCTGCTCATCGGCGGACTCGGCGCGGGCATCGTGGCGCTGAAGGCGCTGACGCTCTACGTGGGGCGCCGCGCGGTGGGCGCCGCGTCCGACGTGGCGCGGCCGCTGGCGGTGCTGCTGGCCTGCGGCGGCGAGTTCGCCTTCGTGCTGTTCTCCAGCGCGCGCGGCAGCCTGCTCGCGCCGGACACGGCCGACGTGCTCACCGCCGCGGTGGCGGTGAGCCTGGCGCTCGCCCCGCTGCTGCTGATCGCGCACGACAGGCTGCTGCGGCCGTGGCTGCAGCGCCGCTCGGCGCCGCCGTTCAGCCCGATCGACGAGCCGGGGCGCCCGGTGCTGATCGCCGGCTTCGGGCGCGTGGGGCAGGTGGTGGGGCGCATGCTCAACGCGCAGGGGGTGCCGTTCACGGCGCTCGACGCGAGCGCCGAGCAGGTGGACTTCGTGCGGCGCTTCGGCAACCGCATCTACTACGGAGACGCCAGTCGCCTGCAGTTGCTGCGCGCGGCGGGGGTCGAGCATGCGCGCCTGTTCGTGCTCGCGGTGGACGACGTGGAAGCGAGCCTGCGCATCGCCGAGCTGATGCGCATGCATTTCCCCGACATCCCGTTGATCGCCCGCGCGCGCAACCGCACCCACCTGATGCGCCTGCGGGAGATGGGGGTGAAGCAGGTGCTGCGCGAGACCTGGGGATCGAGCGTCGAGATGGGCAAGTGCGCGCTGCGGGTGGTGGAGCCGGGGCTGGACGCCGAGGCCTTCGCGGCGGTGTTCGCGCAGCACGACCTGCGCCTGCTGGAGCGCCAGCAGGCCGTGTACCACGACCAGGCCGCGCTGATCGCGCTGTCGCGCCAGGCCGGGGCGGAACTCGAGGACATCCTGCAAGGCGACGCCAGGCTGCGTGCGCACAGCGCGCAGGAGGGGGCCGTCGGGGCCGACTCGCCGGCCGGGGCCGAACCGATGTCGTGAGGCATCGACGTCGCGCTGGTGAAAATGGTCGCTTTATATAAATGAATAAGCACTTGATAATGTTTTCAAGGCTCGGAGGAAATCCCGGGATTCTCGTGTAACCGCGCGAAAAGCAGGTTACAGAATGGCATCGATTTTTCCAGGGATAACCCGGCTGTTACCCTGGCGCGGCTCGCGGGATTTCGTTGAGTCTGTCGCTTCGCGTTGATTTTCCGGGCATTTTCCCGGCCGCTGCGGCCTGCGCGCGGCGCCGCAAGGGATGTTTCGCGCTGCACTGCGGCGCGCAGCGCGAAAAGCCTTTGCCTGCCTACACTGCAATCGCCTGCGGTAGACGCATGCAAGCGCACAAGCCGCCCCGACCGGCGGCCGACGCAGGTCCTGTTCGTCGACTGGCCGCTCCAGTCGCATTCATCGCGATTGCACGAGGAGACTATCCATGACCCAGAAGAACAAGGCGGCGGCATGCCGCTGGGCGCTCAGCGCCACTGCCGCGCTGCTGGCCCTTGCATGGCAGAGCGCGGTGCCCGCGCAGGCCGGCATGTCCGCGACGCCGTCGATCCATCAGTACGCATCGAGCGCGTCGGACAACCAGAACTGGATCCTGCCCGCGAAGGGCTACGACAACCAGCGCTACGTGAAGCTGGACCAGGTCGGGCCGGCCAACGTCGCGCAGCTCAAGCCGGTGTGGACCTTCAAGATCTCGGACAACGGCCCGATCGAGGCGCCGGCCATCGTCTGGCACGGCACGGCCTACATCACGTCGGCGCACGACCATGTCTACGCGGTGGACGTGAAGACCGGCAAGCTGAAGTGGGAGTTCCAGGACAGTCCGCACGTGATCTCCTTCGCCGCCAACCGCGGCGTGTCGCTGCTCGACGGCAAGGTGTTCCTGGCCACGCTGGACGGGCACCTGATCGCGCTGAACGCCGAGACCGGCAAGGTGGTGTGGAACAAGGTGGAGGTGTCGGATCCCTCGAACGCCTTCTACACCATGGACCCGCTGCCCTACCGCAACCCGAGCACCGGCAAGACCGAACTGCTGCTCGGCGTGTCCAACGGCGACTGGGGCGGCATCGGCAACATCTCGGCCTTCGATCCGGCGACGGGCAAGCGCTTGTGGAAGTTCCAGACGGTTCCGGGTCCGGGCCAGCCCGGGCACGATACCTGGAGCGGCGACAGCTGGAAGCGCGGCGGCGCCGCGATCTGGGCGCCGATGGCCATCGACGTGCATGACGGCGTGCTCTACGCCAACGCCGGCAACCCGCAGCCGGACTTCAACGGCGGCGTGCGCAAGGGTTCCAACCTGTACAGCGACAGCCTGCTGGCCATCGACATCCACGGCGCCAAGCCGCGGCTGCTGTGGTACCACCAGTTCATCGCCCACGACACCCACGACTGGGATCCGACGATGCCGCCGATCCTGTTCGAAGGCAAGGTGCACGGCAAGTCGATGCACCTGGTCGCCGACGGGGACAAGGGCGGCAACTTCTGGCTGCTCGACGCGCGCACCGGCAAGGTGGTCAACCATCTGCGCGTGAGCATGCAATACGGCCAGAACACCGAGCCGGACCTCAAGGGCGACGTGGCCTGCCCGAACACCAACGGCGGCGTGGAGTTCAACGGCGGTGCCTACGATCCGCAGACCGACATGGTCTACCTGCCGACCAGCAACGAGTGCGGATTCTGGCGCTCGACCCGCGACGTGACCTACATCGCGGGCCAGTTCTACCTGGGCGGGGCCTTCCCGAAGTTCGTCGGTCCCAACACCGGGCAGCTCAACGCGATCGACATCGACACCGGCGTGTTCGCGTGGCGTGACCACACCGCGCTGCCGATGGCCGGCGGTGCGCTGGCCACGTCGACCGGGCTGGTGTTCACCGGCAAGCTCGACGGGGACTTCGTCGCGGTGGACGCGAAGACCGGCAAGACCCTGTGGTCGTACCAGACCGGGGCGCCGATCATCGCCGCGCCGGTGGCCTTCGAGCAGGACGGGCAGGAGATGCTCGCGGTGGCCTCGGGGCCGGCGGGCAACCAGCAGCTGCCCGACATGCCCAAGGCGCAGCAGACCGAGCTGACCCTGTTCGCGCTGCAGAAGTGAGCCGGGGGGGCGCCTGATCCGATGACCACGACGTCCTGGAGCAAGGCGGCCTGCGCGGGGGCGATGGTGTTCGCCCTCGCGCGCGCGGCGCATGCCGCGGCGCCCGCCGCGGCCGATCCCCACGAGCTCGCGGTGGCCGCGCTGAAGGATCTGCGGGCCGCGGTGGCCGCGATCGTCGCAGCGGAGGAGGCCACGTCCAGCGGCCCCGCCGAATACCGGCGCGACGCGCAACGCGCGATCGACGCGCTGGCCGGCGCGCAGGGGCAGGACGATGTCGCGCAGGCCGGAGCCGGCCTCGATCCCGCCGGCGTGCAGGGCCGCCTGAACGCCTTGCTCGACCGCGTGAGCTCGCCCCCCTGGGTGCCCGCGATCCACGGCGTGCAGGCCAACGCCCTGGCGGCCGAAGGGCGTCTGGACGACGCGATGCAGGCGCGCGGGCTGAGCAGCTTCGAGGTGGATGTCTCGCAGGCGCTGCTCAACCTGCAGGTGGCGATCGGGCGCGGCAGCGAACCCGACGTGCTCGGCGGACTGCTGGGCGCGATGGCGAGTACGGAGCTGGGCGTGCCGCCAGCGGCGCGGCGCCTCGACGCCTGCGCTGCGCCGCGCCACACCGGCTACGGTGTGCATGACGGCTACTGGCTGTGGCGCGCGGTGCGCCTCGACGGGAAGGTGCAGACCCTGCGCAATCCCGGTGGAACCATGTTGCGGAGGACAGGAGACATGCTGGTTTTCTACACCCCGGCGGCGCAACTCGCGCAGGCGCGATGCGTGGCGCACGCGGCGACGCAGTCCTGGCACGGCAGTGCCGGGCAGGACCGGGCGTCGCGCTCGCCCGTCTTGCGGCAGGTTTCGTATCGCATCGCACAGACGCCGGGGATGGAGGCCGCGGTGTGGCATTCGGGCGCCGCCACGGCGGGCTGGATGCCGGTTGCGCTGCACGCGGCGGCCGCGCCGCCGTTCACGGCCGCGCAGGCGCAGGCCGGCAAGCCGATCTACCAGAAGTTCTGCGTGAGCTGCCATGGCAGCGAGCTGCAGGGGGTCGCCGCGCCGGCGCTGGCCGGGCACGACTTCCTCTCCACCGCGCAGAAGAACGGCTGGACCCTCGGCGTGCTGCGCACCATCGTGACCCAGAACATGCCCTTCAACAACCCGGGTTCGCTGGATCCGGCGCAGTACGCGGACGTGATCGCCTATCTGCTGGCCTCCAACTGCTATGCTGGAGGGAGCACTCCGTTCCCGCAGCATCACCGCGGCGCGCTCGACTCGATGCACCTGCCCGACCCTCCGGCGGGCGCGCGGCCCGACTCGCACGGCGTGTGCAAGCCCTGAAGCTGCCGCGGCGCAGGTTCGTCGCACGGCTGGTGCCTGTCGTACCCATGCAGGCGTGGCCGACTTCCTGCTGGCTGCCACGATGCCCACGCCCCGCCTGCTGCTCGTCGACGATGACCGCCTCGCCCTGGCCACGCTGGCCGAGGGATTGCGCATGGCGGGTTACCTGGTGGCCGCCGCGGACTCCGCCGAGCAGGCGCTGACCCGTGCCGCCGAACAGGCCTTTCACATCGCCATCCTCGACGTTCGCATCCCGACGCTGTCGGGGGTCGAGCTGGCGCACCTGCTGGAGCGCCGCCACGGGCTGCGCAGCTTGTTCCTCAGCGCCTACGACGAGCCCGACGAGGTGGCCGAGGCGGTACGCGAGGGGGCTCTGGGCTATCTGGTCAAGCCGGTCGATCCGGCGCGGCTGCGACCCGCCATCGAGACCGCGCTGGCGCGCGCGCGCGACCTGGGCGGCCTGGTCGCCGCCAAGCAGCAGCTGGAGCGCGCGCTCGAGGATTCCCGCTGCACCAGCATGGCGATCGGCATCGTGATGGCCCGGCAGAGCCTGTCGGAGCAGGCGGCCTTCGACGCGCTGCGCGACGCGGCGCGCCGGCAGCGACGCAAGCTCGGCGACCATTGCGCGGACGTGGTGGCGGAACTGGAGCAGGCGAACCATGATTGATCTGCTGCAGCGCGATGCGCGGATCGTCCCGCCGCTGGAAGAGAGCCCGCTTCTGCGATGGCTGGCGGAGCTGCAGGACGGCCGGCGTTGGCGCGAGTCGCTGCGAGAGGAGGTCGAGCCCGCTGCGGTCGTGCAGGCGGAGCAGTTCCCGGATGTCGGGCGCGTGCGGCACGAGCGCAGGCGCGGAGACTGCGAGCTGACGCGCAGGGAGGAGCGCTTCCGCACGCTGGTGGCGGGCAGTTCGGACGTGGTGTTCCAGATGACCCCGGACTGGTCGGTGATGCAGTCGCTGGTCGGACGCGGGAGCTTCGCCGGCGAGCAGGCTGCCGGGGGAGAGTGGATGCGGCGCTACATCCCGTCCGAGTCCCGAGGCGCGCTGCAATCGGCGATCGATGCCGCGATCCGCGGCCGGGATGTGCTCGACCTCGAGCACCGCGTGGTGCGCAAGGGCGTGCGCGCCGGCTGGGTGCACACGCGGGCGGTCCCCATGCTGGACCACGCCGGCGAGGTGCTGGCATGGGTCGGCATGGCCAGCGACGTGACGCAGCGCAAGGAGGCGGAGCAGGCCCTGAGCGCGCGCGAGCAACTGCTGCGCACGATCACCGAGAACAGCGCCGACGACATTTTCATCCTCGACCGCTCGCATCGCCTGGAGTACCTGAATCCGGCCGGGATGGAGTCGCTGCAGCGGTTTTTCGGCGGGAGGACTCTGGCTGCGGAGGCCGTGATCGGGCGCACCGTGTCGGAACTGCTCGGCGACGACGACGCTGCGCGCAATTCGCGCAGCCTGAGCGAACGCGTGATGGCGAGCGGTCGCGCGTCGCACGTGGAGGAGGTCATTCGATCAGGCGGCCGCGTTCGCCACCGGCTCACCTTGCGCACGCCGATCCGCGGCGCCGACGGCGAGGTCGTGGGCCTGGTCGGCATCGGCCGCGACATCACCCAGCGCAAGCGCGAGGAGACGGCGCGACTGGAGGGGCTGGACCGCCAGCGCGACACCCTGGTGCGCGAAGTCCACCACCGCATCAAGAACCACCTGCAGGGCGTGCTCGGGCTGCTGCGCCTGCAGGTGGGCCGCAGGCCGGAGCTGGCCGAGCCGCTGGAGGCCGTGATGGCGCAGGTGCGGGCGATCTCCGGGGTCTACGGACTTCGCGGACCGCAGGCGGGCTCGCAGGTCGATTTCGGCAGCATCGTCGCGCTGCTGGTGCGGGGCGCCGCGGGCAGCGTGCGCGTGCAGTACGAGCCGCCGGGCGGCGAGCCGATCCTGCTGGGCGAAGCCGATGCGGTGCCGGTGGCGCTGGTCGTCAACGAGCTGGTCGCCAATGCCTTGAAGCATCTGGCGCCGTCGCGGGATCCGGATGGCGGCCAGCAGGTGCAGGTGTCCGTGCGGGCCCGCGCACGCGCGGTGCGCATACGCGTGCGCAACGCCCCGGCGAGGCTGCCCGAGGACTTCGATTTCGCGCGGCGCGCCGGAATCGGCACCGGGCTGCAACTGGTCTCGACCCTGCTGCCCAGCCGCGGGGCGCACCTGGACATCGTGCAGGACGGCGACGCGGTGCTCGCGGAACTCGTGCTGCGCGAGCCGGTGGTCGCACCAGCCTGCACGCCGGCCGGCAACTGAGCGAGCGCGGCGCCGTGCCCGCTCGGCGCCGGCTCAGCGCCCGCGTTTTTTCGCGCTCTGGCCGGCGATTCCGAAGTGCTGGCTGGGCATTTCCAGCAGCAGCACGCGGATCGACTCGACCGGCGCGTCGATGGCGCGGTGGATCGCCTCGGTGACCTCGGCGATCAGGCGTTCCTTGCGCTCGTCGTCGCGGCCTTCGAGGATGTACAGATGGGCGATGGGCATGGTGACTCCGGGAACTCAGACGAAGCGGATCGAGGTGGAGCCCGCGCCCTGCACGCGCAGGTGGACATGGTCGCCGGCGGCGACCGCGACGGCCTCGGTGATTCCGCCCGACAGCACCACGCTGCCGGCGGGCAGGGATTCGCCGCGTGCACCCAGGTGGTTGGCCAGCATCGCCACCGCGGTGGCCGGGTGCCCCAGCACCGCGGCGCCGGCCCCGAAGGCCACCGGCACGCCGTTCTTCTCCAGCACGATCCCGGTGGTGCGCAGGTCGCGCCCGTAGACCGGCATCGGCTGCCCGCCGACGACGAAGCGCGCGGCCGAGGTGTTGTCGGCGATCACGCTCTTGAGGTCGAACTTGAAGTCGCGGTAGCGGCTGTCGATGACCTCGATTCCGGCGAGCACGAAGTCGGTCGCCGCGAGCACGGCGCCGATGTGGCAGCCCGGGCCCTTCAGCTCGCGCCCGAGCACGAAGGCGATCTCGGGTTCCACCTTCGGGTGGATCAGCTCGGCGCAGCGGCACTCGCCGCCGTCGGGCACCGCGTGGGTGTCGAGCAGGTAGCCGAACACCGGCGAGTCCACGCCCATCTGGCGCATCTTGGCGAACGACGTCAGCCCGGCCTTGCAGCCGACCAGGCGCGCGCCGCGCTCCATCTGCCGCGCGCGTAGCGCGTCCTGCACGGCGTAGGCGTCGGCCCAGTCCATGTCCGGGTGCTCGTCGGTGATCTTGGTGGTGTCGCGCGCCTGCAGCGCGCAGTCGTCCAGGCGCGTTGCCAGCGCCGCGATGGTGGAGGCCTGCATCATGCCGCCACCTTCGTTGCGGCCTCGGCGCGCTGGCGCTGCAGGGTCAGCGCGGTGTCCTCGATCATGTCCTCCTGGCCGCCGACCATGCCGCGACGTCCGAGTTCGACCAGGATGTCTCGCGCCGGCACGCCGTACTTGGCCTCGGCGCGCTTGGCGAACAGCAGGAAGGACCCGTAGACCCCGGCGTAGCCCAGGGTCAGCGCGTCGCGGTCGATGCGGATCGGAAAGTCCATCAGCGGCACCACCAGGTCCTCGGCCACGTCCTGGATCTTCCACACGTCCACGCCGGTGCGCGCGCCCATGCGGTCGAGCACGGCCACCAGCACTTCCATCGGCGTGTTGCCGGCGCCGGCGCCCAGCCCGGCGCACGCGGCGTCGATGCGGTTGGCGCCGGCGTCGATCGCCGCCAGCGAGTTGGCCACGCCCATCGCCAGGTTGTGGTGGCCGTGGAAGCCCAGTTCGGTCTCGGGCTTGAGCGCCGCGCGCACCGCCGCGATGCGCGCGGTGACGTCGTCCGGAAGCATGTAGCCGGCCGAGTCGGTGACGTAGATGCAGTTGGCGCCGTAACCTTCCATCAGCCTGGCCTGCGCGACCAGTCCCTCGGGGCTGTTCATGTGGGCCATCATCAGGAAGCCCACGGTGTCCATGTCGAGCTTGCGCGCCAGCGTGATGTGCTGCTCGGACACGTCGGCCTCGGTGCAGTGCGTGGCCACGCGGATGGTGTGCACGCCGAGCTCGTGGGCCATGCGCAGATGGTCGACGGTGCCGATGCCCGGCAGCAGCAGCGCCGAGACCTTGGTGTGCTTCATCAGCGGCACCACCGCCTCGAGGTATTCGCGGTCGCTGTGCGCCGGAAAGCCGTAGTTCACCGACGCGCCGCCCAGGCCGTCGCCGTGCGTGACCTCCACCAGCGGCATGCCGGCGGCGTCGAGCGCGCCGGCCACCGCACGCATCTGCTCGAGCGTGATCTGGTGGCGCTTGGGGTGCATGCCGTCGCGCAGGGTCATGTCGTGCAGCGTGATGTTCCTGCCCTTGAGTTCCATGATGAGTTCCTTGGGAATATTGGGGTGTCGGGAGGGTTCAGGCGGCCATCGGCACCGGTGCCAGCGTGATGCGCCCGGCCAGCAGTTCCTCGGCGAACATCTCTGCGGTGCGCGCGGCCGCGGCGGTCATGATGTCCAGGTTGCCGGCGTACCTGGGCAGGTAGTCGCCCAGGCCCTCGACCTCCAGGTAGATCGACACCCGGTTGCCGTCGAACACCGGGCCGTTGACCACGCGGTAGCCGGGGACGTACTTGTTGACCTCGGCCACCATCTGCTCGACCGACGCGCGGATGCGCTGCTGGTCCGGCTCGCCATCGGTCAGGCAATGCACGGTGTCGCGCATGATCAGCGGCGGGTCGGCCGGGTTGATGATGATGATCGCCTTGCCCTCGCGCGCGCCGCCGACCTTGGCCACCGCGCCCGACGTGGTGCGCGTGAACTCGTCGATGTTCTTGCGCGTGCCGGGGCCGGCCGAGCGCGACGACACGGTGGCCACGATCTCGGCGTAGCCGACCGGCTGCACGCGCGACACCGCGTGGACCATGGGGATCGTCGCCTGGCCGCCGCAGGTGACCATGTTGACGTTCATCTCGCGCTTGTCGGTGTGCTGCTTCAGGTTCACCGGAGGCACGCAGTACGGGCCGATGGCCGCCGGCGTCAGGTCGATCATCATCACGCCCAGCGCGTTGAGCTTGTCGGAGTGGGCCTTGTGCACGTAGGCGCTGGTGGCGTCGAAGGCGATCTGGATGCCGTCCTCGGCGACGTGCGGCAGCAGGGCGTCGACGCCGTCGGAGGTGGTCTTCAGGCCCAGGTCACGCGCCTTCTTCAGGCCGTCGGAGGCGGGGTCGACCCCCACCATCCAGACCGGCTCGAGCAGCGGGCTGCGCATCAGCTTGGCCAGCAGGTCGGTGCCGATGTTGCCGGGCCCGATCAGGGCGCAGCGGATCTTCTTGTTCATGGTCGGGTCCTCGAGGAAGGGAAGGAATGGGGGGTTTCAGGCGAATCGCACCGAGCACGAGCCGAGGCCGCCGATGCTGACGCGGAACTGGTCGCCGGCGGCGATCGGCGCCATCGCGGCCAGCGCCCCCGACAGGATCACCTCGCCGGGTTCCAGCGCGATGCCCAGCCGGCCCAGGGTGTTGGCCAGCCACGCCACCGCGTGCAGCGGCGAGCCCAGCGCGGCGGCGCCGGCGCCGGTGGCGAACACCTCGCCGTTCTTCTCCAGCACCATGCCGCAGGCGTAGAGGTCGAGATCGCGTGGGCTGACCGCGCGGTCGCCGAGCACGAACACGCCGCACGACGCGTTGTCGGCCACCGTGTCCTGGATGCGGATCTTCCAGTCGCGGATGCGGGAATCGACGATCTCGAAGCACGGCATCACGCATTCGGTAGCCGCCAGCACGTCGGCGGCGCCGATGCCGGGGCCGCGCAACGCGCGCTTGAGCACGAAGGCGATCTCGCCCTCCGCCTTGGGCTGGATGAGGCTGGAGCGCTCGATGGTGCAGCCGTCGTCGAACACCATGCCCGACAGCAGCCAGCCGAAATCGGGCTGGTACACGCCCAGCATGTCCATCACGGCCTTCGAGGTCACGCCGATCTTCTTGCCGACCACCGTCTCGCCGTCGGCCAGGCGGCGCGCGATCAGGCGCTGCTGCACCGCGTACGCGTGCTCGATGCTCATGTCGGGGTGGCGCGTGCTCAGCGGCTCGAGCACGCGGCCGGCGCGAAGGGCGTCGAACAGTTCGTCGCCGAGGGATTCGATCAAGGCTTGTTGCATGGGTTCAGGGCCTGGGCAGCGGCAGGGGTTCGTCGGCGCCGGCCTCGGCCAGGAAATCGGCGACCAGGCGGGCGAAGCGCGATGCGTGTTCGATCTGGGTCCAGTGTCCGCATTGCGGGTACACGTGCAGCTGCGCGCGCGGGATCCACGACGCCAGCGTCAGCGAGTTCGACAGCGGGATCACGCGGTCCTCGCGGCCGTGCACGACCAGCGTCTGGTGGGGAAGGGCGCGTATTTCGGACTCCGGGCTGGCCATCGCGTCCACCCAGCGTTGGCGCGGCGCCGGGAACATCGCCGCGAACGACTCCTGGAACCCCGGGCGGATGCTGGCGGCGTAGCGCAGTTGCGCCAGCTCGTCGTTGACCAGCGAGCGATCCCACGCGAAGATGTCCAGCAGTTCGCGCATGCGCGCCAGCGACGGCTCGTAGCCCCAGACCGCGTCCAGCCCCGGCGTGATCTCGAACGGCACGCCGACGCTGCCCATCAGCACCAGGCGGCGCACGCGATGCGGGTGGCGGATGGCCAGCGCCAGCGCCAGCGCGCCGCCGAAGGAGTTGCCGACGAGGTCGCAGCGCTCGACGCCCAGCGCGTCGAGCAGCCCCAGCGCCTGCGCCACCCACGCATCCATGTCGTAGCGCTGGCCGCTCGGGCGCTCGGTGAAGCCGAAGCCGACCATGTCGGGCGCGATGACCCGCGCCCGGCGCGACAGCTCGGGCAGCAGCAGGCGCCAGTTGGCCCACGCCGACACGCCGGGGCCGGAGCCGTGGATCAGCAGCACCGGCGGGCCGTCGCCGACGTCGTGGTAGTTGGTGCGGATTCCCGCCGCGTCGATGCTGTGGGCGATCTCGGGATTGGCCGTGGCGGCCGGCAGCGATGCGTTCATGATCGGTCCGTCACAGCTTGATGCACACGTTCTTGAGTTCGGTGTAGAACTCCAGCGAATGCACGCCGCCTTCGCGGCCGATGCCCGACTGCTTGGCGCCGCCGAAGGGCGTGCGCAGGTCGCGCAGGAACCAGGAGTTGACCCAGGCGATGCCGACCTCGATGGCGGCGGCCACGCGGTGCGCGCGCTGCAGGTCGCGGGTCCAGATCGCGGTGGCCAGGCCGTAGTCGTTGTCGTTGACCCTGCGAAGCACCTCCTCCTCGGTGTCGAAGGGCATGACCAGCGCGCACGGTCCGAAGATCTCCTCGCGCGCGATCGCCGAGTCGTCGTCCAGACCGGTCCATAGCGTCGGCTGTACCCACGCGCCGCCGGCGAGTTCGCCGGGCATGTCGGGCACGCCGCCGCCGGTGACCACGGTGGCGCCGAGCGCGACGGCCTTGCGGTAGTACGACAGCACCTTGTCGCGGTGCTCCTGGCTGATCAGCGGACCCATCGACGTGCCCGGATCCTGCGGGCGTCCGAGGCGCATGCCCTCGGCGCCGCGCTTGAGGGCGTCCACGAAGCGCTCGAACAGGCCGCGCTGCACGTACACGCGCTCGGTGCCCAGGCAGACCTGGCCGCAATTGGCGAAGCACGATCGCAGCGTGCCTTCGATGGCGGCGTCGAAGTCGCAGTCGTCGAACACCACCGCCGCGTTCTTGCCCCCCATCTCCAGGCTCACCGGGCGCGCGCCGGTGGCGGCGGCCTTCATGATCACCTCGCCGGTGCGCGTCTCGCCGGTGAAGGTGATCGCGTTCACGCCGGGGTGCGTGGTGAGGAATTCGCCGGTGGATCCGGGGCCGAAGCCGTGCACCACGTTGTACACGCCGGGCGGCACGCCGGCGGCGTTCATGACCTCGCCGAGCAGCGCCGCGGTCTGCGGCGTCTCCTCCGACGGCTTGACCACGACGGTGTTGCCGCAGGCCAGCGCCGGCCCCACCTTCCACGTCATCAGCAGCAGCGGCAGGTTCCACGGGCAGATGACGCCGACCACGCCCACCGGGCGGCGCATCGCGTAGTTGATCGCTCCCAGCCCGTCGGGCGTGGACATCTCGAAGAACTCGGTGGGCACGTTCTTCACCACGTCGGCGAAGATCTTGAAATTCGCCGCGCCACGCGGGATGTCGACGTGGCTGGCCAGGCTCACCGGCTTGCCGGTATCGGCGACCTCGGCGGCCAGGAAGTCGTCGAAGCGGCGGTTGATGCCGTCGGCCACCGCGTACAGCAGGTCGACGCGCTGGGCCACGCTCAGGCCACCCCACGGCCCGCGCAGCGCCGCGCGCGCGGCGCGCACCGCCTGGTCGACCTGCTCGCGCGAGGCCTCGGCCACGCGCGCGATGACGCGGCCGTCCAGCGGCGAGCGCTTGTCGAAGCGCTTGTCCGACGCGACGAAGCCGCCGTTGATGAAATGGTCGATCTGGGGCAGTTGCGCGCTGCCGCCCGCGCGGGCCGGAGCCTGGGGTTCGGTGATCAGCATGATGAACGTCGAAGGGTCAGGAAGGGGAACTTGCCAGCGCGTCGAGTCCGGCCTGCGCGCACAGCTCGTCCTGCTGTTCGCTGCCGCCGGATACGCCGATGCCGCCGATGCGCTCGCCGCCGTCGAGCAGCGGCAGCCCGCCACCGAAGGCCACGAAGCGCGCTCGCTGCACCAGCCCCTGGCGCACCGCCGGCGAATGCTGCTGCAGCGCGTCGCTCCAGGCGCCGGTGGCCAGCCCGAAGCTGGCCGCCGTGAATGCCTTGTCGATGGCGATGTCGATGGAGTGCAGCGGCGCGCCGGGCATGCGCAGGAACGCCGCCAGGTTGCCGCCGGCATCGACCACGGCGACGTTGACGCGCAGACCCAGCGCCGTCGCGCGCGCGGCGGCGGCCTGCACCGCGCGCGCCGCGGCGGGCCAGTCGACCACGCGCTGGACGACGCTGGCCGCGCCCGGCACGGTTGCCGCTGCGCCCGACATCAGGTGTAGACCTCGGTGAACGACGGCACCAGCTCGCCGGTGTGGTAGAAGATGCCGCTGCCCAGGTGGTCCTCGGTCCACGTGGTCACCGGCCGGTCGGGCTGCGCCATGTAGCCCAGGCCGGCGAAGGTCTCGTTGCGGTTTCCGCTGGGGTCGAAGAAGTAGATCGTCGTGCCGCGGGTGATGCCGTGGCGCGTCGGCGCCACGTCGATGCGGGTCTTGTTCTTGGCCATCACGTCGGCCGCCTTGAGCACGTCGTCCCACGTGTCGAGGAAGAAGGCGATGTGGTGCAGGCCCATGCGCGGGCCGCCGACGAAGGCGATGTCGTGCGGAGTCGACGTGCGGAACATCCAGGTCGCGGCCTGGATGGTGTTGCCCGGGCCCACCATGACCTGTTCGGCCAGGTAGAAGTCCAGCGCCTTGGACATGAACTCGGTGTTCTCGGCCACCTTGTTCACGCCCGTCTCGGGGTTGAGCTCGCACATCAGCAGGCAATGGTCCAGCCAGTGCGCGCCGGCTCCGGTGATGTCGTCGGGCCACGGATCCGGGTTGATCGAGCCCACGTCGGTGCCGACCTTCTCCTTCATCGCGTACAGGCGCATCTCGTGTCCGCTGGGCAGCTGGAACTGCAGCATGCGGCCGGTCGACGGCATCGAACCCTCGGGCAGCATGCTCGTCTTGATTCCGTACGCCTCGATGCGCTTTTGCAGCGCGTCGAGGTCGGAGTCGTGCTCGACCTTGTAGGCCACGTGGTTCAGGCCGGCCTCGTCGGACGGACTCAGCACCAGCGAGTACTTGTCCCACTCGTCCCAGCACTTGAGGTACACGTTGCCCTTGTTGTCCTCCATGGTCTTCTTCATGCCCAGCACTTTCTCGTAGTGCTTGAGGGCGGCTGCCATGTCCATCACCTTCAGGCTGGCATGCCCGATGCGCATCACACCCATGTCGATCTCCTCGTTGGTGGTTACTTGCCCGAAACCGGATCCGCACTGGAGGCGAATCCCTTGAAAAACGGTTTGCAGAACCTGCCGGCGACCTCGAGCTCGAGCTCGCTGCGCGGCGCCACGCGGCAGGCCAGCGTGTAGCCCTGGCCTTCCTCGTCGCAGCTGACGTGGGCCCGGCTGACCGGGCCCAGGCGCTGCACGCTGCCGCTGAGCACGCGCACCTTGCACACGCCGCAGCCTCCGCCCAGGCAGCCGACCGGGATGCCGCGCCGGCCGGTCGACGCCATCGATGCCAGCACCGACTGGTCGTCGGCGCAGGCGAAGGATTCGCCGGTCTGGCGGATCGTCACCTGCAGCCGCGTCTTGCACATCCCGAACGCAGTCATCGCGTCAGATCCTCTTGAACAGCGGGCTGCGCACCTGCTGTGCATCGGCTGCGGAAAGGAATTTCTCGTGGTGGATGTCGCGCTCGAACAGGCGCCCCTGCATCAGCGTGCTGATGCAGGCATCGATCATCAGCGGCGGGCCGCACAGGTACGCGCTCAGACCCGAGAAGTCGGCGCCGAAGTGTTCGCGCGCGACGTCGTGCACGAAGCCCCGCGCGACGTCGCCGGCGGGCCCGTCGCCCGGCTCGGACAGCGCCGGCAGGTAATGGAAGTTGGCGTGGCGCGCCGCCAGCTCGCGGAACTCGGCGTCGTAGTACAGCTCGGCGGCGTTGCGCTGGCCGTACACCAGCGTGATGTCGTGCTCGCAGCCGAGCTGCAGCAGATCGCGGATCATCGAGCGCGGGCTCGACAGCCCCGAGCCGCCGGCCATGAACAGCATCGGGCGTTGCGCCGAGCGGCGCACGAAGAAGCGTCCGTAGGGTCCCGAAAGGCGCAGGCGCTGGCCGGGCTGCAGCTGCTCGTGCAGGTAGCCGGTTCCCACGCCGCCGGGCACGCGGCGCACGTTGAGTTCGATGCAGCCGTCGGCGGCCACGTCGGCCGGCGAGTTGGCGATCGAGAACGCGCGGCTGGCGCCCAGGCCCGGGATCTGCAGCTGCACGTACTGCCCGGCCTGGAAGTCCAGCGCCTTGTCCAGGCGCAGCCGGATGGCGCGGATGGTCGGCGTCAGGTCGTCGATGCGCTCGACCTCGGCGGCGAAGTCGCGCACCGGGATGATGCGCGCGTCGGGCTCCTCGTCGATGTCGGCCTCGATCGTGGTGTCGGCCTGCAGCGTGGCGCAGCACGCCAGCGCCTTGCCCTCGTCGCGCTCGAAGTCCATCAGCGCGAACGGGTTGGCCTCGCCGATGTCGACCTCGCCGCACTGCACCTGCACCTTGCAGCTGCCGCACAGGCCGTGGCCACAGGCGTGCGGCAGGTAGATGCCGTTGCGCAGCGCGGCGTCGAGCACGGTCTGCCCGTCGTCGACGTCGATGGTCGCGCCCAGGGGTTCGATGGTCAGTTGGTAGCTCATGGTCTTCCCGCATGCGAGGCGGCGGCGCCCGCGACGGGCCCCGCCGCCCGTGTCAGCTCAGCTGCACGAGCCCTTGATGCCGTCGAGCCCGGGGGTGCGAAAGCGGATCACGTCCTTGTGGCGCAGTCCGTTCTCGGCGAGGGACCTTGCCGGGTCCGGCGAGAACGCCTTGCCCGACCTGAACCACTGCACCTGGTTCCAGTCGATGCGCGCGAAGTCCGGGTGGTAGCCGAACACGCCGGGCAGGACCTGCGTGGCCAGCGCGCCGAACGGCATGTCGGGCGGCAGCGGCAGGCAGAAGGGCGCGCAGAACATCAGGTGGTCCTCCCAGCCGATGTACAGCAGCGGCGCGGGGAACTTGTCCACCGTGTCGCGCGCGGGGATGTCATAGTCGGCGACGGCCGTGACGCTCATGGTTGTCTCCTGGTGGGTGGTGGGTGCGCGTGGCGTCACACGCCCTGGGTCTGGCCGCGCCAGCGGGCGAAGTTCTTCTGGTCCTCGGATCCGTCGAAGTCCAGGTTGTCGCGTCCGAAGTTCAGCTCGTAGTAGTCGAGCACCGCTGCCAGCGGGTCGAAGCCCTCGGCCGTCGGGTCGGTGCCGGGCTTGAAGCAGTGGCCCTGGTAGATCTGGTGCACCGGCAGCCACGACTGCACGTACTTCTCGGGCTCGTGGTCGAAGATCTCCTTGCAGTGGTCGCTGCAGAAGTGGTACTTGTCGCCACGCCAGTCGCTTTCGCGGTAGCAGATCTTGGTCGGGTCGCCGGGCTCGGTGAACAGCATCGGGATCTGGCACGTCGTGCACAGCATCGGCAGCGTCTTGTTGTAGAAGCGGTTGCTGTGCTGCGCCTGCTCGCGCCAGTACTCCAGGCGCGGCCGGTACAGGCGATCGAAGCTGTCCGGGTATTGCTGCGACAGCCAGTCCATCTCGTCGTCGCGCGGGATCCACGTGTGGAAGGGCGCGGCGGCGGCGTAGTTGTAGAAGGTGCCCCAGGCCTGGTGGCTGATGTGGTCCTTGGCCTCGCAGGCGTCCTTCCAGCCCTTGGGCTCGCGGATGCCGTAGCGCGCCAGGTCGCGGAACAGCGCGCCGCCGTTCTGCTCGGCGTAGATCTCCCACGCCTCGCGCCAGCTCATCACGCGCTTGGGCAGCATGTAGTCCATCATCATGCCCACCAGGGTCAGCAGCCGGAAGCCGCGCCAGAACCACTTGTCGATCCAGCGCTGCACGATGGGCACGTTGCCCGGGTCCTGCTCGAGCATGAACTTGATGCATTCGATGCCCAGCGTCATGTGGCGCGACTCGTCGGACTGCGCCGAGAAGCCGAAGGTCACCGTCGACATGTCGCCGTTGTAGGCGGCACCCGACATGAAGGGCACGAACAGCAGGTTGGTCAGCACGTACTCGAACGAGAAGCTCACCGCGGTGAGAAACTCGAACGGCCCGGCGGTGTTGGCGTCCTCGAAGAACGACTTGGGCACCGACAGGTACCACACGCGGTCGAACCAGTGGTTCGCGTGGTGCATGCCGTTGAAGAACTTGTTGTAGGTGGAGATCGCGTGCGTCTCCGTCTGGTAGTGGCGCAGTTCGTCGACCGACTGCATCTGGCAGGCCACGCGCGCGCCGGCGCCGGTGAAATGGCGCCCGACATGCGCGAAGCCGCGGTGCGCGTAGTACTCCAGCGGCGACACACCCTGGATGAACAGCTTGAGCGCGTTGACGTAGCGCGCGTCGGTGACGCCGAGGAAGCCGTTGTTCTGCTGGAACGCGTCGATCACCGCGTAGAGCTTGCGTTCCTTCTCGCCCTGGTACTTCCAGTAGGCGTCCATGGTCAGGCGGAACGGATCCTGCCACTTGTCCCAGTCGTGGATCTTGATTCCCTCGTACTTGTCGTAGGGGAACACCTTGTCCATCGGCTGGTAGGTCGTCTCCCAGCCCAGACCGCGAGTCATCGCGGCGTAGCGATCCTTCAGGCCCAGCTTGGGCTTGGCAGCGCGTGTATCCATGGTGCTTGTCTCCTGCGGGTGTCGGGTTCAGTGCTTCCAGCTCAGCGTCAACTGGTCGTCGTCCTCGTCGATGTGGCCGGACAGCGAGATCAGGTTCACGTGCAGTTGCTGCAGGTCGTAGCGACCTCCGGTGCGCTCCTCGATGCTGGCGCGCCGGATGCACAGTTCGTCGGGGGCGTCGATCTTGACCATCGCCGGCGACTCCACCGCGACGGCATGCGGGTTGTCGGCCAGGATGGCCTCGATCACGGGGCGGGTCTCTTCGTTGGTCTGCAGCGCGATGAATACGTTGGACATGGCGTCGGGCTCGTCGGATGGGGTCACAGTTCCAGCCCGGCCTTGGCCAGGCGGGCACGCAATTGCAGGCGGGCGTCGTCGAGCGCACCGGCGCCCGAGGCCCCCAGCGCCAGCTCGGCCAGCGGCTGCAGCGCGGCGGCTGCCTGCGGCTCCCACGCCTGCAGCCACTGCCGCAACTGCGCGCGGTTGTCGTCGGACTCGGCCGCCATGGCCTTGAGCACGGCGTCGATCCAGCGCGCGCTCTCCTCGTGCCACTCGGGCATGAACGACGTCAGCATCGCCACCGCGCTGCCGCCGGAAAGCGCCACGTGGTCGTCTACGAAGGCGCCGTACACCAGCGGATACAGCAGACCGTCGAGCGCGGCGTTCTGCGCAACGAACAGCTCGACGGGGTCCTGGACCACCAGCGTGTCCTCGACATAGCGGCGCAGCGGCTGCCACGCCGGCGCGTCCATCCACGCCGCCTTGGCAGCGTCGAGTTCATCGGGGCCGCCCAGCGACAGCGCCAGGCGCGTGAGGAACTGCGCCACGCCCAGGTTGTCCATCGCGTGGAACATCGCCGGCGCGGTGAACGCGGTGCCCCAGCCCAGAGCGCAGATCTGCGAGTTGTTCATGTTGGCGCCCCACGCGGCGTGGCGCAGCGGAACGAGCACCTTCAGCGCCTGCCGGCGCAGTTCCTGCGGGATCATGTCCACCATGCCGCGCGACTCGACGAAGTCGAAGTTCGCCTCCATCGCGTCCTGCTGGCGCGCGCGGGTCATGGTCCACGTGGCGTAATAGAACTGACGCGGATCGCGCAGCACGTACCAGTCGCCCATGCGTATGGCCGTGCGCGACGCGTCGAACAAGTCATGCCGCGCGTCCCACGTGGGGCGGTAGTGGAAGTTGGTCTCGGGCTGCGCTCCCATCGTCGCTTCCTGATAGCGCGAGGCGTTCTTGTCGCCGCCGATGTGCCGCGCCACGTGCGCATAGGTGTGGCGCAGGGGTTGAATGTCGAGGGTCTTCAGATCCAGGGTCATCGCTTGCTCCTCTCCTCCATGGGTGTCTTGGTCGTGCCGGGGCGCCGGTGCGCGTCAGGTCCGGGGGGCCGCCGCTTCGGCATCGAGTCGCTCCGCCGCCTGCGCGGCGCAGAATTCCTCGAAGGCGGCCGGGGGCATCATCAGTTCCACGCACAGCTCGGGGCTGCCGATGCTGAACTCGAACTCGACGAAGCCCAGGCGGCTGGTCCCGGTGACCCGCACGAAGCGTCGCCGCGGATCGAATTCGCCGGATTCCTGCTCGATGGAACTGGACGGACTCACGTTGCATCTCCCGTTTGTGCCCGGCTACCTCAGCAGCATCCGTGCCAGTTCATGGCTCCGAGTTGAAAATTCTCGAGAATTCAGGGAAAACACCCATTCGGAGACGCCGGCGACTTTGGCATTCCAGGGTTAACCCGAAAGCTCGTGGGACCGATTTGCGTCGGTGAATCACCTGTGAAGTGGCCTTTTTTGATGATTTCAGCAAGCTTTGACCTGGGGATTTGACGAAATCGTGAAATCCGGCCTAGGCTGGGTGAACCTTTGGTTTCGGTAAAATCTCGACGGAATGCCATGAGCAAGTCCAAGCTTCCCCCGATGCCCAGCGATGCCGACCTGCGTCGGCTGATCCACTTCTCGGCCGGGGACGGGCGCATCTGGCTGGCCGGGCAGCGCATGGTGCTGGTGCACACCGCGGCGCTGGGCGCGCTGCGCAAGGAACTGATGCTGGGGGTCGGCCCCGACGAGTCGCGCCGGTTGTTCACGCGGGCCGGATTCGCCGCCGGCGAGCGCGACGCCGCGCTGGCGCGGCAGATCCGCCCGCATGCGAGCCTGTACGAGATGTTCGTCGTCGGGCCGCAGCTGCACATGCTGGAGGGCGCGGTGCAGGTCACGCCGCTGGTGTTCGAGGCCGACCCGGCGACCGGAGACTTCCTCGGCGAATTCCAGTGGGTGCACTCCTGGGAGGCGGAGTCCCACAAGCGCGATTTCGGGGTGCAGGGCTACCCGGTGTGCTGGATGCTCATCGGCTACGCCTCGGGCTACACCAGCGCGTTCATGGGGCGGCCCATCCTGTTCAAGGAAGTCGCCTGCGTCGGCCGCGGCGACCCCTGCTGCCACATCGTCGGCAAGCCGCGCGAGCAGTGGGAGGACGCCGAGGACCTGGCCTCGTACTTCGAGCCGGGCTCGTTGCTGCGCACGATGCAGGAACTGCAGACCCAGGTCGAGTCGCTGCGCCTGGAAGTCGCCCCCGACGCCGAGCGCACCCAGCTCATCGGACAGTCCGAGGCCTTCCGCAGTGCCTTCGGGCTGCTGCAGACCGGCGCGCGCACCAACGTCACCATGCTGCTCACCGGGGAGACGGGGGTCGGCAAGGAGCGTTTCGCGCGCGCGCTGCACGCGTTGAGCGCGCGTGCCGACAAGCCTTTCGTGGCGGTCAACTGCGCGGCGATCCCGCACGAGCTGCTCGAATCCGAGCTGTTCGGCGCCGAGAAGGGCGCCTACACCGGGGCGCAGGCGGCGCGCGCCGGTCGCTTCGAGCGCGCCGACGGCGGCACGCTGTTTCTCGACGAGATCGGCGAGCTGCCGCCGCAGGCGCAGGCCAAGCTGCTGCGCGTGCTGCAGGAAGGCGAGGTCGAGCGACTCGGCGCGACGCAGGCGCGCAAGGTCGACGTGCGGGTGGTGGCGGCGACCAACCGCGACCTGCAGGCCGCGGTGGCCGACGGGCGCTTTCGCGCCGACCTGTACTACCGGGTCAATGTCTACCCGGTGCACATCCCGCCGCTGCGCGAGCGCCCGGACGACATCGAGGCGCTGGCCGGCGCGATGCTGGAGCGATTCGCGGCGCTGCACGGCAAGCCGGTGCCGCTGCTCACCGACCACGCCTACGCCGCGCTGCGCGCGCACCCGTGGCCCGGCAACGTGCGCGAGCTGGAGAACCTGGTGGAGCGCGCGGTGATCCTGGCGCGCCCGGGCTGCGCGGTCGACGCCGCGGACCTGTTCCCGGGGATGGCCATGCCGGCGGGGGTGCCCGTCGACGCCAGCGGGCAGCTGGCCGCGCGTGCCGGCAGCGCGCTGGATTGCCGCGGGCTGCTCGACAGCCTGCGGCGCTGCGGCGAGAGCCTCGACGACCTGGAGCACGGGCTGTTGACGGAGGCGGTCGACGCGGCGCGCGGCAACCTGTCGGCGGCCGCGCGACTGCTCGGCATCAGCCGCGCCCAGCTCAGCTACCGCCTCGGCCGCGGCGCCGGCGGCCCGAAGACCCGCGCGACGGTCGACGGAGCAAGGTCATGAACCAGGTCCGCAGCGCGGATGGGGGCCCATCTCCCGTTTCGGCGGCGCGCACGCTGGCGGAGCTGGCGTACATGCGCCTGCGGCGGCACATCATCGAGGGTCACTATCCGCCGGGCACCAAGCTGCGCGTCGAGCACCTGAAGGACGACTACGAGGTCGGCGCCGGAACCCTGCGCGAGGCGTTGACCCGGCTGGTCAGCGACGCGCTGGTGATCGCCGAGGGGCAGCGCGGGTTTCGCGTCACCCCGGTGTCGCTGCAGGACCTGGCCGACCTGACCGGGCTGCGCATCCACATCGAGGTGGATGCGCTGCGACGCTCGGTGCGCGGCGGCGATGCCGCCTGGGAGGCGCGTGTGCGCGAGGCCTTCGAGCGGCTCAGCGCCTACGAACAACCGATCTCGCTGGAACAGCTGCCGGCGTGGGAAGCCTGCAACCGGGTGTTCCACGAACAGCTGATCTCCGCCGCGGCGACGCCGTGGACCTACCACGTGCTGCACATCCTGTCGCAGCATGGCGAGCGCTATCGCCGGCTGTGCGTGGGCCTGCAGGACAGCGAGCGCGACGTGCACCAGGAGCACGCGGAGATCTTCGACGCGGCCATGCGCCGCGCCGACGCGCGCGCCGCGCTGGCGCTGGAGTCCCACATCAGCACCACGCTGACCCTGCTGCAGCAGACCCCGAGCGAGCGCCGGCCGCTGCGTTGACGCGTCGGCCTCGGGGCGCTCAATCGTCTCGTGATGTCAAGGACAATTGCGGTTGCATCCTACGGAATTCGTCGAGATGCTCGATAATGTCCAGGACAAATGTCGGGCAAGCTGCCGAAGCTCCGATCCCCGGGCATGTTCCGGGCCGACGAAAGGACTCCTTTGAAGACTGCCGGATCGATTCCTCTGCGCACGGCCCGCGGCGGCGGCGCGAAGGCTTCGCGGCCGGCTGCGGGGCGGGCCCGATGGCGCTGAACCCGCCGCTGCGCGACTGGCCGGGGCGGCGCGTCTGGGTCGTCGGGGCTTCCAGCGGCATCGGCGCGGCGCTGGCGCGCGAACTCCTCGGGCGCGGCGCCCGCGTGGCCGTGTCGGCGCGCAATGCCGCCGCGCTGGCGGCGCTGGGGGCCGAACTGCAAATCGCGCTGGATGTGCGCGACGCGCACGCGCTACGCGACGCGGCGACGCGCATCCGCCGCGATTTCGGCGGAGTCGATCTGGTCGTCTACTGCGCCGGAACCTACCGTGCGATGCGCGCCGGCGGCTTCGATCTGGCCCGCGCGCTGGAACACGACGACGTGAACTACCGGGGCGCGCTGCATCTGCTCGACGCGGTGTTGCCGCTGCTGCTCGAACAAGGCGCCGGTCACCTGAGCCTGGTGTCCAGCGTGGCGGGTTGGCGCGGACTGCCGCAGGCGCTGGCCTATGCGCCGACGAAGGCGGCGCTGATCCGCCTGGCCGAAGTCCTGTACCTGGATCTGCGCCCGCGCGGCGTCGGCGTCAGCGTGGTGAACCCGGGCTTCGTCGACACGCCGCTGACGGCCGGCAACGACTTCGCGATGCCCGCGCTGCTCGGCCCGCGGCAGGCGGCCGACGCGATGATCCGGGGCTGGGAGCATGGACGCTTCGACATCCATTTCCCGAAGCGCTTCACGCTGTGGCTGCGCGTGCTGCGCATGCTGCCGGACCGCGCCTGGTTCGGCGCGGTCCGCCGCTTCACGGGGCTGTGATCAGCCCGGGCGGGCTCAGTTCGACGGAGCGCAGGGGTTCATGCCCTTCTTGCCCTTGGCCGGCATGTTCGACTCGGATTTCTTCTGGTTCATCATCGGCGCGCCGGCCTTGGCCTTCTTTCCCATCGTGGGCGCGCAGGGGTTGGCGGTGGCGTTCATGGTCGCGTTGGCGACGCCGATCGGCGACAGCGCGCTGAGCGCCGCGGGCATCGGAGCCGTCAGTGCGGCGGCGACGGCGAGCGCCGCGGCGGCGCGCGAGCGGTTCTTGCTGGGTTTCATCCAATCCTCCTTGGTGTAAGTCGACCATCCGGTGCGCGGGCGCGCCCCGAAGCGGTGCGCCGGAGCGCGCCACGTGGGCTTGGTCGCGCCGGCTCGCGAATCCTGACACCGGGCGCGAGATGCGGTCCCGGGATTGACAAGGATCATCGAGCCGGGCGGGCGACTTCGGGATACTGGGCGGCGTCTGTCCGCCCGGCCGGCAGCCGCCCGAGGGAGCGTGCCCGGCCGGCCGCGGCAAGCCACGGAGGTTGCCATGCGTCGCCTGTACTTTCTGGTTCCCGATGTCGATGTCGCGGGTGCGACGGTCGACGAACTCCTGCACGCCCACGTTCCCGAGTCGCGCATCCACATCGTAGCCCGTGAAGGTACGCCGTTGGGCGACCTGCCGGAGGCGGGTCTTGCGCAGCGCAGCGACCTCATTCCCGCGTTGCAGGTCGGCGCGGGCCTGGGCGGCGTGACCGGTACGCTGGCCGGCCTCGTGGCCATCGCGGTTCCGGGCGCGGCCGTCGTCTCGGCAGGGGCCGTGGTGGTGGCGACGGCGCTGGCCGGCTCCGCGGTGGGCGCATGGCTCAGCAGCATGATCGGCGTCGACGTGGACAGTCGACGTCTCAAGCCCTTCGAGCAGGCGATCGAGTCCGGGCAGTTGCTGATGATGGTCGACGTGCCGCCCGAGCGTGTGCACGAGATCGAGTCGCTGGTCGCCCGGGCCGCGCCGGCGGCGCGTGCGCAAGGCGTGGAGACGGACATTCCGGCCTTTCCGTGACGGCGCCTGAAGGCGGGGCCGCTCGGCAACGGCCGCCGCAACGCCGACGCGCTTCTGCCGCTGCGCCGGTTTCATGTCGTTTCGGCGCGACAAAGTCGACGAGGCGCACACGCTGCAAGCTTTTCTTGCAATTGCTTGCAGGCGATTTCCCCTCGCACGCAATCTCCGAGATATCCACCCGGGCAACGGGGGCCCGGACCTGGCGGACGCCTGCGCGGGCCGCTTCGGGGCTGGTTTGCCCGTACGGGCACGGCTTGGGCTGGTTGTATCCTCCCAGGTAACCAATGCTTCCTTGCAGATATCGACCATGCTTCAACAACTTCGCATCGGATCCCGCCTCGCCCTTGCATTCGGGCTGCTCGTGCTGCTGTTGTTGGCGACCAGCGGATTCGGCATGTGGCAGATGTCCCGCATCGACAACTCGGTCAAGGACATCATCGGCGTGCGCCTGGCGGCCGAGCGCGCGGCCAACACCGCCTTTTCCAATTTCCTCAGCACGCAGCGGGTCACGCTGGTGTGCCTGGTGCAGTACAACTGCGGGCAGAGCGATCTCAAGCAGATCCACGCCAACCAGCTGTCGACCAACGCGGCGGTGAAGCGGCTGACGGCCATGCTGGGCAACGGCCGCTATGCGTCCGACCTGCAGGCAATGAAGGCGGCGCTGGCCGGCGGCCGCGGCGCCGAGCAGTCGGTGCTGCACAAGATGAATTCCGGAGACTTCGCCGGGGCGACCCACACCTACCTGACGGAGTCGGTGCCCAAGGTCGACATCCTGCGCGCCGCGATGCACAAGATGCTGCAAAGCCAGGCGAAGGACATCGACGCACGCTACGCCGCCAGCCAGGCGGACTACCAGCGCACGGTGCGATTGAGCATCACCACGGCGGCGATCGCCGTGCTGCTGGCCATCGTGCTGGCGCTGGCCATCACGCGCTCGATCACGCGCCCGCTGAGCGACGCGGTGCATGCGGCGCAAAGCGTCGCCGCCGGTGACCTCACGGTACGCGTGGCGTCCAGCGCGCGCGACGAAACCGGGCAGCTGTTGCGGGCGATGGGGCAGATGGTCACGCGCCTGACCACGGTCATCGGCTCGGTGCGCGAATCCGCCGCGCAGTTGCTGGCCGCTTCGTCGCAGGTCTCGTCGACCTCGCAAAGCCTGTCGCAGGCGGCCTCCGAGCAGGCGGCGTCGGTCGAGCAGACCTCGGCCACGCTGGAGCAGGCCAGCGCGTCGATCCGCCAGAACGCCGACAACGCGCGCCTGACCGACAGCACCGCGCAGCAGGCGGCCACCCAGGCTCGGCAGGGCGGCGAGGCGGTGCAGGGCACGGTACAGGCGATGCGCGCGATCGCCGAGCGCATCTCCATCGTCGACGACATCGCCTACCAGACCAACATGCTGGCGCTCAACGCCGCCATCGAGGCGGCGCGCGCGGGCGACCACGGCAAGGGCTTCGCGGTGGTGGCCGCCGAGGTGCGCAAGCTGGCCGAGAAGAGCCAGGCCGCGGCGCGCGAGATCGGCGAACTGGCGTCGTCGTCGGTGGGCAAGGCCGAGTCGGCGGGCAAGCTGCTGGGCGAGGTGCTGCCGGCCATCGGCAAGACCTCCGACCTGGTGCAGGAGATCAATGCCGCGTCCGAGGAGCAGGCCACCGGGATCCAGCAGATCAACCAGGCGGTGGCGCAGCTGTCGTCGGTGACCCAGCAGAACGCGTCGGCCTCGGAGCAACTGGCCGCCAGCGCGGAGGAGATGAACGGCCAGGCGGCGTCCCTGCAGGAAACGGTCTCGCAATTCCGCGTCGGCGACGAGGCTGCGGGTGTCGCCGCCGAGGTCCGGACGTCGCGCCCGGCGCCGGCGCTGCAGACCCTGCCGGCCACGCCGGCGGGCGACGCCACCGACGGCTTCGTCAAGTTCTGAGCAACCGACCTGCCGGCCGCGTCGCGGCCGGCAGGATGTTCCCTCACAGGCGGTCGCCGTTGGCCTGGATCAGCCCGGCCAGCGAGCGCGCGGCCGGGCTCGCGCCCGACAGCCGGTCGACGACCACGAATTCCACCTCGCCGAGCTCGGGCAGGCGCAGGCGCGACGAGGCGTCGGCCAGCGGCGGCGGCACCAGGGATTCGTTCTGCGCCGTCACGCCGAGCCCGCCGAGCGCGGCGGCCATCAGGCCGCTGAAACTGCCGCTGGTGCAGACGACGCGCCAGGGCAACCCCGCCTTGTCCAGCGCCTCGATCGCCAGGTCGCGCGTGATGCTGGGTGGCGCATAGCTCAGCAGCGGCACCGGCTGCCCGGGCTCGACCCGGAATCCCGGCGCCGCGACCCAGCTGAGCCGGCGCCTGGCGACCAGTTCGCCGCGCCCGACGCTGCGCCGGCGCTTCGCGAACACGAGGTCGAGTTCGCCGTCGTCGAGGCGATCCAGCAGCGGCGCGCTCAGGCCCACGGTGAGTTCCAGGTCGACCCGCGGGTGGCTGTGCGCGAACTCGCGCAGGATGTCGGGCAGGCGCGACGACACGAGGTCGTCGCCGACCCCGAAGCGCAGCCTGCCGCGCAGCTCCGATCCGCTGAAGTGCGCGCGTGCCCGGTCCTGCAGCTCGAGGATGGAACGCGCGAAGCCGAGCATGGCCTCGCCGTCGCTGGTCAGCTCCACGCCGTGGGTGTCGCGTGCCAGCAGGCGCCGCGCCGCCTGCTGCTCGAGCCTTCGCACATGCTGGCTGACGGTGGACTGGGTCAGCCCCAGGCGCTTGCCGGCCTCGGTGAAGTGGCGCATCTGCGCCACCGCGACGAAGGTGCGCAGCAGCAGAGGGTCGAAAGGGGGGCTTCGGTCATCGAAATTCATGATGACTGATATTTTGGTGATTCGCCTTGTAAATTACAAGCTCCGGCGTGAAGATTCCGGGGTCGTCCCACCCGCAGGAGTTCCGATGTCCACGCCCCCGTCGCCGGCCCGCTTCAAGTTCGACCCGTACATCGGCATGATCCTCGGCATGGTGGCGCTGGCTTCGGTGCTGCCGTGCCGCGGCGACGCGGCGGTGGCGATGGGCCACCTGACCAACGCGGTGATCGCGCTGCTGTTCTTCCTGTACGGCGCGCGGCTGTCGCGCGACGCGGTGGTGGCCGGGATGACGCACTGGCGGCTGCAACTGCTGGTGTTCGCCAGCACCTTCGTGCTGTTCCCGCTGTTCGGACTGGGCCTGAGCTGGCTGGCGCGCGACCTGCTGGCGGCGCCGCTGGTGCTGGGGCTGATGTTCGTGTCGATGCTGCCGTCGACCATCCAGTCGTCGATCGTGTTCACGTCGATCGGCGGCGGCAACGTGCCGGCGGCGGTGTGCAGCGCGTCGCTGTCGAACCTGCTGGGCATCGTCATCACGCCGATGCTGGTCGGGCTGATGCTGAGCTCGCACGGACACGGCTTTTCCCTGCACGCGGTGGAGGCCATCACGCGCCAGTTGTTCCTGCCCTTCGTCGCCGGCCAGTTGCTGCGGCCGTGGATCGCCGGCTGGATGCAGCGCCACCGCCGCGTGCTCGGGCTGGTCGACCGCAGCTCGATCCTGCTGGTCGTCTACACCGCGTTTTCCGAAAGCGTGGTGCACGGGCTGTGGCACCAGCTCGGCATCGGCGCGCTGCTGCTGGTGCTCGGGCTGGACGCGGTGCTGCTGGCTGCGGTGCTGGTGTCGACCACGCTGCTGAGCCGGCGCCTGGGCTTTGCGCGCAGCGACGAGGTCAGCATCGTGTTCTGCGGTTCCAAGAAGAGCCTGGCCAGCGGCCTGCCGATGGCCAACATCCTGTTCGCCGGGCGTTCGGTGGGACTGATCGTGCTGCCGCTGATGCTGTTCCACCAGATCCAGCTGATGGCCTGCGCGGTGCTGGCGCAGCGCTATGCGCGCCAGGCCGCACAGGGAGCGCCGGGCAGCGCGGCCATGCCGGAGCCGTCCGCGCGCACCGCCGACCAGGGCGCAGGCTAGGAGCCTGGGCTCAAGGCGCCTGCAGCAGCTGCAGCAACTGCCCGGTGCTGCCGGTCTCGCCCAGGCGCGGGAAGATGCGCTGCAGGCTGTTGGCGTGGGCCTCGGCGTCGAGGTCGGTCATCGCGTCGGTCACCAGCGCGACGTGGAAGCCGAGTTCGTGGGCCTGGCGCGCGGTGGACTCGACGCCGATGCTGGTGGCCACGCCGCACACCACGACCTGCGTGACTTCGCACAGTCGCAGGTAGTCGGTCAGGTCGGTGCCGGTGAACGCGCCCCAGGTGCGCTTGGTCACGCGGTGGTCCCGCGGCTGCGCATCGAGCTCGGGCAGCAGTTCGGCCCAGTCGGGGGTCTGCGAGGTGTTGCGGCGCGGGTGTTCGCTGCGCCCGGGGGCCGTGCCCGAGACGTTGACCAGCACGACGGGCAGGCCGCGCGCACGAAAGGCCGCGGCGAGTCGGGCGGCGTTGTCCACCACCGGCGCAATCGGGTGCACGGTGGGCAGCGCGGCGATTCCGCGCTGCAGGTCGACGACGATCAGCGCGGACCGCGGGTCCAGGGTAGTCAGGGGCATGGCAGGTGGGGCGCCGCGTCGAGCATCGAGGCTCGGGCGATGTCCGGGCGGGAGGGCCGGGAAGGCGGGAGGGCAGTGTAGTGCGTGCTCGGCGCCGCCAGGAAACAAACGGGGCCGCGGCTCGGCCGCGGCCCCGTTGCCGGGTTCATGCCGCCCGCGTGGCGGGCGGCCGTCCGGTCACTGGAAGGAATACAGGTACTCGGCGTAGACCGCATTGACGGACACCGTGGGGTTCTGCTCGTTCCACGGCAGCACGCTGGTCGGCGTATAGCCCATCATCTGCGCCAGGTACATGTAGTCGTTGACGTCGTAGCGCGCATACAGGTAGCCGAAGTGCAGCGCGCTCTGCTTGGTGAGCTTGTACTTGGCCGCCAGATCCAGGCGCGTGATCTTGGTCTTCAGGTCGGGCACGCTGCCGCAGGTGTAGCCGCTCAGGCTCGGAGTGGCGCAACTCACCGCGGTGGCGGCGGCCTTGCTGCCGCTTCCCGGCACGATCGCGGTGTTCTCGTTGTTCGTGTCCTCCGAGTACGACACGCGCGCCGTCACGGTCAGCTTGTCGTCCATCAGGCCCGCCTGCTTGAACGCCGCGCCCAGGGTCACCGCCTGGTCCTTGAGGCCGGTCACCCAGTTGTAGGCCGCGCCACTGGCTTCGGACACGCCGTCGCTGGTCTGGCGCTGCCAGGTGGCGAACACGCTCGCCGTGCGCTGGTTGCCGAGCTGGTAGTCGCCTTCCAGGTCGACGGTGGAGTCGTGGCCGCTTTGCCGCCCCAGCACCGAGTCGCCGTACTGGTCGTTGCCCAGGGCTCCATCCAGGCTCAGAGTGAATGCGCTGTTGACCATCCAGTTGACGCCGAAGTGGCCTTGCAACTGTCTGCGGGACGCATCGAAGAACGCCACCCACCCGGGCATGTCGGCCTCACCGCTGTTCACGTCGGTGATCGGGTTGTAGTACGAAGTGTTCAACGCCGACTTGCGGTTGGCCCACTTCACCCCGGCGAGGAAGTTCAGGCTGCCCTTCGGGCGCAGGTAGTAGTCCAGCTTGACCGTGTTCTCGCGGCTTTCCGGGACGGCCGCGCAGCCGGTGGCCGGGACCCCGGTTCCGGTGTACAGGTCGTTGGGCATCACCAGGTCGGCCGTGTAGGCGGTACTGTCGCACCAGCGCTCGACCCGCTCGTTCTGCAAGGCCAGGTGCAGTCGCTGGCCGGGCAGGAAGCGCCAGTCGCCCGCCAGCTTGGTCTGCAGGTGGCTGTTGCTCATCGGGATGTTGTAGAGGCTGAACCAGTCGGTTCCGGGGCCGCTGTCGGGGGCTTCGAAGTTGTACAGGTACGACGCCGTCTGGTTGTCGCGCTTGCTGTAGATCATCCCCGCGGAGAGCGTGACGGTGCTCGTGGTCTGGTTGGTCAGGCTCCAGTTCGCGTGCTGCGTGACCACCAGGCCGTCCAGGGAACCCACGGGAAGCCCGCCGAGGCTGGTGGGTCCGGTCCCGATCTGCGCCGGCTCGTAGGCGTAGGCCATGTTCTGCGTGTTGCGGCCGTACGAATATCCGCCGACCAGCTGGGTCTTCGGATTGATCTTGTAGCCGCCGCTGAACTGCAGCTCGTTGTCGGTGTTGCTCGGCGGAGTCGACTCCACGTCCAGCGGATAGGTGCTGCCGGGCGCCGCGCCGGTGGTGACGTTGTTGCGGTACGGGTTGGGGAACCACACGCCGCTGTAGTCGTCGTGGAACATCGAGCCGTAGTAGGCCCCGGTGAAGAAGCCCTTGTCCCCGGCCCAGTTCAATGCCAGCTGGAAGTTGTTGGTCTTGTACTGGGTCGGATAGGGCAGGCCGAGAGTCTTCTGCCCGCCGAGATCCGAACTGAACCTGGTTCCCGATGCGGTGATGATGCCGCCGGTCAGCGAATCGGCCATCGCGGAGGCCAGGATCGCCCCGCTTTCGCGGATGCTCGTCCAGTGGAAGGTGACGTCCCACCCCATCTTCAGTTGATGGCTGGCGTCGAGCCTGGTGGTGTCGCGCTGCACGTACAGGTGGTCGGTGTGGAAGAACTGCTGCTGGTCGGGGGTCAGTCCCTGCGTGCCGGTTCCGCTGGCGCTGATGTAGCCGAAGGTGGACGGCATCGTGTACACGTTGCTGCCGGGGCTTCCGATCAGCGGGGTCTGAAACGTGCCCGGGGCGGTGGTCAGCGAATCGCCGCCGTAGTTGCGCAGCTGGTCGAAGCTCAGGCCCAGGCTCCAGGTGCCCTGGTTGGCGATCCCGCCCGACAGCGAGCGGGAGGTCGTGCCCAGGTTGCTGCCCTGCACGAACCAGGTGTTCGCGCCGGGCTGCTGGCCGTAGCCGTTGCCCCCGCGCAGGCTGAAGCCGCCCAGCAGGGTCGGACCCGAGTTCTCCAGTCCGTTGTACTGCCCGAACAGGTCCGAGCCGTGGTTGATGTAGATGCCTCCGATGTCGATCGTGTTCGTCGGTTTGATCAACTTGTCGAGGGCACTGTCGGCCAGGGCCGCCGGGGCGATCGACGCGACGGCGAGTGTGGCCAGGGCGGCGCGCAGGGCGAGGGTGAGGGGCCTGGCGCGCAGCACGGTCTTGCGGTGTGTCATCTCGTGCTCCTTGTCTCGATCTCTAGCGCTGCAGGAACGCGCCGGCGGGGTTGTTCGAACCGTGGACCATGATGTGGCAGTTCAGACAGCCTTCGCCGACGCCACCTGCTGCCGGGCTTCCCGGGATGGCGCTGAATCCGGTAGCGGTCGACGGTCCGGCGACGCCGGGGCCGAACAGGTTCTTGCTCTGGTGCGGGCCGTCATGGCATTCCTGGCACAGGAAGGGCGGACGAGCCTTGAGCAGCGGCGCGATGTTCGAGCCGTGCGGGTTGTGGCAGTTGGTGCAGTTCTCGGTGACCGGCTCGTGTTCCCACAGGAACGGACCGCGCTTGTCGGCATGGCAGGTCCAGCAGGTCTCGTTGATGGTCGCCTTCTTCATCAGGAAGGGACCGACCGAGCCGTGCGGATTGTGGCAATCCGAGCAGAGCATCTTGCCCTCGGGGACCGGGTGGTGCGAGATCTTCATGAAGTCCGCGCGCCGGTCCTTGTGGCACGTGTAGCAGACGGTCTGCTGCAGGCCCTTGGTGCGGACCGGGTCGACCGCGGCGTGCACCTTGTGGCAGTCGTTGCAGGCCAGGCCGTTGACCTGGTGCGGGCTGCCGTCCCAGTGCGTGCGCTGGGTGCCCGAGTGGCAGGCCAGGCAGGCCGCGGCGCGGTTGCCGGCGCTGGATTCGGGATAGGGGCCGGTGCGGTTGAACACCACGTCGGGCGGCGCGATCTTGCCGTTGACCGGCCCGCGCAGGTGCGCCAGGCTCGGGCCGTGGCAGCTCTCGCAGGTGGGGGTGCGCGGGTCGCCGGTGACTCCCATCGGGGTCTGGAAGAAGGCCAGCACCGGCTTGGATTCGTTCTCGTCGTGGCAGCGCGTGCACTTGGCGTCCTGCGCCAGGTGCTCCCTGGAACTCTGCGCTGCCGAGACGGGGGCTTGCTGCGAGGCGCCCAGCGCCGGCAGCCGGATGGGGTCCGCGGCATGCGCCGCTACGCCCCAGCTGCCGAGCAGTACCGCGGCAGCCACGATGAATTTCTGGGTGATCTGCACCTTGTGCTCCCTTGGGTCGGTCGATGGGATGACGGGCTGTGGGCCTACTTCTTCAGGCTCAGGATCCAGTCGGCGATCTTGTCCAGCTCGGCCTGGCTCAGCGACGGGTTGGCGGGCATCGGGGTTCCCTTGACCCCGGCGTGCACGTCCTGGTCGAGGGCCTTCTCGGCCTTGCCTTCGCCCATCGCGGCGAACTTGGCGGCAAGGTCGGTGAAGCTCGGGCCGATCTTGGTGCCCTCGATGGCGTGGCAGGTGAAGCAGGCGTGCTGCTGCACGAGGGCCCTGCCGGCGGCGATGTCGGCCGTCTCCGCCGCATGCGCGGCCGGGACGGCGAGGACGAAGGCGGTGGCGAGAGCGGCGAGGGCGGGGAGTCTGAGGGGTTTCATGATGGTCATCCGATGCAAGGAATTGCGTGCGTGGCAGCGCCGGGCGCCACCGGTGGTTCATGGGGTTCATTCTTCTTGGGGATAACCCTGGGGCGCCATCGGCGCAGGCTCAAAATGAGCATCGGAAAATTCCGATGGCGCATCGGAATCGCGGCGACGCCGCGCAGGGCCGAGCCGCCCGCGCACGCGCGAACACGGCGCGCGCCGCGTCGAGCGCGGCGGCGCTTCAGGAGGATCGAGGGAAGGGAACGAGGACCGGGGCGACGCGGCGCGCGGGCGCCCGCCGCTCAGTCCATCGTGGCGTCGGCCAGCCCGTGCTGCAGCGCGTAGCGGACCAGGTCGACGTCGTGGTCGGCATCCATCTTCTCGAGGATGTGCGACTTGTGGGTGCTGATGGTCTTCACGCTCAGCCGCAGCTCGGTCGCGATGTCGGTCAGGCTGCGCCCGTCGACGATGCGCTGGAAGATCTCGAATTCGCGATTCGACAGCAGGGTGTGCGCGGGCACGTCACGCGGGCGCGACACGTCGGTGGCCAGCAGCTCGGCCAGCTTGGCGCTGACGTACACGCCGCCGCGGGCGACCTTGCGGATCGCCGACAGCAGCACGTCGCCGTCGACCTCCTTGGTCAGGTAGCCGGACGCTCCGGCGCGCATCGCGCGCACCGCGTACTGCTCCTCCTGGTGCATCGTGAACACCAGGATCGGCAGGTGGGGGCGCTCGGCCTTGACCAGCCGGATCAGCTCCAGTCCGTTGCGGCCCGGCATCGACAGGTCCAGGATCAGCAGGTCCCAGTCGCGTTGGCGCACCCGTTCGAGCAGGGCATGGCCGTTGTCGGCCTCGCCGGCGCAGCGCAGGTCGTCGGTGTCGTCGAGGATGTTGCGCAGGCCGTTGCGGATGATCGCGTGATCGTCGGCCAGCAGGACTTCGTGGCGGTTCATGTCGGGACTCCTTCGGCTGCGGTGTCGTGCAGGGGCATGTCGAGCTCGATCTCGGTGCCGCCGCCCTGCGCGGCGACGATGTGCAGGCTGGCGCCCAGCGCGGTGGCGCGCTCGCGCATGCTCAGCAGCCCGACCCCGGTGCCGATGCGCCGCGGGTCGATGCCGCAGCCGTTGTCGCGCACCTTCAGGCGCAGCCGGCCGTCGGACTCGAGCAGTTCGATGCGCACCTTGGTGGCGCCGGCGTGACGGGCGATGTTGGTCAGCGATTCCTGCACGATGCGGAACAGCCCGGTCGACATCGCGTCGGTGCGCACATGGCGGGCGGCGTCGAGCCGCAGCTGCACCTCGATGCCGCTGCGCCGGCCGAATTCCCCGGCCAGCCAGCTCAGCGCCTCGCCGAAGCTGAGGTCGTCGAGCATGCGCGGACGCAGTTCGGTGGAGATGCGCCGCACCGAGGCCATCGCGCCGTCGAGCAGCTGGCGCATCGACTCGAAGGTCTGCGGCGCGAGCTGGCGGCCGTCGCGCGAGCGTGCGATCAGGCGCGACAGGTCGAGCTTGACGCCGGTGAGCAACTGCCCCAGCTCGTCGTGCAGCTCGCGCGAGATGCGTGCACGCTCCTCCTCGCGCACCGTCTGCTGGGCGTTGGACAGGCGCCGCAGTTCGCGGTTCATCTGCTCCAGCTCGGCCTGGCGTCGGCGTCGCTCGGTGACGTCGCGCAGCACCGCGGTGAACTGCACGGCGCCGTCGATGCGGGTCTGCGACACCGCCGACTCCACCGGGAACTCGGTGCCGTCGGCACGTCGGCCGACCACTTCGCGGTTCGGGGCCATGTCCTTCGACGCCAGCGCCGAGCGCGCGAACTCCTGCATGTGCGCGCCGTGCGCCTGCTGCAGGCGCGGCGGGATCAACAGGTCCAGCGGCTTGCCCAGCGCTTCGCCTGCGGGGATGCCGAACATGCGTTCGGCAGCCGGGTTGAACAGGATGATGCGCTGCTGCTCGTCGACGGAGACCATGGCGTCCATCACCGAATCGATGGTGCGCCGGTAGCGGTCGTCGGCTTCGCGCAGCGCCTGGTCGAGCTGTTGCTCGCGCTGCAGCTCGTAGCTCAGCAGCAGCGCCGCCGCGCCGAGAAAGCCGCACACCAGCAGCGCGCCCAGCGCGATCGGCGCGGCGACCTCGCGCCATGACGCCAGCGTCGCGGCGCGCGTCTGCTCCACCCCGATCAGCAGCGGCAGACCGGGCACCCTGGCCAGGCTCAGCAACTGGTCGCCGTCGCCGCGCAGCACGTCGGCGTGCAGCAGCGCGCCGGCGGCCGGCAGGCGCAGCCCGGCGAGTTCCGGCGCGGGCTGGTCGAGCAGGAAGTCGCGTCGCGGCAGACTGGCCAGCAGCCTGCCGTCGTCCAGGTACAGCGCCACCGGGCGCCCGAAATCCTGCAGCACGTAGCCGAACAGCGACTCCATCTGGTCGCGCGCGATTCCCGCCACCAGCACGCCGCGCAGCGAGCCGTCCGGGTTGCGCAGCGCGCGTGCCAGGTGCACGGTCCAGACCGCGCTGACGCGGCTGCTGACCGGGCCGCCGATGTACAGACCGTGGGCATGGTTGCGCGCGAAGGCCTCGAAGTAGCCGCGGTTCGCCACCGAAATCGCCGGCGCCGGGAATTCGCGGGTGCTGTTCACGACCCGGCCCTGCGGGTCGACGATGAACAGCGTGCCGGGCTCGCCGAGTCCGTGGGCGTGCGCGGCCAGCAGCAGGTGCACCGGCAGGCTGTCGAGCCCGAGGCGGCCGATGAAGGAGGAGTCCAGGCGGTCGGCCACGCTGCGCAGCGTGGCGTCGCTGCGCGCGAAGTTCTGCGCGGTCTGTTGCGCCAGCAGGCGCGTCAGCGTGTCGGTGCGCTGCGCGTCGCGCGTGAGCGCACGCTCGCGCAGCCCCCACAACAGGGCCAGCACGGACACCGAGACGGCGACGATGGTCAGCACCGCGAACAGGCCGACCACCCGCACGGGCTGAATTCGCATCGACATCTTGACGGGGCGCAGCGATCGCGCCGACGAGGACTTCCCGCGACGATCGTAGGAGGCCGCCGCGGTCGGCCGGTTTGCCTTCGATCAAGCCCCGACGCAATCCCACACTTAGTTGTGTTGTTTTTGTAGGAATGTGTATTTGCTTGATTCGGAGCAAAGGGGTCGGGTTTTCCCCTGCATATCGTTCAGGCCAGATGTCAACGGGGGCCGGGGCCGCAAGCCGGGTGTCCCCAAGAAGCTTGCCATGAACGACACACACGAGCACGAACTGCGAGCCACCGCGCTGAGTTGCCGCCGCGGCAGCCGCGAATTGTTCGCGGGCCTGGATTTCAGCCTGCGAGCGGGCCAGTGGCTGCACGTGCGCGGAGCCAACGGCGCGGGCAAGACCAGCCTGCTGCGCCTGCTGACCGGACTGGCGCGCCCGTACGCGGGCCGGGTCGAGTGGAATGGCGTCGAGCTGGCGCGCGCCGGGGAGGACTACCGCGGTGCGCTGGCCTACTTCGGCCACCGCCACGCCGTCAAGGACGACCTCAGCGCATTGGAGAACCTGCGCCTGGCCGCGGCCCTCGACGGACGCGCGCTCGAGCCGCGTGCCGGCTGCGCCGCGCTGTGGCGGGTGGGACTGCGCGGGCGCGAATCCCTGCCGATGCGTGTGCTGTCGCAGGGCCAGCGCCGGCGCGCGCTGCTGGCGCGGGTGCTCGTCCGGGGCGCCCGGCTGTGGATTCTCGACGAACCCTTCGCCGCGCTCGACGCCGACGGTGTCGACATGGTGTGCTCGCTGGTGCAGGACCACCTGCGCGGCGGCGGCAGCGCGGTGCTGACCAGCCACCAGCCGATCGCGCTGCCGGGCGGCCACAGCGTGGAGCTCGACCCATGAAGCCGCCGAGCGATGCGATGCAGCCGGCGTCGACGACGGACGCGCTGCTCGCCGCGGCGAGGTCCGCGGCGCCGGCATCCGCGATGCCCGCGGGCACCAGCCCGCTGCTCGGGGTGCTGCGCCGCGAGCTGCTGCTGACGCTGCGCCGGCGCAGCGAGGTGGCCACGGTGCTGGTGTTCTTCGTCATGGTCGCCAGCCTGTTCCCGCTGGCCATCGGCCCGGAACCGCAGCGGCTGCGCGCCATCGGCCCCGGCGTGCTGTGGGTCGGCGCCCTGCTGTCGACCCTGCTCGGGCTGCCGCGCATGTTCGGCGAGGACTTCGCCGACGGCACGCTGGAGCAGATGGTGCTTTCGCCGACCCCTTTCGCGTGGCTGGTGGTGGGCAAGATCGTCGCCCACTGGCTGGTCGCCGGGCTGCCGCTGGTGCTGCTGGCGCCGCTGCTGGGGTTGCAGTTCGGGCTGGCGCCGCAGGCGCTGGGGCTGCTGGTGGTCGCGTTGCTGCTGGGCACCCCGCTGCTGTCGCTGGTCGGCGCCATCGGTGCCGCGCTGACCCTGGGTGCACGCGGCGGCGGCGCCTTGCTGGCATTGCTGCTGCTGCCTCTGTACGTGCCTGCGCTGGTGTTCGGCGCCGGCGCACTCACCGCCCAGGCCGCCGGGCTGGACTACTCGGGATACCTCGCGCTGCTCGGCGCCATGCTGGTGGCGGCGGTGTTCCTCGCACCGCCGGCGGCGGCCGCCGCGGTCAGGATAGCCATCGAATGAAAACCCTCAAGATCCGTTGGTACAAGTACGCCAGCCCGGCCACGTTCTACGAACTGGCGGGGCGCATGGTGCCGTGGTTCGCATGGGCCGCGCTGCTGCTGGGAGTCGCAGGTGTCTGGGTGGGCTTTTTCGTCGCGCCGTCGGACGCCACGCAGGGCGAGGGCTACCGCATCATCTTCCTGCATGTCCCGGCGTCGTGGATGTCCATGTTCCTCTACGTGGTGATGGCGGGCTGGGCCGCCGTCGGGCTGGCCTTCAACGCCCGCCTGTCGGGAATGATGTCGGCCGCGCTGGTTCCCACCGGGGCGATGTTCACCGCGCTGGCGCTGGTCACCGGCTCGCTGTGGGGCAAGCCGATGTGGGGCACCTGGTGGGTGTGGGACGCGCGGCTGACCTCCGAGCTCATCCTGCTGTTCCTGTACCTGGGGCAGATCGCGCTGCGCGCGGCCATCGACGACCCGCGGCGCGCCGACAAGGCCTGCGGGGTGCTGGCGGTGGTCGGCGTGGTCAACATCCCGGTGATCTATTTCTCGGTGCAGTGGTGGAACACGCTGCACCAGGGAGCCTCGATCTCCTTCACCCATGCGCCGTCGATGGCTATCACGATGCTGGTGGGCATCCTGCTGATGACCCTGGCCGCATGGATGTACTCGATTTCCACGACCCTGGCACGACTCAGGGTCATCATCCTCGAGCGCGAACACGACACGGCGTGGCTCGGGAACCTGATGGAGCATTCGTCATGATCTGGCATTCGGCGTCGGAGTTCTTCGCGATGGGCGGCTACGCCCTGTACGTGTGGGGCAGCGTGGCGGCCTGCGCGGTGGCCATGGCGGGCGAGGTGGTGGCGCTGCGCCTGCGCCGCCGCGCCGCGCTGCGCATGCTGCAGCAGCAGGGAGCGGTGCGGCGCATCGAACGCGCCGAGCGCGAGCGTGGCGGCGAGCGCGACATCGCGGTGTCGCTGCAGCGGGAGGCGGCATGAACGCGCGGCGCCGGCGCGGGGCGCTGATCGCGGCCGGGCTGGCGGGCCTGGGACTGGCCACCGCGCTGGTGCTGCACGCGCTCAACGGCGCCATCGAGCTGTACGTGACGCCGACCCAGATCGTCGACGGCCAGGTGCCTCGCAACGGCCTGTTCCGGCTCGGCGGCCTGGTCGAGAAGGGCAGTCTGCAACGCCACGGCACGACGGTGCGCTTCCTGGTCACCGACACCGCGCGGCAGGTCGCGGTGGTCTACAGCGGCCTGCTGCCCGATCTGTTCGCCCCGGGGCGCGGGGTGGTCGTGCAGGGCACGCTGGGACCGCACGGAACCTTCCACGCCACGCAGGTGCTGGCCAAGCACAGTGCCAACTACATGCCGCCGGAAGCGCGCAACGCCCTCGCGCAGGCGAAGCTTGCGCGGCAGACCCAGAGGACCCTCGAGCCATGATTCCCGAACTCGGACATTTCGCGCTGCTGCTGGCGCTGCCGGTGGCGCTGGTGCAGGCGCTGCTTCCACTGCTGGGCGCGTGGCGCGGCAACCGCGTGTGGATCGCGCTGGCCAGGCCGGCGACCCGCGCCACCTTCGTGCTGGTGGCCTTCGCCTTCGGCTGCCTGGTGTGGTCGCTGCTGCACGACGATTTCTCGGTGCTGTACGTGGCCGAGAACTCCAACACCATGCTGCCGACGATCTACAAGATCGGCGCCGCCTGGGGCGGGCACGAAGGCTCGTTCCTGCTGTGGCTGCTGATGTTGACGGGCTGGTCGCTGGCGGTGTCGTTCTTCTCCCGCAGCCTGCCCGACGAGATGGTCGCGCGGGTGCTCGGCGTGCTCGGGCTGGTCGCCCTCGGCTTTCTCGTCTACCTCAACCTGGCCTCCGATCCCTTCCAGCGCCTGTTGCCGGCGGCGATGAACGGGCGCTCGCTCAACCCGCTGCTGCAGGACCCGGGCATGATGGGGCATCCGCCGATGCTCTACATGGGTTACGTGGGCTTCGCCGTGGCCTTCGCCTTCGCCATCTCGGCGCTGCTCGCCGGACGCCTGGACGCGGCGTGGGCGCGCTGGTCGCGTCCGTGGACGATTGCCGCCTGGGTGTCGCTGACCCTGGGCATCGCGCTGGGTTCGTACTGGTCGTACTACGAACTGGGCTGGGGAGGCTGGTGGTTCTGGGATCCGGTGGAGAACGCCTCGTTCATGCCCTGGCTGGTCGGCACCGCGCTGATCCACTCGCTGGCGGTGACCGAGAAGCGCGGCACCTTCCGCAACTGGACGGTGCTGCTGGCCATCGGGGCCTTCGGGCTGTCGCTGCTGGGCACCTTCCTGGTGCGCTCGGGCGTGCTGTCGTCGGTGCATGCCTTCACCACCGATCCGCGCCGCGGCATGATGATCCTGCTGCTGTTCGCGCTGTATGTCGGCGGCTCGCTGCTGCTGTTCGCGCTGCGCGCGCCGGGTCGCGGCCCGGGCGGCAGCTTCGAACTGGTCTCGCGCGAGAGCCTGCTGCTGGGCAACAACGTGCTGCTGGTGGTGGCCGCCGCCAGCGTGCTGCTGGGCACGCTGTACCCGCTGGTCGTCGAGGCGCTCGACCTGGGCAAGCTGTCGGTGGGGCCGCCGTACTTCAACAGTGTGTTCGTGCCGGTGGTGGTGCCGCTGTTCCTGCTTGCCGGGGTCGGCTCGCTGGCGCGCTGGCGCAGCGCGCGTATCTCCGACCTGGCGCGCCCGATGCGCGTGCCGGCGGTGCTGGCGCTGCTGGCGGCGATCGCGCTGCCGCTGTCGCTGGGGCGCTGGAACGCCGGCGCCGCGGTCGGCAGCTTCTGCGCCATGTGGCTGATCGCGGCGGTGTTCCAGCAGACGCGCAAGCGCCTGCGCAGCGGCATGCCCCCGGGCGGCTACTGGGGCATGCAGCTGGCGCACCTGGGCCTGGCGGTGAGCATCGTCGGCGTCGCGCTGGTCAGCCACTACCAGGCCGAGCGGGGATTGCGCATGCAGCCCGGCGACTACACCCGGCTGGCCGGCTACACGGTGACCTTCGAGGGCGTGAAGTCGCTTCCCGGACCCGACTACACGGCACAGCAGGGGGTGTTCGAGCTGTCGCGCGACGGCAAGCCGGTGGCCGTGCTGCGTCCCGAGAAGCGCGACTACTTCAACTCCTCGATGGAAATGACCGACACCGCGATCGACACCGGGCCGCTGCGCGACATCTACGTCTCGCTGGGCGCGCGCCTGCGTGACGGCGCGTGGGCGGTGCGGGTGTACTACAAGCCCTTCGTGATCTGGATCTGGTGCGGTGCCTTGCTGATGGCGCTGGGCGGCGTGGCCGCCGCGGCGGACCGCCGCTACCGCACGCTCAGCCGGCGCGCCGCGCAGGCGCTGGAGGTCGTCGCATCATGAACCGCACCTGGAGGGTTGCGCTGGTCCTGGCGGTGTTCGCCGGGCTGCTCGGTCTGCTCGGCATCGGGCTGCACCACGATCCGCACCGGATCCCGTCGCCGCTGATCGGCAAGGCGGCGCCGGACTTCGACGCCCCGCTGCTGATGCCGACCTCGGGGACCTTCTCCCCGCAGCAGTTGCGGGGCAAGGTGTGGCTGCTCAACGTGTGGGCGTCGTGGTGCACCTCGTGCCGCGAGGAGCATCCGCTGCTGCTGGCCTTCGCGCACGGCAGGCACGTGCCGCTGGTCGGGCTGGACTACAAGGACGACCCGGTCGCCGCGCGTCACTGGCTGGCCGAGGCCGGGGATCCCTACGACATCGTGGCCAGCGACGGCAACGGACACATCGGCATCAACTACGGGGTCTACGGGGTTCCCGAGACCTATCTGATCGATCGCCAGGGGCACATCGTCTACAAGCAGATCGGCCCGCTGACGGTGCACGTGCTGCAGGACAAGATGCTGCCGCTGATCCGGAGGTTGTCGCAATGAAGCGTCTATTGCTCGTGTTGCTGCTGGCGCTGGCGGCTTCGTCCGCCTGGGCCGGCCTGGCGCGCCCGCTGGCGCACGACGAGGCGGCCGAGCAGCGCATGCTGGCCATCACCCGCAACCTGCGCTGCCTGGTGTGCCAGGACGAGTCGCTGGCCGCCTCGCAGGCGGGACTGGCGCGCGACCTGCGCGCCGAGGTGCTCAAGCTGGTCGAGCGCGGCTACACCGACCAGCAGGTGGTGGACTACCTGGTCGCGCGCTACGGCAACTATGTGCGCTTCCGTCCCCCCTTCGACGCCGAGACCTGGGCGTTGTGGCTGGGTCCCTACGTGCTGCTGGCCTTCGGCCTGGGTGTGCTGGCGCTCACCATCCGCAGCCGTCTGCGCCGCCGCGACACGCCGCTGGACGCCGCCGAACTCGCACGCGCACAGGCCCTGCTGTCGCGCAACGGAGAACTCGAATGACATCTTTCCTGCTCGCCGCCGCGCTGCTGACCGCGGCGGTGCTGTCGATCCTCGTGCTGCCCCTGCTGGGGCGGCGCGCGCGCACCGGCGTCGACCGCGCCGCGGTGAATGCGCGGCTGCTGCGCGAGGACATGGCCGCGCTGGAGCGCGAGCGCGCCTCGCTCGGCGAGGCCGAATACGAGCGCGCCCGCGAGGAACTGGCGCGCCGCGTGCTCGCCGACACGGCGCCGATGCCGCGCGCGCGCGGCGCCGCGAGCGCGCTGCCGACCATCGCCGGGCTGCTGCTCGGGCTGCCGATCTGCGCCGGCCTGCTGTATGAACTGCTGGGGACCCCGGCCGCGCTGGCCGGCGCTCAGGTGGCGGCCGCGGCGACCACCCAGGCCGCCGCCCCGGCGGCTCCGACGCAGGTGCAGAAGATGGTCGATTCGCTGGCCGCCAAGCTGGCGGCCCATCCGGACGATCCGGCGGGGTGGGCGATGCTCGGCCGCTCCTATGCCGTGCTCGGCGACTTCGGCAAGGCGGCGGCGGCGTACGGCCGCGTCGGCCCGCAGTTGCAGCGCCACGCACGCTGGCTGGCCGAGTACGCCGACGCGCTGGCGATGACCGCCAACGGCAGTCCGCTGGGCAAGCCCGAGCGCCTGGCGCGCCAGGCGCTGGCGATCAATCCGGACAACCTGCTGGCGCTGATGCTGGCCGGCTACGGGGCCGCGCTGCGCGGCGACGACCGCGGCGCCTTGCCGCTGCTCGAGCACGCCAGCCGGGAAGTGGTGGCGGGCTCGGAGGATGCCCAGTTCCTGCAGCACGTGATCGCGCAGGTGCGTGGCCGCATGGGCCTGACCGCCGCGGAGAACGCGGCCTCGGGTCCGGCGCCCGCCGGCAGCGCCGCGGCGGCCGCGCGGACCAGCGACGTCGCGGTGGCGTCGCCGAAGACGGCAACCCGGCCCGCGCCGGCGACCTTGATGCAGGTGCATGTGAGCGTGGCGCCGGCGCTGCGCGCGCAGGCTGCCGGGCGCACCCTGTTCGTGATCGCGCGGGTTCCGGGGCAGCGCATGCCGGTGGCCGCCGCCAGGCGGGCCGACGCCAGGCTGCCGTTGCAGGTGGGGCTGAGCAACGCGGACTCGATGAGCCCGTCGCAGCCGCTGTCGAGCGTGACGCGGGTGCAGATCGAGGCCCGGCTGTCCGCCACCGGAGACGCGATGCCGGCCAGCGGCGACCTCTACGGCACCGCCAGCGTGGCGCGTGGCGGCAGCGTGGACGTGGTGATCGACCAGTGTCGACCGTGACCCGGCAGGGCGAAGGCCCGGGCGCGAAGGGCGGCCTGCGCGGGAGCGGGCCTCGCCGCGCCCGCCCGGGCGGTACACTGCGCCGGCCCCGAGCCGGGCCCGCGCGTGGCGGGCCGGCGGCTGCCGCGACGACGTGACCCACCCCCACCCCCATCCCGACACGCCCTACGCCGATCTGGGCCCCGACGCGGTGCTCGACGCCATCGAGAGCGCCGGCTTGCGCTGCGACGGCCGCCTGCTGCAGCTCAACAGCTTCGAGAACCGGGTCTACCGGGTCGGGCTCGACGACGGCGCACGCCGTGTCGCCAAGTTCTACCGCCCTGGGCGCTGGAGCGACGCGGCGATCCTCGAGGAGCACGCGTTCACGCTGGAACTGGCCGCGCGCGAGATCCCGGTGGTGGCCCCGCTGCGCTTCGGCGGGCAGACCCTGCTGCACCACGCCGGCCACCGCTTCGCGCTGTTCGACTGCCAGGGCGGCAGGGCCCCGGAGCTGGAACACGAACCGACCCTGGAGCGCATCGGGCGCTTTCTCGGGCGCATCCACGCGGTCGGCGCCGAAGCGAGCTATGCGCACCGTGCGCCGCTCGACCTGCACAGCTTCGGCTTCGAGTCGCGCGCGCTGCTGCTCGGCGGGGAGTGGATCCCGCCCGAGCTGCTGCCGGCCTGGAGCAGCGTGGCCGAGCAGGCGCTGCAGGGCGTGGAGCAGGCGTGGCAGCGCGCGGCCGGAGTACGCACGCTGCGCGTGCACGCCGACTGCCACGTCGGCAACCTGCTGTGGACCGAGGACGGGCCGCATTTCGTCGATTTCGACGACAGCCGCTGCGCTCCCGCGGTGCAGGACCTGTGGATGCTGCTCAGCGGCGACGCGCAGGACATGCGGCGCCAGCTCGACGCGCTGTTGCGCGGCTACGAGATGTTCCGCGAGTTCGACCGCCGCGAACTGCATCTGGTGGAGGCGCTGCGCACGCTGCGCCTGCTGCACTACAGCGCGTGGATCGCGCGCCGCTGGCACGATCCGGCCTTCCCCGCGGCCTTTCCCTTCTTCGGCAGCGCCCGCTACTGGCAGGATCGCGTGCTGGAATTGCGCGAGCAGGTCGCGCTGATGCAGGAGCCGCCGCTGCTCGACATGCTGCCCTGACAAGGCGGCCGCCGGCGCCGGCGGGCTTCCTACAATGGCGCCACACGGGCATGGTGCCCGAATGGGCGCCCATGTACTCGCTGCTCCTCTCGACCCTGGCCTATCCGATCATCGCCTGGTGGCTGCACCGGCGCCTGGAGGAGTGGCTGGAACCCGGCATGGTGCGCCGCATGCTGGTGTTCCTGCTCGCCAGCATCGCCTGCTGGGGCCTGGCCAGCGTCATCGACTGGGCCTTCCCGGGCCAGGCGCTGCACCTGCTCTGACCCGCGCCCGGCGGCGCCGTGGCGGGCGCTGATCTGGGTCAACGCGCCGATGCCCGCCGCGGGCGTACAAGATCGGGTATCGCCATTCGCGGGAGCCTTCGGTGTGGAATTGCACAGGCGGCGCGCGCCGCGCCTGTGCCGGGCGCGTCGCCGGCATGCGCGTGCTCGCGCTGCTCGGTCTGCTGGCCGTGCTGGCGGCGGGCGGCGTCGCGTGGTGGCTCGTGCATCGTGAGCCGCCGCTGCGCTACCTGACGGCGCCGGTCACGCGCGGCGTGGTCGCGCGCAGCATCAACGCCACCGGCACGGTCAATCCGGTGATGACGGTGATCGTCGGCTCCTACGTGTCGGGGGTGATCCAGTCGCAGTCCTGCGACTACAACACCCGTGTGCACAAGGGGCAGTCGTGTGCGCGCATCGATCCGCGCCCCTACCAGCTGGTGGTCGACGAGAACGCGGCGCAGCTGGCGGTGGCGCGCGCCCAAGCGCGCAAGGACCAGGCGGCGCTCGACTACGCGCGCATCAACGAGGCCCGGCAGGCACGGCTGGTCGGGCGCGGCGTGGTGTCGCAGGACGCGGTGGACACGGCGCGCAGCGCGCTGGAGCAGGCGCGCGCGCAACTGCTGCTGGACCAGGCCACGGTGCGCGAGCGCGAGGCCTCGCTGCAGGCGGCGCGGGTGAATCTCGGCTATACCGACATCGTGTCGCCGGTCGACGGCACCGTGGTGTCGCGCAACGTGACCATCGGGCAGACGGTGGCGGCGAGCTTCCAGACGCCCACGCTGTTCCTGATCGCCACCGACCTCACGCGCATGCAGGTCGACACCAATGTCAGCGAAAGCGACATCGGCAGCGTGCACGACGGCGACTCCGCGCGTTTCGGCGTGGAGGCCTACCCGGGGCGGGTGTTCGACGCGCGCGTCGTGCAGGTGCGCCAGGCCCCGCAGTCGGTGCAGAACGTCATCACCTACGACGTGGTGCTCGGGGTCGACAACCGCGAGCTGCTGCTCAAGCCGGGGATGACCGCCACCGTGAACATCGTCACCGCCGAACGCCGCGATGTGCTGCGGGTCCCCGACCAGGCGCTGCGCTTCGTGCCCGGCGGGGTCGGCGCCGCGGCGGCGGCCTCGGCCCCCTCGACGGCGCAGCGCGAGCCCGCGCAGACGCGCGTGTGGGTGCTGCGCGACGGTCGCCCGGTCGCGGTGGTGCTGCGCACCGGGCTGGACGACGACACCTATTCCGAGGTGCTCGGCGGCGCGTTGCGCCAGGGCGACCCGGTGATCGTCGGCGAGCAGCGCGGCAGCGCGGGCACGAGCGCCGCTGCCGCGTCGCGGCTGCGCTTCGGCATGTGACGCGGGGGCGCTCGTGGCCGAGGCGGTCATCGAACTGCGCCAGGTGTCGCGCGTGTATGTCGCCGGCGACACCGAGGTGCGCGCGCTGGACGGCGTGGACCTGCGCATCGAGCGCGGCGAGTTCGTCGCCATCATGGGCTCGTCGGGATCCGGCAAGTCCACGCTGATGCACCTGTGCGGCTGCCTGGACCGGCCGAGCAGCGGCAGCTACCTGCTGGAGGGCGTCGACGTGGCCGCGCTGGACGAGCCGCGGCTGGCGCGCATCCGCGGCGAACGCATCGGCTTCGTGTTCCAGAGCTTCAACCTGCTGGCGCGCACCAGCGCGCTGGACAACGTGGCGCTGCCGCTGCTGTACGCGGGCGGCGCGCCGGCGCGGCGCGAGCAGCGCGTGCAACGCGCGCGCGAGTCGCTGGCCCGGCTCGGGCTCGCCGGGCGCGAGTCCAACACCCCGGGCCAGCTCTCCGGCGGCCAGCAGCAGCGCGTGGCCATCGCGCGCGCGCTGATCAACCAGCCGCCGCTGCTGCTGGCCGACGAGCCCACCGGCAACCTCGACACCAAGACCTCGCACGACATCATGCGCACGCTGCGTCGGCTCAACCTCGAGCAGCGGCTGACGGTGGTCGTGGTGACCCACGAGACCGATGTCGCGGATTACGCGGGGCGCATCATCACGATGCGCGACGGGCGCATCGTGTCGGACCGCGCGAACCCGCGGCCCAGCGAGATCGACGGCATCGCGGCCGCCGCGCAGGCGCCGGCACCACCGCCGGCCGCCGGCGGCGAGGGCGCCGGGACCACGGCCGGTTTCGCGGGCATGATCGTGGCGGCCGCGGCGCAGGCCATCGCGCGCAACAAGATGCGCTCCGCGCTGACCATGCTCGGCGTGTTCATCGGCGTGGCGGCGCTGATCGTGATGGTCGCGGTCGGCCAGGGGGCGAATGCCGCGGTGCGCAGGCAGATCGAGAGCCTGGGCACCAACCTGCTGGTGGTCGTTCCCGGCGCGACCACGCGCGCCGGGGTGCGCGCCGGCTTCGGCAGCGCGTCGACCCTGACCGTGGCCGATGCGCGCGCGCTGCGCCGCGAGGCCCCGGCGGTGGAGCGCACCGCCTACATGATCCGCCAGCTCGGCCAGGTGCAGTACGGCGGCAACAACTGGAGCACCAGCATCCAGGGGGTGACTCCGTCGTACCTGCCGATGACCAACTGGCGCATCCAGAGCGGTCGCGGCCTGCAGGCCGCGGACGAGGCCTCGGCGGCGATGGTCGCGGTGATCGGGCAGACCGTGGCGCGCGAGCTGTTCGGTCCCTACGAGAACCCGATCGGCGCGCACATCCTGGTCAAGGGCTTCAGCGTGCGCGTGGTCGGCCTGCTCGCGGCGAAGGGGCAGACCCCGTACGGGCAGGACCAGGACGACCTGATCATGCTGCCCTTCAACGCCGCGCAGCGCAAGGTGCTGGGGGTGGCGGCACCCAGCCAGGCGCAGTCGGTCGCGGTGACCTCGCTGAACGGCGCCAGCGTGCCCGTCAACAACACCGCGGCGGCTTTCCCGGCGCCGCCCAACCCCTACAACATCCCGCCGCGGCTCAGCGGCTACGTCAACACCATCTTCGTGCAGGCGGCGAGTCCGGAGCAGGTCGCGGCGGCGATGCGCCAGATCACCGACGTGCTGCGCCGACGCCACCGCATCGCGGCCGGCGACACCGCCGACTTCTCGGTGCGCAACCTGAGCCAGATCGCCGAGACCGCGCAGAGCTCGTCGGCGGTGATGGCGCTGCTGCTCGCGGTGGTGGCGTCGATCTCGCTGCTGGTCGGCGGAATCGGCATCATGAACATCCTGCTGGTGTCGGTGACCGAGCGCACGCGCGAGATCGGACTGCGCATGGCGATCGGGGCGCGCCGCCTGCACGTGCTGCTGCAGTTCCTCGCCGAAGCGGTGTTCCTCAGCGCCACCGGCGGACTGGCCGGAATCGCCTGCGGGGTCGGCGTGTCGGCCGCGGTGTCGGCGCTGGCCCATTGGCCCACGCTGCTGTCGCCCGCGGCCATGGTCGGGGGCTTCGGCTTCGCCGCCGCGGTGGGCGTGTTCTTCGGCTACTACCCGGCGCGCAAGGCCTCGCGCCTGGACCCGATCGAGGCGCTGCGCTATGAGTGAACGCAGGCGTGCACCCGTGCCGGCGATGCTCGCGGCCCTGCTGTGCGCGGCGCTCGCCGGCTGCACGGTCGGCCCGGACTGGCGCGCTCCGCGCGCGCCCGCCGAGGCCGCCTACACACCGCGGCCGGTGGTGCTGCAGGGCGCGGGCGTGGCCGCCCCGGCGCAGCGGCTGCAGCCGCGGGCCGCGCTGCCGGCGCGCTGGTGGGAGGCTTTCGCGTCGCCGGAACTCGATGCCACGGTGCGTCGCGCGCTGGCCGACAGCCCGACGCTGCAGCAGGCACGCGCCACGTTGCGCCAGGCGCGCGAGGCGGTGCTGGTGGCGCGCGGCGGGATGCTGCCGCAGCTGGACCTGCAGGCCGGCGCCACACGCGCGCGAGCCGCCGCGGATGCGCCGGCCGCCGAGCTGTACAGCGCCGGCCCGCTGGTGGGCTACGCGCCCGACGTGTTCGGCGGCACGCGGCGGCTGGTCGAGCAGCAGCAGGCGCTGGTCGACGTGCAGCGCGAGCAGCTCGACGCGGCGCGCCTGGCGCTGAGCGGGCAGACGGTGGCGCAGGCGATCGCGGCGGCCTCGGCGCGCGAGCAGCTGCTGGCGGTGCAGCACATCGTCGAGGCCGACCGCAGCAACCTCGAGCTGGTGCGGCTGGCGCGCAGCGCGGGCCAGGCCTCCGGGGCCGACGTGGCCGGCGCGCAAAGCCAGCTCGCCGCCGATCTGACGTTGCTGGCGCCGCTGCGCCAGCAGCTGGCCGCGGCGCGCGACGCGCTGGCGCTGCTGGTCGGGCGCGGCGCCGGCGCATGGCAGGCGCCGGACTTCGACCTGCAGCGCCTGCGCCTGCCGCAGGAGTTGCCGATGGTGGTTCCGTCCGGGCTGGTGCGCGCGCGCCCCGACATCCGCGCCGCCGAGGCGCAGCTGCATGCGGCCAGCGCGGCGATCGGCGTGGCCGCTGCCGACCTCTATCCGCGGCTGAGCCTGAGCGCCGGCTGGAGTGCGGAGTCCGCCACACTGGGCGGCTTGTTCTCCGGCGGCCAGGCGTGGGCGCTGTCCGGGGCGCTGGCGGCGCCGCTGTGGCACGGCGGTGCGCTGCGGGCGCAGCGTCGCGCCGCGCAGCAGGCCTACGACGCGCAGCTGGCGCTGTACCGGCAGACCGTGCTGGCGGCCTTCGCGCAGGTCGCCGACGTGTTGCAGGCGCTGCAGCACGATGCGCAGCTGCTGCAGGCGCAGCGCGACGCGCTGGCCAGCGCCGACGAGTCGCTGCGCCTGGCGCGCGAGGCCTATGCCGGCGGCGCCGGCAGCGTGCTGCAGGTGCTCGCCGCGCAGCGCGCGGATGCGCGGGCCCGGCTCGGCGTGGCGCAGGCGCGCGCGCAACGCCTGGCCGACACCGCTCAGTGGTACACCGCTATGGGCTCGGTTCCGGCGGATTGAGCCGGGCGATGCGCTGTTCGATCTTGCCGCGCCAGTGCGTGGCGATGCCCGGGCAGTCGGCCAGGCGTTGCAGCTCCCGCCGCCCCGCCTGTCCGTCGTGCCAGGTGCGCAGCGCTTCGTGGAGGCTGGGGCTGCCGGCGTGACGCTGCACCCGTTCCAGCGTGTCCAGCGGTTGCACGAGGCCCTCGCGCAACACCCGCCAGTACCAGCCGGTGATGCGCTCGCGCACGATGAAGGCCGCCATGCCGGGGCAGCCGAAGCGCTCGTCGATCTTCCAGCAGGGGTTGCGCGGCTGGCAGACCTGCAGCAGCGCCTCGCCCAGGCTCCAGACGTCGCCGACATGCACGTCGCGCTCGTCGAGCTCGTCGGTGCTGAGGTTCTCGCCGATGGAACCCGGGCGCAGCGACGGCGCGGCGTCGGCGAAGGCCGCGGCCAGCGCCGCGTAATGCCGCGACGGGTACAGGTGCACGGCCTTGTCGGGGCCGCCGTGCACGCGCAGGTCGGCCTGCATGTCGCCGTCGAAGCCCTCGCGGCGCAGCCGCAGCGCGGCGGTCGCGGGCTGCTTGTACATGCCGGTGAGCCGGCCGGAGTCGGGCAGGGGACGAAGACCTGCGGTGTGGATCTGCACGCTTGCCAAGGGCATTGCTCCGTGACGGGGTGGGACCAGGGCTTCGCCGAGCCTCGCGGGACGCGGATCCATGGGGCCCACGCGCAACAGCCGGCGGCGAAATCCCGCCGGCGCCTGGATCCGGACCATTCGAAGCCGAGAAGTGGGCGAATCCCGGTGCCTACGGATACGATACCTGAATCCGCACGCCATGCCGAACCATACGACAGCGCACGATTTCCCATGAACCAGCCTTCGGATTCCGCGAGCATCGCCGAGGACATGGCGTCGGCGCGCCTGTACATGCAGCGCGTGGGCGAGGGGCTGGATGCCGTCGAGCGCCTGCGCGGCAAGGTCTCGCAGCTGCTGGGAGCGCAGGAGATCGACGCCGGGTGGCTGGAGCGCCTGGAGCGCACGGTGGACGACCTGCTGCTGCTGTCGCGCGAGCACGCCGATCTCGCGCTTTACTACCTGGTCAACGAGAAGGTCAACAATCCCCTGCAGTACAGCGCGCTGCATTCGGTGTGCTGCGCGCTGATGGCCGTGCTGGCCGCGCAGTGGCTGGACTGGCAGGCCCCGGAGGTGCGCGGCCTGGGCTGCGCGTCGCTGACCATGAACGTCGCGATGGGGGCGCTGCAGGACCAGCTCGCGCGCCAGGTCGAGCCTCCGACCGCGGGGCAGCGCGAAGTCATCGGCAGCCACGCCGAGCGCGGCGCCGAGGCGCTGCGCAAGGCCGGGGTCGCGGACCCGGTGTGGCTGCAGGCGGTGCAGGAGCACCACCTCGTGCACGACGCGCCGGATGCCGAGGCGCTGGAGCCCGGTCCGCGCGCGGCCGAGCTGCTGCGCCGCGTGGACGTCTACGCGGCCAAGCTGAGCACGCGCAAGACGCGCCCGGCGCTGACTCCGGCGAAGGCGGCGCGCGGCGCGCTGCTCGGCCCGTCGGACCATCCCGACGCGATGGGCGCGACCTTGCTGCGCGTGCTCGGTCTGTACCCGCCCGGGGCCTACGTGGAACTGCTCAACGGCGAGGTCGGCGTCGTCATCGAACGCGGCGAGCGTGCCCACACGCCGCTGGTGGCCAGCCTGCGCCGGCAGGACGGCAACGTGCTGCTGGTGCCGCGTGCGCGCGACACCTCGCTGCGCCCCTTCGCGGTGCGCCGCGGCGTCGACGCCGCACAGGTGCATGTGCGCCCGGGTCATATGGTCGTGCTCAAGGCGCGACTGCAGCTGGGGGGCTTCGCGCCGCCGGCGGCCGCCGCCCCGCCAGGCGCGGCCGACGCATCGCCGTCCGTCGACGGGTAGTCGGCATGGCCCGCCCGCAGGAAGGTCTCAGCCCTGCGGGCGAGGCGCCCCGCCCAGGTGTTCGACGAACCAGCTCGCGGCCCGTCGCGCGACCTGCTCCAGCGTGCCCGCTTGCTCGAACAGATGGCCCGCACCCGGGATCACGTCCACGCGGTGCTCGCAGCGCAGCTGCGCGGCCGCGTCGCGGTTGAGTTCGAGCACCTCGAGGTCCCGGCCTCCCACGATCAGCAGGGTCGGTGCCTGCACCCGTGCCAGCGCCGCGCCGGCGAGGTCGGGGCGCCCGCCGCGCGACACCACCGCTCCCACGCGCAGCGGGCGCTCGGCGGCCGCCACCAGTGCCGCCGCGGCCCCGGTGCTCGCGCCGAACAGTCCCGCCCGCAGCTCGCGCAGGTTGTGGCGGGTCGCACACCAGTCCAGCACCTGCACCACGCGATCGGCGAGCAGGCGGATGTCGAAGCGGTAATGCCGGGTCTGTTCGTCCACCAGCGCCTCCTGCGGGGCGAGCAGGTCGAACAGCAAGGTGCCGAGTCCGGCGTCGTGCAACTGCGCCGCGACGTGGCGATTGCGCGGGCTGAAGCGGCTGCTGCCGCTGCCGTGCACGAACAGCACCAGCCCGCCGGAGCCGGCCGGAAGATCCAGCAGGCCGTGCAGGGTCAGGCGCGGCAGGCGGATGCGGATGGCTTGGGGGGTGTCGGCTGGCATCGGAGTGCTCGCGGCGCGGGTTGCGCGCACAGGGCCTGTGACCGATGCTAGGCGCGGCAGGGCGCCGGGGTCCCTGATCCCGCACAAGCTTCGGGTCCGCGCGGATGGGTGTTCGCTAACATCGCAGCCCGGCACAAACCCCGCCGGTCGGCGATCGGTGGAGCCGCTGCACCGGAGACTTCGTTGAGCCATGCACCGTCGCCCGCGCGGCAAGCCGCGCCGCCATCCGGATCCGTGCTGGTCGAGCGCCATGGGCGCGTCGGCCTGCTGACCCTGAACCGCCCGCAGGCGCTGAACGCGCTCGACCTGCAGGCCGTGCGCAGCTTGACCGCGGCCTTGCGCGAGTGGGCGGCCGACCCCGGGGTGGTCGGCGTGGTGCTGCGCGGCGCCGCGGCGCAGGGGCGCCCGCCCGCGCTGTGCGCCGGTGGCGACCTGAAGTTCTTCCACCGCGCGGCCCTCGCCGGGGATCCGCAGCTGGGGGAGTTCTTCACCGAGGAATACGCCCTCAACCACCTGATCCACCGCTACCCGAAGCCCTACGTGGCGCTGATGGACGGCATCGTCATGGGCGGCGGCATGGGCATCAGCCAGGGCGCGTCGCTGCGCGTGCTCACCGAGCGTTCGGTGCTGGCCATGCCGGAGACCAACATCGGCCTGTTCCCGGACGTCGGCGGCGGCTGGTTCCTGGCGCGCTGCCCGGGGCACCTGGGCGAGTACCTGGCGCTCAGCGGCCACGCGCTGCACGCCGGGGATGCCGTGGCCTGCGGGCTCGGCGACCTGTGCGTGGACTCGGAGCAACTGCCCGGGCTGACGCGGCGGCTGCTGCAGGCGCGGCATGGCGACGAGCTGGGCGACGCGGTGCGCGCCGCGGCGCGGCGCTGCGGCGACGCGCCGCTGCTGTCGCTGCGCGAGCAGGTGGACGAGCATTTCTCGCAGCCGGACCTGCGGGCGCTGTTCGCTTCGCTGCAGGCCGATCCGCGCGAGTTCGCGCAGTCCACGCTGCGCGTGCTGCGTCAGCGCTCGCCGCTGATGATGGCGGTGTCGCTGCAACTGGTGCGCCGCGCGCGCGGCATGCGCCTGGCCGACGAATTGCGCATGGAGCGCGACGTCATGCACCACTGCTTCCACCCGCCGGGCGGCGGCAGCGGCGACGCCGTGGAGGGAATCCGCGCGCTGGTCATCGACAAGGACCGCGATCCGCGCTGGCAGCCGCCGCAGGTCGAGCAGGTGCATGACGATCAGGTGGCCCGGTATTTCGTCGGCCCGTGGGCCTTGGGGGAGCATCCGCTGGCGGATCTGCTCGATCCGGCCGATTGACCGCCGGCCGCGGCAGCCCGCGGACGACGGCGGGGAGTGTGGAAGAATCGGCGCAGCCGAGCGCCATGAACCCTACCGACCCGAACCCCGCGAACCCGGAGCAGCAGGCCCGATGGCTGGAGCGCATCGAGGCGCTGCGGCCCACGCTGATGCGCCTGGCGCTGCTGCAGCTGCGCAACCGCGCCTGGGCGGAGGACGCGGTGTCGGAGGCCCTGCTGGCGGCCATCGAGGGCCTGCCGCGATTCGGCGGCCGCTCGCAGCTGCAGACCTGGGTGGTGGGCATCCTCAAGCACAAGGTGCTGGACCAGTTGCGCCAGCGCCAGCGCGAACTCCGGCTCGACGACGAATCCTTCAACGCCGACGACGACGAGGCGGCGCAGATGTTCGTTCCCGACGGCCATTTCGTGCAGCCTCCGCAGGACTGGCACGCTCCGGCCGAGGCGCTGCGCCAGAAGCAGTTCCTCGAGGTGCTGGAGGCCTGCATGGACCTGCTGCCCGGGCAACTCGGCCGGGTATTCCTGATGCGCGAGTGGCTGGAGCTGAGCACCGAGGAGATCTGTCAGGAACTCGGCTTCACTTCGACCAACGTCTGGCAGATGCTTTCGCGTGCCAGGTTGCGCTTGCGCGAGTGTCTGCAACTTCGCTGGTTCGGCGAACAAGCACGATGAGAGTGAGAGCGACGTCCATCATCCGCACCTGCCGCGAGGTCACCGCGCTGGTGCTGGCGCGTGAGGATCGCCGGCTGCGGCTGCGCGAGCGCCTGGCCGTGCGCGTGCATTTCCTGGTGTGCAAGGCCTGCCCGGTGTTCGAGCGGCAGGTGCTGACCATGCGCGAGGCACTGGGCGCGTGGCGGCAGTACCGGGACGAAGGCGACGAGCGGATCGGCGCGGCCGAAGCCGGCGCAGTTACAAATCCTGACGACTGAATCGCCGTCGGCAGAAATCCCGGCTTGTTCTTAAGATTTCCAGCATTCGTGCTGCGCCACGCAGTTGCGTGACGGGGCTCGTGCGCGCCACCCGGGCGGGCTGCGCGCCTCGCGAATCCGAAGGGAGAACAAGATGGCCATCGAATTCACCGTCAACGGACGAGCCCAGTCCCTCGACGTCAGCCCGGACATGCCCCTGCTGTGGGCGATCCGGGACCACCTCAAGCTCACGGGAACCAAGTTCGGATGCGGCATCGCGTACTGCGGCGCCTGCACCGTGCATCTCAACGGCAATGCGGTGCGCTCGTGCCAGATCCCGATGTCGTCGGTGCAGGGCATGCACGTGACCACCATCGAGGGCCTGCAGGGCCCCGAGGCCGCGGCCGTGCGCGACGCCTGGGTATCGAACCAGGTGCCGCAGTGCGGCTACTGCCAGTCGGGTCAGATCATGTCGGCCAGCGCGCTGCTGAAGCAGACCCCGCGGCCCAGCGACTCCGAGATCGAGGCCTTCATGTCGGGCAACATCTGCCGCTGCGGCACCTATCCGCGCATCCGCGCGGCGATCCACGACGCGTCGCAGGCGCTGGACAAGGGGGTTTGAGATGCCATCCGAAACCATCGTCTCGCCGGTCGAGCCCGGCTCGCGCCGGCATTTCCTGAAATCTTCGGTGCTGGCCGGCGGCGGGCTGCTGCTGGGCCTGTACCTGCCGCGCGGCGCACGCGCGGCGCAGCCCGGCGCGCAGCCGGCCGACCCGCTGGCCGAGGCCGGCGCCTTTACGCCGAACGCGTACATCCGCGTGACCCCGGACGACCGCGTCACGCTGGTGCTCGACAAGTCGGAGATGGGGCAGGGCGTGATGACCGCGCTGCCGATGCTGCTGGCCGACGAGATGGACGCCGACTGGCCCAGCGTGCAGATCGAGCAGGCCGGCGCGCACGACGCCTACAAGAACCCGCTGCTGGGCATGCAGGCCACCGGCGGCAGCACCAGCGTGCGCAGTTCCTGGCTGCCGCTGCGCCACGCCGGCGCCACCGCGCGCGCGCTGCTGGTGCAGGCCGCGGCGCAGCGCTGGCAGGTCGACGCGGCACGCTGCAGCGTGTCCGACGGCGTGGTGCACGGGCCGGACGGGCGCAAGGCCCGGTTCGGCGAACTCGCCGGCGACGCCGCCCGGCTGCCGCTGCCGCGCGACGTGACGCTGAAGGACCCGAAGGACTTCAAGCTGATCGGCCGGCCGATGGCGCGGGTCGACGTACCGGAGAAGACCAACGGCAGCGCGGTGTTCGGCATCGACATGCAGGTGCCCGACATGCTCGTCGCCTGCATCGCGCAGCCGCCGGCCTTCGGCGCCAGCGCCGCCAGCTATGACGACCGTGCCGCGCGCGCGCTGCCCGGCGTGCATTCGGTGCTGCGCGCCGGCGACGGCGTGGCCGTGCTGGCGCAGGACTTCTGGAGCGCCAGCAAGGGTCGCGACGCGCTGCGCGTCGACTGGAACCCGGGCCCGCATGCGCAGCTCGACGATGCCTCGATCCAGCGCATGTTCCGCGACGCGGCGGGCCAGGACGGCGCGGTGGCGTGGAAGGTCGGCGCCGGCGAGGCCGCGCTCGATGCGGCGCGGCAGCAGCCCGGGGCGAAACTGCTGGAGGCCGAGTATTCCCTGCCCTTTCTCGCCCACGCGACGATGGAGCCGATGAACTGCACCGCCTTCGTGCAGAAGGACCGTGTCGACATCTGGGGCCCGACGCAGGCGCAGACGCTCAACCAGATCGTGGCCGGCAAGATCACCGGGTTGCCGCAGCATGCCGTGCACGTGCACACCACGCTGCTCGGCGGTGGCTTCGGGCGGCGTTTCGAGCAGGACTTCGTGGCGCAGGCGGTCGAGTTGTCGAAGGCCAGCGGGCGCCCGGTGAAGGTGATGTGGACGCGTGACGACGACACCCGCCACGACTTCTACCGCCCGGCCAACCTGCACCGGCTGCGCGCCGTGCTCGACGGCTCCGGCAGGCTGCAGGCGTGGACCCACAAGATCGTCGGCCCGTCGATTCTCTCGCGCGTGTTCCCGCAGTACGTGAAGAACGGCATCGACCCGACCTCGGTGCAGGGCGCGGTGGATCTGCCCTATGCCTTCCCGAACGCGCAGACCCGCTACGTGATGTGCAACACGCCCGTGCCGGTGGGGTTCTGGCGCTCGGTGGGGCACTCGATCACCGCCTTCACGGTGGAGTCCTTCCTCGACGAACTGGCCCACGCGGCCGGTGCCGATCCCTACCGCTTCCGGCGCGAGCTGCTGCGCGGCGGCGACCCGCGCGCGCTGGCCACGCTGGACCTGGCGGCGAGCCGCGCCGGCTGGGGCCGGGCGCTGCCGGCGGGGCACTTCCACGGCATCGCGATGCACCACTCCTTCGGCAGCTACGTGACCGAGGTGGCCGAGGTCTCGGTCGACGCCAAGGGCGGCGTGCGCGTGCACCGCGTGACCTGCGCGGTCGATTGCGGCCAGGTGGTGAACCCCGACATCGTCAAGGCGCAGGTGCAAAGCGCCGTCGTGTACGGCCTGACGGCGGCGCTGCTCGACCGCATCAGCCTGCGCGACGGCGGCGTGGTGCAGGCCAACTTCGACACCTACCACATGCTGCGCATGGACAACGCGCCGCAGGTCGACGTGCACATCATCGACAGCCGCGAAGCGCCGGGCGGCATGGGCGAGCCCGGGACCCCGCCGATCGCGCCGGCGGTGACCAACGCGCTGTTCGCCGCCACCGGCAGGCGCCTTCGCGAACTGCCGATCCAGCCGCCCGCTGCGGTGTAGACGGCCATGCACGGGCCGCGCCCCGCGGCCCGTGCGCCGATCGAACCGCCCGCCCGAGATACTCCGTAAAAATACTGATAGAAGTATACGTCGCACCCCTCCGACAATGCGGACACGGCACCGACCCATCCGGGCCCGGCGCCGGCACACATCACACGGGAGACGCGCGGCATGTCAGTAGTCATCGAATGGGCGAATCTGCACCCGCTGGCCGCGATCGGCGGCGGGGCGCTGATCGGACTCGCCGCCGGCGTGCTCGCGCTGGGAGCCGGCAAGATCATGGGCTGCAGCGGGATCGCCGGGGCCATGCTGCACGATTTCGTGTACGGCGCGAACGCGCAGGCCTGGCGCGGCTGGTTCATGGGGGGAGTGCTGCTGGGCGGGGCCTTCTGGATGCTGCTGGGGCAGCCCTTGCCCGGCGCGCGGCATGCGCTGCCCGAAATGTGGATCGTGCCGGCCGGGCTGCTCACCGGCTTCGGCACCCGGCTCGGCTCGGGCTGCACCAGCGGCCACGGGGTCTGCGGAATTCCGCGACTGTCCGCGCGCTCGCTGCTGGCCGTGGCCCTGTTCATGGTCAGCGGCATGGTCACGGTGTTCGTGACCCATCACGTGGGAGTATCGGCATGAGC
>JAKAXL010000008.1:0-3170 GCA_021816585.1 Pseudomonadota bacterium | reverse complement strand
CCAGCGGCCACGGGGTCTGCGGAATTCCGCGACTGTCCGCGCGCTCGCTGCTGGCCGTGGCCCTGTTCATGGTCAGCGGCATGGTCACGGTGTTCGTGACCCATCACGTGGGAGTATCGGCATGAGCAAGCGCGCGGTCAATCTGGTGGCGCTGCTCGCCGGCGTGCTGTTCGGCTTCGGGCTCATGTTGTGCGGCATGGTCGACCCGCAACGGGTGATCGGCTTTCTCGACGTCACCGGGCACTGGGACCCGACCCTGGTGCTGGTGATGGGCGCGGCCGTGGCCTCGTCGTCGATTCCGATCCGCATCGCGATGCGCCGCGGTACAGCGCTGCTCGGCGGCGTCCTGGAGTTCCCCAGTCTGCGTTCGATCACCCCCAGGCTGGTGCTGGGCAGCGTGATGTTCGGCGTCGGCTGGGGCCTGTGCGGGGTCTGCCCGGGCCCCGCCTTGCTGAACCTGCTGAGCCTGCGACCCGATCGCTGGGGCTTTTTCGCCTGCATGATGGTCGGCATGGTGGCCTTCGACGCCTGGAACCGTCGCGGCGCGGCCGCCGCCGCGGCGCGGGCCCAGCGCGCACCGGGAACTTGATCGGGCAGGGCTGGCCGCCGCGCACGCGGCGGCGAGAATGGGCGCATGCAAGCCATCGGCCCGCTGCAGCTCAACCCCGGCGAACTGCTGGGCTGGGTGGCGGCGTTGGGCGCCGGATTGCTGATCGGCATCGAGCGCGAGCGCAGCCAGCCCGATGAGCAGTCCAGCGCCGGCGTGCGCAGCTTCGCGCTGGCCTCGCTGGCCGGCGCCGTCGCCGCGCATTTCGGCGAGGTGGCGCTGGTGGCGGCCCTGCTGGCGGTCGGGGCGCTGGCGGTCGCCGGCTACCTGCGCACGCGCGACACCGACCCCGGAATCACCACCGAGCTGGCGCTGCTGCTGAGCCTGCTGCTGGGCGCGCTGGCGGTGCGCGAGCCGGCTCTGGCCTCGGCACTGGCCGTGCTGGTGGTGCTGCTGCTGGCGGCGAAGGCGCGGCTGCACGGTTTCGTGCGCCGCGTGCTCAGCGAACAGGAACTGCAGCACGGGCTGTGGCTCGCGGCGTCGGTGCTGGTGGTGCTGCCGCTGCTTCCCGATCGCCCGCTGCCGTGGCTGGGCCGGCTCAATCCGCACGTGTTGTGGACCCTGGCGGTGCTGCTGATGGTCATCCAGAGCCTGGGGCACATCGCGCTGCGCAGGCTAGGGCCTCTGCGCGGCCTGGCGCTGACGGGCTTGTTCGGCGGCTTCGTGTCGAGCACCGCGACCATCGCCGCGATGGCGCAGCGCGCGCGCGAGCACCCGTCGTGGTTCGACGCCTGCCTGGCCGGAGCGCTGTGGTCGAACGTGGCCACCGTGGCGCAGCTGGCCGTGATGGCCGCGGTGGTCTCGCCCGGCCTGCTGGCCTGGCTGGCGCCGGCGCTGGCCCTGGCCGGCGCGGCCACGCTGGTCATCGGCCTGTGGAGCGCGCGCGAGGCGCGGCGCCACGGCGAGGCCAGGCCGCCGGCGATGGGAATGGCCGGGCAGCCGTTCAGCGCGCGCGCGGCGCTGGTGTTCGCGGCGGCGGTCGGCGTGGTGCTGTTCGTCGCCGACCTGGCGCGCGCTCGCTTCGGCGGCAGCGGCGTGCTGGCGGCGACCGCGCTGGCCGGATTCGCCGACGCCCATGCGTCGGCGGTGTCGGCGCTGCAGCTGCATGCCAGCGGGGCGCTCGCCGCGGGATTCGCCGCGCTGTGCGTGGGCGGCGCCTTCAGCACCAACGCCATCAGCAAGGTCGTGGCCGCCGCGTCAGGCGGCAGCGCGCGTTTCACGCGCTGGCTGGCGGCGTCGCAGGCGGCGATGGTGCTGGCCTTCTGGGCCGGCCTGGCCCTTGCGCCCTGGTTGCGCTTGATCTTGACAGGGTCGGCTGGATAACGCAGAATGTTTGCTTTCGCTTTGGGCGGCTTTGGTGCGACACAACGGCATCAAGGCAGAAGCCGCCGAGAAGTCACCAAGAGCACCAAGAGCGAAATTGCAGACCTGGAGTGGTAGTTCAGTTGGTTAGAATACCGGCCTGTCACGCCGGGGGTCGCGGGTTCGAGTCCCGTCCACTCCGCCAGAATTCAAAATGCCCGCGCCAGCGGGCATTTTGAATTGCGTGCCCGGGCCAGCGGGCATTTTCAATTGCGCAGTGGAGCAAGCCCCCTGCGGGACCTCGCACGAGCTACCGCGACAGGTAGGGTCTGCGCAGAAGTCCTCGGCACGAAGCTGCGGCGCGGCCTGAGTTGCCCCAAGGTTGCATGCGACGTATCATGTAACCAAGCGTGCAACCCATGAAAGAGGCACCATGTCATCCCCCCACGGATCGACCGGCAAGGTAGCGCGTCACCGCCAGCGCATGCGTGCTGCCGGGCTGCGTCCCGTGCAGTTCTGGGTGCCGGACACCCGCTCTCCCGAGTTCGCGGCACGGCTTCGGCAGCAGTGCCGGAGCCTCGAGGGCGACCCGGCTGAAGCGGATGCCTTGCGTTTCACCGAAGAGGCGGCTGCTCATGTCGAGGGCTGGGCATGACGCAACGGGGCGACCTGGTCACGGTTTCCCTGCAAGGCGACTATGGCAAACCGCGACCGGCCGTGATCGTTCAATCCGACCTTTTGGCGGAGTTGGAGAGCGTCGTGCTGTGTCCGGTCACGAGCGATCTGCGCAATGCGGTCTTTCGCGTGACCGTGGAGCCGAATCCAGTCAATGGCTTGCACACGCTTTCGCAGGTCATGGTGGACAAACTCTCGACGCTGCCGCGTGCCAGACTCAGCGAGCCATTCGGCCGCCTCGATGAAGAGAGGATGAAGATGGTCGAGCGGGCATTGCTGCTGGTAGTCGGCATGATCTGACGCCGGTGCGGCGCGCCTGCCCCGCGGGTAGCGCTCGAGGCGATCCGGCGCGCGGCGCCGCAGCGCCGTGCGGCCGCGCGGATGCCGGGCCCTGCGTCCCGTCCTCACTGCAGCCGATAGGCGGCGTGGCAGTCCACGCAGGTCTGCATCATCTGTCCAAGCAGCTGTTGCGGCTTGCGCGAGTCCCCGGTGGCCGTGGCGTCCTGCGCGGCGAGCGCGAAGGCGCCGGCCTGCATGTGCAGCTGCCGCCCCAGCGCGAGCATGCCGGGGGGCATGTAGCGTGCCT
>JAKAXL010000119.1 GCA_021816585.1 Pseudomonadota bacterium | reverse complement strand
TTCCGATCTGGCCTTCGTCAACGTGCTGGCCTTCGACTTCTTCTACGTGCCGCCGAAGTACTCCTTCGCCGTCAGCGACGTGCAGTACCTGTTCACCTTCGGCGTGATGCTCGGCGTCGGGCTGCTCATCGGGCACCTCACCGCGGGCCTGCGCTACCAGGTGCGGGTGGCCAACCAGCGCGAGCGCCGCACCCGCGATCTGTATGCGCTGTCGCGCGACCTGTCGGGCGCGCTGACCGTCGAGCAGGTGGTGGACTTCGGGCTGCGCTACGTGCGCAACGGCTTCCGGGCGCGCGCCGCGCTGCTCGTGCTGGGCAGCGACGAGGGCCTGCACGAGGCCGACTCCCCCGATCCCGGCGGTGCGATCGAGGGCATCGACGGCGACCTCGCGCGCTGGTGCGTCGAGCATGCGGAGGCCGCCGGGATCGGCACCAACACGCTGCCGGCGCTGCCGCTGCTGTACCTGCCGCTGAAAGCGCCGATGCGCGTGCGCGGGGTGCTGGTCATGGCTCCGAACACCCCGCGCAGCGTGCTGGTGCCGGAGCAGCGCAGGCTGCTCGACACCATCGCCACGCAGATCGCGATCGCGCTGGAGCGCGTGCATTTCGTCGAGGTCGCGCAGGACACCCTGGTGGCGATGGAGGCCGAGCGGCTGCGCAATTCGGTGCTGTCGGCGCTGTCGCACGACCTGCGCACGCCGCTGACCGCGCTGATCGGCGCGACCGACCTGCTGCGCATGCGCGCCGGCGCCGACTCGCCGCAGCTGCGCGAGCAGCTGGACTCGGTGGCCCGGCAGGCGCGGCGCCTGGCGAAGATGGTCGAGGACATGCTGGAGATGGCGCGCCTGCAGTCGGGCAAGGTGCGGCTGCGCCAGCACTGGCAATCGCTGGAGGAGCTCATCGGCAATGCACTGCGCAGCTTCGACGAGGAGCAGCTCGCGCTGCATCCGCTGCAGCTGGAGCTGCCGCCGGAGCTGCCGCTGGTGTACGCTGATGCGCAACTGCTGGAGCGCGTGTTCGTGAACCTGTTCGACAACGCGCTGAAGTACACGCCGCCGGGAACGCCGATCGGAGTCGGCGCGCGCGTGCAGGGTGCGCGGCTGCACGTGACCGTGTGGGACGAGGGTCCTGGCCTGGCGCGCGGAGGAGAGTCCGGGCTGTTCGACAAGTTCGCGCGCGGCAACGCCGAGTCCAGCATCCCCGGAGTCGGGCTGGGACTGGCGATCTGCCGCTCGGTGATCGAGGCGCATGGCGGCAGCATCCACGCCGCCAACCGTCCGACGGGTGGCGCCAGCTTCGAGTTCGAACTGCCGCTGCGGACGCCGCCGGAGCTGGCAGCCGCCGAGGAAGCCGGGGATGAAGACCCAACACCTGATCCTGCTGCTTGAGGACGAGACCGAGATCCGCCGCTTCGTGCGCAGCGCGCTGGAGGCCGAAGGCTACCGCGTGCACGAATCGCCCGACTGCGCCCGCGGCCTGATCGACGCGGCGTCGCGCCGGCCCGACCTGGTGCTGCTCGACCTGGGCCTGCCCGATGCCGACGGCATGGAGTTCCTGCGCCGCTTTCGCGGCTGGAGCCAGGCGCCGGTGATCGTGCTGTCGGCGCGCAGCGACGAGACGGCGAAGGTCGCCGCGCTGGACCTCGGCGCCGACGACTACCTGAGCAAGCCCTTCGGGGTCGCCGAGCTGCTGGCGCGGGTGCGCGCCGCGCTGCGTCGCCGCGTGACCGGCGAACAGGGAAGCACGCTGAGCTTCGGCGACGTGGTGATCGACATGGGCCGGCAGTCCGTGCACAGGGCAGGCTCCGCGGTGCACCTGACGCCGATGGAATACCGCCTGCTCGAACTCCTCGCGCGCAATGCCGGCGCGCTGCTCACCCACCGCCAGTTGCTGCGCGAGGTATGGGGCCCGAACGCGCTGGGCAACGAGCATTACCTTCGGGTCTACATGGGACGCCTGCGCCACAAGCTGGAGCAGCAGCCCGCCAGGCCGCGGCATCTGCTGACGGAAAGCGGCGCCGGCTACCGACTGGTGGTCTGACGCGCGGCGCTGCGCCCGCTACGATACCGCGGATCCCCTTGCATACCCCGCGGGGCCGCCCCCGCGCAACGCGTGATGAGCCAAGCCCGATTTTCCTGGAGCGACCCGCTGCTGCTCGAGCAGCAACTCAGCGAGACCGAGCGCATGGTGCGCGACAGCGCGCGCAGCTACTGCCGCGACCGCCTGGCGCCGCGCGTGCTCGAGGCCTTTCGCCACGAGCGCACCGACCGCGGGATCTTCCGCGAGATGGGCGAGCTGGGTCTGCTCGGCGCGACCATCTCCGAGCAGTACGGCGGCGCCGGGCTGAACCACGTCTGCTACGGGCTGGTGGCGCGCGAGGTCGAGCGCATCGACTCGGGCTACCGCTCGATGATGAGCGTGCAGAGCTCGCTGGTGATGGTGCCGATCGAGACCTTCGGCACCGAGGAGCAAAAGCGCAAATTCCTGCCGCGACTCGCCAGCGGCGAATGGGTCGGCTGTTTCGGCCTGACCGAGCCCGACCACGGCTCCGACCCCGGCGGCATGGTCACGCGCGCACGCAAGGTTGCCGGCGGCTACTCGATCCGCGGCGCCAAGACCTGGATCACCAACAGTCCGATCGCCGATGTGTTCGTGGTGTGGGCCAAGGACGACGAGGGGCAGATCCGCGGCTTCCTCCTCGAGCGCGGCTTCAAGGGCCTGTCGACGCCGGCGATCCACGGCAAGGTCGGGCTGCGCACCTCGATCACCGGGGAGATCGTGATGGAGGACGTGTTCTGCCCGGAGGACAACGCGCTGCCGCAGGTGCGCGGGCTGAAGGGGCCCTTCACCTGCCTGAACAGCGCACGCTTCGGCATCGCCTGGGGCGCGCTGGGTGCGGCCGAGTCCTGCTACGAGACGGCGCGTGCCTACACGATGGAGCGCAAGCAGTTCGCACGCCCGCTGGCGGCCAACCAGCTGGTGCAGAAGAAGCTGGCCGACATGCTCACCGAGATCACGCTGGGGCTGCAGGCCTGCCTGCGCGTCGGGCGCATGAAGGACGAGGGCGGCGCCCCGCCCGAGCTGACCTCGGTGATCAAGCGCAACTCCTGCGGCAAGGCGCTGGACATCGCGCGCACTGCGCGCGACATGCTCGGCGGCAACGGAATCTCCGACGAGTTCGGCGTGGCCCGCCACCTGGTCAACCTGGAGGTGGTCAACACCTACGAAGGCACGCATGACATCCATGCGCTGATCCTCGGGCGCGCGATCACCGGGATCGCCGCCTTCGGCGACTGAGCGCACCGCGCAGCTGCGGGGCCGACGGATCGGGGGTTCAGGCCCGCAGTCGGGCGAGCAGCCACTGCGTGCAGCGCTCGTGATCGGCACGCGACGAGGTACCCGGCGCCGCGGCCGTGTAGTAGCGGTGGATCTCGCTGCCCTGCATTTCCGAGCTCCGCAGGTAGCGCAGCATCGCGCCGCGCGCCGCGTGACGGCCGGCCAGGGCGCGCCCCGGCGCCAGCAGCCAGTGCTGTGCCAGCGCGCCCAGCACACTGGTGATGTCCTGCCGCGGCGGAGCGGCGGCGAAGGACTCCAGCCAGGTCGGAAGCTCGGACAGCGGCATCGGCCGCGCGAACACATAGCCCTGCGCCCAGCGCGCACCCAGGATGCGCACCGCCTCGGCGATGCCGGGGTCCTCGACCCCCT
>JAKAXL010000052.1 GCA_021816585.1 Pseudomonadota bacterium | reverse complement strand
CGCTGCGCGAACTCGGGGTGCAGGTGATGCAGGGCTACCTGTTCGGCGAACCCCGCCAGCTCGAGGACTGGGCGGAGTTCCTCAACCACGGCGGCCGGCTGCGCGGCGCCTGAGACGGCGCCGCGGCGGCGCAGCCCGGCGGCTCAGCCGACGTGCTTGGCCAGGAAAGCCAGCGAGCGCTCCATCGCCAGCTTCGCCGACGCCGCGTCGTAGCTGCCGCGGGCGTCGCAGTTGAAGCCGTGGTCGGCGTCGTAGACGTGGAACTCGGCCTGCGGATTGGCCTTGCGCACCGCCTCGCGGTCGGCCTCGGAGATGTGCGCGTCCTTCAGCCCGTAATGGAACATCAGGGGCGCCTTGGCCGGTTCCCCGACGAACATCACGTTGCGCCCCCCGTAGTAGCTGATCCCGGGCAGGCCCAGGCGGATCGCCGCCAGGTAGGTGACGGTGCCGCCCCAGCAGTAGCCGACCACGCCGACACGGCCGGCGCGCGCGACTTCCCCGGCCGCCGCCTCGACCGCGGCCAGCGCGCGGTCGAAGCCGAGCTTGCCGACCAGTTCCAGGCCCTTTTGCATGCCTTCCTGGTCATAGCCGAGTTCGACCCCCGGCTGCACCGGATCGAACAAGGCCGGCGCGATGGCCAGGTAGCCGGCCGCGGCGTAGCGGTCGGCCACGCTGCGGATATGCGCGTTCACGCCGAAGATTTCCTGCACCACCACCAGCCCGCCCTTGGGGGTGCCGGCCGGCTCGGCGAGGTAGGCGCCGATACGGCTTCCATCGGGGATCTGCAAGGAAAGGGTCTTGCCCATGAGCCATTCTCCGTAGGGTTGTAGGGAATCGTTGTCGGGAGGGCGGTGGGCGCGCGGCGCGCCTTCCCCCGCCAGGGCCGCGGGCGCCGTGGCGCGCCCGGCTCGGCGACGCGCGACCCGCTGGGCGCGCGTGCTGCGTCGAATGGTACAAGCGGAATACGTCGCGCGCCGGGCCCTCGGAGCCGGCGCGCGCGCCGGCGTTCAGCGTGCGCCGCGCTGCTGCAGGACCCTGGCCAGGTACGGCGCGGTGGCCGACTCCGGCTGCGTCGCCAGTTGCTCGGGCGTGCCGCATGCGACGATGCGTCCGCCGCCGGCGCCGCCCTCGGGGCCCAGATCGAGAATCCAGTCCGCGCTGGCGATCACGTCCAGGTTGTGCTCGATGACCACGATGGTGTTGCCGGCGTCGCGCAGGCGCAGCAGCACGCCCAGCAGCATGTCGATGTCGGCGAAGTGCAGTCCGGTGGTCGGCTCGTCGAGGATGTACAGCGTGCGCCCGGTGTCGCGCCGCGACAGTTCCAGCGCCAGCTTCACGCGCTGCGCCTCGCCGCCGGACAGCGTGGTCGCGCTCTGCCCCAGGCGGATGTAGCCCAGGCCGACCTCGCGCAGGGTCTGCAGCTTGCGTGCGATCGCCGGCACGCTGCCGAACTGCTCCAGCGCCTGGTCCACGCTGAGCTCGAGCACCTCGGCGATGTTCAGGCCGCGCCAGGTCACGTCCAGGGTCTCGCGGTTGTAGCGCTTGCCGTGGCAGACGTCGCAGGGCACGTACATGTCGGGCAGGAAGTGCATCTCCACCTTCACCAGCCCGTCGCCCTGGCAGGCCTCGCAGCGCCCGCCCTTGACGTTGAAGGAAAAGCGCCCGGCGTCGAAACCGCGCTCGCGCGCCAGGTTGGTCTGCGCGAACAGTTCGCGCAGCGGCGTGAACAGGCCCGTGTAGGTGGCGGGATTGCTGCGCGGCGTGCGCCCCAGCGGGGACTGGTCGACCGCGATCACCTTGTCCAGGTGCTGCAGCCCGTGCAGCGCGTCGAAGGGCGCCGGCTCGGTATGGGCGCCGTTCAGCGCGGCGGCCGCCGCCGCATACAGCGTGTCGTTGACCAGCGTCGACTTGCCCGAGCCGGAGACGCCGCTGACCACGCTGAACAGGCCCAGCGGAATGCGCGCGTCGACCCGCTTGAGGTTGTTGCCGCGCGCGCCCGCCAGCTCCAGCCAGCGTTCGCCGGGCGCGCGGCGCGCGCCGGTGGCGGCCACCCGCAGGCGACCGCTCAGGTACTTGCCGGTGAGCGACGCGGGGTCGTCGGCCACCGCCTGCGGGCTGCCCTGCGACACCACCTCGCCGCCGTGCACCCCGGCGCCCGGCCCCATGTCGACCACGTGATCGGCGGCACGGATCATGTCCTCGTCGTGCTCGACCACCAGCACGCTGTTGCCGAGGTCGCGCAGGTGCTTCAGGGTGGCGATCAGGCGGTCGTTGTCGCGCTGGTGCAGCCCGATGCTGGGCTCGTCGAGCACGTACATCACGCCGGTCAGCCCGGAGCCGATCTGCGAGGCCAGCCGGATGCGCTGCGCCTCGCCGCCGGACAGCGTGTCGGCGCTGCGCTCCAGGCTCAGGTAGCGCAGCCCGACGTCGTTGAGAAAACGCAGGCGCGACGCGATCTCGCGCCGGATGCGCGCGGCGATCTCGGCCTTCGCGCCGTCCAGCTGCAAGGCGTCGAACCACTGCTGCGCCTGCTGCAGGGTCATCGCGCAGACCTCGGGCAGGCTGGCCTCGGCCACGCGCACCAGGCGCGCCTCCTGGCGCAGTCGCGTACCGGCGCAGGCCGGGCAGGCGTGCACGCTGCGCATGCGCGCCAGCTCCTCGCGCACCGCCGGCGTCTCGGTCTCCTTCCAGCGCCGCTGCAGGTTCGGCAGCACCCCCTCGAAGGGGTGCCGGCGCGTGCTGGCGCGGCCCTTGGCGTCCAGCGCGGTGAAGGCGATGCGATCCTCGCCGGTGCCGTGCAGCACGCGCTGGCGCGCATCGTCCGCCAGCTGCTCGAAGGGCTCGTCCACGCTGAAGCCGTCGTGCGCCGCCAGCGCCTGCAACTGCTCGAAGTAGTAGCGGTTTCGCCGGTCCCAGCCACGGATCGCGCCGCTCGCCAGGCTCAGCTCGGGATGCGCGACCACCAGCGCGGGGTCGAACACCTCGACATGGCCGAGCCCGTCGCATTCGGGGCAGGCGCCGGCCGGGTTGTTGAAGGAGAACAGCCGCGGCTCCAGCTCGGGCAGCGAGGTCCCGCACAAGGGGCAGGCGAAACGGCTGTTGAAGGCCTGCAGCTCGCCGCTGTCCAGGTCCAGCGCCAGCGCGCGCCCGTCGCTCAGGCGCAGCGCGGACTCCAGGCTTTCGGCCAGTCGCTGGCGCAGCTCGCCGCCGGTGCGCACGCGGTCGACCACGACCTCCACGTCATGGCGCGAGCCGTCGTCGAGCGCCGGCAACTGCTCGGCCTCGAGCACCTGGCCGTCGACCCGGAAGCGCACGTAGCCCTGCGCGCGCAGCGCCGCCAGCAGTTCCGCATGCCCGCCCTTGCGCGCCTGCACCACCGGCGCCAGCAGCGCCAGGCGCTGCCCCGGCGGACGCTCCAGCAGCGCGTCCACCATCTGCGACACGGTCTGCGCACGCAGCGCCTGCTGCGGGTGCAGCGGACAGTGCGGGGTCCCCGCGCGCGCCCACAGCAGGCGCAGGTAGTCGTGGATCTCGGTGACCGTGCCGACGGTCGAGCGCGGGTTGTGGCTGGCCGACTTCTGCTCGATGGAAATCGCCGGCGCCAGCCCCTCGATCAGGTCCACGTCGGGCTTTTCCATGCGCTGCAGGAACTGGCGCGCGTAGGCCGACAGGCTCTCCACGTAGCGCCGCTGGCCCTCGGCATACAGCGTGTCGAAGGCCAGCGAGGACTTGCCCGAGCCCGACAGCCCGGTCAGCACGACCAGCCGGTTGCGCGGAATGTCCAGCGAGATGTTCTTCAGATTGTGGGTACGCGCGCCACGCACGCGGATTCCCGGCGCGCCGCCGTCGGCTTGCGCCGGCGCGGGCTGCGGCGGGTGCGACGGGGCGTCGAAGGACGTGTCTGCGGGGTCGTGGGGGTTCATGGCGGATTCGGGCGCAACATGCAACTATAGGGCGAGCGGGCGGCGGGGGCACGCGCGGCCCCCACACCCCGCCACCGGGCAGGATCGGCTACGCCGCGCGGCGCCTTCGCGCTATCCTTCACGTTCCATCCCGGCCGCGCGCCGTGCCGGCTGCGCGCCCCCTTCACCTGGACTAGCCATGGCCTCCGTCAACAAAGTCATCCTGCTGGGCAACCTGGGGCGCGACCCCGAGGTGCGCTACGCGCCGTCGGGCGCCGCCGTCTGCAACGTGTCCATCGCCACCACGCGCCAGTGGAAGGACAAGTCCGGCGAGCGCAAGGAGGAGACCGAGTGGCACCGCGTGGTCTTCTACGACCGCCTGGCCGAGATCGCCGGCGAGTACCTGAAGAAGGGGCGCCCGGTGTACGTCGAAGGCCGCCTGAAGTACGGCAAGTACACCGACAAGGAAGGCGTGGAGCGCTACACCACCGACATCATCGCCACCGAGATGCAACTGCTGGGCTCGCGCGACGGCGGCGACGACGAGGGTTCGTCCTACAGTCGCAGCCGCGAATCCTCGCGCGGCGAGGGCCGCGAGGCGCCGGCACGGTCCGCGGCGCCGTCGCGCGGCGGCGCGCCGGCCAAGCCCGCGGCCGGGGATTTCGACGACATGGACGACGACATCCCGTTCTAGGAAATCGGACCGAGGCGGGCCGGATGCATCCCGGCCCCCTCCCCTCGCGCGGTGCCGGCTCAGCCCGGCACGATTTCCGTCTGGGCCTGCGCCGGCTGCTGGCGCTCGATCTGGTCGAAGTGCTGCAGCACGATCTGCCCGAGCTGCTGGATCTGCTCCAGCGCGTATTCGCGGCTGGGGAACACGGCCGGCATCTGCTGCAGCTGACCGTCCGCGCGCAGCAGCAGGGTTTCCACGACCACCGACTGCCCCATCACGCGCACGCCGAACACCGAGCGCGCGCTCGCGGGGTCAGGCTGCGGCGGGTTCGCTCCGGGGGGCCGTACGCGCAGGGTGCTCTTGACTCGACTCATGATCGCCTTCCTCCAGTAGTTCCAGCAATTTGCGCCCCATGATCTCGGGGCGTCCCTCGAACAGGCGTCCGACCTTGTCGGGGCCGCTGTGCGCGCGACGCAACTCGGTGCGCAACGCATGCTGCTCGGCCAGTCGCACGGCCGCCTCGATGTAGCTCTGGGTATCGCGCGCAACCAGCCAGTCCGGAAGTCCCAGGCGCTCGAACAGCCCCTGGTCGATGTGCTCGTGCACCTCCGGACCGCTCCTGCACACGCCGACCAGCCCGGCGGTCACGCAATCGATCAGCCCGTTGGTGTTGCCGAAGGGAAAGGGATTGATGAACATGTCGCAATCGCGCACGATGTCCATGTAGCGCGGATAGTCCCGATGGCTGTGCACGGTGGCGCGGCTTCCCAGCGCGCGCTGGACCACGCGCCGCACCTGCTCGTGCACCAGGCCCTGCGCGAACGCGACCGCGAAATGGAAATGCAGCGGGACCGTGGAGGTCTCGGCGATGCGGCGGCAGGCATTGAGGAATCCCGGGTTGATCTTCATCGCCGACGCCGCGACGCAGACCTGCACGGCTTCGGGTTGCTCGCGGATCTGCGGCGGATCGGGCTGCGCGCTGGCCAGCCCCGAAGGGCGGTAGGGCATGCCGTCGCTGGGCAGCAGCAGCAGCCTTTCGCTGAAACAGGCGGGATCGCCGACGTAGTCCTCCTCGACCACCACCACGTCCATCGCCTGCGAATGGGTCGTCGCCGGATGCCCCAGGGCCATCGCCATCACAGGGGCGATGCGCAGATTGCACAACATCATGGTGAGCGGGAACATGCCCACGCTGGGCATGTAGAGGATCTGTGCCGCCCGCAGCGCGGCGAGATCGCGGATCTGCCCGAGTTGCTGCGCCAGCGAACCGGGCTGGATCTCGATGAACTCGTCGAACACGGCGCGCCCGACCTCGTCGGTCGCGGCCGCCAGCCCCATTCCGACCACGTGGAAGCGCTCGCGCGCAGCCTCCAGCGTGCGCGAATGGGTGCGGTAGATCGAATGCCCGGCGTTGAACCACTCCAGCACGACCAGCATCACCGGCTTGCCCCCCGGTTCGATGCGCCGCGGGGTCTGCAGCGCATCGAGGCCGTTGCGCTCCAGCCAGCGCTGGATCAGCACGTTGATCGACTTCTTGATCGCGTGCTTGTCCGCACGGTCGGCGTAGCTGCAATGCATGTAGACGTCGTGCAGGATGCCGAAGGGCAGCAGGTCGAGGCTGTCGATCGACGGCAGGCGCTCGGCCAGCCAGGGCAGCAGGGTCTCACGTTTGTCGTGCGCGACCTCCGAACCGAGAAAGCGCGGCGACAACAGGGCCATTCCCAGCGAGGCGGCCAGCCGCGGGTCGGCGTCCCAGATGGTGTCGATCTCCAGCCCGATTTCCGATTCCGGGAGGTACAGCAGGCAGAACTTGGCGAGATCCTGCGGCCGCAGCGCCAGGCGGTCCAGGTCCCCGCGCCCGCCGAGATTCAGCGCCCGCACCACGTGGTCGGCGTTGATGAAGGGAGTTGCTCCGAAGAGAATCGCCAGCCAGCGCTGCAAGGTGAACAGACCCTGCAGCCCCCCCGGCGAAAACTGGAAGTTGCCGTCGGCGAACAGGCTGGAAATCGCCGCCGCCAGGCGCACCCCGACATGGGCCGCAGCCTCGCCGCCTTCCAACGCATCCAGCGGTCGCGCGCGGAACTCGTCGCCCGGGACCCCATAGCGGCTGTCGAGCGTTCCCAGGAGATCCAGCAGCATGCGTGCCGCCGGCTCGTGCTGGCGCGTGTACGCCAGGTGTTCGAATTCCTCGAGTTGAAAGATCATGGCTCTTCGAAGGAGTTGTGGGTGGGATGGGCCGGCAGGGCACCCGGGGACGCCGCGCCGGCCTGGAGATCGACGATCAGCAGATGACCGCCGCGACGCTGCACGGCCTGGTCGTGCAGCCGGTTCCTGCGCCCGCGCAGTCGCACCTCATGGAGGGTCAACCCGGTCACACCCGGCTTCTCGCCGGGGACCAGTTCGGCCCAGGCTGGCAGACCGTTGGCGTCGAGCAGCACGGGCAGGCCACTGGATTGCGCGGTCCACGGAACCAGCATCGCCTGCTGGAACACCCAGGAGCTGCCGTTGGCCGCGACACTCCGACCCGAAGGCTGCGTGCCGCCCTGGTTGATCACCAGGCCCCCGCCGAAGTCGTTGCCGGTTCCGAGACTGACCGAGCCGTGCGGCGCCGAGAAGTTCGCCGAGCCGCCGCTCCTGAGGTTTCCGCGTGCCGTGCGCTGGATGTTCCCGAAGCTGCTCGTGACCTGCAGACTCCCGCCGGTGGAGACCTTGTTCAGGATCACGCTGCCGTTCGACGTGATCACACCGCTGCCGCCGATGGTCAGGCTGCCGCCGCTCTGCACGAATCCCCCGGGGGCGCTCGACGAGCCGGAGACTCCGGAGCCACCCGGATTGCCGCCGCCTTGCGCGCTTGTGCCTACGCTGAAATTGCCCACGCTGGACGTGTTGCCGCCGGTCTGCCCATAGATGCCCCCGATCGTGATGCAGCCGGCCTGGGTGCTGCCGTTGCTTTGCGTGTAATTTCCGCTCACGGCCAGGGTCCCGCCGATCCTGGCGGAGCCGCCGCTCTGCCCGTAGCTGCCGCCGATGCTGGTGTTGCCCGCGCTGCTGGTGGTGCCGCCGCTCTGGCTGAAGTTGCCGGTGACGCCGATGCTTCCGGCACTGGCCGTCGTGCCGCCGCTTTGCGCGTAGCCGCCACCCACCGTGATGCATCCGGCCTGGGTACTGCCGTTGCTCTGTGCGTAGCCCCCGTTGACCGCAAGGGTCGCGCAGACATGGGTGAAGCCTCCCTTCTGCGTGTAGCTGCCGCCGACGCTGGTGTTGCCTGCACTGCTGGTGACGCCCCCGCTCTGGGTGTAGTTGGCGACGTTGTTCAAGTCCGGCACCGCGCCCCCGGCCCAGTTCGCGGGATCGAACCAGTTGCCGCTGCTGCCGCCGATCCAGGTCACCGAGCCGAGCTGGGTGATCGTGCTGGACGAGTTGGCGGCCAGTGTGATGACGTAGTTCGCGCTGCCATTGCTGCCGTTGCCGTCGAGGATCGTGACCCCGTTCAGATTCAGGGTCTTGCCGGTGCCGACATTCGGGTCGCTGTAGCTCAGGTTGGCCGTACTGACCGTGCTCGCGACGAAACCGCTGCCGCTGGCGTTGGCGATCGTGATCACGTAGGGGCCGTTCGCCACCGCAGCCGTCGCGGCCGAGCCGTTGCTGGCGAGCGTCGCGCTCGTCAGGGTCTGGTTGTTCACCAGTCCGCTGCTCGTGAACTCCGTGCCGTTGAAGCTGAAGCTCTGGCCGTAGACCTTGGTCTGGTTGCTCGCCGTGACGGTCAGCGCGGCAGGCGTCACCGTCAGGCTGCCGTTGTTGCCGTAGTTGGCCCACTCGATGATGTTGGCCGCGACGTTGCTGGCCGTGATGTTGCCCTGGTTGTCCACGCGCGAAGCCCCGCGCAGCGTGATGTTGCTCAACGCGCCGCCGGTCTTCTCGATGCTCGAGGTGAGCAGCAGCGAGGCGCTGGCGGCATTGGAGTTGGCCTGCAGCCAGATGTCGCCGCTGGCGTTGCTGATCATCGGCGAGCTGATGTTCAGGGTGCCGCCGTAGATGCTGATCGGCCCCTGGATCGTCGCGCAGGCGTTCCAGGCGACGTAGGACGTCCCGGTCGGGTTGCCGAAGACCAGGCTGTCGGGGATGTACGTGACATTGGCGATGGTCGGGTTCAGCACGAACTCGCTGCTGCCGAAGCCCCCCACGAAGCCGCTGGCGTTTTGCGGGAGGATCGCGATCGCGCCGCGCGTGCCCAGGTCCACCGAGGTGGAGGAATCGGTATTGCCGATGGTCAGCGTGATGTTTCCGGTGCTGGTGTCGATCACCTGTACCTGCCCGAGTCGGGCATGGACGATGCGCAGGCTCACGACTCCGGCGGTGATGTCCTGGGCCGGAATCAGCACATGCACCAGCCTTCCCTGTTGCTGGAAATACCCGGCGACGCGGTCGGCGGCCTGCTGAAGGGTCTGGAAGTCGATGCTTCGGTTCAGGTCGGGCGCAACCAGCTTCTGCAGCGCCGCCTGGTCGCGCGGCGGCGCACCGACGAAGCGCACGCTGCGGATCACGAAGTGCAACGGATGCCCGACCCGCGGCGAGGCCGGCGCGGAGGCCTGCGCCGGCGGCGCCGAAGCGCCCGGCGTCGGCGTCGGCAAGGCCTGGCGGCCGCGCTGCTCGCTGCGCAGGTTGTTGAGAATCTGCCCGGCCGAAACCTGCGCCCGCGCCGGTCCCGCCAGAATCAGAGCCAGGCTCGCCGCAACGATCTGTATTCGCAAAGGACGATTCACGACCCCATCTCGATCACGAAAACCCGGCACCCATGCGTTGCCGCCCGCGGGTCATGCCGTATCGCGATCGATGGTAAAAACAAAAAGCCGCGCAAAACGCGGCATATTGCTCGATGCAGCCTGGTTAAATGCGGGAAAAATGCGCCCGGAATACGGCTTCCCGCCGGATTCGGGATAACCCGATGCCCACGCGCATCGAAGCAGGGCCGACCGAAGCCGTGCCGGCAGGGCGACGATCGATGGGAGCGGGGCGGGCTGTGCCGGCCAGGCGCCGCGCACACGACCCCGGATGGGGCCGCTGCGCCGCGCCGGGCCGCGGCCGGCGCCTTGCAGTCGAGGGTGCGGCAGGGCCGACGACACTCACGGGGAGATCCCGTATGCGCGTTGCTGCGGCCCACCCTCCGGAGGGAGAGTGCCAAGCAATCGAATCGGCCTGCCGCACAGCTTCAATCTAGGTGCGCGCCGCCATCGGGACAAGCCGGCCGCGGCGCGCGCGCTTGACCTGGAGCAAGCCCGCCACCCGCGGCGGCCATCCCGGGCCGTCCTGCGCCGGCCCGGGCCGGATTCGATTTACAGGCTGTCGCCCGGAGGGGTGGGGTGGATATAGGCCCAGCCTTCGGACTCGCGCAACGTGATCTCGCCCATGCCGGACGGGACGATGCTGATGAACGGATAAAGATCCTTGCGATCCACATGCAGCTCGCGCAAGGTATTGGAGCATTGGGCGAGAATCACGCCCTGCTCTTGCAGGTGACGCAGTTTCTGCTCGAAGCCGTTGTTTTTCACATAGATCGCGAAACCCTGCGCGTTGGCGATCAATTCGACCCGGACCTTGCCCTTCAATCGCGGGTCGTGCAAAAGGTTCTCGATATTGTTCAGGGTTTTCTTGATCGCGCCCTGACCGCCGGCGTCGATCTGGAAAATCGCTCCGTAGTGATCGCGCGTCGCGCGCGCACCGGCGAAGCCTTCGGCCGCCTGCGCGGCGCTGGCGAGTCCGGCGCACAGCGCCAGCGCGGCGCAGGCGCCGGCCCATGATCGATGGTGGATACGCATGATGATCTCCTCCTCCTGTGCGCCCGAAAGGCGCGGGGTGTGCGATGGTGTGGAATGCTGCCCCCTGTGCCGGGGGCTGCGATCGCGGCGACGCCGCGGTGCCGGTCGACCCGTGCCTGGATCAAGCAAAGCCCGATTTGCCGCACCGCAACTCGTTGCAGCTGTTAAAAATTGTCGCATTTCAGGCCCGGCGGCGCGTCAGGGTTGTCGCCGATCGGGCATCTACCGACGTTTCACCGACACACGCCCTCGATGCATCCGCCCAGGAGCCCCCGACCATGCCCATCCGATGGAGTTTTCGACCCCTTGCACCCTGCCTGCTTGCGACGACTTCGCTGCTCGGCGCGGGCCTGCTCGCCGGCTGTGTGGTCGCGCCGGCTCCCTACTACGGCTATGCCGGCTATCCCGCCTACGTGACCGTCCCCGCACCGCCACCGGCGCCGCGGGTCGAGGTCGTCGGGGTCGCTCCGGTGCCCGGCTACATCTGGATCTCGGGCTTCTGGGCCTGGGGCGGCGCGCGCTACGTCTGGCACCCCGGGCGCTGGACGGCGCCGCGCCCGGGTTATGTCTGGGTGGCGCCGCGCTGGGAGGCGCACGGCCGCGCATGGCGCGAGCAGCCGGGGCACTGGCGCCGGCGCTGAGCCGGCGGCCTCGGGGCCGCTGCCGTGCCGTGCCCCGCACCGCGGGGACTCACTCCGGTTTGCGCGCCACCGCGTCGAGCAGCGCGGAACGGCCGACGTGGGCGCTGCCCTCGGCGAGCTCGTCCTCGTGCTCGCGCAGTTCCAGCCACTGCGCCTGCGGCAGCAGTTCGCGCAGCAGTTCGCAGGTGTAGAGGTTGTCGAGCCTGCCGGGGCCGCCGGTGCGCAATTCCAGCTGGCGCGGCGTGTAGCCCTGCAGCAGCAGCAGGCCGCCGGGGCGCAATGCGGCCCACATGCCGTCGAACATGCGCCGGCGCATCGCCGCATCGGCGAACTGCACGAAGATGCCCAGCACGGCATCGAAGCGCTGCGCGCTCCAGTCCCAGTCGTCGACCGAGGCGACCCGCAGGTCGACCTGCAGGCCGCGCTGCGCGGCCAGCTCGCGCGCCTTCGCCACGGCCACCGGCGAGATGTCGAAGGCGCTGACGCGGTGCCCCAGCGAGGCCAGGTACAGCGCGTTGCGGCCTTCGCCGTCGGCGACGCTGAGCACCGTCGAGCCCGGCGCCAGGCGCGGCGCCTGCGCGGCCAGGAAGCGGTTCGGCTGCTCGCCGAACAGCAGACCGGGAGCCGAGAATCGCTGGTCCCAGCGGGACTGCGCATCGGCAAAGCCGCCGGTCGCGGCGTGTTGCGGGGAATCGGAATCGGGTTTCATGGGCGGAACAGGGTCTCGGATCCAGGGGATGCCACAAGTACCGGGCGCACCGGGCGCACCGGGCGCAGCGCGCTCGCGCTCATTGCAGTCGCGTGCCGTCGGCGTCGTACACCGCGATCTCGGTCGGGATGCCCGCGCGCACGCTTTCGCCGACCGTGCAGAAGGCTTCGAACTGGCCGAGGATGCGCTCCAGATGCTGCAGTTCGGCGGCGCGCCGACCGAGGTGGATGCTCACGTCGATGTGCAGCACGCGCAGGCGCCCGGCCTCGTTGCGCCCGACGTTCGCGCGCGCCTCGGTGCGCATGCCGCCCGGGTCGTTCCTGAACTTTCGCAGCGCGAACAGCAGGCTCGAACTCATGCAGTCGCCGACCGCGCCGAGCAGCATCTGCACCGGCGACGGCCCGGCCCCCTGGCCCAGCGGCGGCGGCTCGTCGGCCAGCAGCGTCGGGCGGCCGCCGCCGTATTCGATCTCGAACTGGTAGTCCTGGCGCTGGCGCAGCGTGACCAGGTGCTCGGTGGCTTCGGACATGGTGTTCCTCGCATGGTGGTGTCCACGCCGGTACGCGCGGACCTGCTGCCCGCAGTCTAGGCCCCCTTCGCGAGGGAGTATTTGCGCTGCGTCGGAATGCGCGCGCCGACGCAGCGGCGCCGCGGCGCCGCTTCAGCGCTGCCGCGGTGACTCGCGTGCCGCCTCCTGCGCGTCCAGCCAGACCATGCCGGCGGCGCTGACCAGCACGATCATCACGGTGCCGACGATCCACGCGAAATACCACGGTGCATGGTCGCCCAGCAGCACACCGAGCACGATCAGCAGCGCCGCCAGCAGCATCAGTCCGCCAAAGAGCAGCAAGGTCCTCATCGCACCATCCGGGGCTCGTTCAATAGGAGTGGTCGCCGGCCTCGATCTGCTCGACATCGACCTTGCCGCGCATGATCCGGTAGCACCAGCGGGTGTACAGCGCCACCAGCGGCAGCAGCACCACGGTGAAACCCGCCATCCACATCAGCGTGGCGGGACTCGAGGCGGCGTTCCACACGGTCAGGCTGTGCGACGGCGCCGAGCGCGACGGCAGCAGGAACGGGTACAGGCTGGCGCCGGCCGTCCCCAGCACGCCCACCCATGCCAGCGCCCCCAGGCGCCAGGCGGTCGCCGCACGCCACGCATGGAGCGCGGCGAAGGCGCCGAGCATGCCCAGCGACGCGAGCACCGGCAGCAGCCACAGCAGCGGCTGGCGCTCGAACGAGGCCTGCCAGGCCCCGGGCAGCACCAGCACCTGCTGCTGCAGCGGGGTCTGCGCGAGCCCGGCCGCCGGATGCTGCAGCAGCATCCAGCCGTCCAGGGTGGCGGCCCACACGCTGGCGACCGCGAACAGCGCCAGCGCGACGAGCGCGGCGACCATGCCGGCGCGCCGCGCCCGCCGCACGATCGCGCCGTCGCAGCGACGCATCAGCAGCGCCGCGCCCAGCAGCGAGGCCAGCGCCAGCGCCAGCAGCGCGCAAAGCAGCGCGAAGGGCCGAAGCAGTCCGGGCAGGTTCGGGCGGTGGCTGGAGCGCAGGCTCCAGTCGAAATCGAAATCGAGCCCGAGCAGCAACTGGCCGACGGCGGCGCCGAACAGCAGCATCGGCAAGGCCCCGCCGAGGACCAGCGCCCAGTCCCAGACCTCGCGCCACGCGCGCAGCGGCAGCTTGCTGCGGTATTCGAAGGCCGGCGCACGCAGCAGCATCGACCACAGCAGCATCAGCATCAACAGGTACAGCGCCGAGAACGCGGTGGCGTAGAGCAGCGGGAAGGCGGCGAAGCTGGCGCCGCCGCCGAGCACGAACCAGGTCTGGTTGCCCTCCCAGTGCGGACCGATGGCATTCAGGCAGCTGCGCCGCTCGGTGTCGCTGCGCGCCACCACGCGCAGCAGCGCGCCGACTCCCAGATCGCTTCCCATCAGGATCGCTGTCGCGGCCAGCACCCCCCCCAGCGTCAGCCACCAGCCGACCTTCAGCGCGGCGTAGAGTTCCATCGTCGGGGTTCCTTGGATCGCGGGTCTCGTGGGATCGCTTGCGTCGTCGGCCTCGGCCGCATGCCAGCACCAGGCTTCGCCTCGTCAGTGCGCCGGCTGAAGCGGCGTGGCCGAGTCGCCGTCATGCGGGCCGCGGCGGATCAGACGCAACTGCAGCAGCACGTCGACGACGAGCAATGCGCTGTACAGCAACCCGAACACCGCCAGCGAGTACAGCAGCTCGCCGCGACTGTGCCCGGAGGCGCTGAGCCAGGTGGGCAGGACCTGGTAGACGGTCCAGGGCTGGCGGCCGAGTTCGGCGGTGAGCCAGCCGAACTCGCAGGCCAGGAAGGGCAGCGCGATCATGCACGGCGCCACGCGCAGGAACCAGCGCCGATGCTGCACCTGGTCGCGCAGCGTGTGGATCAGCGCCAGCACGAAGTAGCCGAGCAGCAGCAGCGAGCACGCCACCATCAGGCGAAAGCTCCAGAACACCGCGAACATGTCCGGAATGCTGTCCAGCGCGGCGCGCCGGATGTCGGGGTCGCGCAGCCGCAGCACGTCGCCGTCGGGCGCGTAGCGTTGCGCCAGCAGGCCGAAGCCGAGGTTGTCGCGATGCTGCTCGAATTCGCGCAGCGCGCCGGGATCGGCGGGCGACGCGGCCAGCGCCTGCAGTGCGCGCACCGCGTGCAGGCCGTCGCGGATGCGCGGTTCGTTGGCCTCGGCGATCTGCACCGCGCCGGGGACCGGCTGGCTCAGCGTATGCGTGACCAGCGGCGTCAGCAGGTAGGGAAGGCGGATCTCGAAGAGGTTGTCCTGCCGCTCCTGCCGCGGCCAGGCGGCGACGTTGAACGGCGCCGGAGGCGCCTCGGTGCGCCATGCCGCCTCCATCGCCGCCAGCTTGGCCGGCTGCGCATGCCCGCCCACGTAGCCCAGCGCGTCGCCGAGGGTGATCACGCCGGCGGTGGACAGCAGCCCGAACAGCGTCGCGACGCGAAACGACCTGCGCGCCAGCGCCAGGTGCCGGCCACGCAGCATGTACCAGGCGCTGATTCCCGCCATGTAGGTTGCGGCGGTCACGTAGCCCGCCAGGCTGGTGTGCACGAACTTGGCCTGCGCCTCGTCGCTGAACAGCAGCGCCGGCAGGCTGGCCAGCTCCATGCGCATGCCCAGCGGGTTGAAGTGCGCGCCCTGCGGGTCCTGCATGAAGGCGTTGGCCGCCAGGATCCACAGCGCCGAGAGGTTGGCGCCCAGCGCGACCAGCCAGGTCACGACCAGGTGCTGCATGCGCCCGAGCCGATCCCATCCGAACACCATCAGGCCGATGAACGTGGACTCCAGGAAGAAGGCCATCAGGGCCTCGATGGCCAGCGGCGCGCCGAAGATGTCGCCGACGAAGCCCGCGTAGAAGGACCAGTTGGTGCCGAACTCGAATTCCAGGGTCAGCCCGGTGGCCACGCCGAGCGCGAAGTTGACGAGGAACAGCTTGCTCCAGAACTGCACCATCCGGCGGTGGATCGCGCGCCCGCCGAGCACGTAGGCGGTCTCGATCGCCGCCAGCAGGAAACCCAGCCCGAGGGTCAGCGGGACGAACAGGAAGTGGTACAGCGCGGTGAGGGCGAACTGCCAGCGCGACAGCAGGACGACATCGGGGTCGATCATCGGCGCGGAACTCCGGGAGCGGGTCGGATGGCGCGCACGTTCGCGCGCCTGCCGACCCCGCCACCTTAGAGCGGATCCTCGCGGGCGGCAGCGCCGCCCGTGCATGGCCCCGGTTCCCGACACGCCGAAGGGGGTCCGAAGACGCGCGACGGCTGGTTGCCGTGGCGCATCCCATTTATGCTGCGCACCATGCCCCTCGCCACTGCAACGCGGCCCGGCCGCCACGCGCCATGATGTACAAGTTCCGTTCCCGCGCCGATTCCGACCTGTTCATGAACCAGGGCCCCGCCGAGCGCATCCTCAGCATCATCGGCAAGCAAGCCGGTCCGCAGGGCATCATCGAACCGGCCGACATGCCGCGCGCCATCGCCGCGCTGCAGGCCGCGGTGGAGCAGGACGAACGCGGGCGCGGCGCGAGCCAGGACGCCGGGGCGTCCGACGGCGGCGCCGGCGCGAGCGGCGGCGGTGCGCAGGCGGTGACGCTGCGCCAGCGCGCCTGGCCCTTCGTGCAGCTGCTCAAGCGCAGCCTGGAGGCGGACACTCCGGTGGTGTGGGGAGTTTGAGCCCGCAGCCGGCGCCCCCGACCGACCCGCCGCTGAGCCCGGAGCAGCGGCGGGCGCTGGTCGCGTCGACGCTGGGCACGGTGTTCGAGTGGTACGACTTCTACCTCTATGGTTCGCTGGCCGGGATCATCGGCCAGGAATTCTTCGCCGGGCTGGACCCGGGCTCGGCCTTCGTGTTCGCGCTGCTGGCCTTCGCGTCGGGATTCCTGGTCCGCCCCTTCGGCGCGCTGCTGTTCGGGCGCCTGGGAGACCTGATCGGGCGCAAGTACACCTTCCTCGTGACCATCCTGCTGATGGGCCTGTCGACCTTCATCGCCGGGCTGCTGCCCGGCTACGCCAGCATCGGCGTGGCCGCGCCGATGATCCTGGTGGCGCTGCGCCTGCTGCAGGGACTGGCGCTGGGAGGCGAGTACGGCGGCGCGGCCACCTATCTCGGCGAGTACGCGCCGCGCTACGCGCGCGGGGCCTACACCTCGTGGCTGCAGACCACCGCCACGCTCGGGCTGCTGCTGTCGCTGCTGGTCAACGTGGGGCTGCGGCGGCTGCTGGGCGAGGCCGGCTTCGAGGCCTGGGGCTGGCGCCTGCCCTTCCTGGCCTCCAGCGCGTTGCTCGCGGTCTCGGTGTGGATGCGCCTGCGCCTGACCGAGTCGCCGGCCTTCGTGCGCATCCGGCGGGCCGGGCGCACGTCGAAGGCCCCGCTGTCGGAAGCGCTGGGGCGCGGCGGCAACCTGCGGCGCGTGCTGGTGGCGCTGTTCGGCATGACCGCCGGCCAGGGCGTGATCTGGTACACGGGCCAGTTCTACGTGCTGGTGTTCCTCACCCACACCCTCAAGCTCGGCGGCGCGCTGGCCGGGGTGCTGATCGGGATCGCGCTGCTGCTGGGCATTCCGCTGTTCTGGCTGTTCGGGCGACTGTCGGACCGCGTCGGGCGGCGCCCGGTGATGCTCGCCGGCTGCCTGCTCGCGGCGCTGGGCTATTTCCCGATGTTCCACGCGCTGACGGCGGCGGCCAATCCGGCGCTGGCACGCGCGATGGCGCTGCACCCGGTGGTCCTGGTCGCCGCCCCGGCGGACTGCTCGTTTCCGCTGCGCCCGGACGGCGGCGGGCCTTACACCCACTCCTGCGACGTGGCCAAGCAGGCGCTCAGCGACGTGGCGGTCGATTATCGGCGGCGCGCCGGCCGCGGCCTGGCGCGCATCGAGGTCGGCGGGCGCAGCATCGAGTCCTTCGACGCCGCCGGCATGGCGCCGCAGCAGCGCCTGCGCAGGCAGCGGGCGCTGGACCTCGCGCTGCGCCGGGCGGTGGCCGCCAGCGGCTATCCCGAGCGAGCCGACGCGGCGGCGGTGAACCGGCCGCTGGTGGTGCTGATCCTGACCCTGCTGGTCGCCGACGTGGCGATGGTGTACGGTCCGATCGCGGCCACCCTGGTGGAGCTGTTCCCGACGCGCATCCGCTACACCTCGATGGGCCTTCCCTACAACCTGGGCAACGGCTGGTTCGGCGGACTCGTGCCGACGGTCGCGTTCGCGCTGGTCGCGCACGACGGCGGCATCTACCACGGCCTGTGGTATCCCGTGGTGGTGGCCGCGATGAGCTTCGTGGTCGGCCTGCTGCTGTTGCCGGAGACCCGCGGCCTGGACATCTGTGCCGACGACTGAACCGATCATGGACTTGCGCCCGGCTCCCGCCGCCACCGATTCGAGCGCCGACGCGGCGCTGCAGGTGCGCCTGGAGGTGCTGCAGCCCCTGCGCATGCAGCTGGAGTTCGAACTGCGCGGCTTCACCGCGCTGCTGGGCGCCAGCGGCGAAGGCAAGAGCACCGTGCTGAAGGCGCTCGCCGGACTGCTGCCCAGCCGCGGCGAGCCCTTCGGCACGCTGCCCGCGCAGCAGCGCCCCGTCGGCTACCTGCCGCAGGGCTACGCGCTGTTCCCGCACATGAACGCGTGGCAGAACGTGGCCTACGCGCTGGGTGGCAGCATGCGGCGCCGGCAGGCGCAGGCGCTGGAGCTGCTGCAAGCCGTCGGGCTGGGCGCGCACGCCGGGCGGCGTCCGTCGCAGCTGTCGGGCGGACAGCAGCAGCGGGTGGCGCTGGCGCGCGCCCTCGCGCGCCAGCCGCGCCTGCTGCTGCTCGACGAGCCGACCTCCGCGCTCGACGCGGGAACCCGCGAGGACGTGCTCGGCGAACTGGTGGCGCGCATGCACCAGCTCGGCATCCCGGCGCTGGCCGCCACCCACGACGTGCAGGTGGCCGCGATGGCCGACCGGGTGGTGCTGCTGGCCGGGCACCGCGTTGTGCAGCAGGGCAGCGCGCGCGAGGTGTTCGCGCGACCGGCCGATCTGCGCGCCGCCGCGCTGCTGGGCGTGCGCAACCGCTTCGGCGCGCGGCTGCACGGCCCGGTCCGGCACGACGGGCTGGTGCAGCTCGACTGGGAGGACGGCGAACTGCGCCTGCTGGCGGCGGCGCCTCCCGGGCTGCGCGCCGGGCAGCCGGTGGACTGGGCGGTCGGGGCCGAGGCGCTGCGCCTGGCCGCCGGGGCGCCCGCGGCCGGCGCCGCGCCGCAGCGCCTGGCCGCGCGCGTGGAACACGTGAGATC
>JAKAXL010000051.1 GCA_021816585.1 Pseudomonadota bacterium | reverse complement strand
TTCCGATCTCTCCGACGCAGACGGCATCGGCGCCGTACACGGTGTCGAGCAACGGAACCCTGTACGACAACAGCGCCAGCCGCCTGAATGTCGCGAAGGCGGGGATCGAGTCGGTGCTGTCGCAGTACCTGTCGGGCATGGATTTCGCGCTGGAGGACTACAGCACCTCGAGCCTGAGCTATTACACGACCTGGGTCTACTACATGTCGCCGTCCGGCGGGTTCAGCTTCGCCACCAGTCCGGGCGACTCGGGGCGCTGGATCGCCAATCCCTGCTACAACTACAAGAAGGCGTCGTCGTCGGTGAGCAGCGCCTGCACGTCGATCGCCAACCTGTACGGTGCGAGCGAGCTGACCAAGCAGTACATGGAAATCGCGGCGTCCAGCGACGACCCGAGCGTCAACGACGTGCTGTATGCCGGAGGGCTCGCTTCGATCGGCGTCGCGTACAACGGCCCCTATCCGTCCGACCCCTACACCGCCTACACGCTGGGCAACTACAACGCAGGCCTGGGCAACATCTCTTCCACCTACTACAACTCCTATCCGAGTTCGGTGGCCCGCACCACCACGCCGACCAACGCGGGCTACATCCCGTTCTCGCCGCAGGTGATGTATGCGCAGCGCGGCTTCGGCTACGGCGCCAACCAGAGCGCGACCACCGGCCACACCGTGGTGGCGATGACCAATCTGGGCAGCAATCCGAGCGCGAGTGTGGTGCAGACCGCGCTGTCGAGTTTCCAGAGCGCACTGGCTCCGGAGACCAACAGCACGGGTACCAGCGAGATCAAGGCCTCGGCGGGCCAGGCCACGACCGCCGGTCTGGTGCAGGGTGCCGGCAACCTGCTGGGCAAGCTGACGGCGTCGTGCGCGGGGCAGTACGTGATCCTGGTCACCGACGGCTTGCCGACCATGGATCTGAGCGGCAACAACTGGCCCCCGCTGGGCAGCTCGGCGGGCTACGGCTATGGCGTGTACGCGTCCTTCTACGGCATAGCGGGCAACTCGGCCTACGGGATCAAGGATGATTCGGGCAACCTTCCCGGAGGTCAGACCCAGGGCGCGCTCGACATCGCCAATACCAACGACCAGGCGCTGATCGACACCATCACGGCGATCCAGACGCTGGCCAGCAAGGGGATCAAGACCTATGTGATCGGGCTCGGCGCGGGGGTCGACGCGAGCAAGAACCCGGCCGCGAACCTGGCGCTCAACGCGATGGCCATCGCCGGCGGAACCTCGCACGAGTACGCCGCCAACGACGTGCCGAGTTTCTCGTCGGCGCTCAGCAGCATCGCGGCGACCATCTTCGGCAACGTCATCGCCTCCGCCCCGGCGGTTCCCGGCTACGTGCAAAGCGGCTCGCTGGCCTACGTGCTGGCGTCCAACAACGTCAACGGAAGCAAGCAGGGCATCTTCGACGCGTTCAGCCTGGACGCCAACGGCAACGTGTCGACCAATCCGGCGTGGTCCCTGCAGATGACCGCCACGCAGCGCCAGAGCGATCTGATGACCGACTCGGGCAGCGGCACCGGGGTCTCGCTGCTGGCCAACCAGTCGGCCACCGCCTTCGGCAGTCCGACCAGTCCGACGGCGCAGGACATCATCGGCTACACCGTCGACCCGTCGTACAACGGCGGCCAGTATCTGGCCGGGCGCGCCAGCGGAAGCTTCCTCGGCACCGTCACGTCGCAGGCCGACAAGCCGGTGATCCTCGGACGCCCGAACAATCCGTATTTCATCGGCAGCGCCAGCTACGGCACATTCGCGAAGGCCAACGCTAGCCGCACGCCACTGGTGCTGTTCACGACCAACGACGGTTTCCTGTACGCGACGTCGGCCGGAACCGCCAGCAGTCCGGGTTCCCTGCAGTGGGCATGGATGCCCTCGGTGCTGCTTCCGCAACTGCAGAACTACACCACCTTCCAGTCGACCAATCCGATGAGCGGCGGCTTCACGACGGTGGACAGCACCGACTCGGGCGGCAACTGGGCGACCTATGTCGTGGGCACCGCGCAAAGCGGGGGCCTGCACTACGACCTCAAGCTCACCGGCTGCACGTCGTCGACCAGTGCGTGCACTCCGTCGATCTCCAAGGTGTGGTTCGATCAGCAAAGCGGCTACACCTCGCCGCCGCTGGCCGCGCCGCAGGCGCCGCAGATCTGGTGGGACGCCAACAACGTGGCCTACGCCTATTACTTCACCACGGCGGGATCGGCCTCGTACCTCAACGTGATGCGCCTCTACGACGGCAGCACCAGCAAGGTCCAGCTCGGTTTCACGCCGTCGTCGACCAGCTACATCAACGTCAGCGGGGGGCAACTGTTCATCGGCGACACCGGCGGCAACGTGTGGTCCGTCGACCTGACCAGCGCCGCGACGGCCGGCAAGCTCAGTTCGCCGACGCTCGTCGGCACGCTGCCCAATGCATCCACCGCGGGCGCCGTGCGCTACCTGGGCGAGGCCGAGACCGCGACCGGGATCTACCTGTGGGCGACCAGCGACCACCAGGTGACGGTGTTCAAGTTCACCGGCGGCGCGGTGTCGTCGAGCACGACGGGCTGGACGCCCTGGTGGTGGTCCTCGACCGGTGGGTCGGGGTATTTCGCGAGCACCGCGCTGACCAGCACGACCAGCAACCCGGGAGTGGGTTCGACCACCGCGCCGTACTGGCTCGACCCGGGCAGCACCATCACCGATGCGTCGGCGGTGGAGGCGGGAACCCTGATCGTGCCGGTCACGATCTCTCCGCAGAATGCGTGCGCCACGTCGACCGCGCAATACGACTTCTTCAACCTCGACTCCGGGGTGTTCCCGACCAAGACCTTCTACGACGCGAACCGCAACTACCTGAGCGCCAATCCGGTGATCGGGCTGGGCACCGCGTTCTCGCCGGCGATCTCGCAGAACGGCAACGGCTCGGCGATCGTGTACGGCACCGCGTCGCAGAACCCGAACGGCAAGGTCGGCTTCCAGGTCGCGGCCACCAGCGGCATTCACGTCGGCCCCGGCGTGGTGGGCTGGCAGCCGGTGTGGATCACCCAGCCCTGAGCCGCGCAAGTCGGGTTCCCGAGGGCCGGCCCGCACGCGGCCGGCCCTCGGCGCACTCTGAAAAGCCTGCGGGTTTACCAGAGCTTTTCGGGGAATTTTGTATACCTATCGGAATCGTCGCTAGGTCTTAGCGAGCAAATGACGTTGACAGCCATGCCGATCTGAAAAATCATTCCTCCCCAATATTCGTACATGTATATGTATGAACTGTGTACCGAGCGTGGCGACAGACGGCGCCGGACCACGCGCGGTGCGAACTCGCGCGGCGCGTGCAGAGGTCCGCAGGACCATCACACGACAAGGGGAGGGGAGACATGCATCGCCATGAGAAAGTGCGCGTCCGCGCCGCCGGCAAGCCGCGCCACAGGCTGCGACGTCGCGCCGCCATCGCGGCAGCAGCCGGGTGCTGCCTGGCGTGGAGCCTGCCGGCCAGCGCGGCCAACTGGTTCGAGACCCAGGGTGTTTCACCGCCGGCCTTCGGCAAGTTCCACCTCGGCGGCTGGGTGGAGCCCGACTACACCTACAAGCAGGCCGATACCGCACGCAACGGCAAGGTGCCGCGCAGCAACCTGGTGGGCCCGCGATTCGCGGACAGCCATGCGGCGTCGATCCAGCGCGCGCAACTCATCGCCCGCGGGCGCCTGAACCCGGACATCGACTACTACGTCGGTGCCGAGTTCGGCGAGAACGGATACACCTATGGTCCCGGGGGATACTCCCCGAAGCTGATCGACGGCCACGTGCTGTTCAGCAACTACATCCCCGGCGTGCGCGTGGAGGCCGGCATCCTGCGCGCGCCCGGCCCCGAGGACGCGATGTCCGGCTACCCCGGCTACAGCTTCATCGCGCTGTTCCCGACGGTCATCGGCCAGCTGATGGAGCCGAGCTTCTACGCCCGCAGCCAGCACTATGCGCCGGCCGCGGCGGGCGGCTACCTGATTCCGTCGACCTCGATGTCGAGCAACAACGGCTTCCGCTATCCCGGGGTCGAGGCCACCGACTGGTTCCGCGTGCGCTCGCACCTGGAACTGGCCTACGGGCTGATGCTCGGCGAGTACGGCAAGCAGTTCGAGGCCGATACCGCCAACGGGCCGATCGTCGCCGGGAGGCTGCAGGCCTCGTGGCTGCTCGGTGGCGGCAAGGGTGCCTTCCGCAACGACCTCACCGGCTTCGTCTGGTACCAGCAGGCACGCCCCGACCTCAACGGCGTGGCCAACACCATGCGCCGCTACGGCCTCGGCGCCACGCTGCGTCGCGGCTTCATGGTGCCCGGCGGGCGCAGCCTGAAGTTCGAGTACATGCGCGGCAGCGGCGACATCGTCGCGCCGTCGCCGTTCCTGCAGGCGCCGGGCGTGCTGCCGGCGCAGTACGAGACCACGGTCTACCCGGGCAGCAACAACACGGCGCACGGCTACTACCTGAGCGCCGGCGTGTTCGTCACGCGCAACATCGAGCTCGATGCGCGCTACGACTACTACGACCGCCTGCCCAACCTGCCGGCGCAGGAGCGCACCTTCGCCAACCTCGGCGCCGGGATCCAGTACCACTTCTCGCCGCTGACCCGCGTCGTCGTGGACTACTTCTCGCGCCGCGTGGACATTCCCAACCCGGGCGCGATCGGCCCGGCCAACAGCCCCGCCCGGCTGCTCGCGCAGAGCACCGCGGCCGCGGTGGGCAACGAACTGGACGTCTACGCCATCATCAGCTTCTGATGCCACGTGCGATGTCCGGCCATGCATGCCGCTGCGGCATGCAGCGCGGCGCCCCGAGAGGGGCGCCGCGTCCTCCGAAGACTCTTCCAACCTGGAAAGCATCGATGAAAACCATGCTCCGCAACTCGATCCACGTCCTGCTGTGCGCCGCCTCGATGGCGCTGGGCGCCAGCGCGATGGCGGCTCCCATGAAACCGGATCCGATCCATGTCGACATCCCGGTGCCGCTCAAGCACGCCAACGTGGTGTTCAACATGGACCGTCCGCACTTCGTCGGCGACCTGCCCACCGGCATGCTCTACATGCACCTGCTGGCCAAGCGCTACGAGAAGGACCACGTGACGGGCAAGATCATCGGCGTGTTCCACGGCCCCGGCGCCTACATGGTGCTCAACGACGCGGCCTACGACAAGGCGCGCCACGTGAAGACCGGCAACCCCTACGCGCCGGTGCTCGCCGAGCTGCGCAAGCAGGGCGTGCAGATCGAGGAATGCCGGGTGTCGATGATGGCCCACCATTGGGGCAACGCCAACCTGCTGCCCGGCGTGCTGGTCAACGGCGGCGCCATCGCCCGCCTGATCGAGCTGGAGCAGCAGGGCTACGTCGAAATCCAGCCCTGAGCCCGGCCGCGCGGGGCCGCGTCGGGGCGGCCCCGTGGCGTCGCGGACGCTACGATGTCCGCGAACGCGCGCGAATCGTCGCGCGCGTCGCCTGGAGACTCCCGCATGGTCCTGCTTGAATTCGCGATGGCCCCCGGCGGCAAGGGGGAGAGTGTCGGCGCCTACGTGGCGCGCATCCTCGACGTCATCGACCGCAGCGGCGTGCGCTACCAGCTGACGCCGATGGGCACCATTCTCGAAGGCGAATGGGAGCCGGTGTTCGGCGTCGTCAAGGCCTGCTTCGACGAACTCGGGCGCGACTGCGACCGCATTTCCCTGAACCTGAAAATGGACTGGCGTCGCGGCGCCGAAAGCCGCATGGAGTCGAAGATCCAGCGGGTCGAAGCCACGCTGGGGCGCTCGATGAGCAAGGCCTGAAGGCGCGACGCCCGGCGGCGGCCCGGCGGCTGCTCACCAGTCCAGCACCAGGCCCAGCGAGGTGTACTGGATGGTCTGCGAGCCTGACTGGCTGATCCGCGGGAAGTGCAGTCGCAGGGTCTGCAGGCGCAGCGCCAAGGTCGGCGCCAGGCTCCACTGCACCCCGCCGCCGACGTTGTAGCCGACGAAGCCCGGTGGGGCCTGGTAGCCGTTGCCGCTGCCGTTGATGCTCCAGCGCGCGCTGCTCAGCCCGGCCTCGACGAACCACGACAGCAGGATCCCGCCCTGCAGCACCCCGTCCACGTCGAGCAGCCGATCGCGGTTGCCCTTCGGGCGCCCCTGGTCGATGTACTCGACCCTCCACCAGCCCTTGCCCAGGCTCAGGTCGAGGTTGTCCGGCCGGATGCTGCGTCCGACGCTCAGTTGCCAGGCCTGCGCCGGGGGCGACGCCCACAGCGCCGATGCCAGGCCCAGCACGGCCGCCAGTCCGATGCGCGCGGTCTTGCGGGGCCTTGCCGACGGGGGTCCGCCACGATGGGTTCGCATGCCTCCAGCCTAGGAAGCCTGGCTGCGCAAAAGCTAGATGCGGCGGCGCTAAGCGAGCAGCGCAGCCGGCGTGATCCGCACGCGAGTTGCCGGTGCCCGCCGGCTTCGCGCTTTCCGGTCGGGTCGGGGGCGCGCCCGGCCTCAGCCGCCGCCCATGCGCCTGCGCGCGTGCGCGGCGATGCCGTCCTTCAGCGCCCAGCGCAGCGGCTGCGCGAGCACGTGCAGCGAGACATGCAGGGCCTGGCGCTGCAGCGCCGACGGCGGCCGGCGGCGCAGCAGCGGCCAGGCCCAGTCCGGCAGCTCGGCCAGCGCGTCGCGCACGAACAGGCGCTGCAGCGCGGCCGGCGCCTCGCCGCCCGGCATGCGCTCGAGCAGGTCGAGCACGAAGGCCGTGCGCTGCGAGAACTCGAGTTCGCCGAGGTAGCCCAGCATGTCGTCGCGGGCCTGCCGCTCGGTGACGGCGATGCGCCCCGAGCGCAGGCGCGCCGGGTCGCAGCCCAGGCTGCGCGGGATGCGCGACATCTCGTCGAAGTAGGCGTCGCAGGCTTCCTGCGCGATCCACGGGTCCACGTGCACGCGGTAGGCGTGCAGGAAACTCGTGGTCTCGGTCAGGTGCACCCAGTACAGCAGCGGCGGGTCATCGGCGCGGTAGGAGCGCCCGTCCGGGTGCCGGCCGGCGACCTGCGCATGGATCGTGCGCACACGCTCGAGCGCCTGCGCGGCCGTCGCGCTGCCGCCGTAGGTGGTCTCGGCGATGAAGCGCGCGGTGCGCGCCAGGCGCCCGCGCAGGTCCTCGCGAAACGACGAGTGGTCCCAGACCCCGGCCAGCGCCAGCGGGTGCAGCGCCTGCAGCACCAGCGCGCGGATTCCGCCGACCATCATCGACGGGAAGTCGGCATGCACCCGCCAGGCCTGCGAGTGGGGCCCGAACAGGCCGGGGTCGGCGTGCGGCTGCAGGTACTGCAGCGGCGCGGAACCGTCGCCGCCGGTCATCAGGCGCACCCGGCGGCGGATCAGCGATGCCAGCATGGCTCACGACAGGACACGGCCCCACTATAAGCCCACCGGCGCGGGCGGGCCTTGCCCCTGCCGCGCGCGCGGCAGGGGGCGCCGGGCTGCCGGCGTGCCGTCAGAACTGCGCGAAGAACTCGCGTGCCGCCAGCGCGCAGTACTCGCCGACCGCGCCGTGGTAGCCCTCGAGCTCGGCCAGCGGGGAGACCGCCGCGGTCGAGGCCTTCCAGGCCTGGAAGGATTGCTGCAAGGCCTGGAACGGCGCCGACGGGCCGCTGCTGCCGGCGGCGCTTTGCGGGTCGACGTCGAGCGAGAAGCGGGTCGGGGTGGGCGTGCCCCACTCGGACTGCATCACCGCGGTGTCCAGCGGGTAGTACACGATGGGGTCTGCCGAGCCGCCGCACAGCATGGTCGGCGCGCGCGGCACGTAGCCGCGCAGGTCGTTGGCCGCGAGGTCCTTGCGCAGGCCGTTCGTGGCGCTGCGGCTGGGCATCCCGGAGTCGCCGCGCTCGAACAGTCCGTCCGGGTTCAGCAGCGCGTCGGCCAGGTAGTCGGCGCGGTAGCTGCGGGTGATCAGGTCCTGGGTCCCGCTGGGCGAGAACGAGCTCGCCCACAGCGGCAGGAAGGCGCTGCCGTAGGCGTTGTAGGGGGCGTAGGGCGAGGCCGCGCCGGTGGTGTCGAACAGCCCGGTCCACACCGGCTGCGAGATCACCGCGGCGTCCGGGGTGATGTAGGTGGCTCCGGCCGGCAGCACGGTGGCCGGGAACATCGCCTGCAACGTGGCGTCGGCCGACGGCGGAGCGTCGGAGGGCATCACGGTGATGTCGGCCAGGCTCGGCGCGAGGGCGTCGAACATCGGCGGGTTGGCGGCCAGCGGGCTGCTGGCGGCGGCCGCCGCGGTGGCGTAGGGCAGCGGCGTGTACAGGCCGTTGGCGAACACCTGCGACGGCGAGGTCCAGACGTTGCCGTAGCTGTGCTGGTAGCCCTCGAGCAGCAGGCTGCCCAGGCTCGGCGCGCCCAGGTCGGGGTGGCCCAGGAAGATGTAGTCGACCAGCGCGGCCAGCGCGTAGGGGCCGGATCCGGGGGAGGCCGCGGTGACGTGGATGCCGCGGCGCTGCATGGCCTGCTCGGTGGCCATCGCCACGTAGCCGCCCTGCGAGTAGCCGGTGAGGAACAGCTGGTGGTTCGGGAAGGCCCGTGCGTCCAGGCCCTCGGGCCCGGGCGCGCCGTCCACGTCGTCCAGCCGGTGCAGCGCGATGCGTGCGGCGTGCAGCGCGTCGATCATGTCGCGGGACTGCTGGGCCTTCACCAGATAGGGGTGGTAGTGCACGTCGGAGGTGTCGTAGCCGACGTAGTTCGGCGCCACCACGATGTAGCCGTGCGCGGCGTACATCGCGGCGATCAGCGCGCTTTCCGAGAAGGCCGGGTTGGCGGGGTCGTTCAGCGCGGCGATGTCGTAGCTGCGGTCCAGGTTGGTGCCGTGGGCGTATTCCAGCAGCGGGCGCGCGCCGCTGCAGGTCGCCTTCGATCCGGTGGGCAGCATCAGCGCGCCGGTCGCGGTGGCCGGGCGGCCGCGGCCGTCGACGCTGCTGTAGCCGTAGTGGTAGACGGCGACTCCGCAAGGCAGCGGCGCGGGGCCGCCGGGGCCCTCGGTGCTCAGCGCCAGCAATGCGCGCCCGTTGCTGCCGCTGCCCAGCAGCATCTGCGTGAACTGGCTGGCGGTGACCGACAGCGTCGGCGTGGTGGGCTGGATCAGCCGGCCCTGGCCGCCGCCGTCGTCGGAGCGCTCCCAGCGCGCGGAGTGGTCGTGGCAGTCGCCGCGCCCGTGGTCCGGACAGTCGCCGTAGGCGGTGGCGGCGAGACTCAGGAACAGCACGGCGAACAGGGCCTTGCGGGGCATGGTGCGGTCTCCGGTGGTTGTTCTTCGGGAGTGCTGCGGTATTTTTGTCGCGCAGCCGCATTCCATGCTAGAGCCGGACCCGGACCCGGGGCCCCGGGTTTACCCAGGGCCGGGCCCACCCTGCGGCCCGCAACCCCGCGAGCGCGGGGTCACCAGCTGCCGACGTTGGGCATCTCGGTCCACGGCTTGGCCGGCGCCAGCGCCTCGCCCTTCTGCAGCAGCTCGATGGAGATCTGGTCGGGCGAGCGCACGAAGGCCATGCGGCCGTCGCGCGGCGGGCGCAGGATGGTCACGCCGTGCCGCTGCAGGCGTTCGCAGGTCTGGTAGATGTCGTCGACGGCGTAGGCGAGGTGTCCGAAGTTGCGCCCGCCGGTGTAGGTCTCGGGATCCCAGTTGTAGGTCAGCTCCACCTGGGCGTCGTCGTCGCCGGGGGCGGCGAGGTAGACCAGCGTGAAGCGGCCCTGCTGGTGCTCCATGCGACGGACCTCGTGCAGGCCCAGGGCGTCGCGGTAGAAGGCCAGCGAGGCGTCGAGATCGGTCACGCGGACCATCGTGTGCAGATATTTCATGGTGAGGGGGTGTGTCGCGGGGGAAAAGGTCGATGCGCCGGCGTGGCGCCGGGCGCTGGCCGGGCGGCCGCAGCGCGTAGCAAAATCGTAGTCGGCTTCGCGCCGTCGCGTTCCCCGGCCCCGTCGACCCCTCGGCCCCTCGGCCCCTCGGCCCTTCAGTTCCCCAGCAGGAGATCCGCATGCCCCAGGCCTACATCGTCAGCGCGCTGCGTACCGCCGGAGGCCGCCGCGGCGGCCGGCTCGCCGGCTGGCACCCGGTGGACCTGGCGGCGCGGGTGGTCGACGAGCTGCTCGAGCGCGGCGACGTCGACCCGCAGCGGGTCGACGACGTGATCGTGGGCTGTGTCTCGCAGATCGGCGAGCAGTCGAGCAACGTGGCGCGCAACATCGTGCTGGCGTCGCGCCTGCCGCAGACCGTGCCGGGGGTGTCGGTGGACCGCCAGTGCGGCTCCTCGCAGCAGGCGATCCATTTCGCGGCGCAGGCGGTGATGTCGGGCAGCATGGACGTGGTGGTGGCGGCCGGCGTCGAGAGCATGAGCCGGGTGCCGATGGGCCTGTCGCAGACCCTGCCCGAGCGCGAGGGCTACGGCAGCTACGTCAGCCCCGCGGTGCAGCGCCGCTACGGCGTGCGCGAGTTCAGCCAGTTCCACGGCGCCGAGCGGATCGCGCGCGACTTCGGCTTCAGCCGCGAGCAGCTCGACGCCTACTCGCTGCGCAGCCACCAGCGCGCCGCGGCGGCGGCCGCCGCCGGCGACTTCGACTCCGAGATCGTGGCGCTGCCGGTGCTCGACGCCGACGGCCGGCCGGGCGAGCCGCACCTGCGCGACGAGGGCGTGCGCGCGGACACCTCGCCGCAGGCGCTGGCCGCCTTGCGCCCGCTGCGCGACGGCGGGCTGATCACCGCCGGCAACGCCAGCCAGATCTGCGACGGCGCCAGCGCGGTGCTGGTGGCCAACGAGCAGGGGCTGCGCGCGCTGGGCGCGCGCCCGATGGCGCGCATCCACCACATGAGCGTGCTCGGCGGCGACCCGGTGACCATGCTGCTGGTGCCGCTGGACGCGACGCGCCGCGCGTTGCAGCGCACGGGACTGGCGCTGCACGACATCGATCTGTACGAGGTCAACGAGGCCTTCGCGCCGGTCCCGCTGGCGTGGGCGCGCGAGTTCGACGCCGACCCGCAGCGCCTGAACGCCTGCGGCGGCGCCATCGCGCTGGGGCATCCGCTGGGGGCCTCGGGCGCGCGCCTGATGACCACGCTGGTGCACGCGCTGCAGCGCCGCGGCGCCCGCTACGGGCTGCAGACCATGTGCGAGGGCGGGGGCATGGCCAACGTGACCATCGTCGAGCGCCTGTAGCCCCGCGCGCGGGGGAGGGCTCAGCCCCCTGCCGCCGGCCTGCGCCAGGCGCGCCGGATGGCCTGCCAGGCCCGCTGCAGCGCCGGTCGTTCGTACTGCTGCTGCAGGCACACGAAACGCAGGTCGCAGGCGAGCTCGACGCGGTCGGCGATCACCAGCCCTTCGCGCTGGCTCTCGCGCATCGCCACCGCATCGCGGGCCAGCGACAGTCCGACGCCCGAGCGCACCAGCGACAGCATCGAGGCCTCCTGGTCGACCAGCGCGACGCGGTTCTGGCGCAGCCCCTGCGGCTCCAGCAGCGCCTGCAGCAGGCGCGAGTGCACCGACTGCGGCGGCGTCAGCACCCACGGCAGGCGCACCAGGTCGGGCCAGCCGCGGCCCAGCACCTGCGGCCCCCAGCCGGGGGGCGCGATGACCCGGTAGCTGAACTGGGTCAGCACCTCGTCGTGGAACAGCGGCGCCGTGCGGCGCGCTGCGGACTCGGCCACCGCCGCATGGGGGTCGCCGAGGTAGTAGCCTACGTCGATGGACTTGGCCTGCAGGCGTTCCAGCACCTCGCCGCTGACCCCGTGCTGCAGTTCGGGCTCGAGTTCGGGCGCCATCGCCACCAGTTCCTTCAGGAAGGCGCCCAGGCGCGTGAACTCAGGGTCCAGGATGGTGCCCACGCGCAGCGGGCCGCGCACGCCGCCCTTGACCCGCTGCGCCGCCTGGTCGAAGTCGGCCAGGCCTTCCAGCGCGCGTTCGGCGTGGGTCAGCAGCGCGGCGCCGTCGCGGGTCAGCAGCACGCCGGTCGAGGTGCGCTGGAACAGTTCCACGCCGAGGCGCTCGCCGAGTTCCTTGAGCTGCAGGCTCACCGCCGGCTGGCTGCGGTGCAGGCGTTCCGCGGCGCGGGACACGTTGCCTTCGCGGGCGACCGCGACGAAGGCCTGCAGCAGGCGGGGGTCGATCGGACGCATCGTCGGGGGAGTCTCGTGGTGGGCGTGGATATTTGCGCAGCTTATAACACGAGCAAAGCTTCTGATTGGAAAGGAGCGTTCCGCCGGACTACGCTTGTCGGATCGGATACCCCCGGAACAGGAGCCAACCCATGAACAAAGCGCGCGACCCCGGAATCGGGGAGACGTCGGGCGAAACCCGCGGCGGCGAACTGCCGCTGGTGAGCAACTACATCGCCGGGCGCGTCGTGCCGGCCGGCAGCGAGCGCCGCCAGGCGGTCACCGATCCGGCCACCGGGCGCGTGCGCGCCGAGGTGGCGCTGTCCTCGGCGGCCGACGTCGACGCCGCGGTGGCGGCGGCGCGCGCCGCCTTCCCGGCGTGGGCGGCGACCTCGCCGCTGCGCCGTGCGCGCCTGATGAACCGCCTGCTGGCGCTGTTCGGCGAGCACAAGATGGAACTGGCGCGCGCCATCACCAGCGAGCACGGCAAGGTGCTGTCCGACGCCGCCGGCGAGGTCGAGCGCGGCATCGAGATCATCGAGTTCGCCTGCGGCATTCCGCAGCTGCTCAAGGGCGACTACACCGAGCAGGTGGCCACCGGAATCGACAACTGGACCATGCGCCAGCCGCTGGGCGTGGTGGCGGGGATCACCCCGTTCAACTTCCCGGTGATGGTGCCGGCGTGGATGTACCCGGTGGCCATTGCCGCCGGCAATACCTTCGTGCTCAAGCCCAGTCCGCTCGACCCGACGCCGTCGCTGCTGGTGGCCGAGCTGATGCGCGAGGCGGGTTTCCCGGACGGCGTGTTCAACGTCGTGCAGGGCGACAAGGAGGCGGTGGAGGCGCTGCTGCACCATCCGGACGTGCAGGCCGTGTCCTTCGTCGGCTCGACCCCGGTCGCGCAGTCGATCTACGAGACCGGCGCGCACCACGGCAAGCGCGTGCAGGCGCTGGGCGGCGCGAAGAACCACCTGATCGTGATGCCCGACGCGGACGTCGACAAGGCGGTGGACGCGCTGATCGGCGCCGCTTTCGGCTCGGCCGGCGAGCGCTGCATGGCGATCTCGGTGGCGGTGCTGGTGGGCGGCGCGGCCGACCGCGTGCTGCCTCAACTGGTGCAGCGCGCGCGCGATCTGCGCATCGGCCCGGGCACCGACGAGTCCAGCGAAATGGGGCCGATCGTCACCGACGCGGCGCGCCGGCGCATCCGCGCCGCCATCGATGCCGGCGAGGCCGCCGGCGCGAAGCTGCTGGTGGACGGGCGCGAGCTGCGCGTGGCGGGGCACGAGCAGGGCTTTTTCCTCGGCGCCACGGTGTTCGACCACGTGCGCCCGGAGATGGCGCTGTACCGCGAGGAGATCTTCGGCCCGGTGCTGGCCTGCGTGCGCGTGGACAGCTTCGAGCAGGCGCTGGAGCTGGTCAACGGGCACGAGTACGGCAACGGCGTGTCGCTGTACACCAGCGACGGCGGCATCGCGCGCGAGTTCGCGCGGCGCGTGCAGGTGGGCATGGTGGGCGTGAACGTGCCGATCCCGGTGCCGATGTCGTGGCACGGTTTCGGCGGCTGGAAGCGCAGCCTGTTCGGCGACATGCATGCCTACGGCGAGGAAGGGGTACGGTTCTACACGCGGCAGAAGAGCGTGATGCAGCGCTGGCCGGAGTCGATCGGGAAGGGGGCGGAGTTCGCGATGCCGAACGCGAGGGGGTGAGGGCCCCCTTCGTCGCGGGGGGCGGCCCCCGCTCCGTCCCCCCGAGGGGGACGCACCCCGCCTTGGGGCGGCCCTGCGGCGGGGGTGCTCTGGGCTGCGGGGGGTGTGGCGTGGGTGTGGGGGTTTCAGGCGGGGCGAGGCGGCGGGTGGCGAGGTGACGGGTAGCGGGGTGGCTTCAGGAGGGTCGATGATGTCCGAGCTCGAGTTCGACTATGTGGTGGTGGGGGCGGGCACGGCGGGGTCGTTGCTGGCCAATCGGCTGAGTGCGGATCCGGGCAAGCGGGTGCTGTTGCTGGAAGCGGGTGGGAGCGACAACTATCACTGGATCCACATTCCGGTGGGGTACCTGTACTGCATCGACAATCCGCGTACCGACTGGCGCTATCGCACCGAGCCCTGCGCGGGGCTCAACGGGCGGCAGTTGCTGTATCCGCGCGGCAAGAGCCTGGGGGGCAGCTCCAGCATCAACGGCATGATCTACATGCGCGGGCAGGCGCGCGACTACGACGCGTGGGCCTCGATCACCGGGGAGCCGGCGTGGCGCTGGGAGTCGGCGCTGCCGGATTTCGTCGCGCATGAGAGCCATCACAGCCAGGACGCGCGCGCCGGCGCGCAGGCGCTGCCGGCGGGAGCGCCGGCGACGGCCCGTTTCGTCGGCGGCGGTGCCGGCGCGTCGCCGTCGCTGCGCGAGAGCGCGCGCTGGCACGGCGGCGGCGGCGAGTGGCGGGTGGAGCGCCAGCGCCTGCGCTGGGACATCCTGGACGCCTTCGCGCAGGCCGCGCGCGAAGCGGGCATTCCCGGCACCGAGGACTTCAATCGCGGCGACAACGAGGGCGTCGGGTATTTCGAGGTGAACCAGCGCCGCGGCTGGCGCTGGAACGCGTCGAAGGCCTTCCTGCGCCCGGTGCGCCAGCGCGCCAACCTGAGCGTGTGGACGCATGCGCAGGTGGAACGCCTGCTGTTCGAGCGCGATGCCGACGGCCGGCTGCGCTGCACCGGCTGCAGCGTGCTGCGCGGCGGCGAGCGCCTGCGCCTGCGCGCCGCGCGCGAGCTGGTGCTCAGCGCCGGCTCGATCGGCTCGGCGCAGCTGCTGCAGCTGTCGGGAATCGGCCCGGGCGAACTGCTGCGACAGCACGGCATCGAGGTGCTGCGCGACGCCCCCGGGGTCGGCGCGAACCTGCAGGACCACCTGCAGATCCGCTCGGTGTACCGGGTGGAGGGCGCGCGCACGCTGAACACGCTGGCCAACAGCCTGTGGGGCAAGGCGATGATCGCGCTGGAGTACGCGCTCAAGCGCAGCGGGCCGATGAGCATGGCCCCGTCGCAGCTCGGGGCCTTCACGCGCAGCGACCCGGCGCAGCCCCATCCGAACCTCGAATACCACGTGCAGCCGCTGTCGCTGCCGGCCTTCGGCCAGCCGCTGGACACCTTCCCGGCCTTCACCGCCAGCGTGTGCAATCTCAACCCGAGCAGCCGCGGCAGCGTGCGCATCCGCAGCGCCGATTTCCGCGACGCACCGGCCATCGACCCCAACTACCTGAGCACCGAGGACGATCGCAAGGTGGCGGCCGATTCGCTGCGCGTGACCCGGCGCATCGTCGAGCAGCCTGCGCTGGCCGGCTATCGCCCGCAGGAGATCAAGCCGGGGCCGCAGTACCAGGACGACGAGCAGCTGGCGCGCGCCGCCGGCGACATCGCCAGCACGATCTTCCACCCGGTGGGCACCACCCGCATGGGGCGCGAGGACGACCCGCAGGCCGTCGTCGATCCGCATTTGCGGGTGATCGGGGTGCGCGGGCTGCGCGTGGTCGACGCCGGCGTGATGCCGCGCATCACCAGCGGCAACACCAACAGTCCGACGCTGATGATCGCCGAGAAGGCCGCGCGCTGGATCCTCGCGTCGGCCTGACGCGGCACCGCCGCGTGCGGCTTCAGTCCTCGGCCAGCGGCTGTTCGCGCGACAGCATCCAGGCGCGCGGGTTGCGGGTCATGCCGATGCGCTCGTAGTAGGCGTCGGCGGCCGGCGCGGCCAGCAGGATCAGTTTGGCCTGCGGGCCGAGCTGCTCGCGCGTGGCCTCGATCAGCGCGCGCCCGATGCCCTGGCGCTGCACTTCGCGGTCCACCGCGAGGTCGCTGAGATAGCAGGCGTAGTGGAAGTCGGTGACGCTGCGCGCGATTCCCACCAGGCGCTCGCCCAGCCACGCGCTGATGGTCAGGTCGGCGTGGCGCAGCATGCCCTCGATGCAGGCGCGATCGTGCACCGGGCGGCGCTCGGCCAGCGTGGAGGCCTGCAGCAGCGCGATGAACTGGTCGGCGCTGATCGGGGCGTTGACGCGGATCTGCAGGTTCATCGGAATCGGGACGGGGAGAACGGGGTGGGGTCGAGCAGCGTGGGCTGGCCGCACATCATCTCGGCCAGCAGTCGGCCGGTGACCGCGCCCAGCGTGAACCCGTGGTGCGCATGGCCGTGCGCCAGCCACAGTCCGGCGCGGCGCGGCGCGGGGCCGATCAGCGGCATCATGTCGGGGGTGCAGGGGCGCTGGCCCATCCACGGCTGCGGGTCCAGGCGCTCGCCCAGCGGCAGCAGTTCGCGTGCCTGCGGTTCCACCGCGTCGAGCTGCAGCGGCGTGGGCGGCGCGTCCAGGCGCGCCAGTTCGGCGCCGGTGGTCAGGCGCAGGCCGCGGCGCATCGGCGCCAGCAGGTAGCCGACCTCGGCGTCGAGCACCGGCTGACCCAGCGGCGCGTCGGCGCGCGGCGCGTAATGCATGTGGTAGCCGCGCTTGACCGCCAGCGGCAGGCGCAGCCCGAGGCGGCGGGTCAGCGGCTGCGCCCACGGACCGAGCGCGACGACCACCGCGTCGGCCTGCAGCTCGCCGACCTCGCTGTCGACGCGCCAGCCCTCGCGCAGGCTGCCCGCGTCGCCGCTAAGCAGCGCGCCGCCGAGACGCTGGAACAGACCCGCGTAGGCCTGCACCAGCGCCTGCGGGTCCGGGCAGGGAACCGGGTCGAGGTAGCGCACCGCGCCGACCAGGCGCCGGCTCAGCGAGGGTTCGGCGCGCTGCAGCGCGGCGGCGTCCAGCGCTTCGTAGGCGACGCCGAATTCGCGCCTGCACTCCTCGATGCTGCGCAGTTCGGCGTCGAGGCGCGCCGAACTGCGGTACACGCGCATCCAGCCCGCCGGGCGCAGCAGTTCGTCGGCGCCGGCGGCGGCGGCGAGCGCGCGGTGCTCGTCGAGGCAATGCCGGATGAGCGGCTCGTAGCGCCTGGCGATCTCGCGGTGACGCGCCGGCGCCGAGTTGCGCCAGTAGCTCCACAGGAACGGCGCCAGCGCCGGCAGGTCGCGCAGGTGGTAGCGCAGCTCGGGGGCGGTGTTGCGCGCGTAGCGCAGCAGCGTGGCGGCGTCGCGCGGGAACGCGTAGGGCACCGCGCCTTCGCGCTGGATCAGCCCGGCGTTGCCCATCGAGGTCTCGCTGCCCGGAGCCTTGCGGTCGAGCAGCGCCACCTTGCGTCCGCGCTGCTGCAGGTGCACGGCGACGCAGGTGCCGACCATGCCGGCGCCGAGCACGAGGATGTCGAAACGCTGGGGCATGCCGGGGTGGAGGTGGGTGTCTTGGTTGCGACGCCCGGGTGGCGCCGGCTCAAAGCATACGGCGACCCGCCGGTGCGGCACCGGTGCTGCCGCGCAGCACCCATTCCAGTTGCAGTTCGGTGGTGTGTCGCACCTGCTCGCCGGCGAGGCGGGCGAGCAGGTAGGCGGCCGCGGCATGGCCCATCTCCGCCTTGGGCACGCGCATGGTGCTCAGCCCGGGACCGATGTAGGCCGAAATGTCCATGTCGTCGAAACCGGTGACCGACACCTGGCGCGGCACCTGCACCCCCAGCGATTGGCAGGCCAGCAGCGCACCGATGGCATGCACGTCGTTGACGCAGATCACCGCGGTGGGGGCGGGCCGGCGCGCCAGCAGCAGGCTCATCGCACGCTGCCCGCTGTCGAAGGAATAGGGCTGCTCGATCACGTCCTCGGCGCGCAGCTCCACATGGCTGGCGCGCAGCGCCTCGCGCACCCCGGCGATGCGCTCGCGCGCGCGGTCGTTGTGCGCGGTCAGCCCCGAGATCATGGCGAAACGGCGGTGGCCGAGCTCGAGCAGGTGGCGCGCGATCTCCAGTGCCGCCTCGCGGTTGTCGAAGCCGATGCAGGGGTGGCGCCGCTGCGGGTCGAGCGCCCAGGTCAGCACGTACGGAAGCTGGTACTTGTCGAGCAGCGCGAACAGCGCCGGGTCGTGGTCGGTTCCCACCAGCACGAGGGCGTCGATGCCGCGCTCGACCAGGCGCCTGGCCTGTTCGAGTTCGATCCCCGGGTCGTATTCGTGCACCGCCAGCAGCAAGGCGTAGGAGGCCTGCGCCAGCGAGTGCTGCAACGCGTTGACCGACCTGGCGAAGATGGCGTTGTCGAGGGTCGGGATCAGGGCTCCGACGGTGTGCGTGCGCTGCCCGGCCAGCGCGCGCGCCGCGCCATGCACGACATAGCCGAGCATGGCAGCGGCCTCGCGTACGCGCTGGCGGGTGTCGTCGCGCACCTGCGGAGAGCTCGACAGCGCGCGCGACGCCGTGGCCACCGACACGCGTGCCACGCGTGCCACGTCGCTGAGTTTGGGGGCCAGTCTGTTCATCGCACGCACACTGTACGGCAGCCGCGGAGCTGTTGCCTGGAAGCGATTCCATTCAAGGGCTTCGATCCCGCTCGAAGCCCGGACGAGAAGC
>JAKAXL010000118.1 GCA_021816585.1 Pseudomonadota bacterium | reverse complement strand
TGCGCTCGGCCCCATCGGCCGGGCGCCTCGGGCCCCACGCCTGTCAGAGGCTCGGCAGGCCCGCAAGTTCCGCCGGGCCCACGATGCGTGGGGAGAATCGGTGCGGGAGTGTCGCTGCCGCCGCGCGGCGGCAGCATGGCGGCAGCGGCCGTTGCCCAAGGCCGCGGCCGCTGCCCCCATGGCCGCGCGGCTCAGGCCGAGGTGCGCAGCTCCATCAGCTGCTCGCGCAGCCGGGTCTTCAGGATCTTGCCGGTGGCGCCCAGCGGGATGGCGTCGACGAACATGACGTCGTCGGGGATCCACCACTTCGCGACCTTGCCTTCGTAGAAGGCCAGCAGATCGCGCGCCTGCACCTCGGCGCCGGGCTTCTTCACGACCACCAGCAGCGGGCGCTCGTCCCATTTCGGGTGCGGCACGGCGACGCAGGCGGCCATCGCCACCGCCGGGTGCGACATCGCCACGTTCTCGATGTCGATGGAACTGATCCACTCGCCGCCGGACTTGATCACGTCCTTGCTGCGGTCGACGATGCGCACGTAGCCGTCGGGGTCGATCGACACCACGTCCCCGGTGGGGAACCAGCCGTCGCGCAGCGGGCTGGGCTGGCCCGACTGGTAATAGTCGGCCAGCACCCACGGGCCGCGCACCTGCAGCTCGCCGACCTTGCGCCCGTCCCACGGCAGCTCGGCGCCGGCGGAATCGACCACGCGCACGTCCACGCCGAACAGCGGCCGGCCCTGCGAGGTCTGCAGCTGCAGGCGCTGCTGCTCGTCGAGGCCCTCGTGCTTGGCCTTGAAGGCGCAGGCGGTGCCCAGCGGACTCATTTCGGTCATGCCCCAGGCGTGGCGCACGTCCACCCCCCAGTCGTCCTGGAAGGCCTGGATCATCGCCATCGGCGCCGCCGAACCGCCGATCAGCACGCGGGTGAGAGCCCGCGGGCGCCGCCCCTGCTGCTGCATGCGCGCCAGCAGCCCCAGCCACACCGTGGGCACGCCGGCGGAGAAGCTCACCCCCTCGTCGTCCATCAGCTCGAACAGCGACGCGCCGTCCAGCGCCGGCCCGGGAAACACCAGCTTGCAGCCGACCATCGCCGCCGCGTAGGGCATGCCCCAGGCGTTGACGTGGAACATCGGCACCACCGGCAGCGCGGCGTCGCGCGCGCCGATTCCCATCACGTCGGGCAGCGCGGCCGCCGACGCATGCAGCAGCGTGGAGCGGTGGCTGTACAGCACCGCCTTCGGGTTGCCCGTGGTGCCGCTGGTGTAGCAGATGGACGAGGCTTCCTGCTCGTCGAGCTGCGGCCACGCGTAGAGGGCGTCGGACTGCCCGGCCAGCCAGGCCTCGTAGCTCAGCAGCCCGGGCACTGCCTGGGCCAGATCGGCCGGCAGTGCATCGGCCTCGCACAGCGCCACCCAGTGGCGCACGCGCGGGCACGCCGGCGCGATGGCCTGGATGATCGGCGCGAAGGTCATGTCGAAAGCCATCACGCGGTCGTCGGCGTGGTTGACGATCCACGCGATCTGCTCCGGGTGCAGGCGCGGGTTGACGGTGTGCAGCACGCGGCCGCTGCCCGAAACGCCGTAGTAGATCTCCAGGTGGCGGTAGCCGTTCCAGGCCAGCGTGCCCACGCGCTCGCCGCGCGGCAGCCCCCACTGGTCGAGCCCGTGCGCGATGCGCATCGCGCGGCGCCGCACCTGCCCCCAGCTGCTGCGATGGCGATCGCCCTCGACGCGCCGCGAAACGATCTCGGTGTCGCCGTGGAACCGCGCGGCGAACTCGATCAGCCCGGAGATCAGCAGCGGATGCTGCTGCATCAATCCCATCATCGTTGTCTCCATTCGCTTGTCATCGTGCGGCTCGAGGCGGCCGCTGCGAGCCCGAAACCGGACCCTGCCGAACAATGTACAACGGGCGGCAGGTCGCGCACCCCCGGGATTCGCCGATATTCCCCGAAAATGTATAGGGGTTTAATACTACGCGGGGTTCCACCCCGATGCGCCGCCGGCCCAGTGCCCGCGCGGCCTCGGGCCCGCGCGCGTGGCGCGCCTGTCACCGCGCGCGCGGACGCGGTTAAAATAGGTATTTTCCCCACATCTACGCGAAGACCGAAGATGACATTCGTCGTGACAGAAAACTGCATCCGCTGCAAATTCACAGATTGCGTGGATGTGTGCCCGGTGGACTGTTTCCGGGAGGGTCCCAACTTCCTGGTGATCGATCCCGACGAATGTATCGACTGTGCGGTGTGCGTGCCCGAGTGTCCGGCCAATGCCATCTTCGCCGAGGAAGATGTTCCCGGCGACCAGCAGGACTTCATCGCGACCAACGCCGAGCTGGCACGCAAGTGGCCCAGCATCACCAAGCGCAAGCCCGCCCCTCCGGATGCCGAGGAGTGGAACGGCAAGCCCGACAAACGTCCGCTGCTCGAGCGCTGAAGCCTCGACGCCTGCGACCCGCACATCCCGACTTCCCTTCCCATGGAAATGCACATCGACCCGGCGATCACGCAAGCCGCCAACCAAGCCGCTTCCGGCACCCCCATCGAAACCGACGCCGTGATCGTCGGCGCGGGCCCGGTGGGCCTGTTCCAGGTGTTCGAGCTCGGACTGCTGGAGATCAAGGCCCACGTCATCGACAGCCTGCCCCACCTGGGCGGGCAGTGCATCGAGCTGTACCCGGACAAGCCGATCTACGACATCCCGGCGGTGCCGGTGTGCACCGGCAAGGAGCTCACCGACAGCCTGCTCAAGCAGATCGAGCCCTTCCACCCCACCTTCCACCTCGGCCAGGACGTCACCGAACTGCGCCGCCAGGACGACGGGCGCTTCTACGTGGCCACCAGCAAGGGCACGCACTTCATCACGAAGACCGTGTTCATCGCCGCCGGCGTGGGCTCGTTCCAGCCGCGCCTGCTGAGAGTCGACGGGATCGACCGCTTCGAAGGCTCGCAGCTGTTCTACCGCGTGAAGAACCCCGAGACCTTCGCGCAGAAGGACCTGGTGATCGTCGGCGGCGGCGACTCGGCGCTGGACTGGGCGCTGCACTTCGCGACCACCGACGAAGCCCACCGCGCGCAAAGCGTGGTGCTGCTGCACCGCCGCGACGGCTTCCGCGCCGCGCCCAGCTCGGTGGCGCGCATGCACGCGCTGTGCGAACAGCACGAGATGCAGTTCGTGGTCGGCCAGGTCAGCGGCTACGACGAACGCGACGGCCGCCTCAGCGAGATCAAGGTCACCGGCAACGACGGCATCACCCGCCGCCTGCCGCTGGACATGCTGCTGGTGTTCTTCGGGCTCAGCCCGAAGCTGGGCCCGATCGCCGACTGGGGCCTGGCGCTGGAGCGCAAGCAGCTCGTCGTCGACACCGAGAAGTTCGAGACCAGCGTGCCGGGCATCTTCGCGGTGGGCGACATCAACACCTACCCGGGCAAGAAGAAGCTGATCCTGTCGGGCTTCCACGAGGCCGCGCTGGCCGCCTTCGGCGCCGCGAACTACGTGTTCCCGGAGAAGAAGGTGCACCTGCAGTACACGACCACGAGCCCGAAGCTGCACAAGGTGCTCGGGGTCGAGACCCCGGTCTTCGACTGAAGACCCGACCCCACCGGCAAGGGCGCGGGCGGCAGCCCCCGCACGCGCCCTGCCCGCCAAGGCCCGCCCGATGAACCCGCCCCCGATCGTCATCGCCGAGGCCGGCGTCAACCACAACGGCTCCATCGAGCTGGCGCACCG
>JAKAXL010000050.1 GCA_021816585.1 Pseudomonadota bacterium | reverse complement strand
AGGTCGACGGAATACCCATCACGCCGAAGGCGTGGGCAGCCTGGCTCTTGTTGTCGAGCAGCACCGGGAAGGTCGGCGAAGGCGATAGTTGGCCCATGTAGGCGAAAACGTTGTCGACGCTTTCACCTTGGTCGAGCGCAAGCACCACGAAGGGCTTGCCCTTCATCGACGCGTAGAGCCTTTCGATGGAGGGCATCTCGGCACGGCAGGGGGGGCACCAGGTGGCCCAGAAGTTCACCAACACGACCTTGCCGCGGTATTGCTCCAGACTGTGGGTCTTGCCGTCGATGTCCTTGAGCGTAAAGGCTGGTGCTGGACGCTCTGGATGGACCGGGGTCATGAACGGAGTGGCGGCATGCGCCGAAACCATCGCACTCGCGAGCGCAACCCAACTGGCTGCGGCTACGCCCTTCAGATACGCAAGGACGCGGCTAGCGCGGCGCGCAATGGACGCCGTAGACGGTTGCATCATGCTCGTGATCATCTTGTTTCCACTGGTAGGTCAGGTTGAAACGGCTGCCAGCCGGCAGGTCCACGGTCGTGAATCCCTGGGCCCAGTCGCCGGGATGCAGGATCTGCTGGGGCGGCAGGATGGACCAGTCGGAGCCGAGCCCGAAGGTTTTCCAGCGTGCCAGCCAATCCGTTTTGGTGATCAAGCGGTGCAGCTTGCCGTCCGCGGTCACGGCGCGCCAGCGGCTCACGTCGTAGCTCACCGACTGCCGCGCCGAATTGCGGATGGTCGTGCCGAACACGCACACGGCGGCGATTTCGTGCACCGCCCCTGCGGGGTAACCCATGCTCTCGAAAAACGCCTGCGCCTGCTCGCCGTCCAGCGGCGTCAGTTGCACACTGAACGGTTGGCCTTGACTCGACCATGCCGGCGTGGAGCCTCCGGCAGCTGCCGCGGTGGCGGCTACGCCCAGGCCCACGAGCGCGGCCAGGATGAGGCGTAGAAGTCGGGTTTGCATGGTTCAGTTTCCGTCAGCCACGACAAGCGTGGCAAGGTTGTTCGAGCTGCGCCACGATTCGATCCGGATCGTCGCCCACGCCCCGAGAAAAATGCAAGCCAGCCCGAGGGTCGAGCCCAATGACAGCAATGACAAACCGCTGAGCCCATGGCCGACCGTGCAGCCCAGGCCGAGCACGGCGCCGGCCCCGGTCATCAACGAGCCCAATAGACGGGGGGCCAGATCTAGGGAAACGCTGATCAATTCCTCACCGGCGACCTGCTGAGGTGGGCGCGGCGGGTGCGAGCTGGGACAATGAACCTCGGTGTCTGAGCGCACGAGGAACGACGATGCAGACGAGCTTTTCCGAGTACGAGTACGCGAGCAAGAAGCGGCAGACGCGACGCGACCGATTCCTGGCGGAGATCGAGGCGATGACGCCGTGGGGCGAGTTGGTCGCGGCGATTGCGCGGCACTACCCCAAGGGTGGCGGCCGTGGGCGCCCGCCGATCGGACTGGAGCGCATGCTGCGCATGTACATCGCGCAGAACTGCTTCGGGCTGTCGGACGAAGGCATCGAGGATGCGATTTACGACAGCTAGGCGATCCGCCGCTTCGTGGGCATCGACTTGGGGCGCGAATCGGCGCCCGACGCGACGACGCTGCTGAAGTTCCGCCGACTGCTCGAGGACAAGCAGCTGACCGACACCATCTTCACGACCATCAACGCCCACCTGGCGGCCAAGGGCCTGTTCCTGCGGCGCGGCACGGTGGTGGATGCGACCATCATCGAAGCGCCCCCGTCGACCAAGAACGAGAAGGGTGAGCGTGACCCCGAAATGCACCAGACCAAGAAAGGAAACGCGTGGCATTTCGGCATGAAGGCCCACATCGGCGTCGACGCCGAGTCGGGTCTGGTGCACACGGTGATCGGCACCGCGGCGAATGTCGCCGACGTGACCCAGGCCCAGGATCTGCTGCACGGCGATGAGACCGACGTGTTCGCCGACGCCGGCTACCAGGGTACAGCCAAACGCGAGGAGAGCCTCGGCACCCCGGTGAACTGGCATGTGGCCATGCGTCCGGGCAAGCGCCGCGAACTCGCCGGTCACGGCTGGGCACAGAAGCTCGAGTGGGTCGAGCAGATCAAGGCCAGCATCCGTGCCAAGGTCGAGCACCCGTTCCACGTCGTGAAGAACCTGTTTCGGCACCGCAAGACCCGCTACCGCGGCCTGGCGAAGAACACCGCGCAGTTGCACACGCTGTTCGCCATGGCCAATCTGATGTTGGCGCGAAGGCTGGTTCTGAACATGCATGCCCGAGGTGCGTCCGCAGTTTGAAAAGTGGCGCGAAGGAACCCGCTCACCGTCGATCTGCAGTCGCTCCTGCGTCGTTTGGACCACCTTTCGCCGGCTTCTCGTGCTGGTTGCGGCGGCGGACACCGGAAGCTTCGCCTGGAACGTCATTTCTTCAGTGCTTCCCTAGCACTGCGAAGTGCACATGGATCCGAAATTCTCTCCGCGCAATGGCTGACGATGCCGCGCCGATGAAGGTGCCCAGTACCAACACAACGCCGAAGGTGAAGGTCTGCGCGTGGGCGTGCATCACGAAATGCGCCACGTCGCTCAAGGGGCCGGCGAAGCTGAAGGATTGCACGCCCAAGCCATCGGGAGGCTGGCTCATGAACGCGGCGTCACTTGCTGCACGCTCTCCGATGGGGCTGGCGGTCAGCCAGTAGCCGGCAGCCACCATCAGCCCGATGAGCGCCGAGCCGATCCAGCGCCTGCGCTGGCCGGCGCTGCTCGACCCCCGTGCGGCGAGCGCCAAGACGAGCGAACCGAGCGCAAGGCCGAGCAGCGAACGGGCAATCCAGCCATGCAGCCCAAGCGCCGCATCGAGCCCCTGGCTCTGCCACCCCCAAGTCGCCAGATCCAGGTTCAGGCGGACGATCCACGGGCCGATCCAGTCGTTGAACACGAAGGTGCTGGTCATCGCGAAGGCGGCGATGCTCATCGCTCCCAGCGACAACAGCGCCAGCACGCTGCCCTGGGCGCAGCGTACCAGCGTGCGCAGTGGGCAGCCGCGCGCCAGCACCATGCCGGAGCCGAACAGCAAGCCGCCAAGCACGTAGCGCCCCCAGGGGAACTGGGCCGAGCGGTAGGGTGGGTGCGACGGCTGCACGCCTTGATGCAGCAACCACTGCAGTCCCGCGACGGCCACCATGGCAAAGCCGATCGCCGCGAAGTAGGCCGCCAGGCGCTGCGGCTTGTTCTCCAGCATGATTTCTCGCAAGCCCCCTTGCGGGCAGAACTGCGACGCCTGCGCGGAAGCTCCGAGCACCAGCGAGACGATGAAGCCACCCAGGAGAAGCTGTTGGATCGAGTTCATGGGCTTGGCGTCGTCGGAAGGTGGCCGGGATGGGTTTCCTGAGCGCGCAGAAGCATCCACAGTCCCGACAACACGAGCCAGCCCGCAGTAACCCAGAAGGCCGGCTCGACGGCGCCGCGCGCCTGCGCGACCAGCCCGAGCACCAGCGCGCCGATGGCGTAGCCGGTATCGCGCCAGTAGCGGTAGGTGCCCAGCGCCGAGCTGCGCCAGCTCGGGTAGGCGATATCGGCCACCGAGGCGATCAGGTTCGGATACAGCAGCGCCATGCCCACGCCCATGATCACGGCAGCGCTCAGCCAAGCCGCGAAGCCGTGCACCAGCACCGCGGCCGCCACGCCAGCGGCGAGCAGCCATAGCCCGGCAACCACCGGGCGCTTGCGCCCGATGCGGTCCGACAGCGGCCCGGTCCACAACTGGGAAGCGCCCCAGCTCAGCCCGTATACCCCGGTGACCCAGCCGACCTGCACCAGGCCCAGGCCGTGGCCGTGGAGGTACAGCGGAAACAGCACCCACAGCAGCGTGTCGGCGACTTTGTTGGCCACGCCTGCCTGGCACAGCGCCGAGAACGTGGGGTGCCCGAAGGACACGTAGGCGAACACCTGGCGCGATGTGGGGTGCTCGGCCAGGCCCTCGGCGAAGCGCGGTCGCGGGCCTGTGTGCGTGCCGCTGGCATGGCGATGGCGCTCGGCGTGCGCCCACGGCAGGGTCTCGCGCACGAACAGCAGTGCCGTCGCCAGAGCCAGCGCGATCACGCCGCTGGCGAAGCCGAGCAGGGCGGCGCGCGGGCCGTACAGCTGCGCCATCCAGGCGGTGGCCAGGCCCGCCAGGCCGACCGCGGCATAGCCGGCGAACTCGTTGATGCCGGTGGCCAGCCCCCGCTGCTCGGCGCGCGTGATGTCCACCTTGCTGGTGACGGTCATGCTCCACGCGAACCCCTGGTTGATCCCCAGGAACAGGTTGGCTGCGACGATCCACCACCAGGACTGCGCGAAGAAGATCAGCAGTGGAATCGGGATCGCGGCCAGCCAGCCCAGAACCAGCACGGTCTTGCGCCCGATGCGCTCGGACAGGCGCCCGGCGACAAAATTCAGCGCGCCCTTGACCAGCCCGAAGGAGATGACAAAGGACAGCAGATACAGGAAGGAGGTTTTTGGCACCCCGAAATCGCGCGCCGCGACCACCGGCAGAACCGTTCGCTCCATGCCGATGACCAGCCCGACGAAAAAAACCTGCACCGCCTGCCAGACGAACTGGTGCAGATTGACGCGGATGCCTTGCAGGTACGCGTCATGCGGCGACGAGGTGGCTGGATGATTCATGCCGCGACGTTGGCCGCGACGATGCGGTCCATGTTGGCCGGACGGGGCGGAATCTCGGCAGTGAGTTGATCCACAAACGCTGCGCGCGACAGGCCCAGCATCGGGTTGAAGCGCTTCTCGAAGGCCAGGGTCGACGCCGGCTTGCCCGACAGCCCGGCGCCGCACGCGCTGCCCGCCTGGTGCCCGGGGTAGATCTCCATCTCGCCGGGCAGACTCAGCAGCCGGGTGTGCAGCGAGTCGTACAGGGCGCCGGCCATCTCGCGCTCATGCCCGGCCAAGTCGGGTCGCCCGACAGCGCCCACGAACAACGTGTCGCCAGTGAGCACGAACCACGGTGCGTCGCCGCGTCGCTTATCCGTAACCAGCAGGCACATACTGTCGGGCGTGTGCCCGGGGGTGTGCAGCACCCGTACGGTCACATTGCCCACGTCGATGAGCTGCTCGTCGTGCAGGGCCTCGAAGTCGAAGTGCACGAACTCGTGCGCCGCCTCGTGCAGGCAGTAGGGCGCATCCACCCTGCGCGCAAGGCTCCTGCCTCCGCTGAGGTGGTCCGCATGCACGTGGGTGTCGATCACATGGGTGATCTGCGCGCCGGCCATCTTCGCCTGCTCGACGAACCAGTCCTCGTCGCCGACGACCACGTCGACCGCGATGGCCTTGCCAAGGCCAGCGCAGCCAAAAAGGTAAGACAGGCTGGAGTCGCGCGTGGGGAGTTGCTTGAAGAACATGATGAGCTCGCTATCGTCGGGAAATCAGAACACCAATACCTTGTCGGCCTCGCTGGTCCAGCGCCCCAGCTCGACCATGGTCGAACGCCTGCAATCCGCGACAAGCTCTTCATCTCGCAGTCCGCGCGCGTCGAGGCAGGTGCCGCATAACGCCACCTCGCCATGCTGCGCGACCTTCTGCAGCATGGTCTCGACGCTGTAGTACCCGTTGGGTACCTTCTGCCCCGCCTTGGCGGACAACACGGCATCCCCCATGAGGAACATGTGAACCCGCTGCTCCGGCTGCGCCGCCAACGTGACCGCCAAGCGCAATGCGTTGTAGGTGCGCTCGCTGCCATAGGGCGCTTCGTTGAGGATGAACAAAATGCGTGGCATGGCACTCTCCACGTTCAGGCAGCTACTGATTCCACAGGCAGTCCTGCGGCGCGCCATTCAGGCACGCCATCTGCCGCCTTGCGCGCGCGCATCCCGTAACGCCTGAGCAGGGCCACCGCCGAATCGGACATCAGGCAGAACGGTCCGCGGCAGTACGCCACGATGTCCTTGTCGCTTGGCAGTTCGCGAATCCGGGCTTCCAGTTCGTCCAGTGGAACCGAGCGCGCGCCAGGAATGTGCGCGGCACGAAACTCAGCCTCGGGACGAACGTCGAGCAGCACGACGTCCCCAGCGCGCACCTTGTCCAGCAGCGACTGCGCGCTCTCCGAGGTGAGGCACTGCGGCTCGGCGACCAGGCGCGCCATGGCGAGCTGAAGTTCTGCCAAGTGCGATTCGGCCAGCTCGCGCAGGCGCACCCAGAGGTCTGACACGTCGGAGCCGCTCAGCCGATGGATGCGGTTTTTGCCGTCGCGCCTCGCCTCCACCAATTGCGCATCGCGGAGCACCCGCAGATGCGCGCTGGCGAGCTTGACGTCAATGTCGGCTGCCTGCGCCAGCGCCTCGACCGATTTCTCTCCCTGCGCGAGCAGCTCCAGCAATTCCAGCCGCTTGGGGCTCGAAAGCGCAGCGCCTATGCGAGCGACTTGCGCGTAGAGGTGATCTTTGATGTCACGGGATTTCATGACAACACTCTAGCGTATGCGCGAATGATGATTTAATGGGGTTTTCCCACCCTATCCGTTGCGACCCGACTCGAATCAGGCCCTCTCGGGCGGGAGCATGCGCCTATGCCGCGCAGCACGACAGCTGCTTTACGTCCTTGCCGAAGGTCTGCTCTCCAAGCTTCAGGCTCTCGAGCATCGTTAGGTAGGGCGGGAAACAGGTGGTCGGCTAGGTCCTGCACCGTCAGGCGCGCGCGGATCGCCAGCGCCGCCGCCTGGATGAGCTCTCCGGCCTGTGGGGCGACCGCGACACGAATCGTGCGTGCAGCGGTCGCCGAGTTCACCGAAAGTCGTAGCAGTTGCTCCCAACGCTGGCGAAGCTCTTGCGAAGTGATTTCAGATGCGCCGGGATGCCGCGCAGGGTGCGCTTCCAACTGCTTCGCAGTCTTCTTAGTGGCGGCACCGTATGCCCCTGCGCGCCTTTGGAGGGCAACGACAGATCACGCGGCGCAGTCGATGGTGCAATGCACCATCAGCCCTGTGTTGGTGTCCGCCGAGCTTGGTTCCCGGTCCAACGCAGCGGCGCACCCACGGGATCGCCTGAGTGCATAGTGACTTTCCTGTCAAAGGCCGAGGCCGATGGTCTCTGCCTCCAACCTTGGAATCACCACGCCTCCAAACCCTCGCATCTCCGGTCCCTGGCACGCTCGAAGATCACTTGCCGCGCCGTCGAACGCCTCGATCGACCTATTGCATTGCGACCCAACGATTGCTCGATATGTCCGCGAAGCGCTGCAGCACCTTCCCGCTGGAGAGGTCGAAGCGCACGGCCTCCTTGCGATTCTCCACGGTCACCACAGCCTGATGCCCGCCGTCGATCAGGGTCAAGCCGCTGAGCTTCGCAGGGCTGGGCACCGCGAGCTTGACCTCGCCGAGATAGGCCGGCTCATGCGCGGAAAAGCGCAGCACATGTCCGGAGAAGCCAGCGGCATACACAGTTCGTCCGCCGGGGCTGACAGCCAACTGCATGAACCCCGCAGTGGCCGCGGGGATCCTGTCATAGCGAAAGGCCGGATCCACTTCCGGAGTTGCCATTTCGACGATGCGATTGTCCTGCGGGTCGACCGCGGTCATCACCCCGTTGCGGATGTCGGCAGAAAACAGCCAGCCGTCGGCCCAGGCCAGATCTCCGCTGTGCGCCACGGGGATGCGGCGCAGCATGCGTCCCGTGGCGCTGTCGACATCCGCGATGGAATTGTCCATGTTGCCGCCCACGTACAGATGCGCGTCGTGTGGCCCGAAGGCCAGCGCGTTGCCTCCAAAAGGCACCGTGTAGCGCAGCGTACCGTCAACCAGGCCGTAGGCCGCCAGCTCTCGGCCTGAGAGCACGAGCAGCAGTCCCAGGCGTTTCGACACCTTGGCCACTCGGCCGCCTGCAATGCTCGGGAAGCTCCGCTCGACCTTCCATGTCCTCGTGTTCAGGACATAGGTCGTGCCGACGTTGGTCGGGACGAACAGGCGGTGCGCGACAGGGTCGACGGCGATATAGAAGCTGTTACCAGAAGGCGAGCCCGCTTGGCCGAAGGCGACCGAGTGGGCCTGTCCGGCAGGCGTGACGACGGCTATTTTTCCGGGGCCGGCGCCTGTGGGCGGCGCCGGGAACGCGCCAGCCAGCATCGCAGGGGCGTACGGCGCCGTTTCGGGATGCGGTTGGGCCCATGCAGTCGGAACGGCCAGCAGGGCCGCCAGGCAGAGGATGGTGAGAGACCGGGTTGTTTGCATGATGTTGAACTCTGGCAGAAGGTTGAAGGTTGTTGCAGTGCGCCGCATGGATCAATCAACTAGGCACGGAGGACGCTGCGCTGCGGCCTGAGCTTGTCCGATCGCTTCGTCGTGCCAGGCAGGGACAGCCTGACAGCGCACGCAAGCAGGGTTGATGGCCGTCAATTGCTCTCATCGTTGTCAGCGGAACGACTCGCGGGTTACTGCGTCGTGCCTCTCGCCCGATGCCCAGGTCCATCTGGCTGCAGGCCATCGGCTGCCTTCGCGCTTCAACTCAGGTCCAACACACGATTTCCGCGGAACGGCTCAATGCGCGACGATTTCGCCGAAGTACATGTTTTCGGAACAGTGGTAACGATAGCGTCCGGGCGCGGGAGCCTCGATCACGACCCGACGCGTCCGGCCCACGGGAACTGTTGCCGTCACCGGGCCGCCGTGCAGGCCTAAATGGGGGAACACGGTCGACAGCGCGCAGCCGCCGACGAAGTCGGTGATCTCGAGCGCCACAGGCTTGCCTGCAGGGATGTCGAGCACCTGGGGGTTGTAGACGTAGGGCGAGCCCTTGCGTCCTTCGACGATTTTGAAATTCGCCCGCGCCAGCGCGCTGCTCGCCGCGGGCGCCGCATAGTTGCTCCAGAAATAGTGGAACAGGTAGATCCCGGTGAGCAGGAACAGTGCGCCTACGGCGCAGGCCAGCGAAGGGCCGCTCCAGCGGCGCAACATTGCTAGCGTCGGCTGGCCTAGCGTGAGCATCAGCAGCATCAGCGCCGACAGTGCGATGCCGTAGACCACGACGGCCAGCCCGGCCAGCGCGTAGTTGCCCACGGCCAGCGGCAGCATCAGGACTCCTATCACCACCGGTAGTGTGCAGCTGTGGGACGCCGCGCCGTACGCCACCCCGAAGGTGACGAGTTCGCCGCGCCGACTGCCTTTCCCCCCGCGCAACAGACGTTCGTACAGCGCCCGCCCGGGCAGATGTTCGGTCAGGTGGCTCAACGAGGCCCCGCGCCCGGTCAGCATCAGCACGCCCAGCGCGGCGAAGGCCACACCCACCAGCGGAATCAGGTAGATCAGCACGTTGTAGATCGCGGCGCCGACCGCCATGACCAGGATGCCGCCCGCGGCCGACACGCCGATGATGCCGACCGCGATCCACCAGGCGGCGGCGAACAGGCTGCCCGCGCGGGGAGCCTCCTGGCTGTCAACGAAATACGTGAGAAAGGCCGGGGTGATGGCGATGCTGCACGGTGAGAAGAACGATGCTGATCCAGCGAGTACGGCCAGGCCGAGCACCAGATCGGGCGGCAGCACGGGCAGTCCCTGCGCATGGAACAGCGCGCGACCCACGACCTGCGTGTAGACCCAGTGCCCGCCGACGAACAAGCCGACGAGCAAGACCAGGGTCATCGCAGCGCCTGCCAGGGTCGCCGCGCCGAGCGCCGGCCGGACCTTACCCGGCTGGTCTGATTCCTTTCCCACCTTGCTCCTCCATCTCATGTCGCTTTCGCTCCATGTTTCAAAGATTGTGCGCGCAGCTCGTCGCTTTGCGCGTGCGCAGGGCCAGCGGCAGCGCAGCGCCTACCGCCATCAGCGCGGCACTGATCCCGTAGATCGCGGCATAGCTTCCCGGTTCGCGCCGCACCAGCAACGCACCCAGCAGGCCCAGGCCCATGGCCCGGCCCATGTTGTGCGCAAAGTTGAACAGCCCCCCCGCTTGGCCGGCCGCTGCTTCGGGCACCTGGCCCAGAGCGGTCAGCGCCGTGGGCGCCAGCGGCAAGGCCATGCCGACGCCGCAAGCCGTCAACACGGCAAACAGGGTCGCCCGCGACGGGTGCGGCCCAAGCAGCGCCAGCACGACAAAGCTGGCCGCCATCAGCGCGAAACCCGTGACCCATGGGGGCAACGGTCCGAGGCGGTCGGCGATGCGCCCGCCCCACACTCCCACGACGAGGGCGGCGAGGGCCAGCGGCAGCAGCGCGTTGGTCGCCGCCAGCGCCGTATAGCCCTCGACGTACTGCATCTGCAGGGGCACGAACATCATGGCCGAGAACATGCCGACGCACACCAACCAGGTGCCGAGGTTGCCCAGCACGAAAGGCCGGATGCGGTACAGGCTTAGGTCGAACAGCGCCCGTTTGTCGGTCTTCTGATGAATCCACAGCAGCGCCATGGCCACGCCGAAGACTCCGTAGAGCATCCAGGCCATCGCGTGCATGACCCGACCCGTGGCGGCTGCCAGGCCGGCCTGCATGGTGTCCATGCCCGAGGCCGACAATGCCACCACGACAGCCGACAATCCCACCAGAAACAGCACCGAGCCTACCCAGTCGAAGACTTCGTCGCTTCGCGGAAGCTCATTGAGCGAGACCGCACCCCACAGCCAAAGCAGTACCGCCGGCAGCGCCGGCAGCCACATTAGCGAGCGCCACCCCAGCAACGCGGACAGGTAGCCACCGATCACCGGGCCACCCACCGTGCCGGACAGCAGCGCGGCGCGCCACACGCCGAAGGCCACGCCCCGGCCCTGGCGTACGCCTGCGCTGATGAATACGATGGAGTCGAGGATGACCCCGCCGCCCAAGCCCTGCACCGTGCGGGACGCGATCAGCGCCGCGGCGCCGGGCGAGGCCGCGGCGGCCAGCGAGCCCAGCACGTACAAGCCGAGCCCTCCCAGGAACACGCGCTTGTGGCCGTATCGATCGCCGAGCTTGCCCACCACCGGCATCACCACCGCGTAAGGCACGAGGTAGGCGAGGACGATGGCTACCAGCGCGTAGCCGCCTGCGCCGAAGCCGCCCCCAAGAGCGCTGCCCACGTCGGCGAGGGGGACGTTGGCGATTCCCGCACTCAGGTTGGAGAGGAAGGTTGCCAGCGACGCGATCGCCACCAGAGACAGCGGGAAACCGCGTTGCTTCATGACGCACCTGCGTTTCGTTGAATCAGGCGGCCGCCGAAGGAGTTGGCGAGCACTGCGGTGATGCTGGCGGCCATCGCGACCATGGCCCATACCGGCTGCAGCAGCCCTGTTGCCGCCAGCGGGATGCCGATGCCGTTGAAGGCGAAGGCCACGGCGAGGTTCTGGGCGGTCTTGGCGTAGCTGCGCTTGCCGATGTCGAGCAGGTCGGTGACTGCGCCCAGCCGATGGCTCATGACCACCGCGTCGGCCGATTCGATGGCAATGTCGGTGCCGGCTTCGAAGGCCACCCCGATGTCGGCCTGCATCAGCGCCGGCGCGTCGTTGATGCCATCGCCGACCATGGCCACGCGAGCGCCGCCGCGCTGCAACTCGCGCACGATGCCCGCCTTCTCGTCGGGCAGGGCTTGCGCGTAGACCCGCGTGATGCCCAGCCGCTCGGCCAGCGCCTCGACGGTGCGCCGGTTGTCGCCGGAGACCATGATCGGCTCGATACCGCGCCGGCGCAGTTCTCGCACCACACGCTCGGCATCGGGGCGCGGGCTGTCGCCCAGCAGGATGAAGCCGAGCAGCCGGCCGTCACGGGCGACGCAGACCGGCGTGGCACCCTCATGCAGTTCCGTCCCCGGGCCCGAGGGAAGGGCGACGCCGCTTTCCTGGAGGTACCTGCGACTGCCCACCAGCACGCGAGACGCGCCCAACCTCGCCGACACGCCGCGGCCGGGGGTTTCCCGGAAGTCCTCGGGATGATCGGGCACGTCCAGTCCACGGGCCTGCGCCTCGCCGTGGATCGCCACCGCCAGCGGATGGCGCGAATAGCGCTCCAGTGCGGCCGCAGTCGCCAGCACGTATTCATCCACCGTGCCCACCGCGCCCAGCGTGTCTACGACCCGGGGCTTGCCCTCGGTCAGCGTTCCGGTCTTGTCGAACACGACCACGCGCACATCCCTGAGGGTCTGAAAGGCCTCGGCGCTGCGCACCAGGATGCCGCGCGCTGCTGCCTCGCCGCCGCCGCGGATCAGCGCCAGCGGCGTAGCCATGCCGAGCGCGCAGGGGTAGCCCATCACCAGGACCGACAGCGCCGCGAACAGCGCCCGCTGGCCGTCGCCCACACGAAACACGGCCGCGACGAGCAGCCAGCCGGCCAGCGCCGCGACCGCGACGCCCAGCACCACCGGCACGTACATCGCCAGGATGCGCTCGACCAGCACCAGGATGGCGGGCTTGAGCGCCTTGGCCGCCTCCACCTCGCGCACCACTCGGGCCACGAAGCTCTCGGTCGCCGGCCTGCCGACCTGGATGGCGAGCATCCCGTCGGTGTTCATCGATCCAGCGATCGCCGCCGCGCCCGGCTTCTTGGTGACCGGCAGGGGCTCGCCCGTCACCATCGACTCGTCGACCGCCGCGGTGCCTTCGACCACCCGTCCGTCCAGGGGAATGCGCTCGCCCGGGCGCACCCGGACCGTCTCGCCGACCGCGATGTCGGCCACTGGAAGCTCGACTTCCGCGCCGTCGCGTAGTACCCGCGCGGTGGCCGGCTGCAGCTCCAGCAGCTTGCGCACGGCCTGCGAGGCCCGCGTGCGCACCACGCCGGCGACAAAGCTGGACAGGGTGTGATAGCTCATCAGCAGCACCACCGCCCCGAAGAAATCCACCGCCGGGAACGACGGCCTGAACAGCCCGATCAGCCCGGCGGCGAAGGCGCCGAGCGCGCTCAGCGACAGCAGCACATGCTGGTTAAGGATGCCGCGCCGGGCAGCTGCCCAGGCCATGCCCAGAAAGCGCTTGCCCCACGCGAGCATGAACACGGCGCCGAGCGCCATCGCGTAGGAAATCCACGGCCCCGCCGCTGCCGATCCCGACCACTGCACGATCATCATGACCAGCCCGCTGCCGGCAATCAAGCCGGCAATCAGCAGGCGGCGGCGTTCCTCTTCGAGCTCCTGCTCGGCCTGCACGAAACTGCGCAGCTTCTCGCGGTCGCGGATCGTGTAGCCCAGCGAGCGCAGGGTCTGGGCGACACGCGCCGGCGTGGCCTCGGCCCCGTCGTAAACGATCAGTGCCTCCTCGTGTGCGAGGTTGACCGCGGCGGCGTGCACTCCCGGCACCTTCCGTAGCGCGCGCTCGACGCTCTGGCGACAGAACGAGCATTGCATGCCGCCGATGGCGATTTGTAGATTCGCCGACATGGCCTGGTCCTCCTCTTCCCCGGGGCGCGGCCGATCAGTCCGCGCTGCCGATCACGCGGTAGCCGGGGCGCTCCAGCGCCGCCACCAGCTCGGACCATTCGATCATCGCAGGGTCGTAGACCACACGGGCGCAAGCCTGGTCGAAGCTGACACTGGCGCGTTTGACGCCCGGCTCGCGTTCCAGCAGGATCTGCAGGGTCCGCGCGCAACTGTCGCAGTGCATGCCTTCGATCTGAAAAAATACCTCGCTCACATGTGCCTCCTGAAATGGTGTAGAGTTCACGCCACTTTAGATGCCGTACCTAGGTACGGAGTCAAGCCCCAGGTTCCTCATGTCCGTAAATGGATTGCCAGCCAGCGATCTGACCATTGGCGAATTGGCCAAGGCCGCCGGCGTGAACGTGGAGACCGTGCGCTACTACCAGCGCCGCGGTTTGCTGAAGGAGCCCCCGCGGCCCGTCGCAGGTTTCAGGCGGTATGCGGCGTCGGAGGTCGGGCGCCTGCGTTTCGTCAAACGCGCCCAGATGCTCGGATTCACACTTGGGGAGATTGCCGATCTGATGCGCTTGGCCGACGAGTCAGCGCGGGAGCAGGCCCGCGAACTGGCGGCACGAAAGCTCTCGCTGATCCAGCGCAAGATGGCCGATCTCGCCGCGATGCAGCGTGCGCTGGGCTCGCTGCTGTGCCAGTGCGAGGCGTCCGACGATCCTGGCACCTGTCCGATCATCGAGGCGCTGTCGCGGGATTGAGCCCTGCGCGCGTCTAGGCGGCGCAGCACGACAGCTGCGACACGTCCTTGCTGAAGGTCTGTGCCGCAAGCTTCAGGCCCTCGACCATCGTCAGATAGGGGAACAACTGGTCGGCGAGATCCTGCGCCGTCATGCCGGCGCGGATCGCCAGTGCCGCCGTCTGGATCAGCTCGCCGGCTTGCGCTGCGACCGCCTGCACGCCGAGCAGCCGCCCGCTGCCCTGCTGGACGACCAGCTTGATGAAACCGCGGGCGTCGAAGTTGGCGAGCGCGCGCGGCACGTTGTCCAAGGTGAGGGTTCGGCTGTCCGTGGCGATGCCGGCGGCGTGCGCTTGGCGCTCGCTCAGGCCCACGGTGGCTACCTGCGGATCCGTGAACACCACTGCCGGCGTGGCGCTCAGGTCCAGCGTCGCGTCGCCGCCGGTCATGTTGATGGCGGCGCGCGAGCCCGCGGCCGCGGCCACGTAGACGAACTGAGGCTGGTTGGTGCAGTCGCCGGCAGCGTAGATGGTCGGGGCGCTGGTGCGCATGCCCGCGTCGACCTCGATGGCCCCTTGCGGGTCCAGCGCCACGTCGGCTGCTTCGAGATGGAGGCTGCGCGTATTGGGAGCGCGGCCGATGGCGAGCAGCAACCGGTCGGCGCGCAGCTTGCCCCGGTTGCTCGCCAACACGAACTCGCCGTCCATGTGCGCGACCTCGCGGGCCTGCGTGTGCTCCAGTACCTCGATGCCCTCGGCGCGCAAAGCCGCGGTGAGCGCTTCGCCGATGGCCGGGTCCTCGCGGAACAGCAGCGTGTTGCGCGCCAAGATCGTAACTTTGGCGCCGAGCCGGGCGAAGGCTTGTGCCAGTTCCACGGCCACCACCGAAGATCCGATGACGGCCAGGCGCCGGGGGATGGCGTCGCTCACCAGCGCCTCGGTCGAAGTCCAGTAGGGCGTGTGCGCGAGCCCGGGGATCGGCGGCACCGCGGCGCTCGCCCCGGTGGCGATCATGCAGCGGTCGAAGGCGACCACCTGCTGGCCACCGTCGGCGAGCCGCACCGCGAGATGCCGGGCGCCCTGGAAGCGTGCTTCGCCATGTACCACGGTGATGGCCGGTTGAGCGTCCAGCACGTTCTGGTACTTGGCCTGGCGCAGCAAGTCGACGCGAGCTTGCTGCAGCGCCAGCAGGGGACCGCGTAGGATTGCCGGTGGCGCCGCCTGGATGCCGTCGTCGAACGGGCTTTGGCGACGCAGGTGGGCGATGTGCGCGGCCTGAATCATGATCTTGGAGGGTACGCAGCCGATGTTGACGCAGGTACCGCCGAGGGTGCCGCGTTCGATCAGCGTCACCCGCGCACCGCGCTCAACGGCCTTCAGCGCCGCCGCCATGGCGGCGGCGCCGCTGCCGATCACCGCCACGTGTGGGACGGGGGCCGGAGAACACGAGTCATCAGGGGGGCAATGCGCGCAGTTCGACATGGGGAGATGGGTTCGGGATGTTCAAGAGTCTGCTTCTCGGCCTACTGGGTCAAGGCTCTGGAGACGGTCAGCAGACGCACGACAGAACCCTGCGAGCGCTGCCGAGCAGTCCCCAGGCCATGGCGGCGATTGCGAGCGCGTATAGGGTGCTCTCATGCGTGGCGATCCATCCCTGGATGGGCACCCCGAAATGTCCAGCCGCGGGCAGCAGCGATGCGATCGCAGTGATGGTCAAGGGAATGGCCGGCGTACAGCACAGCAGCGAAGGTGCCAGGGCGAGGGCGGCTCCGAGTAGCGTGCCCGTGGGGTTGACCCGCTGCCCCTGACGCAACCCGTGCGCGCCCAGTGTCACGGTCAGGGACAACAGCGCCGACATGGTCACGGCGATGAGGAATTCCCCGATGGTCAGATACCGCAACGAGACGAGCCCAAGCGTTCCGCCCGTACTGGTGGCGGGCAATAGCATGGCATAGAAAGCTAGCGCGGCCAGGAACAACGCAAGCGTCGCGGCTCTCGCAGGCCGTCGTGCTAGAGCTAGGCCCAGGGCGCGCCGCAGCGTGTCCACGGATGGAGACCAGGGCAGTTTCATGACCTGGGGCGAATGAGCGCTTCGATCTTGTCGAAGGTGGCGGACGGCGACGAGGACACCAGACGAATCCGGCCATCGGCTGCGATGGCCTGATAGATGTCGACGAATTTGCGGGGGTTGTAGCGCTCGAACAGCGCTTGGCTGTCCTTTCCGAACACAAAATGTGGATCGGCCAGCAGGGCGGGGGCCACCGATTTGGCGAAATCGCGCATGCCGGGGCCTGGGTAGCCGCCGTTCTTGTAGTCGCGCAGCACCAAGACCGTCAGGTCCGAGCGGTCGATCTGTGCCTGGTGCTCGGTGAAGGTACGCAGTCCGGCGGCGCAGCTCGGGCACCAGGTCGTGACCTGCCACACGATGACCGGATGCCCCTTGTAGGCGTCTAACTGCTGCACTTTGCCGTCTACAGTCGTGAATGGCGCATTCGGTGCGATCCGCCCGGGCGCGGCCACGGGCGGTGTGGCTTGCGCCGCGATCTGGGTGCCGGCCATGGCAGGCCCTGCACCGCCAGCCAGCAGACTCGATCCGATCAGTCCGGCCCGGACGATTTTGCGCGAGATGGGAGATGAGATCATGGTACGAAGACTCCTTGCCGAGATGCCACTGTGCGAATGCGTGCAACAGGTGCTACGTTATTCCCGTAGTCAACTACGGAGTCAAGCGCCATGGAACCACTGCCCGAAAGACTCAGCATTGGTGCACTCGCCAAGGTTGTCGGAGTTCATGTGGAAACGATCCGCTTTTATCAGCTCAAGGGTTTGCTGCCGACGCCGGGTCGGCCCGCCAGCGGAATTCGGCGGTACGGCCCCGCGGCCGCGGCGCGCGTTCGCTTCATCAAGGCGGCGCAGCGCTTGGGCTTCAGCCTGGAAGATGTCGCACAGTTGTTGCGGCTCGACGATGGAACGCACTGCAGGGAAGCTGCCACGCTGGCCTCGGATCGGCTCGCTGATGTGCGTACGCGCCTGCGGAATCTGCAGCGCATGGAATCGGCTTTGGCAGCGCTGGTCCAGGCGTGTGACACACGCCGGGGCAAGGTTTCCTGTCCGCTAATCGGCAGCCTGCAGGAACAACTGGCGGTCTGAAACCTCCGCATGCCCCGCCGTTGTGGGTCGACGTTACGGAAACGCAGGCGCCGAGGCGCCCTCGGCAATTTGACCGCCGTCAGTCGGCCAGTCTTGACTGCGCAGCGCAAGCGTTTTAAGATGCGGGCGACCCTATTCACCGCTGTTTCCCGGACCTCCATGCGCGCACTGCGAGCCTACTCCCGCTACTGGGCGTTTGCCTGCGCATTGCTGTTTCTGCCGTGGATGCAACTGGCGATGGCGGGGCCGTCGGCCCGCCAGGCTTCGTGTTGCGAGAGCATGGGCGGCATGGCGTCCATGGCGACGACCGCTCGGCATGGGACCACGCGCGCGACGGCCAGGACAGCGAGTCTGGCGACGTGTCTGGCGATGTGCGCAACCCCAAGCGCATCGATTCCGAGTCGCCAAATTCCGGCTCGTATTCCGCGCTTCGCAAACAGCGTGTCGCGCGTGGTGCCGCCGCTTCCGGCGGTCGTGCCGCCCCGGGCCTGGAGTCGCGCGCGTGACACAACCAAGCGGCCCATCAAACCCGCTTTTCTAGCGGCTCGTCTCCAAGTCTGATCCTTTCGGCGGTAGGCGCTCGCGGTACCCGCAAGTGCCATGCTTGAAGTTGTTGCGCCTGCCTGGCTTGCAGCGCTACGCCTCATTGGCCGAAGAGGATCCCTATGTTCCTGATTTCACGTCGCTGTCGTGCACGAGCACGACGGCTCCTGCTCGCGCGCACCGCGCAAGTCACTTCCCGCCCGCTCGTGTGCGGCCTGCTCTTGCTCGCCGTCACGAGTGTCCCGGCTCGAGCAGCGCCGCTGACGCTCGCCGCTGCCGAGGCCCATTTGACGGCGGGCAATCCCGCTCTTGCTGCGACGGAACAGCGCATCCGCGCCTTGCAGCGGCAAGCCGACGCAGCGACCCGCCTGCCAGATCCCAAGGTGTCTCTGGATGCCAGCAATCTTCCGACCAACAATTTCTCTCTGACCCAGCAAGCCACGACGATGTTGAGCGTGGGGGTCAGCCAGGAGTTTCCGGCCTCCGGTAAGTTGGCCCTGCAGGGCCGAAGCCTGCAAGCCCAAGCCTCCGAGCAGCGCTATGGTCGTGAGGCCCAGCGTGCCGAGATCATGCTTGCGCTTCGCCGCGCGTGGCTTGCCGCGGTTTACACGCGCAAAGCCGAGGCGATCGTGCGCGAGCAGCAGGGCCTGGCCGCGCAGAGCGAGCAAGCCGCCCTAGCGTCCTATCGCTCGGCCAGGAGTGCTCAGAGCGATGTGTTGCGCGCCAAGCTCGCGCTTGAGGAATTGCGCAACGACTTCGATGTCCTGAGGGCCGACGAAAGTGCCCAGCTTGCCCGCATCGCTCGGTTCCTCGGCGTGGAACGTGCGCCGGACATCGACGGCCATTGGCCCGACTTGTCAGCGCCTCCCGCTGATCTGCAGGCGGGACTTGCCTCCCAGCCGCTGTTGCAGCAAGCACGAGCGAAAGTGCATGCCAACGAGATTGCCGTGCAGTTGGCCAAGAAGGCCTATGAGCCTTCCTTCACCGTAGGCGCCTCGTATGGCAAGAGTTTCATGCCTGGGTCGCCCAATTTTGTCTCGGTGGGCGTGTCCTTCAACGTTCCATTGTTTGCAGGACGCAGAATCCGCGATGAGGTGGATGCGGCAGGCGCACGAGAATTGGAGGCACGCTTCGACGAGGAGGATCAGCGCCTGGCCCTGGTGCGGCAAATGCGAGA
>JAKAXL010000117.1 GCA_021816585.1 Pseudomonadota bacterium | reverse complement strand
CAGCGAGCGCATGCCCTGGCCCAGCCGCGCGAAGGCCGACACGCGCCGCGCCGCGGGCGCCGCCGCGGGCGCCGCCGCGGGCGCTTCGGCAGCCGGCGGCGTGGCGACGGGGGCCGCTGCGGCCGGTGCGGCCGGTGCCGCTGCCGGTGCGGGGATGGGGGCGGGGATGGGTGCGGGTGCGGCCGTCGTCGGCGCCTGCGCCGCGGGCTCGGCCGCGGCATCCGGCGCGGGCGCCTCGATCAATCCCAGTTCGAGCAACTGTTCGAAGGAATGCGCTCCGAGGTCGGGGGAGCTGAGCATTCCCAGCAGGGCCTCGTCGCTGCGTTGCCCGTCGATCAGCAGCAGCAGGTTGCGCATCGGCCGGCTCAGCGGCGGCTCGCGCGTGCTCAGTGCCTGGCGTCCTTGGTCGGTCTTGCGATAGGTCAGGGGCATGCGGCGTCGTGAGGGCGCTGGAAGGGGCCCGCGGCGGCGGCGCGGCGGGCGTGGTGCAAAGCTAACGGCCGCCGGGCCGGCTCCGGCATGGGGAAAGTCCGGATTGCATCGGGATGCCGGCAGGCCGCGTCGAGCGGTGCGCGAGCATGCGCGGCAGATGTCTCGGAATGTGTCAGAACGCCTCCACCCACGGACGCAGCTCGATCTCCCAGGTCCATGCGCTGCGCGGCTGGCGCGCCAGGTGCAGGTAGTTGCGCGCGATGGCCAGCGGGTCGAGTTGCGCGTGCTCGCGCGCGGGCGCGGGGCGCTGCGGGTGCGCGATGGAGCCGTCGATCACCACGTGCGCCACGTGCACGCCCTGCGGCGCGAGTTCGCGTGCCAGCGCCTGCGCCAGCCCGCGTTGCGCGAACTTGCCCATCGCGAACACCGACGAACCGGCGAATCCCTTCACGCTGGCCGAGGCGCCGGTGAACAGCAGCGTGCCGCGCGAGCGCGCCAGCATGCGGCGCGCGGCCTGCTGCGCCACCAGCAACGCGCCGTGCGCGTTGACCTGCAGCGCCTGCGCGGCCTGCGCGGGGTCGATGTCGGTGATCGCGGCGCGCAGCCGGGCGGCGGCGTTGTAGACGACGATCTCGGGGCCTTCGGGGTGCTCGCGATCCAGCCGCGCGTACAGCCCTTCGACCTCGGACGGCACGCTGGCGTCGCAGCGCAGCGCGAGCCCGCCCAGCGACGTCGCGAGCGCCTGCAGGCGCTCAGGGTGGCGCGAGGCCAGCGCCACGCGCATTCCGCCCTCGTCGGCGAACACGCGCGCCAGCGCGGCGCCGAGGCCGTCGCCGGCGCCCACGATCAAGGCCAGGGGTGGTTGGTCCATGCGATTGTCCCGCGGTTCTTCGGAGCCCATGTCCGTCACGCGCAATGTAGCTCCGCCGGCGACTCCTGCGCTGGTGCTGGCGCGGGCGCCGGGCGGGGGCGTGCCGGGCGGGCGCGGGCGGGCGGCGTGCTTGATGCGGGTCAAGCGGGTCGCAGGCCCCGCGGCGCATCATGATCCGCATGCCGCGCCGCCTCCGGGCGCTGCCCGCACCGTCCTGCGCGCCGCCCGCGCAGGCGTTTCCGTCGAGGAGGACACGATGAGCGCCATTCCCGCACTGCCGGCCGCCCAGCTGCTCGCGCGTTGCGATGAAGCCGGCCTGGGCTTTGCCTCCACCGCAGAACTCGCCGCGACCACCGAGGTGGTCGGGCAGCAGCGCGCCACCGAGGCCATCGAGCTGGCGCTGGCGATGGACGGCCCCGGCTACAACCTGTTCGTGCTGGGCGAAAGCGGCAGCGGACGCCACTGCATCCTGCGGCGCATGCTGCGCGAGCATGCGGCCACCCGCAGCACCCCCGACGACTGGTGCTACGTCAACGCCTTCGACGAGCCCGGCAAGCCGCGCCTGCTGCGCGTGCCGGCCGGGCGGGGCGCGCAGCTGGCGCAGGACATGGACCGTTTCGTGGCCGAACTGGTGCGCGCGATTCCGGCGGCCTTCGACAGCGACCAGTACCAGGCCCGCGTGGAGGCGATCCAGAACGCCTACAAGGAGCGCGAGGAAGGCGCGTTGCAGGAACTCGGGCAGGATGCCTCCGAGCACGGCATCGCGCTGATGCGCACCCCGCAGGGCTTCGTGTTCGCGCCGCTGAAGGACGGCAAGGCGATGTCCCCGGCCGAGTTCCAGCAGCTGGCGGAGGACGAACAGAAGCGCATCGGCACGCTGATCGAGGGCTTCGGCGAGCGCCTGACCCAGTTGATGCAGCAGATGCCGCGCTGGCGCCGCGACGTGCAGGCGCAGCTGCGCGAGGCCAACCGCGACACCCTGGGCCTGGCCGCGGGACACCTGATCGACGAACTGAAGCAGCACTACGCCGACCTGCCGCAGGTGGTGGAGTTCCTGGACCAGGTGATGCACGACGTGCTCGAGGTCGGCGAGGCGCTGCGCGAGGAGTCGCGTGGCGAAGGGGGCATCGCGTCGCTGGTGATGAGCGGGCAGGTCTCCCCGGGGCGCTGGAAGGTCAATCCGCTGGTGGCCCATGCCGCCGATGCCGCCGCGCCCGTGGTGTTCGAGGACAACCCTACGCATCCCAACCTGATCGGGCGCATCGACCAGGTGGCGCAGTTCGGCACGCTGGTGACGAATTTCACGCTGATCAAGCCGGGTGCGCTGCACCGCGCGAACGGCGGCTACCTGGTGCTCGATGCGCTGAAGGTGCTGAGCCAGCCCTATGTCTGGGAAAGCCTCAAGCGCAGCCTGCGCGGCGGGCAGCTGCGCATCGAGAGCCTGGGCCAGGCCTGGGGGCTGGTCGGCTCGATCGCGCTGGAGCCGCAGCCGATGCCGCTGGCGCTGAAGGTGGTGCTGGTCGGCGAGCCGCGCCTGTACTACCTGCTGAAGGAGGCCGACCCCGAGTTCGCCGAGCTGTTCCGGGTCGCCGCGGATTTCGACACCGACCTGCCGCGCGATGCGCGCAGCACCGTCGAGTACGCCGATTTCATCGCCACGCTGGCGCGCGGGGCCGCACTGCGCGCCTTCGATCGCGGCGCGGTGGCGCGGCTGGTCGAGCATGCATCGCGCCTGGCCGGCGACGGCCAGCGCCTGAGCGCCAGCCGGCGCCTGCTCGCCGAGGTGCTGCAGGAGGCGGACCTCGCGGCGGCGCGCGGCGCGCGCGCACAGGTCACGCGCGCCGACGTCGACGAAGCCTTGCGCGCGCGCGAGCGGCGCGTCGACCGCCTGCGCGGCCGTTTGCAGGACCAGATCCTGCGCGACAACCTGCTGATCTCGGTCGGCGGCGAGCGCGTCGGCCAGGTCAACGGGCTGGCGGTGATCGCGCTCGACGACTTCGCCTTCGCGCATCCGGTGCGCATCAGCGCCACCGCGCGCGTCGGCGAGGCCGGGGTGGTCGACATCGAGCGCGAGAGCGAGCTCGGCGGATCGATCCACTCGAAGGGGGTGATGATCCTGTCGTCCTTCCTCGGCGCGCGCTACGCGCGGGCGATTCCGCTGTCGCTGTCGGCCAGCCTGGTGTTCGAACAGTCCTACGGGCCGGTGGAAGGCGACAGCGCGTCGCTGGCCGAACTGTGCGCGCTGCTGTCGGACCTGGCCGACCTGCCGGTGCGCCAGTCGCTGGCCATCACCGGATCGGTCAACCAGTTCGGCGAGGCGCAGGCCATCGGCGGGGTCAACGAGAAGATCGAGGGCTTCTACGACATCTGCGCCGCGCGCGGACTCAGCGGCGAGCAGGGGGTGCTGATCCCGCGCGCCAACGTCAAGCACCTGATGCTGCGCGAGGACGTGGTGCAGGCCTGCGAGCAGGGCCGCTTCCACGTCTGGGCGGTGGGCAACGTCGACGAGGCCGTCGAGCTGCTCACCGGCATTCCCGCGGGCGAGCCCGACGAGGAGGGCCTGGTGCCGCCCGGCAGCGTCAACTTCCTGGTGGGCGCGCAGCTCGCCGAGCTGGCGGCGATCCGCCAGGCCTACGCGGCGCCGGCGCTTCGCGCACGCGGCGAGCGCGCCGCGCAGCAGGCCCCCGCGGAGCCGGCGCCCGCCGTGCCGACGCCGGCCGCGGCGAGGCCCGAGCCGCCGCGCCCGCAGCCG
>JAKAXL010000049.1 GCA_021816585.1 Pseudomonadota bacterium | reverse complement strand
TAAGGAAACACTGATCAATTCCTCACCGGCGGCCTGCTGAGGTGTGCGCGGCGAGTGCGAACTGGGACAATGGACCTCGGTGCCTGAGCGCACGAGGAAGGACGATGCAGACGAGCTTTTCCGAGTACGAGTACGCGAGCAAGAAGCGGCAGACGCGACGTGACCGATTCCATCCTCGAAAACCAGCGAAAAACCACCTACTTGATGAAGGATCGTAGCTGGGAAGCGTCTTGGACAGGTCGCTGTCACGTTCTCGACGCGGGCGCTGGCAGACGCATGCAGAAGCGCGTAAGTCCTCCGGCCGATTTCGCGCCCGCGGTTCCCCCATGGGCCTCGACGATCGACTTCACGATGGCGAGGCCCAGGCCGGTTCCCTCGCCGTTTCGCTGGCGCGAAGGGTCGATGCGGTAGAAGCGGTCGAACAGGTGGGGAAGGTGCCCGGCAGCAATGTCGGCGCCCGGGTTCTCGACGCAGACCTCCAGCCAGCCGGCGGGATCGTTGACGAAACGCACGGTGACTCTGACTCCAGCCGCGGTGTGGCGAATCGCGTTGGACAGCAGGTTCGAAAGTGCGCGTCGCAGCATCGCGCGGTCGCCACGGATCCGTGGGGCTTCGCCGACGGCTTGCAGCCCGACTCCGCGCTCCTCGGCCCAGGCCTCGAAATACTCGAACAGCTCGATCACCTCGGCACCCAGGTCCACCTCGGCCTGCTCCGGGCGGATCAACTGGTGCTCGGCCTGGGCGAGGAACAGCATGTCGCCGATCATCGCGCTCATGCGCTCGAACTCCTCGAGATTGGAGTAGAGGATCTCGCGATAGTCTTCGGCACTGCGCGCGCGGGAGAGTGCGACCTGGGTCTGCGTGCGCAGGTTGGTGACAGGTGTGCGTAGCTCGTGCGCGATGTCGGCGGAGAAGTTCGACAGGCGCTCGAAGCTGTGCTCGATGCGCGCGAGCATCGCGTTGAAGGAGGCGACGAGCCCGGCCAGTTCCACCGGTACTTTGTCCGGGTCGAGGCGCACGTCCAGGCGCTCCGAGCTGACCTCGCGCATGCGCGCGCTGATGCGCCGGATCGGCGCGTGCCCCTGGCGCACCGCCAGCCACGCCACCAGCACGCTGAAGGCGCTGGCGACCAGCGTGCCCAGCCACAGCGCACGCCGCAACGCCGCGAGAAAGCGAAGGTGGTAGTCGATGGCGGTCGCCAGGATCACCGTGTCGCGGTCCATGCGCAGCACCGCGCCGCGGTAGCTGCGCCCGCCGGTGGTCCAGATGCGCAGCGCGCCGGCGTCCAGCTGCGACACGGCGGGGTCGGCGTGTGCACGCGCGGCAAGGCCCCTCGGCGTCGCGTCATACAGCACGCGACCGTCAGCACTCTCCACCCGGAAGTACACCTCGTGGTGGTCCGCGATGGTCTCGGCGAAACGCCGTTGCAGGGCCTCGCCCCCGGCGCCGGCGGCCGCATTGTCGAGGGCCAGCCGCAGGGTCTGCGCCACCGGACGAAGCTGCCCCAGGTCCTGGCCCGCGAAATGCTTCTCGATCGACGCTTCCAGGGCCCATGCGGCGACCAGGAAGGTCAGGGTGGTGGCCAGGCCGACCCACGCCGTCACGCGCAGCGCCAGCGACGCCGGGCGGCGTGCGCGGCGTCCGATGCGGGCCGCGACCGGCTCAATCGTCGGCATCGGGAAGGTCCAGCGTGTAGCCCATGCCGCGCACGGTGCAGATGAGCTTGGGCGAGAAGGCGTCGTCGACCTTCACGCGCAGGCGCCGAATGGCCACGTCGATCACGTTGGTGTCGCTGTCGAAGTTCATGTCCCAGACCTGCGAGGCGATCAACGAGCGCGGCAGCACCTCGCCCTGGCGTCGTACCAGCAGCTCGAGCAGCGCGAATTCCTTGTTGCTCAGGTTGATGCGCGTGCCGCCGCGGCTGGCGCGCCGCCGCGGCAGGTCGAGCACCAGGTCGGCCACCTGCAGCTTCTCGGCCAGCGCGGGATTGCGTCCGCGGCGCAGCAGCGTGCGCACGCGCGCCAGCAACTCGGTGAACGCGAAGGGCTTGACCAGGTAATCGTCGGCGCCGAGCTCCAGCCCCTTGACGCGGTCTTCGACGCTGTCGCGCGCGGTCAGGAACAGCACGGGCACGTCGCGCCCGGCCTCGCGCAGCGCGCGCAGGATGCGCCAGCCGTCGACGTCGGGAAGCATCACGTCGAGCACGACCAGGTCGTGGTCGCCGGTCATCGCCAGGTGGTGGCCGTCCAGGCCGTTGCGCGCGAGGTCGACGACGAAGCCAGCCTCGCTCAAACCCTGGCGCAGGTAGTCGGCCGTCTTGGCCTCGTCTTCGACCACGAGCAGTTTCATCAATGCACCGTCCTTATCCGCACTCTAGCCCTTGCCTGCTTGCACAGGCATGACCGCAAGATGACATCAATGTAATCGACGGGTCATCCGGGGGACAGGCGCCGGATACTAACGTAGGTATCGAGCATCCGGTGCCAGCGCGCAAGGCGACTCGCCGCGCCCGTCGGACGCGAATCGACTGAAAGGAGAATGACATGATGTGGTACGGACACCCCGGTGGATGGGGATGGGGCTACGGGATGATGGGCGGCTTCGGATGGGTCTTCATGCTGCTGCTGGTCATCGTGGTCGTGGCGCTCGTGGTGGGCCTGCTGCGCGACGTGCTCGTCGGTATGCATGGGCATCACGGAACGTCGAGGGCTCCCGGCTCCTCGGCGCGGGCCATTCTCGATGAACGGTATGCGCGGGGCGAGATCGACGCCGACGAGTACAAGCGCCGGCGCTCCGACCTGGACCTGCGTTGAATCGGATTTTCTGTTCGCAAAGGAGCGAATCATGATCAAGTGGAACAAGCGTCTGGCGCTCGGCCTGGTGGCCACGCCCGTGATGATCCTCGGCGCGGCCGCGCTTCCTGTCCTGGCGGCGGGCACGGCCAGTGCGCCCCCGACGACGGCCCAGTCCGACGCCTACGGCCCGGGCTACGGCTACGGCATGGGCCCGGGCATGATGGGCGGATACGGGCCAGGATACGCGGGCGGTGCCTGGCAGCGTGGAGCCGTCGGTACGCACCCGCGGGGATGGGCACATGGAGGCTACGGTGGCTATGGTGGCTTCGGCCCCGGCATGATGGGCGGCTATGGCGGCTACGGCCCCGGCATGATGGGAGGCTATGGTGGGGGCTTCGGCCCCGCGATGATGGCAGGTTACGGCGGCTATGGCATGGGCCCCTGGATGATGGGCGGCTTCGGCGCCTATGGGGGATGGGGTGTGAATCCCCAGCTCAGTGACGCGCAGCGCACGAAGGTCGTGGGTATCGAGAAGGCCTTGTTCGACAAGCAGTGGCCGCTGATGCAGTCCATGCAGAAGGTCATGTTCGAGTCCTGGGGGCAGGCCGCCGACGGCAAGCTCGATGTCGACGCGATCATGAAGCGCGCCACGGCGCTGTCGCAAGTGCGCCTGCAGATGCTGCGCAACCGCCTCGAGGCGGCCAAACAGATCGACGCGGTGCTGACGCCGCAGCAGCGCGACAGCATCGGCGACGCGCCGTGAGTCCGCTCCCGCCGGGGCGGCCCGCGCGGGGACGAACACCCCGCTTGCCGGCCCGGCGGAACCTCGTCGAACCCTGTTGTTCTTCGGGGCGCATGATGGAACTCGCCAAACTGGAGCATGGAATGAAACCGACGATCAGGCACCGCGTGCGCGGCGCTGTCGTGATGGCGGCCCTGCTGGCCGCGTCCTGGGGTACCGGCGCCCAGGCACAAATGGCCGGTGGAGGCTACGGAGCTTACGGCGGCATGATGGGGGGAGGCATGATGGGCGGCGGCATGATGGCTTTCGCCCAGTCCGACCGGCCCGTCGAGCCCGGCTGGGGCGGGGCGGTGCTGGATTACGCGCAGGTGCGTGACTTCCTTGCCCGCAGCGCGCAGGGCGCCCGGGTGGATGCCCGCGCGAACACGGTGACCTACAGCGGCCGTGACGTGCGCATCGCGATGGTCGCGGTGCAGCCCGGTCACCCGGACCAGACCTTCGAGGTGGCCGGATTGACCAACCCGACGCTGGTGGTTCCTCGCGGTGCCACCGTGCGCATCGACCTGGTCAACATGGACTACGGGCGCAACATGGAGCACGGGTTGATCATCACCCCGGTTCCGCCGCCTTATCCCTATATGTCCATGATGGCGACCGGCCCAGGGCTGGTGCAGCTCGAGCCCTTGCTGCCGTGGCGCAGCGCAAGCCGCTTGCAGGCTGCAAGCTACGCGGAGCTTTCCACCAGCTTCGTCGCCGGCGAACCGGGAACGTACTGGTACGTGTGTCCGACACCGGAGCATGCCGAGAAGGGCATGGTTGGCCGCTTTATCGTCCGGTGATGCCCGCGAGCGGCCTGCCCGGCGGCGGTATCGCAGACGCCGCGCAAATCTGACGGAATTGTCATCGCACGGTCATCGACGTGTCGGGAGGCCAGCGCGATCATGTTCCGAAACGCAGGTGCAGCGCGCCTGTCCGCATCCCTGATTCGTCCGGAGATCGACGACCATGCAAGTCTCACGAAGCCTTTCCCTGGACTCCATTCGGCGTGTCGCCGCGACGCTGGCGCTTGCCGGCATGGCGGGCGCGGCGCTGTTCTGGGTGCCCAAGGCTCATGCCACGCAGTTCGTGGTGCCCGATGAACCTCGCATTCCTGCCGGTGCCCCGATCCGTAGCTGGGCCGACAATGGCCAAGCGGGGCTGTCGCTGCTGCAGATCATCGACGGCATCGCGCTGCCGCGCGGAGCGACGCTGCGCGGGACCGTGACCAGCGACACGAACTGTGCGCCCGACGCACGGGGCCTGAGCCATTGCCACAACGGGATCGACCTCGACAACGGCATGCGCATCGTGGTGGTCCACACCCACGCGATGATGCAGCACCCCTGCCTGAAACCGGGGCAGCGCATCACGGTCACCGGTTTTTCGGGCACCTGGATCACGGCGCGCACGGCAGGGGCGTAGCCGCTGCGCGGTGCCCTCGCGGGGTCACCGGCCGCCCGACGGCCGCGCTTACCTTGCACTGGCCTGCCGGGCGTGGACCCGGCCCACGAGCTCATCGACGGCCTGCAGGAAACGTTCGTCGGTCGGGATCTGTGCAAGATCGCCCGAGACCTCGCAGCTTCCTTGCACGGCCATGGTTGGAACACCGTCGATGCCATGGTCCTTCATCATCTGCGAGGCGCGTCGGGCCTGCATGGCCACGCCGAAGGCGTTGAAGGTCGCGAGGAAGGTCTGCCCAGCCCGGCTGCGAGGCGGCGGGCCCTCGAACATGACAGGATCGTCATCGCCCGGTCATGTGCCCGATGGAAATCAATGCCTAGACTGTAGATGATCAGCCAATGAGTCGAGGCTACGGGTGAGCCTGCGATCGCGGACCCCGCGCCGCCTGGATGCGCGAGGGTCGACGCGATCCCGATCAGGAGGGAACACGATGGACGACCGAACGTACGAGCAGCCGACGAAGAATGCGCATGCGGTCTCTCATGGACGCGAACGTGCTTATGCGCACCAACATGGGAGCGGGCATGATGACGCGGCATCGATGCACGCCGCGCATGCCGCTGGCGCGCCCGGCGCGCGCTATACGTGCCCGATGCACCCCGAGGTCGTCAGCGATGCTCCGGGTGCATGTCCCAAGTGTGGCATGGCGCTGGAGCCCGTGATGCCGGCGGCACCAGCCTCGCGCACGCAGTGGGTGTGCCCGATGCACCCGGAGATCGTGGGCGATACGCCGGGCTCCTGCCCGAAGTGCGGCATGGCGCTGGAGCCGCGCAGCGTGGCCGCGCAGCCGGAGCGCAACCCGGAGCTGGAATCGATGACCCGGCGCTTCTGGGCCAGCCTTGTGCTCGCCATCCCCGTGCTGGCGCTGGCGATGAGCGACCATGTTCCCGGCCTGTCTGGTGCGCTCGCGCCTTACAAGGCCTTGTTCTCGTGGATCGAGTTCGCGCTTGCCACGCCGGTCGTGCTGTGGGGCGGCTGGCCGTTTTTCGTCAAGGGCTGGGAATCACTGCGCACGCGCAACCTGAACATGTTCACGCTGATCGCCCTCGGTGTCGGCGTGGCCTTTCTGTACAGCATGGTGGCGCAACTGGCGCCGCAGATCTTTCCTCCGGCGTTCCGCGATCCGGCCACCGGTGCGGTAGACGTGTACTTCGAGGCGGCGGCGGTCATCGTGACCCTGGTGCTGCTGGGCCAGGTGCTGGAGCTGCGCGCGCGCAGCAATACCAATGCGGCAATCCGCACGCTGCTGGGCCTGGCGCCGAAGATGGCACGCCGCATCGCGGACGACGGCTCGGAATCGGACGTGCCGCTCGAGCAGGTGCGGGTCGGCGATCACCTGCGCGTGCGCCCCGGCGAGAAGATCCCGGTGGACGGCGTGGTGGTGGAAGGCGCCTCGGCGGTGGACGAGTCGATGATCACCGGCGAGCCCATCCCGGCAGAGAAGTCGGGTGGCGACAAGGTGGTGGGCGCGACCGTCAACGGCAGCGGCTCGCTGATCATCGAGGCCCGACGCGTGGGTTCCGACACGCTGCTGGCGCAGATCGTGCACATGGTGTCGGAGGCCTCGCGCAGCCGCGCGCCCATCCAGCGACTGGCGGACGTCGCGGCGGCGTGGTTCGTGCCCATCGTCGTCGTGGTGGCGCTGCTCACCTTCGCGCTGTGGGCGTGGCTCGGCCCGGTGCCGTCCATGGCCTATGCCGTGATCAACGCGGTGGCCGTGTTGATCATTGCCTGCCCCTGCGCATTGGGGCTGGCCACGCCGATGTCCATCATGGTGGCCACGGGCAAGGGGGCCACGATGGGCGTGCTGTTCAAGAACGCCGAAGCCATCGAGACCCTGCGCAAGGTCGACACCCTGGTGGTGGACAAGACCGGCACCCTCACCGAAGGCAAGCCGCGCCTGCAGGAGGTGGTGCCGATGCAAGGCTGGGACGCCGACGAGGTGCTGCGCCTGGCGGCCAGCCTGGAGCGCGGCAGCGAGCACCCGCTGGCCGCGGCTATCGTGCAGGGCGCGCAGCAGCGAAAGCTCGCGCTGGAGGCTGCCGCTGACTTCCAGGCCGCGGTGGGCAAGGGCGTCAGCGGGCGCATCGGCGGGCGCGAGGTGTTGCTGGGCAACGCCGCGCTGCTTTCGGGGCACGGCATCGGCACCTCAGCGTTGGCCGTGCCGGCCGAGGTGCAGCGCACGCAGGGGCGCACGGCCATGTTCCTGGCCGTGGACGGCCAGCCGGCCGGCCTGGTGGCGGTGGCCGACCCGGTCAAGGCCAGCACGCCGCAGGCGATTCGTGAATTGCACGACGACGGCTTGCGCATCGTGATGCTTACCGGGGACAACGAGACCACCGCCAAGGCCGTGGCAAGGGACCTCGGCATCGACGATGTGATTGCAGGCGTGCTTCCCGACCAGAAGGCACAGCACGTCAGGCGGCTGCAGGCCGAGGGACGCTTCGTCGCGATGGCCGGAGACGGCATCAACGACGCGCCGGCGCTGGCCCAGGCGCAGGTGGGCATCGCGATGGGCACCGGCACCGACGTCGCGATGGAGAGCGCCGGCGTGACCCTGATCCAGGGCGACCTGCGGGGCATCGTGCGCGCGCGCCACCTGAGCCGCGCCACGCTGGCCAACATTCGCCAGAACCTGTTCTTCGCCTTCGTCTACAACAGCCTGGGCGTGCCGGTGGCGGCCGGCATCCTGTATCCCTTCTTCGGTGTCCTGCTGTCGCCGGTGATCGCCGCCGCGGCCATGTCCTTCAGTTCGGTCTCGGTGGTGGCCAACGCGCTGCGCCTGCGCCGCGCGAAGGTGTAGGGCCGCGAGGGGCGAAGCGGCAACATGCATGCGTCCATCCAGGCCCATACGAGGAGAGTGTCATGAGTTCCTACGTTTTCAGCGTCCAGAGCCCGAAGGGCTTCGAGTCCACCGTGCAGGCCGTCACCGACGCGCTCAAGCAGGAGGGTTTCGGCGTGCTGACCACGATCGACGTGCAGGCCACGCTCAAGGCCAAGCTCGGCGTGGAGCAACGCCCGTACGTGATTCTCGGGACCTGCAACCCCCATTTCGCGCACCAGGCCCTGCAGGTCGACCCGGACATCGGCGCCTTGCTTCCCTGCAATGTGGTCGTGCGGGAGGAACCCGATGCAACGGTCCATGTCGTGTTCATGGATCCGCAGGCGGTGCTGGGCATGGTCGCCCGGCCGGAAATCGAGAATCTGGGTAGGGAGGTTCGTTCGAGGTTGCAGCGCGTGGCCGAGTCGCTGCGCGGCTGACACACGCAGACGATCGCTTGAGGCTCGGACACTGGCTAAAGGGAGGTTGGTTCGAAATGTTCATACTGTTCATCGTGGTGATCGTGCTGGGCTTGTGGATCCTGCGCAGCCAGTGGCATGGGCAGGACAAGGGCGCGGAACATGGCGGCGCGGAACTCAGCGGCGCTCGTGACATCCTCGACCGCCGCTACGCCAGCGGCGAAATCGATGCCGACGAATACGCTCAAAGACGTGCCACCCTCGGCCTGTGAGGTACCACGAATCGTGTGGCGAGCAGGAGCAGGGGCGCGCAAGCTCCGCGATTGCGGCGCCTGGAGATCCCCATGACTGTGCACATGCGCATCGCCCGGCTGATGACCCTGCTGGCGCTGTGCATCGCGTTCGCCGTTCCGGCGCTGGCGCGTGGGGGAGGGGGATTTCACTTCCGATCGTCGGGGTTTCATGCATGGCGCATTCCCTCGCCGCGCGAGCGCGGGTTCGCTGCCGGCTTTCGTCCGCGAACCGCCGAGCGGTCATCTGTCGCGCGCACGCGGGCGTCGAGACCGCGCGTGCGCCGGTGCCCTCGACGGCGGATATGACCGCAACGTAACCCGCGCGTCATCTTCGCGTTCGCAGCCGTGGCCTACAGTTGATCGCAACAACGGCAGGCTCGCGTGGGTCGCCCCCGGGAGGGGCGGAACGCCACAACCGAATGGAGGTCGAAATGCAATGGCTTGAACAGAACTGGCTCTTCGTACTGCTCGGTGCGGGAGTGATCTTCTTCATGATGCGCGGTGGCGGCATGGGCTGCGGCATGGGGGGCAGCGGACACGGCGGGCACGGCGACGGGCAGGGCGGCAGCCCTGGCGGCGCTTCGCCGCACGACCATGGCCCGGCGCCGATGCAGGCGCAGGCGCAGGCTGTCGATCCGGTGAGCGGCCGCCCGGTGGACCCTTCCACCGCGGTCAGCACCGTCTATCGGGGCATGCCCGTGTACTTCGAATCACGCGAGAACCGCGACCAATTCGAAGCCACTCCCGGGCAGTTCGCGCTGCCGCAGGCGCGGCAGCCCCAGTCTCACCGCCACGGCGGTTGCTGAGGGAGCGGAATGGGCTGCGCCGGGGCGGCAAGCGGCAAGCGCACCGGGGCAGGCCACGGCGGGCGCCGGCCTTCAGGCGCGATGCGTGAACTCACCAAGGAGTACGAGATGAAGACCAAGGATCCGGTTTGCGGCATGGATATCGATTCCACCGCGGCCTTCGCCACCGAGCATCACGGCGGCCAGACCTACTACCTGTGCTCGGCGTCGTGCCGCGACAAGTTCCGCCAGGATCCTGCCCGCTACGTGCAGGCGGAACAGCCCGCAGCCGCGCACGCGGGCGGCAGCGGGCACGCCGAACACTCGGGGCACGGCTGCTGCAAGTAGGCCGGCGATGAGAAACCCCAGCTTCCGTGCAGGCGCCGCTTCCCGGGGCGACATCCGGCGAGCCAGCGGCCACGGCGTGAGCCGCATGGCCCTGGCCGTGCTGCTGGCCGCCGCTTTCGTGCAGGCGCTCGGATACAGCGCGTGGATGCCCCTGCTGCCCCTCTATCTGCGCAGCTACGTCGCGCCGGGAAGCACGACCGAGATCGCAGGCAACGTGGGGCTGCTCAGCGGAGCCTATACCCTGGCCTTGTTCGCCAGCGCGGCGTGGTGGGGGCGTCTTTCGGACCGGCACGGTCGGCGCCTGATACTGATGGGCGGATTCGCCGTCTACCTTGCCGGCATGTTCGGCTCCGCCCTGGCCGCGAGCCTGGCGCAGGCCTACACGGCCCGTATCCTGTCGGGCGTGGGTGCCGCCGCGGTGATCCCGGCGGCGCAGGCCTATCTGGCCGACGCTAGCGACCGCCCGGCGCGCAATCGCCGATTCGCCCTGCTGGCCAGCGCCAGTTTCATCGGCTTTGTCACCGGCCCGCTGCTCGGCACATGGCTGGCCGGGCCGGTGATGGGCATGAGCACGCAGGCCATGCCCTGGATGGTGAAACTGCCCCTGGCGGCCGTGGCCGTGCTGGGGGTCATGCTCCTGCCCCTGCTGGCGTGGAGCCTGCGCGCGCCGGGGCCCCGGGCCATCGAGGAGGCGGGCGCCACGTCTGCCGTGCGCGACCGGCGTTTCGCATGGACCAGCATGATCCTGGCAGGCTTCGCCGCCTATGCGGTCGGCAGCTTCGAGACCGGCTTCAATCTGCTTGGTGCGATGCGCCTGGGAGCAGCCGTCGGAGCCGTCGCCTTGTTGTTCGTCGCGTGCAGCGGCTTCATGCTGGTAGCTCAGGGGCTGCTCGCCTGGGGCCCGCTGCGCGAGCGCTTCGAGCGTCGCTGGATGGCCGCGGTGTTGGCGGTTGGCGCGGGCTTCATGCTGGCGGCGCCACGCATGCCGAGCATGCTGTCGCTGGGCATGACGGTCGCAGCCGTGGCGCTGAGCATCGGCCTGGTCGCGCCTTCGCTGGCCTACGCCTTGCTGGACCATGACCCGGGGGCCAAGGGCGCCAAGCTCGGCCGCCTGGCCGCTGCGGGCAACCTGGGGCAGGCCCTGGGTGCCTTCGTCTCGGGGGGGCTGTTCACCTTGCGTCCCGAAGCGCCGTTCGTGGCGGCCGCGATCTTGCTGCTGGGCGGATCCGCGGGCGCTTGGCTGTACTGGAGACCGCGCACGCCTGCGCGCGTCGAGGCTTCGTGAAAGGAGTGCGTTGATGATGGCTTCGTGGCTCTATTACTTGCTGGTCGCAGGACTCTTCGTGCTGCTCATGCGCTTCGGCTGCGGCGCCCACGTGATGGGCCGCAGTCCCAAGCGTCAGCCGCCCGACATGCCGGCGGCCCCGCCCGGTGAAGCAGGCCTGAGCGTCCCGGCCCATGTTTCGCGGCCCGCATGCCTGCCCGTGGTCGCACTGGGCATGAGCCTCGGGCTGTTCCTGGCGTTGACTTTCGTGGCCTGTGTGGGTTTCGACCTGTTGTTTCCCGCGCAGGCCATGGCCAAGGTGTGGATGCCGCTGCTGCCGGGCTTCACCTGGCTGAGCTGGGGCAGCTTCCTGCTCGGGGTACTCGAGAGCGTGGCCTACGGCTGGTACGTCGCGCTGATCTTCGGGCCCTTGTACAACTATTTCTCGTCCGCCATGGCTGGTTGAAGCCGGTCGCCTCGTCATGCCACACACCACTCGATCCACGACATCCCGCCGAAGGGCGTCCGCTGCCCGGGCCGACATGGTCGCCACGGTATCCGCGCTCGGTGCGCGCACGGAACCCGGGGTGTCCGCAGTCCCTGCGCGCACGGCTCCCGTCGGGCGTGCGCCGTCCGCGGCCGACACCCTCGACTACGCCCGCGATGTGTGCGAGCGCTGGTTGTTGTTCTGGGACACGCTGCGCCAGCGCGCCGACGACATGATTGAGCATGAGCGCGCGGGCAAGCCACCGCTGCTGGACTTCGACTACGAGACCCTGCTCGATGCCCGACATTTCGATCGACCGGTCAACTACGCCCTGCTGCGCATTACGCGCATCGGCGAATTGCGCTGCGAGGAGTGCTGCGACGCTGCGAACCGGCCCCCCGTGATCGTGCTCGATCCGCGAGCCGGGCATGGCCCCGGAATCGGCGGCTTCAAGCGCGATTCGGAGGTCGGCATGGCCATGCGCGAGGGCCATCCCGTGTATTTCGTCACGTTCTTTCCCGAACCATGCCCGGGACAGACCCTGGCGGACGTGCTGCACGCGCTACGACGCTTTGTCAAGCATGTCGCGGCGCAGCATCCTGGGAAACCGCCGGTGCTGTACGGCAATTGCCAGGCCGGATGGGCCGTTGCGCTGCTGGCGGCCGACTGCCAGGGTCTGAGCGGGCCAGCGGTGCTCAACGGATCCCCGCTGTCGTACTGGGCCGGCGAGCCGGGAATCAACCCCATGCGCACGGCCGCGGGTTTCACGGGCGGCGCCTGGCTGGTGCACTGGCTGTCCGATCTCGGGGATGGGCGCTTCGACGGAGCCTGGCTGGTGGCCAACTTCGAGAACCTCAAACCCGAATCCGTCTGGGACAAATACGCGGGACTCTTCACCGACGTGGATGCCGAGCGAGACCGCTTCTTGCAATTCGAACGCTGGTGGAGCGGCTTCTACCTGCTCAGCCGGGAGGAGATCCTGGCCATCGTCGAGAACCTGTTCATCGGCGACCGCGTCGAGCAGGGCACCTTCCGCGTGTGCGAATGCTGTTACGCGGATCTGCGTCAGGTGCGCAACCCACTGATCATTTTCGCGTCCTGGGGGGACAACATCACTCCGCCGCACCAGGCGCTGGGTTGGATCGCCTCGGTGTACAGGAACACGGCCGAGCTCAAGGCTGCCGGGCAGCGAATCGTCTACCTGACCAACCCGCATGTCGGCCACCTGGGGATCTTCGTCTCCGCGCAGGTCGCGCGCCTGGAGCATCGCGCCATTCTGGAGAGCCTGACGCAGGTTGAGGATCTGGAGCCGGGCCTGTACGAGATGCGTATCGACAACCCCTCGGGCGATGCGGATGCACGCCGGCCTTCCTATTCGGTGCACTTCGAGTCGCGTGAGGTTTCCGATTTGAAGTTTTCCGGAGCGTCGGACGAATTCCGGCAGGTGCGTGCGTGGTCCGAATTCCATGAAAGCATTTATCGCCAATGCTTTAGTCCCTGCGTACGCGCCTTTGCCAACCCCTGGAGCAGTGAAATGATGCAACGCCTGCATCCGATGCGCACGAGTCGCTACGGCCTGTCCGCGCGGTTCCTGCCATGGATGGCCTGGCTCGAGCCGTGGGCGCGGGAACTGCGCCAGCAGCGCCGGGCACTTTCGCCCGAGCATCCCTGGCTGAGCGCCGAGCGTGCGGCGATGAAGCAAGTCAGCGAGGCGATCCGGACGTGGCGCGTGGCCCGGGACACCCTTCAGGAGCGCAGCTTCGCGGCGTTGTTCGGCCCGACCGCAACGGCGGGCGCTACCGAGGCCAAGGCCGCGGCTCCGGCGAGGCGGGCCCGCCGCCACGGCGACAACGGTCAAGCGGCATAGCTTGCCCATGGATACCGTGAAAGCCCGGCGCTCGTTGATCGGCTTCAACAAGGTGCCTGCCGGGGAGAGCAGGGCAGTGCGTGCGCTGGGACGCGCGACGGCCCCTTGGATGGCTGGCATCGCATTGCTGGCGATGGTCTCGTTCTACCTGGAAGACCTGCAGCGCAGCGCCGCCCTCGCGCTCTGGGGGCCGCGCATCGATGGCTTCATTCTCGCCGCTTTCGCGCTGGAAACGGCGTGCATGTTGGCCCTGTGCCGCAAGCCTGCGCGCTACCTGCGGGCCAACTGGCTCAAGCTCGTCATCGTCGCATCGTCGGGCCTGGTGCTGTGGGGCGCGAGGCTTCATGCGTTGCCGGTCGCGCACCTGCTGCACCTGATCTACGTCGCCCTGGTGTTCGCCTGGCTGCTCGGGCACGTGCGCGCCGCATTCTCGCGAAGCGTGATCCCCTTTGCCACGCTGCTGGGCGTGGGTGCCGTGCTGCTGGCCGCGGTGGGCTTTTACCGCATCGAACCCACCGTGCACAGCTATGGACAAGGCGTATGGCTGGCCTTCACGACGGCGGCCACCGTCGGCTATGGCGGCATCGTACCGACCAGTGCGGCAGCCAAGATCCTGGCCGCGCTCGACGTGGTGGTCGGGTACGCCGTGTTTTCGCTGATCACGGGCGGAATCGCGGCGCTGTTCGTCGGCCAGGCGGAAAAGCGTGCCCAGCACGCCTTGCACTCCGACGTCGAGGCCTTGCGCGATGAACTGCGCCAATGGCGAATCGAACTGACAAGCGGGAGATTCGACGGTTTCGGTCCCGATGGGCTGCACTCCGTGAACGACGATTCCAGGGTGTAACGGTGTCCTGGGGCCGTCGCCGCTGCTCCGGGCCTGGTTAAACTCCGGGTCAGGCTCGCCTTGATCCCATGAAACTGCTGCGTGACTTCCTGCTGGCCCTTCTGCTCGTCGCGCTGTCGACGAGTGGCGGCGGCGCGCTGGCGGTGGCTGCCCTGACCGGGCATGCCTGCCCGCGAGCGAGCGCCGTGCCGGGTGCGGGAGCGTTCGTTCCAGGCACCGCGCAGCCCGTGCGGTTCCAGGCCGTCACCCGCGTGGGCCCTCACGCTTCGATGGTCGCCGCGCATGGCGTGGCGCAGCACGCGTGCCACGTAACCGGCGCCCTCACGCTGGCCGCCGCGCCCGCCCCGATGGCTCTGGTCTTCCCAAGGCGGCGCGGGAGCTTGCACCCACGGGCGGTACGTTGGCTGCCGGCGGTGCGTATCGACACACTCTACCGTCCCCCCAGGGCCTGAATCGGCGTTTCCCGAACACGGCGTTGGGCCTTTGTGCCCATCCCGATCGCCGATGACCAGGGACTCCGGGGCTCCGTGCCCGCGGGCTCCCGGACGACAACCGATGGAGGTGTTTCCATGCGTATCCCAATTCGCTGGGCGGCTGCCGGCGCCATGGTGGTGGCCATGGCTGCGGCAGCGTCCTACTTCTTCCTGACCGACAGCCCTCGTGCACCGCGCGCGACGTTCTCCCTGCTTTCAGGGCGTACGCTGAGTACGAGCCAACTGCGCGGCAAGGTCTACGTGGTGGACTTCTGGGCCACGAGTTGCGCCACGTGCATCGCGGAGATGCCGCAGATGATCCAGACCTACCAGCGCTTCCGCGGCAAGGACTTCGATTTCATCGCCGTGGCGATGAGCTACGACCCCGCCCACTACGTGGCGGACTACAGCCGAACGCGGCATCTGCCCTTCCAGGTCGCCCTGGACAAGGGTGGTCAGGTGGCGAGGGCGTTCTATGACGTGCGCATGACTCCCACGACCTTTCTCGTGGACAAGCAGGGCCATGTGGTCAAGCGCATTCTCGGGCGTCCGGATTTCGCCACGCTGGATGCCCTAATCCGCGACGAGCTGGCGCGCCCGGCGTGAGCATGACCATGAACACTTCCTTCTGGATCGAAGCCGGGCTGGCGATGGCCGCCGGCGCGCTGCTCAACCTCACGCCGTGCGTGCTTGCGGCAGTGCCCATCAAGGTGCGAACCATCCTGCGCGAGGCGGGCGATGCGGCTGGCTCGCGGACCCTGTCGGCGGTCTTGTTCACCTTGGGGTCAGTTTCGTTTTTCGCGGCTCTCGGGCTGCTCACGGCGCTCGCCCACCTGCAATGGGGCGTGCTGTTCCAGTCACGCTGGGTGCTCGCGGGGCTGGTCCTGATGCTCGCCCTGCTTGCGCTGGCCAGCTTCAGCGGGCGCTCGCTACCGATCCCCGGCGGGCTTGCGCAACTGGGAGGCGCACGGTACTTCGAACCCTTCGCATCGGGCATGGCCGGGGGCATCCTGTCGACTCCGTGCACCGGACCGCTGCTGGGCGGCGTACTGGTGTTCGCGCTGACCCGGCCCACGCTCGACATCGTCACCCTGTTCGTCGCCATCGGCCTGGGCATGGCCCTGCCGTACGTGCTGCTGTTGCTTCGCCCTTCATGGTTGCAGCGCCTGCCGCGGGCCGGTGCATGGACCGAGGTGGTTCGGTGCAGTTTCGGCTGGCTGCTGCTCGCGGCCGCGCTGTTCTTCGCGCAAAGCCTGTTGCCGGGATGGCTCGGCAATGCGCTATGGCTGGCTTGGCTCGCCGCGCTGGCGGTGTGGGTCCTGTTCGTCGCGACGCGTACCCGCGACCGGCGCAGCCGGTGGGCGGCGGCGCTCGCGGCGGTGCCGGCGCTCGTGCTCGCCTACTTCGGCTCAGGGGTCTGGCCCGTGGAGGGGCAGGGCATGCCGTGGCAACCGCTTCGCGCCGACGCCGTGGCGCAGATCTCCGCGCTGCACCGGCCGGCGCTGGTCGAGTTCACCGCGGCATGGTGCCTGAACTGCAGGGTCATGGAACGCACGGTCTACCGCGACCCCGCGGTGTTGAAGGCGGTGCGTGAATCCGGCGCGGTCGCGCTTCAGGCCGACCTGACCCGTCCGGACCCCGCGTTGCAACAACTGCTCACACGCTATGGCGGAGCAGGGCTGCCGTTCCTGGCGGTGCTCGACAGCCAGGGCCGGGAGGTCGGCCATTTCTCCGGCCTGTTCACCGCCGACACGTTGATCGGCCGCCTGCACGGACTGCCCACCTCGATCGTGTCCGCCTACGCCGACGCACCGCGCGACTCGGCGGACGAAGTGGGCGCCCGCGTGACCTCGACGCCAGCCGGGGCGCTGGTGACCCTCGACATCGCGCGAGGATGGCACGTGTATTCCAATCCGCCGTCCACTCCGTACTTGATTCCGGCCAGCGTGACGGTCTTTCGCGCAGGGCGTGCACTGCCGATTACTCCGCGCTATCCGCCGGGACAGGACATCGGCATGCGCGTCGCAGGGAAAACCATCCTGGTCTACGAGAACGGGGCGAGGATCGATCTGCCGGGGCTGACTGACGTGCGCGCCGTGCAGGTGCGGGTGCGGGTGCAAGCCTGCAAGGATTCGGGCTTGTGCCTGCCGCCGGCGATCGTCGTGGCAAGACCTCCATCGAGTTGATCCAAGCGGGATGACATCCGTGGCGCCGCAGATGACAAAACTGTCATCTGTCGGTCATGCTCCGGCAAGTATGGCGTTTCTAGCATGCGTTGCTCGGAGTGGACAGCATCCACTCCACAACGGTCCGCGCGGCACGACGTTGCCGCGCGGCGAATTCCTTCAAAAATCGAGGAATCCATGCAACGCTTATTCCCAAATGCGCTCCGCGGGGCTGGAATCGCCCGGCGCCGCTTTGTCCAGGGCCTGGCTGCCGGCGGCGTGCTGTTCGGCCTGCCCACGCTGCCCGCCCATGCCCAGGGCCGGCCCGAGGCCACGCACACAGGCAGCGCCCCGGAGCTTCGCGGCACCGAATTCGACCTGGTGATCGCCGAGACCCCGGTGAACTTCACCGGGCATGCGCGCATGGCCACCACCGTCAACGGCTCCCTGCCGGGACCCACGCTGCGCTGGCGCGAAGGCGACACGGTGACCATTCGCGTCACCAACCGCATGTCGCGCATGACGTCGATCCATTGGCACGGCATGCTCGTGCCCTATCAGATGGACGGGGTTCCCGGGTTGAGCTTCACCGGCATCGCCCCGGGGCAGACCTTCGTCTACCGCTTCCAGGTGCGTCAGTCGGGAACCTTCTGGTACCACTCGCACTCGGGCATGCAGGAGCAGACCGGGCTGTACGGCGCGATCGTCATCGATCCGGCCCACGGGCACGGCGTGCAGTCCGACAGCGACCACGTGGTGCTGCTGTCGGACTGGATGGACGAGGACCCGATGCGCGTGTTGGCCAAGTTGAAGGCCGACAGCGGCTTCGACAACTACCACGAACCCACGGCGGTGGACTTTTTCAAGGACGTCCAGCGCAACGGCCTGCGCGCCGCGCTGAACAAGCGCGCCATGTGGCAGCGCATGCGCATGAGCTGGGGGGACCTGGCGGACATCTCCGGCGCCACGCTGACCTACCTTGCCAACGGCACCACGCCGGCCGGCAACTGGACGGCTCAGGTGAAGCCCGGCAAGGTCGCGCGCCTGCGCTTCATCAATGGCGCCGGCGACACCTTCTACGACGTGCGCATTCCCGGCCTGAAGCTCACCGTGGTGTCGACCGACGGCCAGGATGTCGAGCCTGTGACGGTGGACGAGTTCCGCTTCGGCCCCGGCGAAACCTACGACGTGCTGGTGCGCCCCACCGACGATGCCTACACGATCTTCGCGCAGAGCATGGACCGCACCGGCTACGCGCGCGGCACGCTGGCGACGCGTCCTGGGCTGAGCGCACCGGTGCCGCCGATGGATCCGCGCCAGAACCTGACCATGCTGGACATGGGTATGTCGTCGATGTCTGGAATGTCGGGCATGTCGGGCATGGGGTCGATGCCGGGCATGGACATGGGCTCGTCGCCCGCGGTGCGCCACGCGCCCACCGAGTACGGCCCCGGCGTGGACGCCCGCGTCAACCATCCGCGCACCAACCTGGACGACCCCGGCGTGGGCTTGCGCGGCAACGGCCGGCGCGTACTGACCCTGGTCGACCTGCACACCGTGGGCGGCCCGCTCGATGCCCGCGAGCCGGGGCGCACGCTGGAGTTCCACCTTACCGGCAACATGGAGCGCTACGTCTGGTCCATCGACGGGGTGACCTTCGGCGACTCCACGCCGATTCTGTTCCACCATGGCGAGCGCCTGCGCGTCACGCTGGTCAACGACACCATGATGACCCACCCGATGCACATGCACGGCATGTGGAGCGAGGTCGAAGACTCGAACGGGCATTTCCTCGTGCGCAAGCACACCGTGCCGGTGCAGCCGGCGCAGCAGGTCAGCTACCGGATCAGCGCCGACGCGGTGGGGCGCTGGGCCTGGCACTGCCACATGATGATGCACATGGATGCGGGCATGTTCCGCGAAATCCTGGTGGCCTGAGGAAACGAACATGCACAAGACGATCGACACGATGATTCCCGCGAGCATCCTTGCGGCAGCCATCGCGGCTGCGACTGCGACATCGGCGCGGGCGATGGACATGCAGGGCATGGCCATGCCGGCCAGTCCGGCGGCCGCGAAGCCGGCCATGCCCGCGCCTGCCCCGGGTGCCTCCATGGCGGGCATGAACATGCCGGGCATGTCGATGCCCGCGGGCACTGCCGCGCCTCCCACCGCCAGCGCCTCGGCAGCTGCAAGACCCATGGCGGGCATGCAGGGCATGCAAGGCATGGAGATGCCCGCGAAGCAGGCGCCGGCCGGCTCCGGCGTCCCGGCCGGTGCACCCCCGTCGGCGAAGGCCATGCCTGGAATGGATATGCCGGGCATGTCGATGCCTGCGGGATCGGCTTCGGCTGCCGCAGGCACGGGCCCGCGTAGGGCGGACGCCGATTCGGGCGGCTACACGCTGACCACCGGCCCGTACATCCCGGCCGGCGTGAAGCCGCCGCGCCTGGCGGACCAGGAGAGCTTCGGCTCGGTGCTGGTGGATCGCCTGGAGCGAGCCTACAGCCATGACTCCGGCAACTGGACCGCCTACGACGTGCAGGCCTGGTACGGGCGCGATTTCAACCGCCTGGTGCTCAAGGCCGAGGGGCAGGCCTCGCAGGGGCGCCTGCAGGATGCGCGCACCGAACTGCTGTGGGGCCACGCCATCGCCGCGTACTGGGACTCGCAGCTCGGCGTGCGCCACGACAATGGCAGCGGCCCCGACCGCAACTGGCTTGCCTTCGGGGTGCAGGGCCTGGCGCCGTACTGGTTCAACGTCGACGCCACCGGCTATCTGGGCGACCAGGGGCGCAGCGCCTTGCGCCTGAGCGCCAGCTACGAACTGCTGCTGACCCAGCGCGTGGTGTTGCAGCCGCAGCTGGAGCTCAACGCCTACGGCAAGGACGATCCGGCGCGCGGAATCGGCAGCGGCCTGTCCGACGCCACCGCCGGGCTGCGCCTGCGCTACGACATCTCGCGCCAGTTCTCGCCCTACATCGGCGTGGAGTGGAGCGGGCGCTTTGGGCGCACCGGTGACTTCGCGCAGGCGTCCGGCGAGCGCCGCGACACCACCGACTTGGTCGCCGGTGTGCATTTTTGGTTCTGATGTTCCTTCAACCCATCTTTTGGATTCAATCCATGTTCAAGATCAAGAATGCTCTGGTGACCTTGGCACTTGGCGCCCTTTGCGCCAGCGCCTGGGCCGCCCCCGCCGCCGCGCCGATGGCCTCGATGCCGGGCATGGCCTCGATGCCGGGCATGGGCTCCATGCCGGGAATGGCCTCCAAGCCTCAGCGGCAGACGATGCCGACACCCGCGGATCCCGGGAACCCGGCGAGCGTGGGAGGGCCGGGCGCAGCTTCCGCCGTGAGCCAAACGATCCGCATTCTGGCCGATGACAAGATGCGCTTTTCGCCCGACGTGGTGCATGTCAAGCCGGGTGAGACGGTTCGCATCGTCGTCGTCAACCAGGGCAGGATGCGCCATGAACTCACCCTCGGCATTCAGTCCGAGCTCGAGGAGCACGCGAAGATGATGGCCGCGATGCCCGATCTGCCCAACGGAAGGGAGCCCAACATGGTGGCCGTTGCGCCGCAAAGCCGAGGCGAGTTGATCTGGCGCTTCGGCCAGCCCGGCACGGTGCCGTTCGCCTGTACCATGCCCGGGCACATGCAGCAGGGCATGATTGGGCGCTTCATCGTCGACTGAGCTGTGCGGGCCCGGCAGCCGGGCGGCGCGCCGCCCGGGCGATGGGTCCGATGGCTCACCGCATTAGGCGATCCAGGAGCGTGCGCATCGCCGCCGAGTCATAGTCGCGTCCGCCAATGGCCTGCGCGACGATGCGCCCCTGCTTGTCGATCAGATAGGTCGACGGAATACCCATCACGCCGAAGGCGTGGGCAGCCTGGCTCTTGTTGTCGAGCAGCACCGGGAAGGTCGGCGAAGGCGATAGTTGGCCCATGTAGGCGAAAACGTTGTCGACGCTTTCACC
>JAKAXL010000048.1 GCA_021816585.1 Pseudomonadota bacterium | reverse complement strand
CCTCGCCGAAACCGAAGGTCGACCGGATCAGGGTCGCGACGAACACGATCAGCAGGACGTACAGCGAAGTCGGGGTCATGCGGCGGGATCGGCCGCGACCGCTCGCAGGTGCGGGCAGCGCGGCGCAGGACGGGATGCGCCGCCATGGTAGCGACGCGCGCCGCCGTGCTGCCCGCCAGCCCGCGTCCCGTCGCAGCCCCGAGGTGGGCGCCGGGGGTGCTCAATCCTCCGCCGCGACGCGCTCGCAGCGGATGTCGGTCCCGCCGCCCGGCGCGCGCAGCAGCGACAGCGTGGCGCCGATCAGGTGCGCGCGGTAGCGCATGATGGACAGCCCGAGCTGCCCCCAGCGCGGAGCGGTCGCGGGCAGGCCGATCCCGTCGTCGCGCACGCTCAGCACGAAGGATCTCCCGTGGGCGCGCAAGTCGAGCTCGATGCGCGTCGCGCGCGAGTGCTTGAGCGCGTTGGCCACGGCCTCCTGCGCGATGCGGTAGACGTGGGTCGCGGCAACCTGCTCGAGCTGCAGGTCCCGGGCCGCATAGACGATGCGGCAGGCGACGCCGGGCGTGGCATCGGCGCTTTCCACCATCGCGCGCAGCGCGTGTTCCAGCGACTGCGCGTCGGCGTGCACCGGCGCGCTGCCGTTGGCGATGGCACGCGCCTGCACCAAGGCCTGCCCGAGTTGCGCATCGACCTGCTGCAGCGTGCGCATCCACGGCTGTTCGCTGTCGGCGCCGGGCGAGCGGCGTCGCAGCGCGGCGATCATCAGGCTGGCGGCCGCCAGTTGCTGGCACACGCCGTCGTGGATCTCGCGGCCGATGCGCGCCTGTTCGGCGGTGCTGATCTCGATGACTTCGCGCTCCAGCGCGCGGCGCTCGCTGAGGTCGCGCAGGATCACGTGCAGCAGGCGATGTCCGGCATCGTCGAAGGCCGACGCGACGAACTCGACGTCCAGCTCCGCGCCGTCCACCCTGCGTGCCCGCTGCTGCTGCACCGCCACCTCGTCGCCATCGTTCCGACCGGAGCCCAGGCGCGTCGCCATGGCCAGCGCCTGCCCGTCGGCGAGGAATTCGCCCAGAGCATGCCCGATGACCTGTTCGCGGTCGCAGGCCCCCAGCAGCGTCAACGCGGCACGATTGGCCATCAGCACGCGCTCGCGCTCGCACACGAACACGGCATCGGGCGAGTGCTCGTACAGGTTGCGGTAACGCTGCGCGCTTTCGGCCAGCGCGCGTTCGGTCTGCTTGCGCTGGCTCAGGTCGAACACGTAGGCGATGCGGTGCACCGCCTGTCCGGAGTCGTCGTGGGTCACGGTCAGGTCGACCAGCGCGGGAAACACGCTGCCGTCCTTGCGCATGAACTCCGTCTCGAAGCCGAGGTGGTCGGCGCGGTCGACCCTGTCGAGCAGGGCCCTGACGCGCCCGCGCTGCCCTTGCGGGGACAACACGAAGATGTCGCGCCCGATCAGTTCCTCGCGTTCATAGCCGCTCAGGCGCGCGAAGGCGGCGTTGACGTCCAGGGTCGTGTTGCTGCGCGCGTCGGCGATGCTGGCCGGCAGTTCGGCCATCTCGAAAGCCTTGGCGCTCAGTGCCAGCTCGCGCTCGGCCCGCCGCTTCGCGCTGAGGTCCTGCGAGAAGGCGATGCGGTGCAGCGGCCGGCCCTGCTCGTCGCGCAGCAGCGTGATGTCGAAGCGCACCGGAAAGCGCGAACCGTCGGCGCGCAGGTTCTCGCTCTCGAACACCAGGTGGTCGCGCACGTCGACCTGCGCCTGCGCGGCCTGCATCTGCTGCGCGAGCTCCGGCGGGAACAACTGCGCGATCGGCAGTCCGATGAAGTCGTCGCGGCCGCGGCCGCGGCATTCGGCGAAGGCGGGGTTGACCTCGAGCAGGCGGTTGGTCGCGGCGTCCGAGATCGAGATGCCCAGGCCGGCCATCTCGAAGGCCGTGGCGGTCAGCTCCAGCCGTGCCGCGCTGCGCCGCTGTTCGGTGACGTCGCGCGAGATCCCGAAGCTGCCGATGACCTGGCCCTGCGCGTCGCGCAGCGGACCCGCGGTGGTGAGGAACAGCCTCGGCTCGCCGTCGACCACGACCGGGTCGTCGAAGGTTTGCAGCGTCCGGTTCTCGAAGATCTCGCGCGCGCGGGCGCGCAGCCTGGCCGCCTGCTGCGCCGGGAACAACTTGTCGTCGGGGGCGCCGAGGGCCTCGCCGCGGGCAAGCCCCAGCACGCGCTCGGCGGCCCGGTTCATCACCAGGTAGCGTCCGTCGCGGTCCTTCGCGTAGATGGCGTCGGCGGAGCTCTCGACGATGTCGGCGAACATCGCACGCATGCGCGTGACGTCGCGCCGCAGCTCCGCGTCGGCGGCGGCCTGGGCCTCGGCCGCGCGCGACAGCCGGCGCAGCAGCAGCATCAGCAGCAGCGCGCTGAGCAGCACGAAGCCGATGCCCTTCGCCGACGCGAGCGCCTCGGCCGCTCCCGGCGAGGGAACGGCAATGCGCAGGACGCGGTCGGAGACGAGGATCCACAGGCTCGCGGCAAGCACGTACGCGAACACATACATGCGCGTGCGGCCGGAGCCTGCGATCCTCGCCAGGGCATCCGCGGGCGGCTGGCGATCGGACATCTGCGTGGCGTCTGCCGGGAACCTCCGCCGCGCGGCACGGGCACGCGCACCAGGCGGGGTCGATCCGGGTCAGCCGGATTCTGCGCGGGCTGGCGCTCGCGCAACATTGATGTACGCCGGGTATCCCGTGAAACAGCGTGTATCAGCGGGAATGCCCCGGGGGGCCGGCGCCCCCCGTTGCTGCGAGGACTAGTGCGAGAACTGCTGGCCCATGCTGGCGCCGCGCGACAGCTGGGTCAGGTAGGCGACGAGGTCGACCATCTCGGGGCTGTCGTAGGCGGGCGGCTTGCCCATGATCCCGGCGCGCACGCAATGCACGATCTGCCGCTCCAGCGTGTAGACCTCGTGCTTCTTCTTCTTGAACTTCGGGTACTTGGCGGCCGCGCCGATCAGGCTCGGCAGGTGCGCGCCCGAGGGGGTCGTGCCTTCGGTCTTGCCGCCGTCGGTGTGGCAGGCGGCGCAGGTCATCAGGTGGTTGCTGAAGGAGTTCGACGGGACCCAGGTCTGCTTCGTGCCGAAGGTGTCGTTGGCGAAGATCTGCGCGCCTTGCTGCGCGGCCTCGTCCGCCGAGGCGACCTTGGCCGTCGCGGTGAACTTGCCCGCAGGCGCGGTGTCCGCGCGCGCCGGCAGGCTGCAGGCCAGCGCAAGCGAGGCGCCGGCGAGCCAGACGGCGGCGCGCAGCGGGTGTCGGGAACTCGCGGGATCGGTACGGTGCATGAAGGATCTCCTCTCGTGGGTGTGTATCGCGCCGCTACCGTTGGTGACCAGGCGTGCGTCGGTGTGCGCGGGTCGTCGTGGCGGAGCTGCCCCGAGTATCCATGCGGGCGCCCGGTTTTTCAACCGCGGATATGTCCTGCGCGTTTCGCGGGGCCGACGGACAATGCCGGATCCGGCCTCGCGGCGCCCCGTGCGCAGCAGGCTTCCAACGAGTCGTCACCATGTCTTCCATGTCCACGCGGCCGCTGCCGGACGCGCCGTCGCCCCCCGGAGCGCAGCGGGGTTCGCAGCATCACGGCTGGGCGCTGGCGATGCTGCTGATCGGCGCCATCCTGCCGCCGCTGGACTACTTCATCGTCAACCTGGCGCTTCCGGCCATCCGCGGCGGGCTCGGCGCGAGCGACTCGCAGTTGCAGTTCGTGATCTCCGCCTACGCCTGCGCGAATGCGGTGGTGCTGATCACCGGCGGCCGACTCGGCGACCTGTACGGGCGCAAGCGCATGTTCATGATCGCGATGGCCGGATTCGTCGCGGCGTCGGCGCTGTGCGGCCTGGCGCCGAGTCCCGGCGTGCTGGTGGGCGGGCGCGTGCTGCAGGGCGTGTTCGCGGCGACGCTGACTCCGCAGGTGCTGGCGACCATCCGCAGCGTGTTCAGCGGACGTGAGCAGGTGCGGGTGATGGGACTGTTCGGCTTCGTCTACGGCGTCGCGGCGGTGGTCGGCCAGCTCGGCGGCGGCGCGCTGATCAGCCTGCATCCCTTCGGCCTGGGCTGGCGTGCGATCTTCCTCGTCAACCTGCCGATCGGGCTGGTCGCGCTGTTCGGCAGCTGGCGCCACCTGCCGGAGAGCCGGCCGCCCCGCGGCGCGCGCATCGATCTGCCGGGAACCTTGCTGCTGTCGGGCCTGCTGCTGCTGCTGATCGTCGCGTTGACCCGCGGCCCCGAGCTGCACTGGCCGGCGTGGACCGGGATCAGCCTGGCGGCGGCCGCGCTGCTGCTGCCGCTGTTCGTGCGGGTCGAGCGACGGCGCCTCGAGCGTGGCCGGGATCCGCTGATCGACCTGCGCCTTTTCGGCAATCCGGTGTTCACGCTGGGCCTGCTGCTGGCCTTCCTGTTCTACTGGATGAGCGTGTTCTTCATGGGCTTCGGCATCTACCTGCAGGCCGGGCTGCACTGGAGTCCGCTGCGCTCGGGCCTGGCGATCCTGCCCTTCGGCTTCGGCTTCCTGGCGGCGCCGCTGCTGCTGCCGCGGCTCGTCTCGCGCATCGGCTCGCACGCCACGCTGAGCCTGAGCTTCGGCCTGCTGTCGACGGGTCTGGCGCTGGCGGCGTGGCGGGCCGGGGCCGACGCGCCGGGCTGGGGTTTCTACGTCGGTCTGTGCATCGCCGGCGCCGGGCAGGGGCTGACCCTGCCGTCGGTGCTGCGCATCGTGCTGGCCGAGGTGGCGGCCGAGCGAGCCGGCGTGGCCTCGGGCATGATCACCGCGACCCTGCAGATCGGTTCGGCGGTGGGCGCGGCGGTGCTGGGCGGCGTGTTCTTCGCGGCGCTGGGAGCGCACCCGGTCGCGGTCGACTACCTGCGCGCCTTCCGGCTGTCGCTGCACGACCTGGTGCTGCTGCTGCTGGCGTGTCTCGCGCTCACCCTGCTGTTCGTGCCGCTGCAGGCGCGTCGCCGCAAAGCCGGCGAAGCCGCCGCGTCGCAGCCGGATCAGGCGCGCATGCTGCCGGTGCGCATGAATCGCTCGTGCCACGACAGCGCCTCGCCCGGCAGCGAAGGCGACTGCTGTCCGTAGGAGTGCTCGCGGGCGCGGCGGAAATACTCGTCCAGCGCCGGCCGGTAGTCGGGGTGGGCGCAGTGCCGGATGATGGCGCGCGCACGCTGCTTCGGCGACAGCCCGCGCAGGTCGGCCAGCCCCTGCTCGGTGACGATGACCTGCACGTCCTGCGTGATGTGGTCGACGTGGCTGGCCTGCGGGACGATGCACGAGATCGCGCCGTCCTTCGCCGTCGACGGGGTCAGGAAGATCGACACGTAGGCATTGCGCGCGAAGTCGCCCGATCCGCCGATGCCGTTCTGGATGCGCGATCCCATCACGTGGGTGGAGTTCACGTTGCCGTAGATGTCGGCCTCGATCAGCCCGTTCATCGCGATGCAGCCCAGGCGCCGGATCAGTTCGGGATGGTTGCTGATCTCCTGCGGGCGCAGGATCAGCTTGTCGCGGTAGCGCGCCATGTCCGCGTTCAGCGCCGACGCCGCCTGCGGGCTGAGCGAGAAGGCGGTGGCCGACGCGATGCGCAGCTTGCCGGCGGCCAGCAGTTCGAGCATGCCGTCCTGGATCACCTCGGTGTAGGCGCTCATGTTGTCGAAGGGCGCGTCGAGCAGCCCCGACATCACCGCGTTGGCGACGTTGCCGACGCCGGACTGCAGCGGCAGCAGCGAGTGCGGCAGCCGGCCCACGCGTACCTCGTGGCGCAGGAATTCCAGCAGGTGGCCGGCGATCGCGCGCGCCGTGGCGTCGGGGGCGGCGAAGGGCAGGTTGCGATCGGGAGCGTCGGTCTCGACCACCGCGACCACCTTGTCGGGGTCGCAGCGCAAGTAGGGTTCGCCGATGCGATCGTCTGGCCGCACCAGCGGAATCGGTACACGATGCGGCGGAAGTGCGGTTCCGTAGTAGATGTCATGCATGCCGGCGAGGGACTCGCTCTGCCAGCGGTTGACTTCCAGGATGATCCTGCCCGCGCGGTCGAGCCAGGTCTTGTTGTTGCCCACCGACGACGACGGCACCAGCGAGCCGTCGGGCAGGATGGCCGACACCTCGACCACGGCGGTGTCGAGGGGGCCGAGGAAGCCCTGCCAGGCCATCGGGGCGACCTGGCTCAGGTGCATGTCGAAATACTCCATCTCGCCGCGGTTGATGCGCTCGCGGGCGATCGGGTCGGAGTTGTAGGGCAGCCGGAACTCGATTCCGTTGGCCTTCGCCAGCGCGCCGTCGAGTTCGGGCCCGGTGGATGCGCCGGTCCACACGCGCACGCGGAACTTCTCGCCGGCGGCGTTGTGGCGTTCGATGATGCGTGCCAGCGCCAGCGGCACCGACTTCGGGTAGCCCGAGCCGGTGAAGCCGCTCAGCCCGACGGTGCTTCCGGGGGTGATCAGCGCGGCCGCGGCATCCGCATCCATGACCTTGGCGCGAAGCCTTTCGCAGCCTATACGTGCTTGGTCCATCGACAGTCTCTCTCGGTCTCGAAAAAGACCCAGCCTAGGGGCTGTCGGCCCCGGCCGGTTTGCGTTGGATGAAACCGTGCGCGATTCGTCGCGTCGCGGGCGGTGCTAGCGCGCCACCAGCTCGGCGAAGCGGGCCAGGTCGACGTTGCCGCCGCTGAGCACGACCCCGACGCGCAGCCCGTCGATCTGTCCCTTCATGCTCCGGGCGCCCGCCAGCCCCAGGCAGCCGGTGGGCTCGACGAGCAGCTTCATGCGCGCGGCCAGGAAGCGCATCGCATCGACCAGCTCGGAGTCGCCGGCGGTGACGATGTCGGTGACGTCGCGGCGGATGATCGGGAAGGTCAGTTGCCCCAGGTGCTGGGTCTGCGCCCCGTCGGCGATGGTGCGCGGGGTGTCGATGTGCACAATGGCGCCGCTCCTGAACGACTGCTGGCCGTCGTTGCCCGCCGCGGGCTCGACGCCGTACAGCCGGCACTGCGGCGACAGCGCGCGCGTGGCCAGCGCGCAGCCCGACAGCAGCCCGCCGCCTCCCAGCGGCACGAACAGCGCGTCGAGTTCCCCGACCTGCTCGAACAGCTCCTTGGCCACCGTTCCCTGCCCGCTGAGCACGTCGGCGTGGTCGTAGGGCGGGATCAGCGTCAGGCCCTCGCGCTCGGCGAGTTCGCGCCCGAGAAGCTCGCGGTCCTGCCGGTAGCGGTCGTAGACCACGACGCGGCCGCCGTAGCCGCGCGTGGCCTCGACCTTCGCGGCCGGCGCGTCGTGCGGCATCAGGATGGTGGCCGGGATTCCCAGCAGGCGCGCCGACAGCGCGATCGCCTGCGCGTGGTTGCCCGACGAGAAGGCCACCACGCCGGCGCGGCGCCGTGCCGCGTCGAGGCGCGACAGCGCGTTGAAGGCGCCGCGGAACTTGAAGGCGCCCATGCGCTGCAGGTTCTCGCACTTGAGGAACAGCTGCGCGCCGAGCTCGGCGTCGAGGGTGCTCGAGCGCATCACCGGGGTCTCGTGGGCATGGCCGCGGATGCGCTGCGCGGCGGCGAGGACGTCGTCGTAGGTGGGGCTGCCGGTCACGGGCTGGTTCTCCTGGGCCCCGCCATGCTACTCGCCGGCGCGCCGCGGCGCGGGCCGGGGGCGGCGCCGCGGCGCAGCGCTTGTGTACCATCGGCGTGGAGAGCACGCGGGCCCTTCGCGCGCGTGCGTGGCAGTCGCCTTGCTGCGTTCGGACATGAGCCTGGAATTCGACTGGAGCAATCCCTATCCGACGCTGCGCAGCCCGTTGATGGCGCGCAATGTCGTCGCCACCTCGCAGCCGCTGGGCGCGCAGGCGGGACTGCGCATGCTGCTCAAGGGCGGCAACGCGGTGGACGCGGCGATCGCCGCGGCGGCCGCGATGACCATCGTCGAGCCGGTTTCCAACGGGCTGGGCAGCGATCTGTTCGCGCTGGTCTGGGACGGTTCGCGCCTGCTCGGGCTGAACGCCTCCGGGGTCGCGCCGCAGGCCTGGAGCCCGCAATACTTCGAGCGCCGCCACGGCGGCAGGCTGCCGGTGCGCGGCTGGGACAGCGTGACCACCCCCGGCGCGGTCGGCGGCTGGGTCGAGCTGTCGCGCCGCCTGGGCAGCCTGCCGCTGGGCGACGTGCTGGAGCCGGCCATCGAGCTGGCCGAGCGCGGCCACGCGGTGGCGAGCATCGTCGCCGGCAAATGGGCGGCGCAGGCGCCGCTGCTGCGCGAGCAGCCCGGATTCGCCGAGACCTTCCTGCCGCGCGGGCGCGTTCCGCGGCCGGGCGAGCGTTTCGAGTTCGCCGCCGCCGGGGCGACGCTGCGGCGCATCGCCGACAGCGGCGGCGAGGACTTCTACCGCGGGCGCATCGCCGAGCGCCTGGTCGAGCACGCGCGCGAACATGGCGGCAGCCTGAGCCTGCACGACCTCGCGCAGTGGCGCCCCGAGTGGGTGCAGCCGATCTCGAAGGACTTCGCCGGCTTCACGGTGCACGAGATTCCACCCAACGGCCAGGGCATCGCCGCGCTGATGGCGCTGGGCATGCTGGACGAGCTGGACTTCGCCCGGCTGCCGGTCGACGGCGTGGAGTCGCAGCACCTGCAGGTCGAGGCCATGAAACTGGCCTTCGCCGACACCTACCGCTGGGTCGCCGACCCGCGGGCGATGACCGAGGTCCGCGCCGACGACCTGCTCGACGCGGACTATCTGGCGCGTCGCGCTGCGCGCATCGACCCGCGGCGCGCCGGCGACTTCGGGCCCGGCACGCCGCCGCGCGGCGGCACCATCTACCTGAGCGCCGCCGACGAGCGCGGCATGATGGTCAGCCTGATCCAGTCCAACTACATGGGTTTCGGCAGCGGCGTGGTGGTGCCGGAGCTGGGAATCAGCCTGCAGAACCGCGGGCAGGGCTTCACGCTGCAGCCGGGCCATCCGAACCTCGTGCGGGGCGGCAACCGGCCGTTCCACACCATCATCCCCGGTTTCGTCACGCAGCAGGGCCGTCCGCGCATGAGCTTCGGGGTGATGGGGGGCAACATGCAGCCGCAGGGACATCTGCAGACCCTCGTGCGCATGCTCGTGCACGCGCAGCAGCCGCAGGCGGCCTGCGATGCGCCGCGCTGGAAGGTCGCCACCGGCCTGTCGGTGGACTGCGAATCGACGATGCCGGCGGCCACCGTGGAGGGTCTGCGCGCGCTGGGGCACGTGATCGCGGCCGACGGCGACCCGTACATGGACTTCGGGTCCGGCCAGTTCGTGTGGAAGCTCTCCGACGATGCGCGCGACGGCTACGTCGCCGCGAGCGACTCGCGCCGGGACGGCCAGGCCGTCGGCTATTAGATGGACCTGCCCGAACCCGTCCCGTCGAATCCGATGATCCAACTCCCCTCGCTTGCCGAACTCGAGGCCGCCGCCGCGCTGGTGTACCGGGCGATGCCGCCCACCCCGCAGTACGCCTGGCCGCTGCTGCAGGGGCTGGCCGGTGCCGAGCTGTGGGTCAAGCACGAGAACCACACGCCGACCGGCGCGTTCAAGGTGCGCGGCGGCCTGAGCTATTTCGATGCGCTGCGCCGTCGCGAGCCGGATTGCCCGGGAGTGATCTCGGCCACGCGCGGCAATCACGGCCAGAGCGTGGGTTTCGCGGCGCGGCGCCACGGCCTGCGCGCCAGCATCGTGGTGCCGCACGGCAACAGCCGCGAGAAGAACGCGGCGATGCGCGCGCTCGGCGTCGAGCTCATCGAGCACGGGGAGGACTTCCAGGAAGCGCGCGAGCATGCCGGGATGCTGGCGCGGCGCGACGGGCTGCACATGATCCCGTCCTTCCACCGCGATCTGCTGCTCGGCGTGGCCAGCTACTGGCTGGAGCTGTTTCGCGCGGTGCCCGACATCGACGTCGCGCTGGTGCCGGTGGGCCAGGGCTCGGGGATCTGCTCGGCGGTGGCGGCGCGCGAGGCGCTCGGCCTGCGCACGTGCATCGTCGGCGTGGTGTCGGCGCATGCCGATTCGCACGCACGCGCCTTCGAGACCCGGCGCATCGAAGCGGTGGCGGCCACCACGCGGGTGGCCGACGGCATGGCCTGCCGCGTTCCCGACCTGGACGCGATGGAGATCCTGTGGCGCCATGTCGACGACATCGTGCGTGTCGACGACGCCGCGGTGCTCGACGCGATGCGCCTGTACTACACGGCCACGCACAACCTGGCCGAGGGCGCCGGGGCGGCCGCGCTGGCCGGTGCGCTGGCGTTGCGCGAGCGCCTGCGCGGACAGCGCGTGGCGGTGGTGCTCAGCGGCGCCAACGTCGACCTGGACCTGTTCCGCGAGGCCGCGCCGGCGGCCTGAGCATCGCGCGCCGTCCGCGGCGCGGCAGGCTCAGCGCGCGTTGCGAGGCGGCACGCGAAGCAGCATGCGCCCGTCCTGCTGCACCACCTGCAGTTGCGACAGCACGTTCATGCCCAGCAGCGCGTCGCCGCCCAGCTTCGGCAGCACCGCGACCTGCACGTCCTTCGCGTGGAACGGGCCGAAGCGCATGTCGCGGGCCACGCCGATGCAGCCGACGACATGGCCGTTGGCGGTCTGCGCCAGCGTGTCGCGGCAGCCGACCAGCCCCATGCGCCGGGCCTGCGCCTGCGAGACGCTGACCGTCGAGGCGCCGGTGTCGACGATGAAGCGCACCGGCACGCCGTTGATCGATCCGCCGACCTCGTAGTTGCCGTCGCTCCCGGGGCTCAGCAGCAGTTCTGCGGCACGGCCCGCGCGTACCGCCGGCGCGCGCATGCCGGGCAGCAGGCTGTCGACGACCAGGTACAGCACGGCGCCGATGACCAGCCACAGCACGACCATCGAGAAGGTGTCGGGCCGGCGGCGGGGCGCGCCGGGCATGCCGGGTCCCGGCGCCTGCCGTTGCTGCTGCGCCTGGCGGTACCAGTCCCGGTCGTCGACTCCCATGCGCCGATTGTCGCGCATCGGCGCCGCGCGACCCGCGACTCAATCGCGCTTGCGGTCGATCAGCACGTTTCCAACCGCGTCGCGCAGGCGCACCTCGTCGATCCGCAGCAGCAGCGCGTGGGACTTCGCGTCGGCGCCCAGCACCGTGCAGGCGATGTCCATGTCGAAATGCACGAAGTTGGCGATGGAACGGTCGATGTCGCGGATCACCGCGGGGTCCTCGCAATGCAGGTGGCGGAACTGCCGCGGCGACTGGTAGCGGTAGTGGTAGGGCGAATTGTCGAAGTAGTAGCCGGCGTCGTGGATGAACAGGCGGTTGTCGATCGGGTAGTAGCCGCCTTGCGCGACGCGGGCGTCGAGCGCGATGTCGTCGACCCGGATCAGCAGCCGCGGATGGGCGCGCGCGAAGCCGATCATGGAGGCGATCTCGCGCGCCTGGCCCGGCGTCGCGTGCACCGCCGCGGGCGGGTGGATCATCTGCGTGTTCGGGGTCAGGATCGCGGTGTCGTCGACCGGCTGGGCCGTATAGGCGTACACGTAGACCTTCAGCAGGACCGCCGAATCCAGCACCACCGCGCCGTCCTTCAGGCGGATCGCGGGCAGCACCGAGCGGTCCCCGGAGGCGACCGCGGACGGCGGTCCGGGCAGGTCGGTGACCGCGGCCCCCTGCAGGTTCGGCACCGCGTCGGCGGCGCCTGCCGGGCGCGCGACCGCGCAGGCGGCGGACGCGGCCAGCAGCAGGGCGGCGCAGGCCCGCGGCGCGGCGGCGCGCCGCGGGCGCGCGGGCGAAGGCTTCGACTGGTTCATACGTCGCTCCGGAGGTTTGCGGGAGGGTCGCCGTCAGGCTTCGTCGGCGGCCGCGTCGGCCTCGTCCTCCCAGCCCGTGAGCATCGAGCGTATGTACGCGCCGGGCGGGTGCGAGGTGGTGGCCAGGTAGACATGCGCGATGAAGAACACCAGCATCATGTACGCGGCCGCGGTGTGGGTCAGCGCGACCCACCCGAGTTGCAGGTGCAGCGGCGTCAGGCGCAGCCAGTCGTAGCTGTAGAACAGCAGCAGCAGTCCGCTGCCCCAGATCAACGGGTTGATCATCAGCTTGAGCCACAGGTAGGCCAGGCGCTGCAGCGGGTTGTGCTTGCGAAACGGCTGCTTGCGGTACGGGTGCGCTTCGCCCGCGAACATGCCCCAGGCGTAGTAGCGGGCCACCGTCCACAGGCTGTGCGGCCGCAGGTCGGGGATGTAGTTCTTCCACGCGCCGGTCGTGAAGTGCCAGAAGATCGCGAACATCCACAGCAGGCTCAGCAGCCACGCCGCGTACTCGTGCACCAGCAGCGCGTGCTGGAAGTCCAGGCCGCCGAGATAGCCGTGGATCTCGAAGCCGGTGGCGAGCATGGTCAGCACCAGCGCGGCCTGGCTCCAGTGCCAGAAGCGCTCGAAGCGGGTGAACAGGTAGATGCGTCGGGTGGGCATCGCGGGCTCCTCGGATGGCCTCGGCGGGGGGACGGCGGGTGCACTCAGCGGCGCCGGCGCAGCAGCCACAGGCCGACACGCACCAGCCCGTGCAGCAGCACCGCGGCGAAGGCCAGGGCCGCCGCCGCCAGCCCGATGCGCTCGATCCAGCGGGAGTGGTCACGCGGGCGGTGCGGCATGTACACGCCCGAGATCTGCTGCAGCCGGCCCTGGTCGGCGTGGCACTGCATGCAGCTCAGCGCCTGCGCCGCAGGCGCCACCATGTGGTCGATGGGCCAGTACATCTCCGTGTGCACGAAGCCGTAGTGCCCCGAGTAGGGCAGGTGCGCGGCCTTCATGCCGTTGGCGATCGCCGTCTGCCAGTCGTAGCTCATGGTGTAGGCATCCTTGTCGAAGCCGAAGGAGTGGAATACGGCGAGGATGCCGGTGCGCGTGTCGTAGGGCTGGTTGTTGCGCATGATCTTGAAGGGGAAGATCTTCGAACGGCCGTCGCCCGGGCCGCCTTCGATGGCGTTGATCTGCACCACGCCCTTCGCGTTCTCGAAGTCCCCCACCCTGGAGCCGATGGTCATCCAGCGTTCGGTTCCGTTGAACCAGCGGTAGCTGGGCACGACGTTCTCGGCCCATTCGAAGCTGCCCTTGACGCCCCAGTAGGTGTTCCAGCCCTTGCGGTTGTCGATCACCAGCGGCGAACCGTTGGGAGCCAGCTTGCCGGCGGTGGCGTAGTTCCACTCCATCTTGGTCGGCAGGCCGCCGCGTGCGAACGCGGGGATGTGACAGCTCTCGCAGGCGATCGTGCGGGTGTGCATGTTCAGCGTCGCCGCCTCGATGCGCGCATCCAGGTCCTTGCCGGTGTGCGGGGTGCGGCCGTGGCAGGACACGCAACTGGCCGCCTGCCCGTTGTGCGCGGCGCCGCGCATGTAGCGGCCGTGGCGCGGCGTCACGTCGGTGACGTAGCGCGACCCGCTGACCTGGTGGTTGGCGGTGCGGTGGCATTGCTGGCAGCTGAAGTCCAGGCCCTTGGCGTCCATGTGCACGTCCTCGGCGCGCGACGGCTGCGCCATCGTGCTGTCGAGGTCGCCGTGTTTCACGCCGTCGCCGCCGCCGCCGTAGAAGTGGCATTGCCCGCAGGTGTAGCGCGTGGGCGAGCCCACATGCTGCGCGATGTAGGCCAGGTCCTCCGGCATCACGTAGGGCTGGTCGGTGCCGTAGACCTCGCCGCACCCGGGACGCACCGCGATCTTGCTCAGCGCCGGGTTGCCGCCGATGAACGGGATCTTGTGATAGGTCTTCGTGCGGTCGTGGCAGACCAGGCAGTCGACGTGGTCCTGCGTGCGCTGGTCGAAGGGGATGAACTTGTCCGGGTCGGTGCTGCCGTAGCCGGCGTGGCAGACCGTGCAGAACTGCTCGTTGCTGACCGGGCTGACGCAGAAATTGTTGTAGACATGGTTCTTGCCGACCATTTGGCGGGTGTTCGGGTCCCACGCCTTCCAGGTCCAGTGGATCGTGGACATCACCTGGTGCGCGGAATCGCGGTGACACTCCAGGCAGGCCCTGGTCACCTGCTCCGGCGACGTGAACGGCCCCTTGAGCTGCGCGAAGTCGCGGTGGTCCTGCGGCAGCTCGGCGCCGACGCCGCCGTGCTGCACCTCGGGCACCACGCGCCACGAGTCGACCGGCGCCGGCGCGGAGGTCGACGCGGCGTGGGCGCCGATGAAGCCGGCCGCACGGCCGGCCGCGGGCGGCGGTGCGGCATGCGCGGCGGCCATGCCCAGCAGCAGGGCGGCCAGCGCGGCGGCGTCGCGCCACAGTCGCACGGCGGCGGCCGCGTGCCTGCGCGACCCTGTCTCCTCGGCGGCTTGCATCATGGTGTCTCCTTCGAGCCGATGCACGGCCATGTTGCGCGTAGCCGCCGGAGAAACATTGACGATCGGCAATTCCGCGTCGTGCGTTGCGGGCAGGCCAGGCCGTCGCGGATGCGGACGAGTCGCGCGGCGACGCGCTGACGCAGGTCAATGCGCGCGGCGCAGGCGCGGCACACACTCCTCGGGTCATGAAGCTCGCGCTGCGCATCGCCGTCCTTGCCGTGCTGGCCGCGGCGCTTGTCGCGCTGGCCTGGTGGCCGCCGCTGCACGACCGGGTGTTCGGCCCGCCGACGCCCCCCGGGCGCATCGTGCTCACCGGCAACATCGAGGCGCACGAGAGCGTGCTGAGCTTTGCCAACGTGCAGGGCACGATCACCCGGCTGCCCTACGACGAGGGGCGGGCGGTGGCTGCCGGCCAGGTGCTGGCGCGCATCGACGACCGCGTGTACCGGCAGCAGCTCGACATCGACCAGGCCGCCGCGCAGGTCGCGGCGCGTCAGTTGCAGGTGGCGCGCGGCAACCTGTCGGCGCAGGAGGCCACGCTGGCCTCCGACCGCGCCGACCTCGCGCAAAAGCGCGGCGACCTGCGGCGCGCGCGCGGCCAGCTGGCCGCCGGCGCGATGTCGCGCCAGGCCGCCGACCAGGCGGCGACCGCCGATGCCCAGTCGGCCGCCGCGCTGGGCCGCGACGACGCGCTGCGGCGCGTGGCCGCCGACAACGTCGAACTCGCCGCGGCCAACCTCGACGCCGCGCGGCAGAAGGTGGCGATGGATCGCCTGAACCTGGGATACACGGTGCTGCGGGCTCCGGTGTCGGGGGTGCTGGCGGTGCGCGAGGCCGAACTCGGCGAACTCGCCGGACCCGGGGTGGCCATCTACACCCTCGACGATCTCGACCATGTCTGGGTGCGCTGCTACCTCAACGAGCCCGACCTCGGGCACGTGCGCCTGGGCGAGCCGGCGCAGGTGCGTGCCGACGGCGCCCCGGGGCATGTCTGGAACGCCCGCGTGTCCTTCGTCTCGCCGCAGGCCGAGTTCACGCCGAAGACCGTGGAGACCCGCGCCGAGCGCGTGACCCTGGTGTACCGGCTGCGCGTGGACGTCGACAACCCGCGCCACCTGCTGCTTCCCGGCATGCCGGTGGAGGTCACGCTGGCGCGCCTGCCGGTGCGGTGATGGACGCGGCGGCGATGGCGGTGCGCGCGCGCGGCCTGCGACGCGATTTCGGCAGGCTGAGCGCGGTGCGCGACGTGTCCTTCGAGGTCGCCGCGGGCGAGATCTTCGGGCTGGTCGGCCCCGACGGCGCCGGCAAGACCACGACCATGCGCATGCTGGCCGGGGTCCTCGGCCCGCAGGCCGGCAGCATCGAGGTCGACGGCGTCGACGTGCTCGCCGACCCGGAGGCGGCGAAGCTGCGCCTGAGCTACATGCCGCAGCGCTTCGGCCTGTACGAGGACCTGACGGTGGCCGAGAACCTGCGCTTCTACGCCGACCTGTTCGGCGTGTCGGGCGCCGAGCGGCGAAGCCGCGGCGCCGAGCTGCTGCGCGCCGCCGGACTGGCCGGCTTCGAGCGCCGGCTGGCCGGCCAGCTGTCCGGCGGCATGAAGCAGAAGCTGGGGCTGGCCTGCGCGCTGATCCACGCGCCGCGCGTGCTGCTGCTGGACGAGCCGACCACCGGGGTCGACCCGGTGTCGCGCCGCGACTTCTGGAGCATCTTGTACCGTCTGCGCGAAACCGGAGTCGCCATCGTCATGGCCACGGCCTACATGGACGAGGCCGAGCGTTGCTCGCGCCTGGCCCTGTTCCACGCCGGCGAGCTGCGCTACTGCGACACCCCGGCGGGGCTGAAGGCGCGCATGCCGGGTGCGCTGCTGGCCGTGGGCGCCGCGCATCCGCGCGAGCTGCGCGCGCGCCTGGCGGCGTTGCCGGGGGTGCTCGGAACATTGCTGATGGGCGACCGCGTGCACGTGCGCGTCGACGACGCGCAGCGCCGCGCCGACGAGATCCGCGCCGCGCTGGCCGGCGAGCCGGGACTGAGCGTGGCCGGCGCGCAGGCCGGAATCGAGGACGTGTTCGTCGCGCTGCTCGAGCAGCCGGACGAGCCGCCGCGGGCGTCATGAGCACGCAGGTCGACGCGGTCCGCGCGCAGGGGCTGACCCGGCGCTTCGGCGATTTCGTCGCGGTCGACCATCTGGATCTGCGGGTCGCCCGCGGCGAGGTGATGGGGTTCATCGGCCCCAACGGCGCCGGCAAGTCCACCACCATGCGCATGCTGTGCGGCCTGCTGCGTCCCAGCGAGGGCAGCGCCGAGGTGGCGGGATTCGACGTGCTGCGGAAGGCGCAGAGCCTGCGCGAGCACATCGGCTACATGTCGCAGAAATTCTCGCTGTACGGCGATCTCACGGTGACGGAGAACCTGCGCTTTTTCGCGGGGATCTACCGCGTGCCGCGGCCGCTGCTGCGCGAGCGCCTCGACTACGCGGTGTCGATGGCCGGGCTGGAGGGGCGCGGCGACGCGCTGGTGGCCACGCTGGCCGGGGGCTGGAAGCAGCGCCTGGCGCTGGGCTGCGCGATCCTGCACCGCCCGCCGGTGCTGTTCCTCGACGAGCCCACGTCCGGGGTCGAGCCATCGGCGCGGCGACGCTTCTGGGACCTGATCCACGATCTGGCGGGCGACGGCGTGACCATCCTGGTGTCGACCCACTACATGGAGGAGGCCGAGTACTGCAACCGCATCGCGATGATCGACCGCGGCCGCCTGGTGGCCGCCGGCAGCCCGGGGGAACTGCGCACGCGCGGGCTCGGCGCCGATCTGGTGGAGATCGACTGCAGCCCGCTGGGCCGGGCACTGCAGAGCCTGGCCGCGCTGCCGGGCGTGGTCGACGCGGCGATCTTCGGCGACCGCGTGCACGTGCTGCTGGGGCAGGGCGCGCCGCCGGTGCAGCAGCTCGGCGAGCTGCTGCGCCGATCCGGGCTGCGCAGCGGCGAGGCACGGCGCGTTCCCCCCAGCCTGGAGGACGTGTTCGTGCGCCAGGTGGCGCTGGGCCGGCGCGAGGCCGCGTCATGAAACTGCGCCGCCTGTTCGCGGTGGCTCGCAAGGAGTCGCTGCAGATCCTGCGCGACCCGCGCAGCCTGGCCATCGCGCTGCTGATGCCGCTGATGCAGATGGGGCTGCTGGGCTACGGCGTCAGCCTGGACATCCGCCACGTCCCGCTCTGCGTGGTCGACCACGAGCACAGCCAGCTCAGCCGCGGCATCGTCGGCTCGCTGGGCGGCGGCGGATGGTTCGACGTCGTGGCAGCCCCGACCGACGATGCCGGGCTGCGCGCCGCGCTGGACCGCGGGACCTGCGCCGCGGCGGTCGTCATCCCGGTGGACTTCTCGCGGCGCCTGGCGTCCACCGGAGCCGCGCAGCTGCAGGCCGTGTTCGACGCCACCGACGTCAACACCACCAACATCGCGCTGGGCTATCTGCAGACGGCGGTGGCGCAGGATCAGGCCGAGCTGCAGGCGCGCCGGCTGGCGGCCTCCGGCAGCGCGGCGCCGAGCGCCGGCGGCGTCGATCTGCAGCCGGCGACCTGGTACAACGAGACCCTGGACAGCCGCAACTTCATCATCCCGGGCGTGGTCGCGGTGATCCTGGCGCTGGTCGGCGCGCAGCTGACCTCGCTGACCGTGTCGCGCGAGTGGGAGCGCGGCACGATGGAGCAGCTGGTGTCGACCCCGGTGACGGCCTTCGAGCTGATGCTGGGCAAGCTGCTGCCGTATTTCGTCGTCGGTTTCATCGACGCGCTGATCTGCCTCGGACTGGCGGTGCTGTGGTTCCACGTGCCGATGCGCGGCAGCCCGTGGACCCTGTTCGTCGCCACCGGAATGTTCAGCGTGGTCGTGCTGGGCATCGGCTACCTGATCTCGGTGCGCGTGCGCAGCCAGCTCGGCGCCAGCCAGATCGCGCTGCTGGTGACCATGCTGCCGACGACCATGCTGTCCGGCTACACCTTCCCCATCGACCAGATGCCGCCGGCCATCCGCGCCGTGACCCACGTGGTCTACGCCCGCTACTACGTGACCCTGCTGCGCGCGATCTTCCTCAAGGGCAGCGGCGTGCTCGAACTGTGGCGGCCGCTGGCCGCGCTGGCGGCGTTCGCGCTGCTCGTCGGCTGGCTCGCCGCGAGCGCCTTTCGCAAGCGCCTGGATTGAAGGCCGAAAGGGGAGCGGCAGGTGTTCGAGCGTCTCGATTCGATGCTGTTCAAGGAGTTCCGGCAGCTGCGCCGGGACCGCTGGCTGCTGATGCGCCTGGTGCTGCCGCTGGTGGTGCAGCTGTTCCTGTTCGGCTACGCCGCGAGCTTCAGCGTGCACGACGTCGCCACGGCGGTGCTCGACCAGGACGCCAGCCAGGCCAGTCGCGCGCTGGTGTCGCGCTTCGTCGCCAGCGGACGCTTCCGCGTGGTGGCGGCTCCCGCCGACCAGGCGCAGCTCAAGCGCGACATCGACGACGGCGACGCGGTGGTGGGCATCGTGGTTCCGGTCGGATTCCAGCGCGCGCTGCAGGGGCAGGGCCCGGCGCCGCTGCAGGTGGTGGTCGACGGCACCAACTCCAACACCGCGCTGATCGCCGCCGGCTATGTCGGGCAGATCGTCGGCGCCTACGCGGCGCAGGCCGCGGCGGCGCTGCAGCGCCCTCACGCACCGGCGCGATCGGCCGGCGTGACCCTCGAACTGGAGCCGCGTCCGTGGTTCAACCCCGGACTGCTCGATACCTGGTTCTTCATCCCCGGGGTCATCGGCAGCCTGACCCTGCTGCAGGTGGTGACCATGACCGCGTTCGCCATCGTGCGCGAACGCGAGGTCGGCACGCTGGAGCAGATCATGGTCAGCCCCATCACCCCGCTGGAGTTCATCCTCGGCAAGACCCTGCCGTCGTTCGTCATCGGCTCGGCCAGCATCAGCCTGGTGGCGGTGCTGGGAACGCTGTGGTTCGGCATCCCCTTCGTCGGCTCCCTCGGCGTGATGGCGGTGGGTGCCGCGCTGTTCCTGCTGGCCACCATCGGCCTGGGTCTGCTGCTGTCGACCTTCTCGCGCACCCAGCAGCAGGCTTTCGCGCTGAACTTCTTCTTCGTCAATCCCTTTTTCATCCTGTCGGGATTCGCGTTCCCGATCGCCGCGATGCCGCGCCTGCTGCAGTGGTTCACGCTGGTCAATCCGCTGCGCTACTTCCTGGTGGTGATCCGCGCGGTGTTCCTCAAGGGGGTCGGCTTCGCCGTGCTGTGGCCGCAGCTGGGCGCGCTGGCCGGGCTGGCCGCGGTCATGCTGCTGCTCAGCGTGCTGCGCTTTCGCGCGTCGCTGCAGTCCTGAAGCGGGCCTTGCTCCGTGCGGACCGTCGCGTGCGAGGGCCTGCGCGCGTGCCGCGCACGCCGTAGCATGTGCCGATGCCTGGCCACACCACCGCAGCATGGAGGAACGCATGACCCAAGGTGCTTCGCAGCCCTCGGCCCTGTTCCGGGTCGGCGGCGACATCGAGATCCATCGCCTCGGCTTCGGCGCGATGCGCATCACCGGCAAGGGAATCTGGGGGCCGCCGGCCGACCGCGACGGCGCGCTGCGCCTGCTGCGCCGACTGCCCGCGCTCGGCGTCGACTTCATCGACACCGCCGACTCCTACGGGCCCGACGTGTCGGAGACCCTGATCCGCGAGGCGCTGCACCCGTACCCCGGCATGCTGGTCGCGACCAAGGGCGGACTGACGCGCGGCGGCCCCGACCAGTGGAGCCCGGACGGGCGCCCCGAGTACCTGATCGGCCAGGTGAAGCAGAGCCTGCACAAGCTCGGCGTCGAGCGCATCGACCTGTGGCAGTTGCACCGCATCGACCCCAAGGTACCGCGCGACGAGCAGTTCGGCGCGGTGCGCCGCATGCTCGACGAGGGCCTGATCCGCCACGCCGGACTCAGCGAGGTGGGCGTCGACGACATCGAGGCCGCGCGCAAGGTGTTCCCGGTCGCGACAGTGCAGAACCGCTACAACCTCGGCGACCGCGCCAGCGAGCCGGTGCTCGAGCATTGCGAGCGCCTGGGCATCGGCTTCATTCCGTGGTACCCGCTGGCCGCGGGAAGCCTGGCGCGCCCCGGCTCGCCGCTGGAGGAGGCGGCGCGCCGGCACCGCGCCGGCGCCGGGCAGATCGCGCTGGCGTGGCTGCTGCGCCGCAGCCCGGTGATGCTGCCGATTCCCGGCACCGCCAGCATCGAGCACCTCGAGCAGAACATGGCGGCGGCCTCGATCCGGCTGTCCGACGAGGACTACCAGGCCATCGAGCGCGCCGCGCGCTAGCCTGCTGGAGCCTGCGCGGCGCGGCCACCCGCCCGCCGCGTTGTTGATGCAGCGCAGCCGGCGGCGGCATGCCGCGCCGCGCGCCGCCGCTCCGCCGCCGATACTGCTTGCGTACGCCGCGCGCGGGCGCCGCGGCGGCTGCGATGCACGGCCCTGCGGGAGGCGGCGAGATGGAGCTGATGGATGCGATCAACAACCGGCGCGCGGTGCGCGACTACACCGCCGACGCGGTCGAGCAGCCGGTGCTCGAGTCGCTGATCCACGCCGCGGTGCAGGCGCCCAGCGCCGTCGATACCCAGCCGTGGCGCTTCGTGGTGCTGCGCGAGCGGCAACTGCTGGACCGCATCTCGCGCGAGGCGAAGG